>CAZUPP010000012.1:0-114777 GCA_964622095.1 uncultured Verrucomicrobiales bacterium
CAAGGAGAGAGGCCGGTTTTTTGGGGGGGGCATGTCAATGGAAGGGGGCAGGAATGGGCTGGTGATACTCAGGCGGGTGGGATGGACCGGGCGGGAAGGAAGAATGGGACGATGAGAGACGTGCAGCGACCATTTAACCTAGCCCAAAAGAAGGGGCCTTGCGACACGTCCGGGGCGTCCGGAACGTCCGGGGTGAATTTTATTGAAAAAACTTTTGGAGGGGCAGGGGCTTCGGCGGCGACATCGCTTCGTGGGTTCGCCAGGAGGCTGAGAAGAACAATAATGATCGATAAATAGTGACGTCGGGGAGTCATCATGATTAAGATGCAGGCTACATTTGAGATGGCAATGACAAGGTCGCAGCAGGATAGCCCATGAAGATTGATGGAAGATGAATGCGAGAGGGATGTTGGAGGCTGTTGGCAATAAAGTCCTGCTGTGAGTGAAGGATCAGGTGTGTAATGTTACAGCATAGTAACAAAGGATGAGCCTTCTAAGCTTGTAGAGTGAATGCGGATCTGATACACTATTACAGTATGAACAGGTCCTCAGTAACTATTGTGTATCGGCATTTGTCCTCTTGGACAAGGGCATTGTGTTTTTGGGGACTATTGTTCCTTGTCAGCGGGCTGAGCATGCTGCGCGATTCTGAGGCCGTTACGCTGGATACGATGACGATAAGCTATGACCTTGGAGCGATCGTGCTGGTTGATCCGAATAATCCAAGTACGTGGATTACCGATTTCGCGTCAGATCTTGTGGTTGGCACAACAAACTCATTGATGGTGGAGGATATGGCAAGTGCAAGCATGGGCGACCTCGAGGTCACTGAACGCGCTCAAATATCGACAGAGTTTGAAGGTGGAAACACCTTCAACGTAGAGGGCGTTTACAATGTGTTCGCGTTTGATCCTTTTGGAAATTCGAGTCCGAGGTTTGCGGCAGGTTTTGAAGTCGATGGGCTCACCCGGAATATGAATGAGGTCCTAACAATCGGTTTTACAACAAGCCTCCCCTTTAACTATGAGTTGAGCGGAATGGTGTTGGGATCTTCCACGGTTGCGGTGCCGCAGCAGATTGACGTGGGCTATCAAATCAGCCTGACCGATATCAATACAACGGCGCAGGCATTTCAGTTGGGCAACGGTTTTCCTGCCGCAGGCACGAATCTTTCAGAGAGTCTTTCCGAAACCGGTTTCCTGCCAGCAGGAAGTTATGAGCTTGTCATGGATCTTGGAGGGGCTGTAGATAGCTTCCCCAGTAGCTTGGTTGGACTGAGCATTCAGGATCTAACGTTTGAAATCAACGAAATCCCTGAGCCGAGCGCTGTGACCATGGTCGCTGGAATACTTGGCATTTACGTCGCGATACGGCGACGGAGAAGAGGTTGACTGGCTTGCCGCATCCGCGGGACGGGAAGAGCGGATGCTTTTCCGTGGCAATAATGTCACAAAGCGGGTGAGGTTAAGGTGAAGCTGGCAGTTGCAGTTTCTGTGCGAAGCGCTATGAATCCTCTCTGCGCTTGAGGGAAGCGCCGACAACCATCCAAATCCATCCCTCATCAGCAACCCGAACGGGACGCGCGCCGCACCTTACCCAGCCGAATCGAGCCGAATCCTCGGAGCGATTTTCCCCAGTCCAGGCTGGGCCTGCGAGCGTCTCCGCCCATCATCAAGACAAGCCATGAGCGCAACCGCCACACTCGAAGCCACTGACCTCGCCCTGTATCGCAACATCGGGATCTTTGCCCATGTTGACGCGGGAAAAACAACCACCACGGAGCGAATCCTGAAGCTCACCGGAAAGGTGCACAAAATCGGGGAGGTGCATGATGGTGCGGCCACGACGGACTTCATGGATCAGGAAAAGGAGCGGGGCATCACGATTCAGTCCGCGGCGACGACCTGTTTCTGGAACGATCATCGCTTGAATATCATCGATACCCCGGGGCACGTGGACTTCACGATTGAGGTCTACCGTTCGCTGAAGGTGCTCGATGGGGGCATTGGCGTGTTCTGCGGCTCCGGCGGGGTTGAACCGCAATCTGAGACCAACTGGCGCTACGCGAATGACTCCGAGGTGGCGCGGGTGATCTATGTGAACAAGCTGGACCGGATCGGGGCAGACTTCTTCCGAGTGGTGAAACAGGTCGAGGACGTGCTGGCGGCCAAGCCGCTGGTGATGGTGTTGCCGATCGGCACGGAAAGCGAATTTATCGGCGTGGTAGACCTGCTGACGCGGGAAGCCTGGGTATGGGATGAGACAGGTGATCCGCTGAACTATGTGATCAAGGAAGTGCCAGCCGACATGAAAGAGGCGGTGGAAGAGTGGCGCGAGAAGCTGATCGAAACGGCGGTGGAGCAGGATGACGAGGTGATGGAGAAATATCTGGATGGCGAAGAGCCGGATGTGGAAACGATCAAGAGGCTCGTGCGGAAAGGGACGATCAACCTGGATTTCTTTCCGACCTACTGTGGATCATCCTTTAAGAATAAGGGCGTCCAGCTGGTGCTGAACGCGGTGGTGGATTACCTGCCGAACCCGACGGAGGTCAAGCCGCAGCCTGAGGTGGACCTGGAAGGTAATGAGACCGGGCAGTTTGCGATCGTTGATCCGGAGAAGCCGCTACGGGCGCTCGCCTTTAAGATTATGGACGACCCCTTCGGCGCGCTGACCTTTGTCCGCGTGTACTCCGGGCGCCTGCACAAAGGGGTGAGCGTGATGAACACCGCGACGGGCAAAACGGAGCGGGTCGGACGCATTGTGCTGATGCACGCCAACAGCCGGGAAGAGGTCGAGTTCGCGCAAGCGGGTGACATCGTGGCGCTGGTGGGGCTGAAGAACATTCAGACCGGTCATACCCTGGCGGACGCGAAGAATCCGGCGACCCTGGAGCCGATGGTTTTCCCGGATCCGGTGATTTCCGTGGCGGTGCAGCCGAAAGACAAGGGCAACGCCGAGAAGATGGGCGTGGCCCTGGGCAAGATGATCCAGGAAGATCCATCCTTCCGCGTCGAGACGGATCAGGACAGCGGAGAGACCATTCTTAAGGGGATGGGTGAGCTGCACCTGGACATCAAAGTGGACATTCTCAAGCGGACGCACAAGGTGGAGGTGGAAGTGGGCAAGCCACAGGTGGCCTACCGGGAAACCATCACCGCGCGGGTGGAGGATTCCTATACGCACAAGAAGCAGAGTGGTGGCTCCGGGCAGTATGCGAAGATCGACTATATTGTTGAGCCGAACGAAGCGGGCGAAGGCTTCCTGTTTGAATCCAAGGTAACCGGTGGAAATGTGCCGCGTGAGTTCTGGCCGTCAGTGGAGTATGGCTTCAAGATCTCCACGGAAAAGGGTGTGCTGGCAGGATACCCGACCGTCGACCTCAAGGTAACCTTGACGGATGGCGGGTTCCACGCCGTGGACTCCTCAGCGATTGCCTATGAGATTGCGGCAAGAAATGCCTACCGTCAGACCTTACCGAAAGCCAAGCCGCAGATTCTCGAACCGATCATGCACGTGGACGTCTTCACCCCCGAAGATCACATGGGGGATGTCATCGGTGACCTGAACCGGCGCCGCGGAATGATCAAAGACCAGCTCAGCACGCCGACCGGTGTCCGCGTGAAGGCGGATTGTCCTCTGAGCGAGATGTTTGGTTACATTGGTGATCTGCGGACGATGACCTCAGGCCGTGGGCAGTTCTCCATGGAGTTTGCCCATTATGCCCCATGCCCGCCGAATATTGCGGAAGTGGTGATGAAGGAAGCCAAGGAACGTGAAGCGGCCAAGAAGTAACAGGCTGGCTGAGGTTCGAGGTTAAGAAAACAGAATCAAACACGACCCCGGTTCGGAGAAAATCCTCCGGGCCGGGGTTTCTATTTGAGTCGTTTCCTTAACTGCTCGCCGTTGATTCAGTCTTGGCCGTCTTGCTTTTGCCGGGCGCCTTTTTTTTCGCGGCCGTCCCCGCGGTGGTTGAGGCGGGCTTGGTCCTGGTCCCTGCGCTGGAGCTGGATTTTGTCTTCTTCGCGGCTGAAGAATCGGCGGTTTTGCCTTTGGCACCGCTTCCGCTGCTGGCTGAGGTGGAGGCAGTTTTGGATGCTTTTGAACCTGCCGCGGCGGCGGTGCTACCGGGGGATTTCCGGGCCGGGGAAGACGTTTTGGCGGCCCCGGCGGTTTTTGTGCCGCCAGACTTTTTGGCGGGGGTCGCTTCGGAGGAATCCGCTTTCTTGCCGCCCTGGGCGGATGCCGCGGGGGCCTTTTCCTTCGCCGAAGCTGTATCCGCGGCCTTCGATGGCGCTGTTTCCTTCGCCTTGGACGAAGCCGGGCTCACCTTCTCCGGCGGCGCCTTTGAAGCGGCGGATTTCTTTGCCGGGATGCCGGGCGCTTTCCCGGTCGGCGGCGTCTTGCTTTCGTCTTCGTCCTCATCCGAGATGAGCGAAACGACGTGCGTACGCAGTTCCCGGATCGTGGGCTCGCGATCATCCTCCGGCTCCTTGATGGCGGAGAATGAGCCGCCCTTGATGGGAGCAGCTTTGATTGGGGCGGCCTTGATGGGAGCGGATTTGATCGGGGCTGAGTTGCTCTTTGCCGGGGCCGCCTTCTTTACTTTCACCGGTTCTTCCTCAGCGCCGCTGTCCGCCTCGTCATGGTCATCATCGTCGTCGCCGAGAGCTTCTTCCAGGAAGGCGATGTCCGGGTCGAGCTGCTTGTATTTGGACTGCTTCTGTTTGTGTTGCCTGGCCGGTTTACCCTGAGCGGCTTCAAGAGCTTTACCCACACTGCCCTGGCCGTCCTCATTTTCGGGATCGTGAGGGAAGGTTTCGGGCTCGTCATGGAGTTCATCATCCTCGACGTCGCGGAACTCTTCCTCCTCGCGATTCTCCTCATCAAGGTAATCTGTTTCCTCCTCATCATCGGCCAGTTGCCAGCGCGGCTTGCGCTTATGTTCAGGGTAAGGCGCCATGACCATGGTGACGTGGCGGCCGCTCTTGCGCGGGGCCATCTCCACCTGAGCGACCCCATCGAGGTCTTTCTCCACGCGCTCGAGGAGCTTGAAGCCCAGTTCCTGGTGGGCCATCTCGCGGCCCTTGAACTGGAGCTGGATACGCAGCTTACACCCCGTCATGAGGAAGCCTTCCGCGCGACGCATTTTGATCTGATAATCATGCGTATCAATATTGACCCGCAGCTTGGTCTCCTTGAGCTTCTGCGCGGTCTTGGCAGAAGCGGATTTGCGGTCTTTTTCCTGCTTCTGCTGCTGGTAGCGGAATTTGCCGTAGTCAATGATGCGGCAGACGGGCGGGTTGGCGTTGGGCGCCACTTCGACAAGGTCCAGGCCGCGTTGCTTGGCCGCGCGAATCGCATCCTGCACGCGCATGACGCCCAGCTGAGTTTCGTTGGTTCCGTCAATAACGCGCACGTCGCGTGCTCGGATCCGGTTGTTGATCCGGTGCTGATAGGTGGTGCGCTGAGGCCGTCTTTGATTCGATCTTGGTCTTATGTGTCTTCTCCTTGTGGGGTGATTGGGGCGGGGATGATACCCTTATTAGTAATCGGAAACGCTACTGGGAGCAACGATCCTTCATGAAAAACAGATGAGATGGGTGTGGCGGGGGTGGCGGAGCGGGAGCGCGACCGGGGGGTGTGCCTGGAGCCGGGTGCGCACTCAACTTTCCCTGGAGGCAAGGGAGCGCAGGCGGATCTCATTCTTGACGCGCTTGAGGAAGTCCGCCGGTTTCTGAGCGCCCAGATCACCGTCATCCCGACTCCGGACGGAGACCGTTTTCTCTTCCGCCTCTTTCTGCCCAATAATTAACATATACGGTATTTTTGCCAATTGCGCCAGCCGAATTTTAGCACCGATTTTATCTGCACTATCATCCAGCGTCACACGCATCCCCGCTGCCTGGGCCTTTCTCAGGATCGTTCCGGCATATTTCAGGTGTTTTTCTGAAATGGGCAAAATCCGCACCTGCTCCGGAGCCATCCAGACGGGGAATTTTCCGGCAAAATGTTCGATAAGAAAACCGATAAAGCGCTCATGCGTGCCGAGCGGGGCTCGGTGAATACAGAGTGGCGTCTCTTTTTCATTCTCCGCCGTGGTAAACTCCAGGCCGAACCGGGCGGGAACCGCGAAGTCCACCTGATTCGTGGCGAGAGTAAACTCGCGGCCGATGGAGCTCCAGACCTGGACATCGATTTTTGGCCCGTAAAAGGCGGCTTCATTCGGGACCTCGATAAAATTGATCCCGCTCTCCTGCATGACCCGGCGCACGAGGGTTTCGGTTTCCTGCCACAGCTCCGGTTCATCCACATATTTTTTACCAAGCCGCGCCGGATCATGGAGAGACAGACGCATCACATATTTATCGATACCGAAAATGCGGAAATATTTGAGATACATTTCGTTCACCGCACGGAATTCGTCTCCGAACTGTTCCTTCGTGCAATAAATATGAGCGTCATTCATCTGCATGGAACGCACCCGCATGAGCCCCATCAGCTCGCCGGATTTTTCATAGCGGTAGCAGGTACCATATTCCGCATAACGCACGGGCAAATCACGATAGCTTTTAGGTGTGGCGGCAAAGATTTTGTGGTGATGAGGGCAGTTCATCGCCTTGAGATAATAAGTGACCGGCTCCCCGCCTTCATCCTCCACGATCTGCATGGAGGGGAACATGGAGTCCTCATAGTAGGGAAGGTGTCCGCTGGTATGATATAAACTGGCCTTGGCAATGTGCGGGCTGCGGACGCGGTCATAGCCGGCGGCTTCCTCCGTTTCCTTGGCGAGCTTTTCCAGTTCTTCGATGATGATTGCTCCGTGAGGCAGCCAGAGGGGTAAACCGGGACCGACTTCTTCCGCGTCAAAGGTGAAGAGATTCAACTCCTTGCCGAGCTTGCGGTGGTCCCGCTGCTTGGCTTCCTCCAGCATTTCCAGATAATCATCCAGCTCTTCCTTCGAAGGAAAAGCAGTGCCATAAACGCGCTGGAGCTGGGGATTGTTTTCGTCACCCTTGTAGTAGGCGCTGGCCACGCTCATCAGCTTGAAGGCCTTGATCTTTTTCGTGTAACCCACATGCGGGCCGGCACAGAGATCCGTGAATTCTCCATTTTTATAGAGGCTGATCTCTTCGTCCTCCGGGATGTCCTGAATGATATCCAGCTTGAATTTGCTCGGGACGTCTCTGGGAGCGAGCGCGGCCAGTTCCCCACGCTGCGCCCGGCGGATGGCTTCCTCCCGGTCAACGACCAGTTTCTCGAAGCGCTGGTTTTCTTTGATGACCTTTTTCATCTCGGCCTCGATGCGCTCAAAATCATCCGGCGAGAGGCGGTGATCCATCTCGACATCATAGTAAAAACCGTTCTCCACAGGTGGCCCGGCCGCGAACTGGGCCTCCGGCCAGATCTTGAGCAAGGCTGTAGCCAGCACATGGGCGCAGGAATGGCGCAGCGTCTCCAGCTCCGTCATCTGCGCACGTTCTTCCAGGGTCTTGCGACGGTTGGGGGCAGATTCAGGCGGATCTTGATTCTCAGGAGGCGCGGCGGCGGCAGACATGGAAAAATGATAAGGTGTTTCGGAATGAATGCTTGGGGATGAAGGACGTCCGCTGGTCCTGGCAAGGACCGGCGGGATGGAGAAGATGCGCCCGAAATGGGCATGAATCAAGTTTGTGACAAATCTCTCACAAAGCAGAGGCCAGAAATCACTGGCTGCACCCGTTCACCCCATTATACTCAGCGCCATGAGAGAGTTAAGCATCTTCGCCGTGCTGGTTGGTCTGGGAGTTGTCCTTGTCATCGGTCTCGGCCAATTAACCCCCCTGGAGGCGGAGAATCATGAAGAAGAGGTCAAAGCCTTCGTCGGCGAAATCGAAGAAGCCCATGGCATGAGCAACTGGCCTGCAGGGAAGGTGCTTAAGGTGGATATCTCCTTTGCGCCCCCCGGGCAGGAATTTGTTAAGGGCACGATGTGGATGAACAGTACCTTTGCCAAGCAGCGTTTTGTTGATGGGAAAGGCCACGTCTACGGATTCGATGCGGAAACCGCCTGGAAAGAGGACGCGAAGACACCCTCGATGGCGGGGCCGGGCACCCGTTTTCTATTGCCCACGCTGGCTTATTTTGTGGGGGCTCCCTTTAAGCTGAGTGATCCGGGTGTCAATCTGGAGCTGAAAGAAGAACAGATGGTCCTGACTGAGGGAGGAGAAGCCTACGATGCGGCTAAAATGACTTTCGACGCGGGAGTGGGTGATGCACCGGATGACTGGTATGTCGTCTACAAGAATCCCGAAACGGGGGTCATGGAGGGTATGGCCTATATTGTGACCTACAGCAAATCGAGGGAAGAAGCGGAGGAAACGCCGAGTTGTGTTGTTTACAAAAACTACACCGACGTGAACGGGCTCAAGCTGTCACAGGACTGGACTTTTTATTACTGGGATGAGGAAAAAGGCGGTTCCGGCGAACCCAAGTATCTCGCGACCGTTCGCAAAATGACTTTCGTGGATGGAGACGACAGTCTCTTCAGCATGCCTGAAGGTGGGGTCGAAGAGCCTCTTCCCGGCAATTAGATAGCCGCTTTTTCGCCCTCCGCCCGCTACAATGTTACCCTCTCCCGGTCATCCCTAACCCTGAATCATCTGTGTGTTATGGCCGGAGAAATCACCGCCTCATCGCCTCAAAATTCTACCACCGTTCCTCCTGGGAGGGATCAGGTGGATCCGTATTCTGCTGATATCCATCCGGGCGGATGGATCTTCGGCCGGTTTCTGCTGCGCGAAAAGGTCGCTGACTCCAGTCTCGGCGATCTTTGGCGGGCGCAGGATAACGACCGTAATGCCACGGTCATCCTCCGGCTTCTGCCCAAAATCGTCGCCAGAGACAAACGGGCCATGCTGGAGCTTGCCAAAGTTTTTGAGCAGGCTTCCAAGCTGCGGCACGAGAACATAGCCGCCCCGGTTGATTTTTTCTCCACGGGTGAGGCAGCGGTGGTGACTTCAGACGATGTGAGAGGACAAACCCTGAAGGATATCCTTATGGCTCATCCTCACGGTTATTTTGAAGCGGATGAGATCAGTCCCTGGGTAGAACAAATCCTGAATGCGCTGCATTACGCATATGAGGAGCACAAGCTATTGCATCGGGATCTCCGTCCATCCGGCATTTCCATTCTGGAGGGTGACGTGGTTAGAATGCGGGAGTTTGCGCTTTCTCGGCGTCTCGCTGAGTTGATCGGGGAAAGAAGCGGTTTCTCGCCTGTCACCCGCACCATTCTCTATCAGAGCCCGCAGCAGTTGAGCCGGAAAATCCCCCGCCATCAGGATGATCTTTATGCGGTGGGCTGCCTGATCTTTGAGTTGCTCACCGGCACGCCGCCTTTTCCCGATGGGAACATCCAGGAACGGCATCTGCGGGAAGCTGCGCCCTCTATGATGGAACGCCGCCGACAGGAACAGCTGACGAGACGGTTTCTGGAGATTCCTGCGCGCTGGGAACGCGCTGTTGCCCTTGCGCTGTCAAAAGACGTTCAGAGCCGCCCTGCATCCGCGCAGGAATTCCTGCAGATCCTCAAGTATGATCAGCGCGCTGGAGAGGTCCGAATCCGGGCGGAAGAAGGGGAGGACGAATCCTCTTTGGCTGAGGAGCCCCTCACGGAAGCGGACAGACCGGATGCCTCTGGCCAGGTCAGGAAATCACGGTCACCGGAGAAAGTCGTGGCGAAATTGAGCAGCACGGACTCCGCTATTGCTGCGAAGGGCAGCGGACTAGGCCTTCCCCGGAAAGCCGTGCGCAAGTTAAAGCTGGTAGCTTTAGGTCTCATCCCGGTTATCTCGGTGAGCAGCATCGTCTTTTTGGCGTCGGCGCTCAGCCGCTCAGAGAATGCTGCGTCTGGTGAATCCTCTGGATCCGGGGAGGACTCCGGGAGCACCGCTGAGCAAGGCGGCTCCCGTGACCTCGGCGGACTTGAGATCATTGAAGAAAATGGTTCGCGTTTTGTTCAACTGCCTGCGCCCGATTATACGCAGGTTGCCGGCCAATCAGACATCTACATGCTCAAGCAGGCGGTCGAAGTCGGGCCGGAGAATGACGTTCTGCGGATCGCTGCGGGCGACCCTGTGGTCGTCCTGAGTTATGTTCGGGAGAACCTTTGGCGCGTAGCCCATGAGGGAAGGCGCTTCGCGGTCGATCCGGCTCTTTTGCGACAGGCGGAAACCGACGAAGTGTCTGCGCTGCGCGAAGCACATATCCAGTCAGGTGACCATACGAATGCGCCCCTGGAAAAAGTCGAATTGCTGGAATCCCCCAATCTCAAGGTCTCCGATCTGGAGTGGAGCCGTGCTCACCATCAGGTCGTGAACTATCTGGAATCCAGGTCATGGAAAGAGCGGCTGCCCTATGTCCGTCACTCGGCGAGGGTCGCGCCGCTGATGGAGGTTTATTATCAGAACCGGGATGATGGTCCGGTTTCGTACACGGACATTGAATATGCCTATCGCATGGAGCTGGAAGGCATGGATTTACTGATGATTACCGCCGTGAAGACAGACTACAGTGAATTGTCCTTCACTCTGGTGAATCATGGAAATGGCGACTTCAAAATTGATTGGGAGATTCTGGTAGAATATAGCCCATTGAGTTTCGAAAGATTCCGCCAATCCCTCCCGGATCAGCCCATGCCTTTCCGGGTGCAGTTACGAAGTGCGGATTATTACAATTTCGAATTTCGCGATAAGGAAGTTTACCGTTCCTATGAAGTATGGACTGCGACGGAATTTACCGGGCTTCATGCTTATGTGAGGCGGGATGCGCCGTTCTTTAAGGAGTTGGAGTTTCTGCCCGCTGACACTCCCTGCCTGTCAATTGTCTCCCTCCAGTATTCTGAGCAGCCAGAAAGTGATAGCGTGGTGGAGATGGTCGAATTCCTCCAGCGCAACTGGGTTATCGCCAAGCCGGACAGCCGTGCTGCGCAGGTCATTGAAGCGGCCTCAGCCAGTCTGCGGCGGGCGGATGGATGACGATTGCCATTGCGCAGACCAGCCAGGCCTGATTTTTTTGGCGCCACTCAATGAGCGCCGAGCCCACTGCCCAGACTCCTCAACAACCAGCCGCCGAGCCGCTGCATGCCCACCAGCCCGGACCGCGCTGGCTGGAGTATCTGCGAGTCTGGCGGATCGATCACTGGCTGAAGAATGTATTCATCCTATTCGGCCATGCCGTCGCGGTCGCCCTGCTGCCTGGCTTCATGTTGCGGCTGTTTCCGCTCGGAGAACCCGGCGGAGGAGTTCTCGGCCTGGGCCGGGTAGCTGACTGGGGAGAAATCATTCCCCTGGGTGTTACCATTCTGTTCTCACTCGTGCCCGCCTGCCTGGTGGCTTCCGCGAACTACATCCTCAATGAGATCCTCGATGCGCCCTTTGACCGGCAACATCCCACCAAGCGCTTCCGGGCGGTGCCAAGCGGCACGGTGAGGATTCCGGTTCTCTGGCTGCATATGGCCGCCCTGCTCATGGTGGCCTTCGGGCTTTCCTTTGCCTTTTTCAATCTTGGATACACTATTTCCCTGGCGCTGCTGGCTCTCAGCGGGCTGGTCTACAATGTCCAGCCGGTCCGGCTGAAGGATCGCGCTTTCCTCGATGTCATCGCGGAATCATTTAATAATCCCATCCGCCTCTGGCTTGGATGGTATGCCATTGCTCCGTGGAACAGTTTACCGCCGCTCAGCCTGGTTCTTGCGTGGTGGTTCTTCGGTGCGCTGCTGATGGCGGGTAAGCGTTATGCGGAGTTCCGCTTCATTGATGACGCCGCGCGCAGCGGCCAATACCGTCGCTCTTTCCGGGTTTACACAGAAAAGACGCTCATCATCTCCATGATCACCTACGCGAACCTGTTCTGTTTCTGCATGGGCGCAGCCATCACTCACTATAAGCCGAATCTCATCTTCGTGTTCCCGGTCATCGTGGTGGCGGTGATTATCTACTTTTATCACGCGATGTCTGCCAAAGCCGCGCGGCTTGAGCCTGAACAGCTGATGCGCAACCCATGGATTATCCTTGCGACAGCCGCGACCATCATCATCGGCACGGTGCTGGTGATTCTCCCGCAGGATTTGCCGGATCGTTTACAGTTTTTCCAGCTCATCCCGGGATCCAGTTCAACCGCAACCGGTGGCGACGGTTGACTGGCTTGCAGTCCGGCAAGTGAATCGCTTACTTTCAGGGTGTCCCAGATAATTCCCAATCCAACCCTCCACCCATTCCCCGCACGATGATTGAACTAGAAATCTACGCCGCCGGCCTGCGTGACTATGAGCGCATCATGCAGCTTGACCAGGAACTCGAGACCGTCGCAGACATGCGTTACAAGGTCGATCCGAACCATGACATCGTTTACATGGAGTTTGACCAGCCCACCCTCAGCATTCAGGAAATCCGTGCTCTCTTTCGCCGTCTGGGTCTCGACCCCAAAGTTGTCGGCCAGGTCCCGCCTGAGCTCCGGTCCAAAACCACCCAGCGGATCGATATGAAAAAGCAGCAGGAAGCCTGACGCCTGACGGGTGAACTGATTCTGCTTCGATGCGGCCTCAGGGTGGACGGGAGGGACGTAACCCTTTTCCCCAAACCGTGATGACGAACGCCAGCCCGGACCAAAACGTGACCTCTCAGGCCCTCTTTAAGCGCGCCCGGCAATTTATTCCAGGGGGGGTGAATTCTCCCGTCAGGGCATTTCGCGGGGTAGGCGGAGAGCCTTTTTTTGTGAATCGAGCCCATGGCGCTCACATCTGGGACGTGGAGGGCAGGCGCTACATTGATTATGTGGGCACCTGGGGACCAGCCATTCTGGGTCATGCGCCGGATGTGGTGATCGAGGCCGTGCAGCTGGCGGCCGCCCGCGGAACAAGTTTTGGTATTCCCAATCCCCTGGAAGTGGAGATGGCGGAGCTCATCTGCTCGTGGGTGCCCAGCGTGGAAAAGGTGCGCATGGTCAACAGCGGTACGGAGGCGACGATGTCCTGCCTGCGCCTGGCACGCGGCTTCACTGGGCGGGATCTGGTCGTTAAGTTCGAAGGCTGCTATCACGGACATGTCGACTCCCTGCTGGTAAAGGCGGGAAGCGGCGCTCTTACGCACGGGCAACCGGACAGCGCCGGGGTGCCAGCCGCTTTTGCTGATCAGACGATCACTTTGCCCTTCAATGATTCAGAAGCGATCGAGCAGGTTTTCGCTGAGACCGGTGCGCGGATCGCGGCGGTCATCCTTGAGCCGATCCCGGCCAACGCAGGTTTGATCCTGCCGCGGGAAGGATACCTCGCCCAGTTAAGGCAGCTTTGCGACGAGCACGGTGTGGTGCTGATCTTTGATGAGGTGATGACGGGCTTTCGCGTGGCCAAAGGTGGAGCACAGGAGATCCTGGGTATTCGGCCGGACCTGACCGCGATGGGCAAGGTCATCGGCGGCGGCCTGCCTGTGGGCGCATTTGGAGGGCGCAGGGAAATCATGGATTACCTGTCACCGGATGGGCCGGTTTACCAGGCTGGCACCCTGTCAGGTAATCCTCTCGCGATGGCGGCGGGGCTGGCTCAGCTCCGGGAGCTGGAGCGCTGCGATGGCTGGCACCGGCTCGAAGAGCTTGGCGCGATCATGGAGAACAGTGTCCGGGCCGTGCTGAAAGAACTGGACTGGGGGCTGCAGTTTCACCGCATCGGATCGATGTTCTGCCTGTTTTTCACCGAGCAACCGGTTGAGAATCTGCACGATGCGAAGACCAGCGATACGGAACGATTTGCTCGGTTTTTCCACTATTTACGCGAGCACGGCATCTACTTTGCTCCCTCACAGTATGAGACAGGCTTCATCTCGACTGCCCATAGCGCGGAAGACCTGAACACGACGGCCGGGATAGTGAAAGCGGCGCTCAAGGCGGTCAAGTGAACCGTATTGGACGAACTGGAGTTGACCTTTCTCGAGGAAAAACAAGAGAACAGGTTGCGCTATCTGGTTTTAGAATTATTCTAAATAAAGCAGCACGACGCTGCGTCCCGGGAATGGCTGCCAGCCGTTTCCCAGAACAGCACTTCCTTTTTTCCATCATGAATCAGTCCAATTCAGCAACCGCCGCCAAGCCCACCAAGTCCAACTCTCAGAGCGACCCGGCCGCCGAGACCGAGCTGCTGCTAGCGGTTGCCAAACACGACAGAGACGCCTTCGATGCTCTCCACAAGCGCTATCACGGGGTTCTTTTCTCCACCGCATACAAAGTGCTCAATGACGAAACAGATGCGGAAGACGTGGTGCAGGACGTCATGGTGCAGATCTGGGACAAGGCCGGAATGTATGACCCGAAGCGGGGCCGTCCTCTCACCTGGGCCGTGACCCTGACGCGTAATAAAGCGATCGACCGGTTGCGCAGCAGCCAGCGGCGGTTCCGCCTGAAAGACGAATACGAACGTGAATCCAAACTGGTCCGGAAGCAGACCGACGTGGATTCTGTCGAGAAGGTCAATGTGCGCGAACGCGGTCGCATCGTCCGCAGCGCGGTCATGGAGCTCTCCACGGAGCAGCGTCAGGCCATCGAAATGGCGTTCTTTGGCGGTCTCACACAGAACGAAATCGCCGAGGAACTCGAACAACCGCTTGGGACAATCAAAGCACGCATCCGCCGTGGGATGATGAAGCTGAAAAAGATCGTCCAAAACCGGCTCTGATCTTCACAGGCGGGCACGCATCCCGGAGGAAGCGGCTGGCGGTTTCAAAACCGCCTGACGAAAAGTCTCCTCGGCTGACCAAATGGCAACCGATTCGCGAGACCGGGTGACAGCCGTGTAAAGAAGTGCCCGGCTCAAGACGGGAGATTCCTGGGTGGGCAAAACGAGGTCGACTTTTTCAAATTCCGATCCCTGGCTTTTGTGAACGGTCAAAGCATAGGCGGTCTCATGGGTTGGCAGACGTGCAGGAGCGAGGGCTTTCCATCCCCCCTCTGCCGGGCCGGCGGGAAAGTAAACCCGCAAACGGCCCCGGGATGATTGCGGGTCGGGGAGAACCACACCCAGATCACCATTGTATAGGCCCAACTGATAGTCATTTACCGTAATGATGACCGGCTTGCCAGGATACCAGTCGGCGCTTCCTTTCAATTGATCAAAAGCTAGCGTTGAGATCTCGCGATTCATCGCTTCCACACCCAGAGGTCCACTGCGCACAGCACATAGCAGCCGTTGAGCGCTCATTTCGCTTAATGCAGTTGCGGGGTCGCGGTGATCAGCGAAACGGTCAACAATTCCCCGATAGAATCCGGCCGTCTGCCGGGCTAAGGCAGCGCGGCACTCCTTAGCGTGACCGATTTCAAAGAAGCCCAGCGATTCCTCATTTGTCCGCAGCAGCCGAAGTGCTCTATCAGCGCCACCCGCATTGATGGCATCGGCGAGAGCTTTGAGAGCGCCACTGAACCGGTAGCTTGCCCGAAGAACAACGACGTCTATCTTCGCTCCATCACTCTCTTCTGACCCTGCCGCATCAGGCGGCTGCAATCCCGTTCCGGCCGCAAAAGCGGCAGCCTGTGCGGGGCTGATCTCCGGTTCGAGGGTGGCGCAGATATCCTGAAAAACCGCCCCCGCATCGACCGATGGCAACTGGTGGGCGTCACCCAGCAGCACGACGGAAGCCCCAGGGGGTGCAGCGACGAGGAGTTGCCGAAGTAAGAGGAGGTCCGCCATGGACGATTCATCGACGATAATCCAGTCCGCCGGCAGGAACTGATCAGGTCCAAAGCGGAAGTTCTTTCCGTTGGACCGGGCACCGAGAAGTCGATGAAGGGTCATGGCCTCCGGCAGGGAACCGGCCTGTTGTTGACTTAAGCGCGCCCGGATGGCTTCAGTCAGCCTTCCCGCGGCTTTGCCGGTAGGGGCGGCCAGGCTGATTCTGGACTCAGGAGACAGGGCGCGGATGGCCTCGACCAGCCTTCCGATGAGGGTCGTTTTACCTGATCCCGGGCCGCCCGTAATGACACTCACTTTGCGGGTCAGCGCCGTAAAAAGTGCGTAATCCGCCCAGGTGGCCTGACCAGTGGGGCTTAGGAAGACCAGGCGCTGCAGTTCTTCCGGCGGCCACACAAGAGCTGGCTGGCGGGCGCGCCGTTGCAGTTCATGAGCGAGCTGCGTTTCCGCCTCCCACATCCGGCGCAGGTAAAGCCTTCCCAGATCGTAGACGAGCGGGCTCAAAGTGGTCTCCGCACCGCTCGACGGACCTGTGACGCCTTCCCAGTCCAAGCGCTCGAAGAATCCCGCCCAGTCCGGAGGCTGCGTGCCGCCGTTAGCGCGCGACCAGAGGACATCGAGTTCTGCTGTATCCAGGCTCGAAATTCCCTGACGAAGGGCATGGCTCAGGGCCGCTCCCGCGAAGGCCACGGGTTGGAGGGCGTCATCGGAAAACTCAGCTTTTCGGGAAGCAAGACGATTCAGGAATTGCCCGAAGCCGCGATCAAAGGCGCTGAATTCCTCCCACTGAAGGCCTGTGCCTGTTCCCGGAGCGATCGTCAAAATGTGGCCGAGGTCGCAGGGGTGGTGGTGCCCGTGGCGGCTGGTCCGCTGATGACGGTACTGCCGAGACCGACAGAAACAGGCGCGGGAAGATCCTGCAGATCAATCACCTGCGGCTGGAGAAAGGTCGTGTCCGTCTTATCGTTCACATGGCCATTGGCGAAGATAGAGGGGGGATTTTCATCGAGGATTTCATAGTCGGTGACCATGAACTCGGGATAAAGACTGTTGCTGGCTGGTTCATAGACCTCGTCCCCAGTGAAACGACCGTAGAGCCGGTACTCAAAGTTATCATCAAAGCCGGCGTTGCGCCGGACCTTGTCCGGCATGAGCTTCAGGCTTTCATTTATCATGACCAGCTCCGCCGTGTGCCAGGGGCTGCGCGGTTTACGGATGTATCCCCAGGTGGCGTATTTCTCCTTATAGTAGCGGCGGCCGATAAAGTAATTCCCCGCCGGTTCAGCAAGAATGGCCCGGTACATGGCCGCGCGCTCCGGCGAAGGGGGCGGACCAGAGACCTGGAGGTTGGCGCAGGCACTGAGGAAGGCGGTGATGGCCAGAGCCAGGAAAAGCCGGGCGGCGTGACAGCATTTTCTTCGCATCATTTTCCAGAATGATATGAGCCTCTCAAGGCGCCTGGTCAAGGACGGTGAAGAGGCGCAACTGCAGCTTATGCTCCAGGACGCGATAGGAGAAATGCCGCTGGCAAATCTGGTAATTGTCCTCCGCCCAGCGTTCCCGCATTTGTTTATCGGCCAGCACTTCCTCCACCTGTCTGACAACGGAATTGGTAATGTAACCGGTCATTTCTACCGCATGGAAACCGAGCGGTTTGATATCGCGCAGGTAGATGGCGTAGAGGTTCACGAGGAGGGGTTTACGGAAATATACTGCCTCGAGGAAGGCGTTTCCGAATCCCTCATAGAGACTGGGATAGGTCACCAGATCAGCGTGCGGATAAATATCCCAGAGGGTGTAGCATTTGTTGCCGTCGTCATCGACGGACCGGTTCTCGGTGACTCGCCCGCCCAGGAAGTGAATCGGGATATCCGCCTCGCCGGCGCGCTCCTGCAGCATCTCAAGATATTCCAGACCTTCGTCCCCTGCCTCATGAGTGATGACCAGATGCGCTTCCTTGGAATTGTTGTGGTGCAGACGGCGGGTCAGCTCAATGGCATGCTCAATGCCCTTGCGGCTGACTACCCGGGTGGGTTGCAGAATCATGACGGCATCCTTGGGCACGCCGATGTTTTCCCGGACATCACTGGCGAATTCATCCAGCTCCGGGGCGGGCGTATCAAAGTCAAACACGTTCGGGATGAGGGTGCTGGGAACGCCGCGGCGCCGGGCGAGTTCATGCTGAGCGGGCGAATTGATGACCACGTGCTCAAAGTTGTTCCGGCGCAACACGGGCGGAAAGGCCATCTCCAGATAATCACGGACCGCGGAGATGCGGAAGCGGTCGCGTTCCCAGAAGAAGTCATGATTATGGTTCACGGTGGGCAACCCGGTCTCCATGATGACCTCTGTCATGGCCAGGCCGAGGGGCACATTCATGGGAATGGCGAGGATGTTCTGTGGGATGAGCAGCTCGATATCGAACAGCTTTATGAAGGCGTAGATTTCATCTTTGAGCTCCTCCTTGAGGCGCATGAGTTCATTGGTCTTTTCCCGGCTGCGAACCTGGGTGCCGAAGAGCCCATCCTGGACGGCGGAGATCTCCGGGTGGTCAAAGAACGCCTTCTCCGCCAGGTAACTGCGGCTGGGGGGCGTATCCAGTTTCCCGGCGAACCAGTAGCAGGTGTGGCCAAGCCGCTGGAGGACGGTGACCCATTTCTGGGTTTCGAGCGAGACGCCGTCAGTGCCTTTGAAGCGGGTGGAAAACAATCCAATGCGCCGAGGTGAGGATGGCCGGAAGCAATAATCGTCCATGGGTCGAAAAAAGTAGCGTGGTGAAACGCAGCCTGCGCCGCTCTGAGTCTGAGAAGGAGAAGACCAAAAGGAGTCCGTTATTTCCAGAAGAAATGCACGGCTTGAAAAGCGCTGTGCCTGAGTGCTGGCAGCAGATATGGTTATGGTTTAGCGCCAAAGAAAAAAATCTTGAATAGAACCCTTGCGTAATCCGTTTTCGATGATTAACTACCGGTTCATTCAATTTACCAGAAAGCATTCCAGACGATGCGATCACTTAATTCCATTAACAATCAAGCGCACAGATGCCGACGAGGTCTCGACCTCCGTCAGGGAAAATCCATGCCAGGATTTTCCCGCGCGAATATGTGCTCAGAGCACAAGGAGGTGGCCAGCTCAAATTAGGTTGGATATGACCAGATAAATCATCCAACCAATGAGGTGAGTTGGCCCTGTGTCCCGTCAAACCGGGAACAGGGTTTTTTTGTGCCATAGTCTTCAGAGTGACTGATTTAACAGCTAGAGTTTCCAAAGGCTTTCCCGGGAGGTGTGCCTGCCAAACACCGAAACGTCCGCCTGTGCAAAACCTGCGGCTGCCGAATGTATATCGTTCGATTTGGCAACGGTGATCGCCAGTATTATTCACTCTCTCTGGAAATACAGCTATATGGAAAAGCCAGATCCCCCTCAGAAATTTCTTTGGCTTTGCTCAGAAAATCTCCTGGCAGTGAGTTAACGGGTTACTTCGTTTAGGACGACGTGGTCGCGGGTTCGAATCCCGCCTGCCCGAAATCACCGGGCAGTAGCTCAGTGGTAGAGCACGTAAATACCCATGACGGGATTCTCCAGGAGGCCTATTTTAGATCGATATACTTAGACGTTCGCGAATTTCCTGGCAGTGATGGATGGAGTTACTTCGACTGTGAATCGAGAGGTTGCGGGTTCGAGTCCCGCCTGGCCCACCAAACTTTCTCTTTTCGTCCTCTCTCAGCATGGGCCAGTAGCTCAAATGGATAGAGCACTAAACGTTGCTCCGCCAATCTTTCTCCAGGAATTTTTTCTCGATGCTCCTTGGTAAGGTTTTTGCGGCGATGGTGTAATGGATTATCGCACGACGGTCTACGAAACCGTTAGTCCAGGTTCGAATCCTGGTCGCCGCACAGAACGTGAGGAATTTTCGACAAGCAGTCTCTGGCAGTGAGAGTTGAGTTACTTCGCTGCAAATAAGCGCCCGGTCGCGGGTTCGAGTCCCGCTTGCTCCTTGCGGGGCAATAGCTCAGTTGGTAGAGCAGGCACCAAGCCAAAACTCAGTTCAATTTTCTCCAGATTCGGCTTAATTTTTTCCTGTGCGGATCTATTTATTTGGGACGCTTTACGGTAGTGAGATGGTGGGTTACTTCGGAAACTGGGTTCGACTCCCCCGTAGCCGGTCGGTAATCGGCGCAACTCGTGTCCACCACCATGGGCACACCAACACACACCCGCGTCGGGTTTCTCCGTAAGTGTGCGTCCTCTTTTCTTTATTCTTACACTGAATGAAAGGTGGTGATGAGTGATTCATAGCCGACCATGCGGGTGAAATCCTTTTCAATCTCCAGCATTTCCTCGGCGCGAATGACGTTAATCGATGCTACCCGCGTGCTTAGGATGCTGAGCAATCCACGGGTCACAGCCCTGGCATGGTGGGCGCCAAGACAGTTATGGATACCGAAACCAAAGGCGATGTGTGGATTTGGTTTGCGGTCCAGCTTAACTTCATGCGGATCTTCAAAAACATCCGGATCGCGATTTGCCGCGGACCAGGCCAACGAAACGCGTCCGCCCGGCTCGACGGTGTAGCCATGCACATCAGTCTGGTGCGGACAAACCCGGCCGATATGGGTAAGCGGAATGTAAACCCGGAAAAACTCCTCGGCGGCAGGCTTGACGAGATCAGGGTTCTCGCGAAGGCGTGCTAATTCATCCGGATTTTCGGCGAAATACGCAATAATCCGAGTCACGGTGTGGATGATGGTGTCCCGTCCGCCGGCAAAAGCGATATTGGCGTAACCCAGCTTTTCTTCCAGCGTGAGGCGTCGTCCCTGAAATTCCGCGGTGTTTAAAGCGGAGAAAAAATCATCGCCTGGATTCTGCTCCGCTTTCTCAAACATTTCCTGGCAATACTTTTCCATAAAGGCGCCCTTGGATTGTCCATCGCCTTCTTTGAAAACGTGCACACCCCAACCGATCCAGGTTTCCGCTTCCTTTTCCTCGACATTCAATAAATAAGTGAGCGCGTAGGATTGAAGGGGAATGGCAAATTCACGCACGGCATCGAACTCACCGGCGGCCAGCGCCTGATCGATCAAGCGGCTGACCAGTTGATTGATCTGATCCTGCACCTCTGGCGAGCGTGGCCGCAGAAAAAAGGGTTCGACGAGTTTGCGGTATTCCGTATGGGCAGGGGGATCGACCTCCAGCGGATACTGGCGGACCGTGCGAACCTCTTCTTCGGAAGGAATCGGAACGCGCCGCGGCGCGTCAGAGCTGTAGGTCTGCCAATCCTTGGCGGCCTGACGCACCTCTTTCATGCGCAGGATCATGGGAATTTGCTCGCCCTGAAATTCTGTGACATGAATGGGGCATTTCGCGCGGGCTTCGCCGAGAGGATCGTCGTGATTGTCTGAATAGGTCATGGGAGCTGAGAGATTCGATTCTAGAGGGTTGCGCCTGAAAGTAGGTCTTTGGTATGGATCTGGCAACCGCGAGAGGCGGGTTGAAGAAGCATTATGATGCAGGGGGTTATCATGGTGCGTCAGGACACGCAAGTTGGAACGGTGGTTTCGCCGATTCTCAATCGATCTTAGAATTTCGTGGCAGTGAGAAAAAGGCTACTTCGCTCAAAAAACGAAACAAACCGCGACCTGAGGCGAATTGCGGAGACGCGATGGAGCATTCTTCAGCTTAATGGAGAGAGTTCCATAAATGCGGGTTCGATTCCCGTCAGGTGATATACGCCTTCTTCAACTTTCTCCGCGAACTCATTTATCGGCAGGCTATCCCCTGCTCAGTGAGATTTAGAGAAGCACCGCGGCAGTGAGGTGCGGGATACTTCGTAGCCAAACTGGAAAGGCGACTGACTATAGATCAGTTGACGTTCACCACGTCAATGCGGGTTCGATTCCCGCCGACTAAACCTCCCGCACCAGGTTTCTCCGCGCCGGCTTCAGTTTCTTTTTTTTACTTACTCCCCCGCCATGCAGATAATTTCCGGCCGTGAAGCGGAGAGTTCCTTCGATTCGTCAGAAAAAACGAACCCGCAAACACTCTCTGCTACCCATTCTCCGGAAAACCCAATCACAGCCCAGATTGAGCAGTGATTGATCAAAACACCACCATTAACTCACCGATGAAAGGAGGTGACGAAACGCACCCATGAAGTTCACAAAACAACTGGCGCAGCAACGTGAAAACGAACGCCTGCGCAGAACCCATAATTATGAAGGCGCGGAAGCTTTTGGCGCCACGCCGGAGCTGGAGCTGGTGACCATTCTTCTGACCAGCATGCTCCAAGATCAATTCTACCGCACGGCCAACAAAACAGTCGAGCGGCTGCGTGAACTGATCCGCGAGGTGCGCGACAAGCAGTTCGTCGCGAAGGCGGCGATCTATGCCCGGACGAAGGCGGGGATGCGTTCCGTCTCCCACCTGACGGCCGGTGAGCTGGCGCATCTGGTTAAGGGTGAGGATTGGTCCCGGCGTTTCTACGATAAGGTGGTTCACCGCGTCGATGACGTCCTGGAGATCCTCGCCTACACCCTGGCCGTTTACGGCAAGCCGATTCCAAACTCCCTGAAAAAGGGGCTTGGCGAAGCGCTGGCACGTTTCGATGGCTACCAATTGGCCAAGTATAAGAGGGAAAGCGCCGCTCTGAAGCTGGTCGACGCCGTCAATCTGCTTCACCCGCCTCACACGGAAGCCCTGCGTGCTCTTGTGAGCGGGACTCTGGCCCCTGCTCAAACGTGGGAAACCCGGCTGACGCAGGCCGGGCAGGTGGCGGAGAGTGAGGATGACAAGGCAGACCTGAAGGCCGCCGCGTGGTCCGAGCTGATTCGCAATCGTAAGATCGGTTATTTCGCACTTTTGCGAAACCTGCGGAATATCATGGAGCAGGCCGGTGATCTGGTCCCGGAAGCGCTTAAGCTATTGGTAGATGAAAAACTCATCCGCCGGTCGCTTGTCATGCCCTTCCGTTTCCAGACCGCGCTCAAGACGATCCGCGGAATGGATAACCGCTGGACCTCCAGGGTGCTCAGTGCCCTGAGTGATGCCGTGGATATCTCCCTGCGGAATGTGCCCCGCTTTGAGGGACGCACCCTGGTTGCGCTGGATACCTCCGCGTCCATGATGGGCCGGCCGATCGAGATCGGAGCGCTCTTTGCTGCCGTTCTATATAAGTCGAATGACGCAGACCTGCTGGGCTTCAGCAGTGATGCCCAGTTCATCCAGCTCATCCGCCGTGACAGCACGCTGACTCTCGCGGATCAGCTGGTGAAGCGTGCGCAATATGGCGGGACGAACTTCCACGCCATCTTTGAGCGCGCCAGCCGGTCTTATGACCGGGTCATCATCCTGTCAGATATGCAGGGCTGGATGGGCTACTTCGCACCGACGGAGGCATTCGCAAAGTATGTCCGGCGGGTTGGAAAGCGTCCCCGCATCTACAGCTTTGATCTGGCTGGCTATGGCACCCTTCAGTTCCCCGAACAGAAGGTCTACTGCCTGGCTGGCTTCAGTGACAAGACGATGGAGACCCTGCGATTCCTTGAAGAAGACAAATCCGCGCTTCTCCGGGAGATCGAGGTCATTGAATTGTGAAGCTCTCGAGAAGGTTTTTCGAGGTTTTCGCAGAGTTGGCCTGGATGGTGCTCTCCACACTACCACCGCATGAGGAAGTTTTTCTGATTCTGTGTGTAGTGTGTTGTAGATAAGTAAGTTAGCCGCTTTCTGTGAGAGAGAGGAACAGGGGGCCCCAGTGCTTGCGCTCACTCGTATCGAGCTCTTGCCTGGGGCTCTCCTCTTTACTTTCTTTAACCCTGCGCGGAATTTCCCAACACCTGCGCCGCTACGGCCAAATCCAACCGGCCATCATAGATCGCTTTACCGGTGATCGCGCCATGGACCTGACGTTGGCCATCTGCGGAACGCAGCGCGGCCAGTTCTTCCAGATCGCTCAGGCTGCTCACTCCACCACTGGCGATCACCTCACAGGTGGAAGCTTCGAGCAGATTCTCGATCTCGCGAAAATTCGGCCCGCGCAACATGCCGTCTGTCGCAATATCCGTATAGATCACTGTTCGCACCCCGGCCTCCTGCACCTGATGGACCAGATCGATCGCGCGCAGACCGGAGCTTTCTGTCCAGCCCCGCACAGAGACGAAACCTTCCTTGGCGTCCACGCCCACGACGATTTTCTCAGGGCCAAACCGAGAGATTGCTTCTTTGACGAAAGCGATTGATTCCGCCGCCCGCGTACCCACGATAACGCGAGTCACCCCCGCCCCGAGCACCTGCTCGATCGCGTCGAGGGAACGCAGCCCGCCGCCTGCTTCACATGGAATGCTGACGGCTGAGGTGATCTGCCGGATCGCCTCCAAATTGCGGAGTTCCCCGGTGAAGGCGGCGTCCAGATCGACCAGATGCAACCAGTCACCCCCGGCAGACTCCCATTGCTGCGCGACGGCTTCGGGCTCACTGCTGTATACCGTTTTCCGCTCTGCCTTTCCCTGCTCCAGGCGCACCACCTGGCCTTCCATCAAGTCGATTGCGGGGAGTAACAGCATTCAGAGTGAAGATAATCAATGGCTTAAGCCTGATCAACGCGCACCGCGGACTCATAGACTCGATCCATGAAGTGAGCGACTCGGACCCCGTTCTCCGCTGGAGATGGATTGGTCATTTCCCCGCGACGCACCTTGCAGAAAACGGTCCAGGGCCGTCCGTCCGTTTCATTGAAATGATGCTGCACAAAATCACCATCCGCCGTCCGGATATCACATCTTCCACCCCACGCACTGAAATCAATCGCTCCCTTTTCGCCAAGGATGGTTGAGCGGTGATCCATTCCCCTGACTGTGCTGCCGCAGCAGGAAATGCTGAATTGCGCTCCATTGGCCAGGGTCCCATTAATGACGGAGTCAATGTCCACCGGCGTGCCGCAGTTATCCAGATAGGCGCTCATGCGAGTGGGCTCGCTTTCGGTCAGATCCATCAGGCTGTTGATGATGTGGGAGCCAGTATCAAAAAGCATACCGCCGCCGGAAATCTCCGGGACCTGGCGCCAGGTGCCTCGGGTGCCAATCCAGCTTTGCCAAACCATCATCGTGACCATCTGCATTTTCCCAATGACGCCCTGCGCAATGGTTTCGCGCACTTTAGCAAAGGCCCGGGATAAACTGCCATTATAGGCGATCACCAGATGACGCCCGGTCGCGTCTCGCACTTTCAGTAATTCCTCGGCCTCCGCTCCATTGATGGCCATCGGCTTTTCCACGAGCACATCCAGCCCGGCCTCCATGCACCTCTTGCTCTGTGGGACGTGCAGATTATGCGGGCTGGCGATCATCGCCGCATTGGCGCCGCTGGTTTTCGCGAGGGCTTCTTCCAGGTCCGCATATACGGGCGGCACGGCGACATCAAATACTTCGAATTGTGCTGCTGCGCGAGCCGCCGTTTTCTCGCTGGGATCGACAATCGCGACCACCTCTGCGGGACCACCCGTGCCGGTCAGCAAGTCCTTTAAATGTCCACGCACAATCCCGCCAAAACCGATGATGATACACCGCACGGGCGCCTGGCTTTCCGAAGAGGTTCCTTCCTGCATATAGATTCAGTTGCTGCGACCGCCCGCCGGATGACAAGCGGAAAAAACGCCGACGCACAGATTGTTATTTCAGGCGACAATTGCGGAAGCCGCCGCCCCTCGTCCGCTACTCAGCCGATGATGCTCAACAAAATTCCGAAGAATACGCAGGCCCACAGCCTGGCTTTTCTCCGGGTGAAACTGCGTGGCCGCGATGTTGCCACGCGAAATCGCCGCGGCGAAGTTGACGCCGTACTCACAATGGGCGGCAATGATGGATCGATCTGCCGGTGCCGGATAATAACTATGCACGAAATAAACCCACGGATTCTCCGGTAAGCCAGTCCACAAAGAGCAATCATTTGTTTCCGCGACGGGAAAACTCAGGGTATTCCAGCCGATCTGCGGAACTTTCAGGCCTTTGCCGAGGGGAAACTGAATCACCTTACCGGGAAAAACGCCGAGTCCCCGCACCCCGGGTGATTCCTCGCTTTCCTCAAACAGCAGCTGGTAGCCGAGGCAAATCCCGAGAAACGGCCGGTCGGCTCCGACCCAGTCAATCACCGCTTCCCAAAGCCCACGCTCCCGGAGATTTCTGGCCGCGTCACCGAAAGCGCCTACCCCGGGCAGGACCATGGCCCGGGCGCGCTCCAGCTCATGCGGATGCGCGACCAATTGGACATTGGCAGCTCCCACTGCCTCCAAAGCCTTCTGGACACTGCGGAGATTTCCCCGGTCATAGTTTAAGAGCGCGATCATTGAATACTAAAATACCTGCCTTCGCACCCTATGCCAATCTGGATCTTCTGAGACGAACTTTGGCCGGACCTTTATGCGCCTTGCCGATCCTTTAAATGACCGTCTCTCTCATCGGAGGTCGAAGCAAAAGATCGCGTTTCTATCGCGCGAAAATTGTCCTCAGGAGGCAATCCAAAGTCGGAACATTGAAGGGAAGCCGTTCCTGTCACAAGGCCGCTTCCTCCAGCAGTTTCACCTGCGCCGCGATAATCTGTTCAATGCCGGTCCGGCAATAATCCAGCAGCATATTGAAATGTTCGCGCGGAAAGGTCGCTTCTTCGCCGCTCGCCTGAATCTCTACATACTCACCCATCTGCGTCATAACGATGTTCGCATCGACACTGGCATCGCGATCTTCGGTGTAACAGAGATCGAGCAAAGGCATGCCGTTGACAATCCCAGCGCTCACCGCCCCGATGAGCTGCTTGAGCGGGCTGCGTTTCAGGGTACCGTCCGCGACTAGTTTTTTCAGGGCCAAGGCAATCGCGGCTGAAGCGCCGGAGATTGATGCCGTCCGGGTCCCGCCATCCGCCTGCAGCACATCACAATCCACCCAGATCGTGCGCGGCCCGAGAGCCTGAAGGTCTACCGCGGCCCGTACGCTGCGGCCGATGAGTCGCTGGATTTCTACCCCGCGTCCATCCTGTCGCCCTTTGATGATGTCCCGCTGCTTCCGCTCCAGGGTGGAGTAGGGCAGCATGGAGTATTCCGCCGTGATCCATCCGCCTGGCACATTCTGCTCCCGCTTCCAGCGGGGTACATCTTCCTCCACCATGGCGGTGCAAATCACCCGCGTATTCCCCGTGCTCACCAGCACGGAGCCGGTGGCGTGAGGCGCAAAACCCGGCTGGAAACTTAAAGGGCGCAGTTCATTCGGCGCACGGCCGTCCTCACGTGATCCCGGTGGAAGCGATTCTTCAGATGTCGGCATGGAGTTCAGTCTCCGGAAAATATCGGTGGCTTGACCAGAGAAATCGGGGCAAGGATGGAGCGGACGAGACGAAGAACCGGACTCACACTGCATGGATGGCCCTGACCCTCAGATGAATGAGAAGCCCGCGGACGGCATGACGGCAACCGCGCGTGTGCCGGGCACCACTTCGAATCTCGGGCCGGGCTTTGATTGTCTCGGCTGTGCGCTGGATTTGCATTATGACGTGACTATCGTCAGGCGGGCCGGGACGGAAAACCTGACCGGGCTCCACGATAATCTTTTTTTTGCCGAAGCAGCTGATTGGTTTTTTCGCGCCGCCGGGCCGGAACACCCGCCCTTTGCCTTCGATTGCCATATTAACGGGGATATCCCCCAAAGCCGCGGCCTGGGCAGCAGCGCCACGGTGCGGGTGGGAATCCTTGCCGGTCTCAATGAACTCTGTGGCGCGCCTCTCAGCCGGGACCAGCTCTTCCGGCTGGTCACCGATATCGAGGCCCATCCAGACAATGCCGCCCCGACCGTCTATGGCGGATTTTGCGCCTGCAAAGGGAAACTGCCACCTTTGCGATTTGAGATCGGGCTGGAATTGCGCTGGGTTCTGCTGATTCCTGAAATCAAAATCCAAACCGCCGCCGCGCGTAAATTGCTCCCGGAAAAGATTTCGTTTTTTGACGCGATTGAATCGACTGGCTACGCCACGCGCATTGTTGGTGCTATCGCCAGCGGAGATTACGAAATGTTACGCGGCGCCTTCGGTGATCGCCTGCACCAGCCCTATCGGGCGCAATTATTGCCCCAGCTCAACCCGACCATTGAGGCCGCCGTTGATGCCGGCGCCCTTGGTGGATTTCTCAGCGGCAGCGGTTCCACTATTATTGGCGTTACCCTTGAAAATGAACACGCGGTGGCCGCGGCCATGCAGGAGAAATTTCTCGAACAGAGCGAGGAACATCACCCCGGCACCGATGCAAAAACTATGGTGGTGACGACCGATAATGTTGGGCTGATCACTCCATATACCTCCCCGGTGAATCTGATCTCATCTTCATCGCCTTCCCCGCAGGCCGCTCATGCCTAAATTTTCTGAGAATCTTGAGACCTACGCGATCGAGGTCATCATGGGCAAGCGCCGCGATCTGCAGGCGACCCTTTTGCGCGGGTTACTCTGGATGCTTTCGGGATTGTATCGTGGCATTGTCCAAACCCGCCTCTTCTTGTATAAGAAGCGCGTCCTCCATGACCGCCCGCTTGGCTGCATGGTAATCAGCATTGGGAATCTCACGGTGGGAGGCACCGGTAAGACTCCCGTCGTGGAGAAATTCGCGCGAGCGCTCACTGATCATGGCAGGCGGGTGGCCATCCTGAGCCGCGGCTATAAGAGTAAGAAAAAGAAACTCACCCTGCGCGAGAAACTGGAGCGTATTCGCGACGGGAAGAGTCACCTTGTCGAGCCGCCCCGTGTCGTCTGCGATGGAAAGGAAATTAAATTAAACTCCCTGCGCGCCGGTGACGAGCCCTACATGCTGGCGCAGAATTTAGGTGATGTGGCCGTGATCGTGGATAAAGACCGGGTCAAGAGCGGGTTGTGGGCCGTTAAGAATCTGCGCGTCGATACTCTCCTCCTTGACGATGGCCTGCAATATCTTCGGCTCGGGCATCGCCTGGATATTGTCCTCATTGATACCCAGGAACCCTTTGGAAACGGGTTCCTCCTTCCACGCGGCACCCTGCGTGAGCCGCCAGCCAATATCCGCCGCGCGAGTTATATCTTTCTCACGAAAAGCAAGAGTGATAATGGCAAACTGATCAAACAGATCAGAAAATGGAACCGGACCGCGGAGATCATCGAATGCCGTCACCGGCCGATGTACTTTCAGAATTTATACTCCGGTGAAAAGTTCGACCTGGATATGATTAAGGGACATTACGTTGGTGCGATGTGCGGCATCGCGCAGCCCTCGAGTTTTTACAATGGCCTGCGTGCGCTGGGCGCCAATGTTGAGATCACCAAAAGTTTTGCCGACCACCATCGCTTCACCCGGAAAGAACTGAAAGCTTTCACTGAGCGCTGCATTCAGCGTGATCTGAAATGGATTATGACGACGCAGAAAGACGCCGTCCGTTTTCCGACCTTTAACAGCGCACCGAAAGTGCCGATCTTCTTCATGCGCGTGGACATAGAAATTCTCAGTGGCCATGAAACCTTTGAGCAGTGTGTCCAGCGCATCTGCCAGCCCCCGCCGAATGTCCGGCCTCGCGGCCGGTCTTTCAGCGAATACGCGACACGTATCTAAGGGGCCGGCAATTGTCTATTTGCCGTTGTTGTGAGACGCCGTTCTGGCGATGTTTTCGGCGCGCTGATCTCTCGTCGCATTCTCTCCCATCTGAATGCGCGAGGCCGGAGTGGAGTCCAGAATGATTTTGCTGCCATCCGTCAGGCCATAGCGGCCAAAACTCAGCACACCGGTCGGACACATCTGCACACAGGCACTGCATCGCACGCATTCCGGATCCTGCATCGGGATGCCCTTGTTGGCAAAGTTCATGATGTCGATGCCCTGGTGACAGACACTGGTGCACACGTTGCAGCTGATGCACTTTTTCTTCTCCGGGAAAATCCTGAACTTCGAGAAGCGCGCGTAAATATGCATGAGCGCAGCAAGCGGACAGGCAAAGCGGCACCAGACCCGTCCGGAAAACCAGAAATACAGGCCGTAACCAATTGCGCCGGCCAGAAAAAGGTCAACCATCCAGGCGTAGTTCATCGCGGGCAATCCCGAGAAGGCTTTCTTGAAAAACACGTCAGCCCATGCGGCACCATTCCACGCCATCACTTTCAGTGACATGAGGAGCAGGGCGATCAGCAGGATAACCTGGCCAACCATGTTTACCCGGTTCCATACGGGACCGTGCAGCATTTTGTGGCGGTGTTTGTCGCCAAGCGTCTCTGCCATCGCGCCGCAGGAGCAAATCCAGCCACAATAGATTCCTTTACCGAAAAAATAGATTCCAAGCGGAATGAGCACAAAGGTCTGGATAAAACCAATGACCAGCCACCACATTAATGGTTGATCCGTAAACCAATTCCACACCATCAACGGCCAGGCCAGAATCAGACCCGACGACCGCCAATATTCACGGCCCTGACCGCCTCCGTCCCAGGTTGCCGGAAACAGTCCATCCGCCATGGTTTTCATCCACCCGCTATCAAACCAGCCATTGTGTCCCATGAGGGGTAAAAGTATAAACGGCAGCAGAAAAAGCGGAATGACCTGGATGGCCGTCAGGGTGGCCGTCTGCCAGGTTACGTAAGGCGTCTTGCGACGGCGAATTCTGAATATGCCAAAGACGAGAATGAGCAGCGAATACAGCAGTGAATAATAAAACGCTTTATCCTGCAGGGAGATCGCCATCGTGCCCAGAAAGGTGGATGGATTATTCAGGCGTTCTCCGAGCCATCCCTTTGCCGCTTTGAATGTATCTCCAAAAACCGCCGGATCCGGGTCAATCCAGTTTAGGGGAGCATGGTTCCAGGCCTCGGCGCCAAACGGGAAAATATATTGGGCTTTCCAACTGTAAACCCACAAACAAAAAAGGAAAAAGAGCGAAAGCGTTGTCCAGAATTTCCAATCATATTCTCCTGACAGCTTAATCCCGCTACGCCGGAAAAAATCGAGCGGCGGTTCGCGGCCGATCATCGCGAAAACTGAGTCGTTCTGAATCTCTTCGTCTTCTCCATCGCTGTTCTTAATGATGACTTTGTTTTCTTCGATCTGTTGGGGTTGGCTCGCCATCATGAGACGCACGGATCCAGGCGGATTATCCCCACGCATTTCGGAGGAAGCGGCCGTGGTGATTCGTTCACTGGTTGGATTCTCCACGCGCGCTTCCGCTGATGGATTTTCCACAAGCGCCATCAGATTATCAACGTTCTCCGGTTTAGGGCGGGAGAATTCTGGTTTTCGGTAACTCAGAGTGACATGCGAACCGCATGCACCCAGTGCAATTGCCGTCTCCATCGCGGAGTCACCCCCGCCCACCACGAGGACGTGCTGACCGCAAAAATCTTTCGGGTCATGCAGTCGATTGTAAACTTTATCCAGCTCTTCACCCGGTACACCCAGTTTCCGAAAGTTTCCGCTCCGGCCAATCGCTACGACAACGCGATGACAGCGTGTGGGACCTGCTGGATCAGCCCCTTTGGCATGATGTAAGAGAAGTTCTTTTCCTTTCTTTTCGACCCGGTGAATAAAGATCGGCGTCGTCTCGATCTGATTGTCCTTCAGGTGCCCTTGCAGTTCATCGACCAGAGCTTCCTTGATATCTGATCTGAATTTCATTTCCCCAGCCGGATCCATATCCGTCGGGTAGGTGAAAATCGGTTTCCTTTTCGGAAAGTTAATGACGGTGGAAAACGCCTCGCTGGCTTCGAATAATTTGTAGGTCAGGCCGTTTTTCTTTGCGGCAATGGCCGCGGCTACCCCCGATACTCCAGCCCCGATGATCCCAACATCGACGATGTCCTCACTTTTTGTCCGATTCTGAAAATCACTTTCCTCCAGAAACGCTTCGACTGCTTTTGTCCCGGTATCACCGGAGAATTTCAAAAGCGGAATCCCGGTCAGGTCACCGACCACGCGCACCCCTGAAACATTGGTCGATCCATTTTCACCGACCAGCGGCAGTTTCTCGACTTTTCCTGCTGGCCACTTGGTGTGCAGCCAGTGCATGTATTTCCCGATGAATGTCTTTGGCATAATTTCCCTTTCTTGAGATGCAGCCTAGGTTTTTCTTCCGGAATGTGAAGAATCTTCGCGGCGAAGAATATCGCGCGAATCCTGTTTCAGGAATGGCTGTGTCGGGTTTCCCTTAAAATGATCTCCCCGCGGCGTAACTCAAACCCCGGTCCCAATGCTCGGACTCCGTTTCTCATCGGGAGAGGTTTCCCTTGCGTCCTCACGTCATCTGATCTGATCTGATCTCATGTGCGTGCGGCTCCAGCAGCGGATCACGCAGCCTTTCGGAATAAGGTCAGGTCGCTCGCTCCCGCGGTGAATGCGCGTTTTCAAAGATGATCACCTCTCAAAACATAGATTTTACCTATAACGTCCGGGATTTTGGCGCTAGCGGTGATGGCCTTCGCCTTGACACTGCTGCCCTGCAGTCCGCTCTCGATGCCTGCGGTGAGGCTGGTGGCGGAACCGTCATCCTGCCCCCTGGCATTTATCTGAGCGGTGCCCTTTTCATGCACAGCCACACGACACTGCGCGTCGAAGAGGGTGCGACGCTTCAGGGCAGCGCCGAACTGGATCATTATCCGCTGATTGACACGCGCTGGGAAGGCACGGAGCAGCAGGCTCACGCCGCCCTGCTCAATGCCTGGGATGCCACGGACCTGACTCTCACCGGCCGCGGTACGATCTCAGGCAGTGGCACAGGTAACTCTCGCCCTCCCGCCGGACCGAGGGTCGTCGGGTTCATTCGCTGCCGGAAACTCCTTTTTGAGGACCTGACCTTTCTCAACAAGGGCCGCTGGACGATCCATACCATCTATTCTCAAGACATCATTGCGCGTAACCTGAACATCCAGACCGATGGTCACAACACAGACGGCTTCAACCCTGACAGCTGTCGCAACGTTCACATCAGCCACTGTCGCCTCAACACCGGTGACGATTGTATTGCCATCAAAAGCGGGAAAAACCTGCAGGCATTGGAGATCGGTATCCCCTGTGAAAATATCACGGTGGAGAATTGCGTCATGACCGGCGGCCACGGAGGGGTGGTCATTGGCAGCGAAATGAGTGGGGGCGTCCGTGATCTCACGGTAAGAAACTGCCGCTTCCAAACCATGTGGAAGGGTGTCCGGATCAAAACACGCGCCGGCCGCGGCGGCTTCGTTGAGAATGTTCTTTATGAGAACATCTCCATCGATCAGGTCGCCGAGCCGATTGATCTTGATATGACCTACAACTGTAATCCTGGTGAGCTGATCGATGGTGAAGCCGGCATCCCGGTCTTCCGTGAGATTTCTCTGCGAAATATCACGATCACCGGCAGCCCCAATCCCGGTCAGATCCACGGTCTGCCTGAAAGTCCCATCCAAAACCTTGTCCTGAAGGACATCACTCTCGATTCCGGTCAGCCTTTGCCCATTACAAGGGTAGTTGGCGCCGTCTTCGAAAACATCAGAAACACGAATCTGGACGAAGCCCTCACCCTGGAGGATGTCACATTTGCGGAGTAAAACGGGCCCGAGGTTAACGGTCGCACCGCCCCTCTAGCACCAGCGGGCTGCCACAGTCCCCGCTTCCGGACTAAAGAAACGGCAGAGTCGGCTCGGCGGGACTCGAACCCGCACGGGGTTTCCCCCAGGAGATTTTAAGTCTCCTGTGTCTACCATTCCACCACGAGCCGCCATAACTTCTCGGTCTGTCGCCCAGACAACTATGAGAAGCTCACTTTTCCGTTCTTCCGCAAGGAAAAGGGTGGAGAAAAGTGCCATGAAGGCGAGCCCTCAAAAAAACCGGGCTCTCCGCTGAGACGCCTGGAAATCTCAAACCGCACGAGCATGCGGCTCCTTGCCATCCAGCATGAGAAGGAGATTCTCCACCGCTTTGGTCGCCTGCCGGGCCACGCTTTCCGAGGTCCGGCTGCCGATATGCGGGGTGATGAGGCAATTGGGAGCGTGCAGCAGCGGATGATTCGCGGATGGTGGTTCTTCATCCAGCACATCTGTGCCGTACCCTGCCAGTTTTCCGGTAGCCAACGCTTGCGCGATCGCGGTCGTATCGACGAGCTCGCCGCGTGAAGTATTGATGAGCATGGCGTCAGGCTTCATGCGCTCCACCACCGCCGCATTGATCATGTGGCGGGTATCCTCAGCCAGCCCGCAATGCAGGGTGACAATATCGGCCCGCTCAAAAATCCCTGCCGTGCTCTCCACCCGCTCGATTCCCATCCCGGCCGCGAATTCCTCCGGCCAGTAAATGTCGAAACCCAGCAGGGGCATGTCGAAAGCCCGTGCGCGTTTGGCCACCTCTTTGCCGATCCGTCCCAGGCCAACAATCCCAAGGGTTTTCCCGGCCAGCTCATGGCCAGTCTGGCGCTTCCACTCACCCGCGCTCACCGCGTTAGCATGCTCCACCACTTTCTTGGACAGGCCCAGCATGAGAAGGAAGGCGTGTTCTGCCACCGTGGTGTGGTTGACTCCGGGCGTGAAGCAAACCGGAATGCCCAGATCTTTGGCGGCATCCAGATCAATCTTGTCCAGTCCGATGCCGTATTTACTAAGGACCCTCAGGCGAGGCAGGCACTTCTCCAGGACTGGCCGGGTGTAGGCGTCATCACCGCAGATGATTCCATCCAGCTCCCCAACCAGAGGCAGCATCTCCTCTTCCTTTAGCGGTCCTCGTGCGGTGATGAGCTCCACGTCCGGACGCGCTGCGAGGATATCGTGGTGGGGACCAGGCGTATCCTGAAACGACGTCGTGGTGATGAGAATCTTCGGCATGGCAGGTAAGGTGTTGATCCGTGAGTAACCGGAAAAGAACCGCATGTTGCAGGTGTGAACCGAGAGGAGTGAAGCGAAAAAGAGCGCCAGATTGAGCGTTGACCGTCCGGAATTTTCAGTATTTACTGAAAAAACCGAAAACAAAGCCTCCTTAATTTTTTCTTATCATCTCCCATGCCGCTCGCTCCGGCCATTCCATCACAGCCTGCTCATGCCTCGGTGTCTTCTCCTGATGCCGCCCTCGTCCCCCTGCGCACACGCATTCGTCGACGCCGTCATCAGTCTGATCAGGCACCGTGTAAAGCCGACGTTCTTCAGGTGGTCGAAAAGGTCGCTCGCGCCACGGTCCTCACCGATCAGCGGCCCGCCAATGTCGAGGCCCTTGAGCCCACTCCGCTCCAGCAGCTTCGCAAGTGGTGGCAATTGCGGCAGCGCCGTAAGCGCGCCGAGAGGTTGTATCCGGCGGAAATGCCATACATGGGGCGGCTGCGCCTTATTGAGGACCTGTGGACCAGCATTCGGCGTCCCTCTGATTATGTGGCCTCAGCCGGTTATTGGCAGCGTGAACCACGACAGCTCATCGTGTGGGGCCTTATGGCTGGTCTCAGCGTCCTGCCCCCGGTCCTCATGATCGCGTTGTTCGCCTCAGCCTCGGGGCTGTGGATGCCGGCCAGCCTCACTCTCCTCGCCGTCTTGTCAGCCTGTGCCGCTTTGGGTGTAGCGCGAGCCAGGAACACAGTCCGGGGGAAAAACCACCGAGTCGCCCGGCTGCATTTCGCCTTGGTAGCAATGTTCCTTGGCGGCGTCGCTGCGACTTTGATTACTGCTCTGGGCGCGGCCGTTTTCTAGAGCTGCTGCACTTGGAGTCCCTCTTTTTCCAGCAAATCGATCACGCTCTTTTTCCCCACCAGGTGACCGGCGCCGACCACCACCAGCACATCATCACTGCGGGCGAGATATTCCCGGATCTGCGGAATCCAGTTGGCGTTGCGGGTGTAGAGCAGCTTCTCCGTAAACTCCGGGAAATCTTTCATGCTGGCGTGCATCAGTTCGTCCACCGTTTTTTCGTCCCCAGCTTTCCAGGCATCGACGATGCCCTCAATCGCGCCCATCGTAGCCTCGCTGTCTTCGATTGCCTGCATGATGAACTCGTCTTCCTTGCCATCTGCTGCATCCGCGAGCAGACCGAGCTGATACTCCATCGTTTCCAGAGACTCGCGAGGTTTACCTGCTTCCTTGGCATCGGAATCCAGCAGGAAATCCACTCCGAGCAGCGGGTTGAAGCCGGAACTTTCCATCGTCAGGCTTTGGATGAAAAAACCGACCGCCCACGGTTGGAGGCGGTCGATGACCAGCATTCCGCCAGAGCCAAGGGGCGAGTCTGTAATGAGTTCCTGCACCGCCTTGTAGGTGTCCGGCTTGATATGGTCACGCAGTGAAGTTCCATCCAGAAGCAGACCTTTTACCATCAGCAGACTGAGCAGCTTCGTCGCTTCCTCACCCTGCATCATCTCGCTTGGCACGATTTCGAAGACGACCAGTTCAGCCTCCTCAAAGGCGTCCAGGTAATCCTGCGGTAAGGGAAGGTCCTCTTCCCGCAGGTAGTGGATTGAGCCCGCCAGGAAAACCGTGCTGTCTTCATCCTGGATCTTCCAGAGCAGTCCCTCGGAGGGAGCTTTGGCGGCTGGCGCGGAGGCCCCTGGATTATTTTCTGGTTCGGGAGTGGTGGCCGTATCCTGAGCAACGCTACCGGATGCCATGACCAGGAAGGCGCCGCCAAGGAGAAGTATTCTGGCAAATGTCATGATCGAGCCTTAGACGCAGTAGACCTCAAACTGATCAAGAATTGACCCGGGCCACGATGGACTCCACCCGTTGAGCAATCCGGTCTCTCTTCACCAGACGGTCGCGCCACTCGGAAGGAATGGCTTCGACTCCCAGGTGAGCGCCAAGCCAGCCGCCCAGCAGGCCTGCCCGGCCCGCGTTATCGCCGCCGGCCCGTAGAGTGGCCACGATCGCTTCCCGATAGTCTTCCGAGTGGCGAAGGAAAGCATGCACCGCGGAAGGAAAGCTGCCCTTCAATGGACAGGATTGCCCGAAGCGCTCCGTCGTGGGCGTTACTTCATCCAGCTTCGCCGCAAAGGCCGCCCCGATCTTTTCAGACACCGTTGTCTCCCGTTCACCTCCCAGACGCGCCATTTTTTCCTCCGCTAGATGGAGGGCAGTGTGAGGATCTTTTCCCTGGGCCAGCGCTTTGAGAATGAGCGCGTTAGCCTTCATGTAGGCAACCGCGTCGGCATTGTTCTGCACCACACGGGTCACGCTTTCCGCGATCTGCAGGAGTCGTTCGTCATCTTCATCCAGATGTACTACCACCGCGATGGCGAGGCGGGTCGCCGTTTGCAGTTGATCATCGTCCGCCCCCAGTGGATCGGGTGGGGGGCTCACCTTGGCATTGGCTAACGTGCCCTTCATCGCAGAGTCCAGATAACCGGTGTAGGACTCGCTCGTGAAATAATCGACAAACCGTCGCGCGAAGTCATCTGCGTCAAAGCGTCCTTTCTCTGCGACGGAATCCAGCAGGACCAGCGCACCATGGCCATAATGGGTATGACCGCCGACCGGCTGGGCGTGGTGATAGTGGCCTTCCACGGGTGCTTCAAAGCCCTCCAGACCTCCCGGGTAACGCCGCTCAATCTCCTCCAATTCATAGATCCAGTGGCTCCCCATGGCGGCTGCATCCGCCGTCAACGGGCCCCAGATCATCCCGGCCATGCGTTCTGGTGTTGTAGAGTTCATGCTTTGCTGGTGATCATTCGAGTTTCAGTTCTCCTCCAATTCATAGATCCAGTGGCTGCCCATGGAGGCTGAGTCCGCCATCAAAGGGCCCCCAGATCATCCCGGCCATGCGTCGGGTTCATCCAGTGCATTTATTACGGCAGAGACTTTACAAACCGGCACCGGATTTCTATCCTTGCTTAGGATTCAGTAAGTCCTCCGATCCGTTTCCTCCACCCCCCATTATGAAAAGCGCGCCCGCTCTCTCGCTCGCGGCCTTGTGCGTGACCTGCACGAGCCTCAACGCCATGCTCATCAATTACCTGCCCTTCGACGGGACGCCAGGTAACCCCTCCCAAGGCTACATGGAAGACCTCACGGGTAACGACCCCACAACCTATGCGGTCCAGAACAACTCCATAAACGCCTACCTTTTCGCTGATTCGAATCCGCTAAGCTATGGAAGCCTGATCACGACACCCACCTACATCTCAGGTGGCGGAGAATTCCTTCGCTCCAATGCAACCTTCAGTGCCAACAATACCTCGACCTGGGGCTTGGATGGCCTAGTGAGTAGCCCCTTCGACCGTCAAGATATTGATCGAGGCTCCTACTGGAACAGTTTCCTTTACCGGGACGACAACAATAATGGTAATGCTCTGGTATATGCCTTGGGGAATGGAGGCAGCAATTTCATAGGTTTCAGCAATTTGTCAGACAATACCTTTCTCTTTGGAGTGCAGGCGTCAAATAATGGACCCTACACCGTCACTTATAAATCCGGTGATTTCGACGACATGGGTACGATGGATCCGATGGATGATGATGATGCGAAGGTATCCCAAGTTCTTGGCGTCAACAGCACCGTAGGGCAAACCGATTTTCTGGTCACCAACATCGAATTTGGTGACGGCACGGGTAATATCATCTACAGCCTGTGGATCAATCCCACTCTCGGTCCCGGCGGACCAGGTGTGGCCGATTTTACGGTTAGTGTTCCCTGGAGTAATTTTGCCAGTAACTCCAGCATCCAGGCAGGGATTGATTCTGCCTTTTTTAACCCTGGGAGCGGCCTTGGGGATGGGTCAATTGACGAATTTCGCCAAGGGACGACCTTCGCGGCGGTTGCTCCGATTCCAGAACCCAGCGTTGCATGCCTTTTCAGCCTTATCGTGGCGTCAAGCGTCATCCGCCGACGGAAGCAGCGTTAAGGTCTTTCCTTCACCCTTGGACTGCATCGGGAAGCTGGCCCAATCCGGCCGGGACGTTGGCATGATCGATCCAGGCAACCTGACCGCGCGCTCCCGCCGGGGGCTCGGCTGATTCCCCGATGACCACGGGCAGGATGGGCAGGCGCAGTTTGCGGATGGTGTTGAGCAGCCTTTCCCGTTTGGCGTCCCATCCGCAGAGCACCAGAATACAGGCGCTGATTTCCGGCGCGCGTTCTGTCACCATTTGTTCCAGAAGAGGAAAATCTTCGCGGGAGGCCGGCTCAAGGGTTGCGAGCACCTCGAGCATTTTCTCCACGCTGGAGGTTCCTTTCCCGGCCGTAAAAGCAAAGGCGCGGGTGCCAACGAAAAGGAGATCGAGCAGGCTCTCATCGGTGTTGAGTGAATAAGCGAAACTGGCTGCGAGCGCGACGGCCTCTTCAAACACCGGCTCCTGATGCGGGGAGACGAAAGTGTCCAGCACGAGGGCGTACCGCGGGAAGAATTCTTCTTCGAACTCTTTCACAATCGGCCGTCCCGTGCGGGCCCATGCGGGCCAGTGAATGTGGCGGAGGGGATCCCCATCCCGATACTCGCGCAGGGAGACAAATTCTTCCGATTGCCCGCGGCCGGAGGTCACATTGGAGAGCCCGGTCTGATACTGCAGCTTGCCGGGCAGATTCAACGCCGGTAAGGTATAGCGCTTCGGCAGCACGATGATCGAGTGCGCGCTGTTGCGCATGGGCTGGGCCCAGGCGTCCCCCTGGAAAAGGCCAAAGGGATCCAGGCGCACGATCCGCACGCCCTTGAGTTCAATCATGCCCCGCCGGTTCGGTGTGAGTGAGGCGTCAAACTCCACCGTCCCCTTCGCGGGAAGGGCGCAGGGCGCCGAATTCTTCTCCTCAAATAGAGCGCTCCGCTTCAGATGCCAGCGCCAGCGGTGGTAAATGAAGGTGCGGTCGAAAAGATTTCGCGTCTTCTCTCTCGGCTCCGGCACGAAGGCAAAGGTCTCAAGGCGCGGCCAATGTTCGGCGCTGCGTTCGCGAATTCTCAACTCGCGGAACGCTTTGCCGGAAAGATTTCGCAGGCGCACCCGGTAGGGCATGGGCTTGCCAGCGCTGGCAAAGCGGGGCAACTCCCGGGAGATCTCGAATTTTCCCCTCAGGAGCGGAGTGAAGAGAGCGGCCACCACAACCAGAGAGAAAAGGAAAGCGAAGGCCTGGTAAGCGGAAGAGCGGGTGGTATCCACCCCGAACAGCGCGGCCATCATCAGGGCGCCGAGGACAAACCAGCCCCGCGCCGTGACCCTGGCTGACCAGCGCTCCTGGAGGGCATCCAGGCGCATGTAGTTCCAGTAAAGAAAGCGCTTGAATGCCCCGGCCTTTGCCGGTTTGTCCGTGTCAGGCGTTTTCATAGGTGACGAAGGGGTGGATGGATCACTCTGTCCTGCGAGGTAAACCCGGAAAAACCTCTTGACCGTTCGAAGCTTCGAGCGTTTCCTCCCTGTCTCTCAGCTTCCGTATCTGGAGACTGGCCTCTTTTCTGATCGTTCTGATTGACCCTATCACCCTCCTTCAAACCCCACCAAATGACAATGGCCTACGCAATTTTCGAGACTGGCGGGAAGCAATACCGCGTTCGGGAAGGTGACCTTCTGGACGTGGAAAAGCTGCCGAATGAGCCGGGCGAAAAGATCGAGTTTGATCGCATCATGCTGCGTGAAGACGGTGACAACGTCACCTTCGGCACCCCGTATATTGATGGCGTCAAGGTGACCGCCAAGGTCGTCGATCAATTTCTCGGCAAGAAGGTCCGCAGCTTCAGATTCAAGCGCCGGAAAGGTTTTCACAAAACGAAAGGGCACCGTCAGAAGCTGACCCGCATTCAGATTGAAAAAATCTAAATCCCCGGAGGTAACCAAAGATGGCACACAAAAAAGGACAGGGTAGCGTCAAAAATGGACGTGACAGCCAGGCTCAGCGCCGCGGTGTGAAAAAGTTCGGTGGTGAAGCCGTCATCCCGGGCAATATCATCATCCGCCAATGCGGGACGAAATGGAAACCGGGCGTCAATGTTGGTCTCGGCCGGGACTATACCATTTTCTCGCTCGTCGAAGGCCGGGTTCGTTTTGATCAGAATGGCCGCCGCGTCAATGTGGACGAAGTTCCCCTGACGGCGGAGAAATCCTGACCACGGCCATGGGGTCATTCTTAAAGCCGGGGAGATGAAAGGGTGGCCGAACAGAATCAGCCCATCTCAAACGCGTCCGGGTTTATTACCCGTGCTGTCTACACGTGGGTCTTCGGTCTCGCTGCCTTCGTTCTGATTTATCTGGCGCAGGGCAGTTTCTCCTTCAAAGACAGCGACTACATCCAGCTCGGCGAAGATCAGTTTGTCGATGCCAACGCGCTCAACATGGGCCGGATCGCAGCCTATGAAATGCTCAACTATGACGAGCTGGCAGTCGGATATTTTCTCTTCTTTAGCGCGCCAGTCGCCGTCTTACTTGGTGCCTCGATCGTTTCTATTCTGCCGGTGCCTCTGCGGATGGCTTCAGCGATGCTGGCCGGAGCAGTTATCGGTTATGCCTGCTATCAGTTTGCCGTGGACTTTCTGGGGCGGCCGGACTGGGGCCTGGGAGTGATGTCCGCCATCATCCTGGGATCAGGCATGACAGCCTGGGCCTGGCAGAGTTATGGCTTTAACCGCGGCGTGGCTGGCCGGGTCGGGGATGGCGTCCTGCTGCTCGTCACGTGTTCCTTTGTGGGAGGCGGAGCATGGCTGGCCCATCAGTTTCTGCTTTAGCCATCAGAATCTCCGTTGACAGGAGGCGGCCGATCCTTATTGTCCCGTCTCCCCAAAAGCGGCGGACCTTTTCCTGAGGAGCCTCACTCCGGCCCGCGGCTGATTCAGTTTAAGTTCTTGTCTTTGTGAGTGCCGGACCCCGGTGCTCGACCACCATCTCACCTATGAAAACGATTTCCGCCAAAGCCGCCGATATTGAGCGCAAGTGGTATGTCATCGACGCCGAAAACCAGATTCTGGGCCGGCTCGCTGAGAAGGTAGCGCGTGTTCTGCGCGGAAAAGACAAACCTCTCTTCACCCCGCATGTGGACTGTGGTGATTTTGTCGTGGTGATCAACGCGGACAAGGTCCGGGTCACCGGCAAGAAGGAATATCGCAAAGTTTACACCTCCTACTCCGGTTATGTGGGCGGACACCGCTCTGAGACAGTCGCCGACGTGCGCGAGCGCCGTCCGGTTCTTCTCGTGGAGCGCGCGGTGCGCGGGATGATCCCTCACAATCGCCTTGGCCGGTCCATCTACGGCAAGTTAAAAGTCTACGCAGGCGCGGAGCATCCGCATGAAGCGCAACAGCCAGAGACCATCACGGTCGAAGACTGAGAAACGCCGGAAGCAAAAAGATCACTATCGTCATCGCCCTGATTTAATCTTATGGCCAAGACCAAAGAGTTCGTCGAATACGTCGCCACCGGCCGTCGCAAGAACGCCATCGCCAGTGCACGCCTTCGTCCCGGGACGGGAAAATTTCTCATCAATCGCCGCCCGTTTGATGAGTATCTGACCACCATCCCCATGCAAAACATCGCGTTGCGTCCGCTCGAGTTGATCAATGCTCTCAAGCAGTGGGACGTTCTTGTTGTGGCCAAGGGTGGGGGACTCACCGGTCAGGCCGGCGCGGTCAGCCTCGCCATTGCCCGGGCTCTGATCAAGTCCGATCCTGAACTCCGCGCTGAGCTCAAGGCCGCCGGATTGCTTCGCCGGGATCCCCGGATGAAGGAACGGAAGAAAGCCGGGCAACCGGGTGCGCGCAAACGCTTCCAGTTTTCCAAGCGCTAAGGCTCATCTGGCATGCCGCGCTTTCTCCTCACTGGCTTCGAACCTTTCGGGCCTCACGAGGAAAATCCAAGCGGATTGCTGATCGCCCATCTCCTGGGAGAGACAGAGGGCCAAGAGCTGGAAATCGAGCCTCTTCCGGAGGATGTTGAGGTTCAGGGGCTGATTCTGCCTGTCGAATACGCCACGGCGGGCCCGCAACTGGCTGAGACGGTTCGCGAGACCCAGCCAGATTTTATCCTGTGTTTTGGCGTGGCCGGGCAGAACGAAATCATCTGCCTGGAGCGGCTCGCCCGGAATCTTGATAACGCAGCGGCGCCCGACAATGCGGGGGAAATCCGCCGCCTGTCACCTGTCATTCCGGATGCTCCTGCCAGTTACAGCAGTTCGCTGCCTTTTGAGGAAATCCTCTGGAATCTGGTGAGTGAAGGCATTCCCGCCCGGACCAGCAGTGATGCCGGGGGCTACCTCTGTAATCACGTTTTCTTCCAGGCCCTCCATCTGTCGGCGCACCAGCCGAACCAGCCTGACGCCGGCTTTTTTCATATCTGCCCGCTGCCGCCACGGAGCCAGCCCGGTCAGCGCCGCGAGATCGCTCGCAAACAGCTCCGCAGCGCGGAAATCGTTATGCAGACCATCTACCGCCGCTGGAAGAAGCAAGCGGTTGAGCGCTCAGGAAGTGGGCTGGCGTGAAGTGGCAGTCTGCTCTTCGTGATCGGCTAAGGCGGCCACTTCTTCTTCTGCGATGGCCTGCCGGGAAGGAGCATCTTCCTCCCAGGGCGGTGTTTCTCGTACTACCCACCGCCACCAGACCGGCAGGAGATAAACTGCCGTGACGGTGGTAAGTAAAATACCCACGGAACATAGCTGACCAAGGCTGGCCAAACCGGCGCTCGCGGAAAAGCCGAGGGAACCGAAACCTGCGGCAGTCGAGGCACCGCACAGCAGGAGCGCTCGGCGAATGCCATCCACTTCTCGCCGTGAGGTGTGCCGGCGCAGGGCCAGAAGAACATGGATGCCGTAGTCCAGACCGGCCCCCACCAGCAGGGGTGCGGCCATGAGATTGAGGAAGTTCCACTGCCAGCCGAGCAGCTTCATGCCTGCGAGCAGGCCCAGACAGGCGAAGCTGAGCACGGCCAGGCACAGCACCACCTCCTGCCAGCGACGAAAAACCAGAAACAGGACGGCCAGCAGGATGACCACGATCGGGCCGGCCATCCGTGCCAGATCTTCATACACCACCCTGAGAATGGCCAGGCTGACCAGTTCCCAGTTCAGCGGACGGTAACCTTCACCGATCAAGTCATTACGGAGATCGAGCGCCTCATATCCCTCCGCCGGAAAGGCCAGTCCCAGGATGGCATAGCCGCCGTTCTTCGCGTCTTCTCCGGTGGAAATGAATTGGCTGATGATCCATTCGCTCCCGTCTGACGCCGGCCAGACTTTATCGTCCTGCGGGTTAAGTTCAAACTCCTGCCAGAAACGCGCCATTCCATCCAGCAGCGCCAGGGCCTCCTCAGTGAAGCCAGCTTCGAGCGCTTTCTCCCGGAGCACGGGAACGTCCCTGGCCAACTCCCGGGCGACCGGCAGATTGCGGCGGAGGTTTTCGACATCCGGCCAGAAAGGCATGGGTAACTGGTATGAACGGATTTTTCCCTCCTGCTGCATATCTGCAAGCCGGCGATTGACTTCATGCAGATTCTCCGTCGTCTCGGCAATCGTTTCGCCGTCGATCATCAGGGCCATCCCGCGGGCACCGATCGAATTGTTGCCTGACCCCACCGCGGACTCGATCTGGTCCATCGTGTCATAGGCCTGGCTTTGCCGGGGGCGCAGCGCATCCCGGCTGCCGTCAATCCCTGGCAGACCCTGGGTGGCAAAGACGAGGACGGTGATGAGGGGAATGGCTACGGTAAGGGCGATGACGGCGGAGACAGGCAGGTGCCGCGCCAGATGCGGCATGGGACGCGACCGGCCGCTCGTGCGGTCAACCCCCAAGCGGGCCAGACGGGTCCAAAGCGGCGCGAAAAAGAAAACGGCGAGAAACGAACCGGCAATCGTGCCGATGGCAACCAAAGCGCCCAGTTGCGATACAGCCGGGAATTTGCTCAGGATCGCCGAGCCAAAAACGCAGGCCGTCGTGAGAGCTGCCCAGAAAATGCTTAAGCCCAGGCGCGCTCGCAATTCGCGGGTGGTGATTGTTGGCTCCTGCCGGACCGCCTGAAAAAGAATCACCCCATAATCAACCGTGAGGCCGATGATGATCGCAGCGAAACCGACGTTGATCATATTCAGCTCGTGGATGATCAAACCTCCAATCCCCACCGTCAGCCCGATGATGCAGCCCAGCATGAGCAGCAGGGCGAGAAGCGGTAACACTTGGCGGTAAAAGAGATAGAACAGCGCCGCGACGATGAGTGTAGTCAAGGCCACAGACCAGGTCATGCTGCTCTCCATCTGGCGTGACACCTCCGCAACAAAGACGGGCTCACCCGTGTAGCCCAGCTGAACGCTCTCCGGGAGGGCGCCGCTTCCCTTCCACTCCTTGATCTGGGCCCGCAGGGCGTCATACCACTCCCCTGCCGCGCGGTAACTGCCGAAGGGCTCCTCCAGCGTCACGTAAACAATGCGCAGTTTGCCGGTTCTTCCCACAAAGGCCGCATCACCATCCGCCATGGACATGAGGGCGTCTCCCGCTGCCTGGCTGTCCGCCGCGCTGCCGTTCCCCGGGCCCATAAAGTCTGCCAGTCCGTAGGGGTCCATTCCGCCCAAAGCCATGTCGGCCGGAGAAAAAGAAGCGGTCAGCCTTGTTACCGCGGCGTCCAGGGTTTCATCCGCCCTGGCCGGGTCCAGGCGCTCTGCAAAGCGTGCAAAGATCTCCGGGTTCTGGTTCAGGCGCATCCAGCCGACCAGTTCAGCGAGGGCCTCCGGACTATCCATCCAAGCCGGTTGCCAAAGGGCCCGGCGCACATTCAGGCCCGTTTCTTCGGTGGAAAGGTTCTCACCAAGAAACCGGGCAGCTGTTTCGACCTGCGCCGGGTCCTCACCCTGCACGGTGAGAATGACTTCCTTCACCCCGCTGAAGTGCTCCTGATAAATCTGCAGACCCTCCGCTTCCGGAATGGAGCTGGGCAAAAGCCCGACCACTTCCGGGCTGAACTGCAGATTGAAATGCCCGGCCACGGCGATAGCGAGCAGCACCGGGATGAGCAGCAGAAATACCGGCCGGGGCAATCCGTGACCGCGCCAGAACGGGCGCCTTCCTTCAGTTGTGCTGCCGTGTTGCACCTCTGGCCCCTTCTCGTTCATTCCGCGCGAGGGGATAGGGTGAGTTTTTCGTTCCCTTTTTCACGGGCCAGGATGACGGAACCGCTTTCCTTTTTGGTCATGGACCAGCCATCAGGCGGTTGCCCGCCGCTGAGAACATCCGGCACGTGAAACCAGATCCAATTGGACGGGGGTTGTCCCTTGCCCTTGAAAGCCAGATTCACTTCGGGAAACTGGATCTCCCATCGCCCCTCCGCCTCACGTGCCCGCGCTACAGGAGCGATCGGGGTGCCGAACTCCGCAAAGGTCACGCCCTGATTCCGGCGTTGGCCCGCAATGTATTCACCGGCAATCCCTTCAGAGAAAGGTTTGCGCTCCCATGCCGCCTGACCACGGTGCACGGTCCAACCATCTTCCTGCAGGTCGAGCGGCGGAAGATCACTGGGGGTGGAGCAACCGCTCAGCCAAAACACGGCGCTGAGCAAAAGTGCGGGAAGGGGCAACGAAGCCGGGGATTGGAACCGGAGCATGGGCAATTCCAGAAGTGATCGCTGGGAAAAGGAAGGGTTGAAATTGAGCGCAGCGGGCCTAGTGATAATCTGTTTTCATTAGACGCCCGCTGCTGGGCTGCACCTTGGATCAAAATTTTACGCCTGCCAGTATGAAATCTCTCTCATCCCTCGCTTTTCTCTCCATGCTGCTTTTCTCTGCTCCCCTTGTCGCCGAGCCTTTGCCGGTCGCGGTAAGTATTCCACCGCAAAAAGCGCTCGTGGAGGAGATTGGCGGTGAGCATGTGAAAATCGAAGTCCTGCTTCGTCCGGGGCAGGATCCGCATCACTTCGAAGCGACGCCGCGGCAGATTTCTGATATTACGCGGAGTAAACTGTATTTCTCCCTGCAACTGCCTTTTGAAAAGCAATTGCTCGAGCGTCTCAGCGAAAGTGCACCGGGACTGAAGATTGTTGATACGGCCAGGGATATTGAGCGCCTGACCATGTCCGGGCACGATCATGATCATGAGCATCATGATCATGGAGATCACAGTGAGGACCATTCCTGCTCAGACTGCGGGGGAGATGATCCGCATATCTGGCTTGATCCTCTGCGCCTGAAGAAAGTCGCCGAGCACGTCGCGGCCGCGCTGAAAGAAGCGGACCCTGATCGCGCCTCCGCTTACGAGGAAGGTTTGGATCGCTGTCTGGCGCGATTGGAGAAGATCGACGCCGACATGTCCAAGGCCCTCGAGAAGCTGAACGGCCGCGCCATGCTGGTCTATCACCCGGCCTTTGGATACCTGACTGAACGCCATGGCATGAAACAGGTTGCGATTGAGGACGAAGGCAAAGCTCCTACCCCCAAACAACTGCGCGCGCTCTTGAAAGAGACCCGCCAGGACGGCGCGGAACCCATCGAAGCGATCTTCGTTCAGCCAGAGTTTGGAGGGGATGCGGCCGAGTCCGTGGCGAAGCAGCTGGGCTTTCCCATTGTCATGCTGAACCCTCTCGCGCAGGATTTGTGGCAGAATTTGCCTGCCATGGCCCACGCCATCGCCGAGAAAGGTTGATCCTTTGAGCAACGCCGCCCCTGCCATCCAATTTACTGACGTCAGCTTCCAGTATGAAGGCCGGGCACCCGTGCTGGAAGCCGTAAACTTTTCCCTTGAGGGAGGCGTGGCCGCATCGGTCATCGGTCCGAATGGCGGAGGGAAGACAACGCTTTTGCGGCTCATTATGGGATTGCTCGAGCCCAGTTCGGGGTTCGTGCATATTTTTGGCAGATCGCCCCGGCAGGCCCGACAAGATATCGGCTACATGCCGCAATACCTGAACTTCGATCCCAAGTTTCCTGCCACGGCGGAGGAAGTCGTGCTCATGGGCCGGCTGCCGAAGAGCTGGCTCGGCTTTTACACCCGGAAAGACCGCGCCATCGCACAGCGCTGCCTGGAGGCGGTCCGGATGGATGGGGCACGCCGTCATTCCTTTGCCAAGCTTTCCGGAGGCCAACGCCAGCGGGTACTCATCGCTCGCGCTCTCGCCAGTGAGCCGAAAATTTTGCTCCTCGACGAACCGACCGCAAATATCGACATGGCGGTTGAAGCCCAACTGATCCGCACCCTGCGCGAATTGACCGAGCAAATCACCGTGCTCATCGTCACCCATGACCTGGGCTTTGTTTCCACCCTTGTTGAGCAGGTCATCTGCGTGAATCGCAAAGTCTGGATGCACGGTACCACGGAGATCAGCGGGAAATCGTTTGAGGAGCTTTACGGCACAGATCTGCAGGCCGTTCATCATCATCACTGAACAATGGAACGATTTTGTTTTCGCGATGGCGGAGTTTTTTGAAGCGCTCACCGACCCGGATTTTCCTCTCCTGCGGCAGGTTCTGCTCGCCAGTGTGCTCGCTTCCATCGCGGCAGGTTTGGTCGGCCCGTTGATTGTCGTGCGGCGCATTACTTATCTGGCAGGAGCAATTTCACATTCGGCCCTCGGTGGAATTGGCCTGGCTTTTTATCTTTCTGAAGTGCGCGAAATGGAATGGATGCGGCCGATTCATGGGGCACTTGTGGCAGGCCTGTTGTGCGCGGGAATCGTCGGCTGGATCAGCCTGAACCGCCGCGAGAGGGAGGACACCGCAATCAGCACGATCTGGAGTGTGGGGATGGCGATTGGGCTGATTTTCTTTTTTCTGACGCCTGAATACAATGCGGCGATGAATTGGCTCTTCGGCAATATCCTGCTGATCACGCCGGGTGATCTCTGGTTTCTGGGAATGATGAATCTGGGTGTGCTCGCCGCGATCATTCTTTATTATAACCGGTTCGTCGCGGTCTCTTTTGATGAAGAATTTGCACGCTCACGAAATATGCAGGTGGAGCGCATCACTCTGCTCCTGCTCCTCCTGACCGCGGTAACGATTGTCATGCTCGTGCAAGTCACAGGCATCGTTTTATTGATTGCCATGCTGACTTTACCCGCGGCGATAGCGACTGGTTATGCGCGGTCAATCTGGCAAATCATGCTGATCGCCATTGTGCTGGGTGCCTTATTTTCCTTTGTTGGGCTAGGCGTGAGCTATCACTATGATTTACCCACCGGGCCATGCATTATTCTGGTCGCGGCCGTAGTATATATTCTGAATTTTGGCGTCCGCGGTGTTCTACGCGGGAAAACATAAGCCAATTCAGCCCGTCGTGCGCAGCCCGCTGGCGATGGCGTTTACGCTGAGCAGCAGTTCGCGCAAAAGGAGGGGGTCCCGTTGATCAGAAGGAGCAGCGCGCCAATGACGCAGGAGCCTGACCTGTTCGTGATGCAGCAGGCGCAATCCGTCATTGCGTGCCTGAAGGGTCTTGTGAAATCGCGGGCGGCGTTGCGCGATTGGAGTTTCGACGAGGCGCGCGACCTCGCGATTCGAGCGCTCATATTCTTCCCGGATGATCCCACTGATGCGCTCCCGAACTTCGCGGTCTTCGACGAGGGAGGCATAGAGTGCCATCAGCTCGGCATCGGCGCTCGCGAGGCTGGATTCGATATTGTAAAATATATAGCGGGCAAAAGGAACTTGGCTCCACTGATGGCTAAAGGCCTGATATGCCTCCGGGAAGCTGTGCCTCAGAGTTTCCAGAGCGATGCCGACGCCAAACCAGCCGGGCAAATAGTGGCGGGACTGATTCCAGCCGAAAACCCACGGAATAGCCCGCAGATCTTCCAGAGCGGCCTGCCCCGTGCGCCGGGCCGGGCGTGAACCGATGCGGCTGACTTCCAGCACGTCGATCGGTGTAGCCTGCCGGAAGAAACTGACAAACCCCTCCTCATGAAGCAGCCCCTGATAGGCGTCCTTGCTGCGTTCGCTGAGACGTGACATGGCATCGGCCAGATCTGCCGGGAGTTCCTGCGTGCGCTCCAGCGCCATTGTTCCAACCGTTCCTGCCAGGAGCAGCTCCAGATGGATGGAGGCGGACCGCAGATTATTAAATTTCTGCGCAATGACTTCGCCCTGCTCTGTGACACGGATTCCTGGGCGCAAAGAGCCGGGCGGCAAGGCATCCAAAAACCTGTGGGTTGGACCCGCCCCGCGGCTGACGGTGCCGCCGCGGCCGTGGAAAAACAGAACCGGCAGGCCCTCCTTCGCCGCCTTGTCCATGAGCTGTTCCTGAGCCTGATGAATGTGCCACTGGCTGGCCACGATGCCGCCGTCCTTGCAACTGTCACTATAACCTATCATCACTTGTGGTACGCCTGTCTGCTGGCTGCGGCGGGTGATGGGATGCTCCAGAAAGCCCTGCAGGATGACTGGCCCGGCTTTCAGATCATCGAGCGTTTCCAGAAGAGGCACGACGGGCAGCGCTGAACTCAGCCCGCCATCCTCCCCGCCCGCGTGGACCAGGCCGGTTTCGCGGCCCAGCAGGTAAACATTCAGGAGGTCAGACACTGAACGGGTCATGCTCACGATCAGGCTGCCCAGTCCGTCTTTCCCAAAGGTCCGGAGATGCTCTGTCACGACCTGAAGCGCGCCGACGGCTCCCTTGGCCTCCTCCCCTGTGTCCAGTGGATTCAGCGTAAAGGGCCGAGGCTGACGCAACTCACGGTCGAGGAACGCCAGCTTCTGCTCCTCTGACCATTGCTCATAGCGGTCGCCGTTCGCTATACCTGCCGCCCGCAGCAACTGAGCGATGGCCCGGTCGTGATAGGCGCTGTTCTGTCGGATATCCAGCGCGACGAGGTGAAATCCGAAGACATCAATGAGCCGGATGACCGGATAGATGCTGGCTTCAGCCAAGCGCCGGGCCTTCAGAGAGCAGAGCGCGTCCCAGGCGATCAGCAGGTCAGCCCGAAGTTGAAGTGGATGAGTGAACTCGATGCCAGGGTCTTTGCCGTGACCGGGAAGTTTTCCGCGCAGGTGCATGATGAACTCACGCCAGGGCTCCTCCGCCCGCAGCGCATCCGGTTGCAGGCCGGTTTCACGGCGAAGCTCCCGCAGGCGCTCGTCAAAGGCTGCTCCCGGTTGTTGAATCTGCCGGGAAAGGCACAGCATGCGCTCCGCTTCGGCCAGATGCCGGTCCAGCACCTCGATGGCCCGTCTTCGGTATTCACGCAGGGTGTCCGCCGTGACCTCCGGGGTGACGAGCGGGTGCCCGTCGCGGTCACCGCCGATCCAGCAGCCGAAACGCAGACGCGGGAAGGCATTCTCTTCATAAAGCCGGGCCGGATCATAGCCCGCCTCACTCCAGGCATGGAGGAAGCGCCGGTCAACCCGCTGCAGAACACGCGGGAAGATCTCAGTCAGATAATAGAGCACGTTGGTGCGCTCCATGGCCACCGACGGTTTCTCTGCAAAAATCTCTCCCGTTCGCCAGAGACGTTCCAGGCTGGCCTTGATATCGGCCTGGGAGTCCGCTGCTTCCCGGGGAGTTGGATTGCTTTCGTCTCGACGGATACAGTGAGTGAAGAGCTCCCGATGCTGTTCCAGCACGCTCCAGCGCTTGGACTCGGTGGGGTGCGCCGTCAGCACAGGCTCGATCGTCGTGGTGCGCAGTTTATCGAGAAGCACATCCTCCGCCAGTCCGGAAGCTTTGGCTTCCTGAAGATAGCGTCCCCAGGTTCCTGTCTCCGATGCCGCCCCCAGAGTTTCCTCGCGCTGCCGCTGGGCGTGCAGAGATGAAACCTCCTCCACCAGGTTCAGCAGCTGAAAAAAAATGGACATGGCCTGGGAACCGCCCGGAGGAAGGCTATCGGGGGCTCCCCGGAAGAGCTGAGCCAGTTCAGGCTGGTCCAAGTCGGAAAGGACCTCCCCGGCGCAGTTCGCCAGAAAGGAGAGGTCCCTATCAATCCGGGCGAAGCCCTCCTTCAAAAACCTGTCAAAGTCGCTATCCCCCATGAAAAAATTCTCCCCGAAGTGAGCCACACTCTACCCGGTCTCAGAGTGCTGCGGCGTGGGCCTGTTCGTGACGTGACTTCGCTTATTCAATCACCGGGAAGCCGGTATTGGCAAACTCATAGAACCAGCGGTCAGCCTGAGACCGGCAGAAAGCGGCAAACTGTTCCGGGCTCATCCCGGGTGAAGGACGCAAAACAAAGCTGCGCTCAATCAATCCATTGCCGGTTGGTGTGTATTGCTCCATGTGAAACGTGCCTCCATCATTTGGCCGCTTAAAATAAATCAAACCCTGGCCGACGCCACCCGGCATGGGACGGCTGGTGACAAACCGTTTACCGTCCTGACGGATCAGATCCTGCCGCCGATTTTCTACATAAGCCGCCGCGCTGCCTGCGCCCGGAATGAATTGTTCCTTGATCTGGCGGCTCCACGCGCCCGCACTTTCTTTTTTAAGATAAAACTGGCGTTCCGGCGTGGGCTCCGCTGTTTCGTCGATCACCTGGAGAACATAGGGATCGCCGATAAAGCGGACGGTAGGTTGCAGGCGAATGCAGCCTGTCAGGCTGGTGAGGGCGAAAGAAAGAGTAACCACAGTCAGCAGGGACCATGAAGAACGTTTAGCGGTCGATATTTTCATTTTCGATATTTGGTTGAGGCGAGAGCGGAATGAAATTGTTCATATCCTGCTCCAGAGATTCCCGGGGAGTCCGCGGAGCAGGAGATTCTGCAGGAATCGTGGCCGGGGATTCCTCCGGGTCAAAGTTTGATGATGGAGATGATGTCGGCCGGCCCGGGAAGGTATCGCCAGGTGTGGTGAAGACAGAGTCACCGGCACCGATCGAAGGGAATGGATTGATCTCGTCCAATTCAAGTTGACCCGCTTCTGTGAGCCAGCGGTCTGTATTCGTGCGGCAATATTCTAGAAAGTCGGGGTCAGAGACGTCCGCGCGAATCATATATGCGGTGATCCCCACGCGGCCATCTTCTTCATCTTCGTAAACCCGAATAGAAAATTCATTCTTATTCTGCGGCGTATTCTCGTAGAGAATGATGAGCCCGATGCCATCGGCTGGCCCGGGAATATGTTGCAGGTAGGCTTTGCGCCCGGGACCTTCCCGGGTGTAATAATCCTGCACGTATGACGCAAAGCTGCTGGCGGAACCGTCCACCTCGGACTCAGAATAAAGAATAAGCGTTTCGTACTCTTTAGGATGCGTCTCCAGCGGCTCGAAATACATCGACCAGCCACCGGGTTCCTGCGCAATCTCTCCGAGGGTGAATTCCTGGCCGGAAAATTCAAAGCGTCTGCCGCCAGCATCCAGAAATCCTCCGTCGCGTTCCAGGGCTTGGGCGCGGCGTTCCGCCTGCTCGTGAGCGTCCGGGAAATTCTGTTCGCCCGTTTCGCGGAAACCCGCCGGGGCGGAAGCGGCCGCGATCAGCGTTCGATTGGGCCCGCTGCACCCGGCTGCCAACAGGATGAGAGTGGCTGATAGCCCCGCGCAGGAGAGGAGCGATCGAACCCGCGTGACGAAATTTTTGTAAGAGAGTGCCTTCAACCTTCTTCTGGGTCATCAATTCCAGAGGGGGATTTCTGATCAAGAAAACGAAACGAATGGATGATCGCCAGGGCATAACCATTATTCTGAAAATCTGCCGGTTTTTCCAGTCCATGATGGCCCGCTTTGGCCCGCACAAAACAGAAGATTCCCTCATCACTGTCCCGGTGCATAAATCCTGCTAGTTTCATCAGCATCGTGCCCTGTCCTGGAGCCTCTGCCCGGGCATGCGCGATGACCGCATCAACTTCATTAATCTGGGTTCGATAGATTTCCGTGACCTCCGCACCTTCATATCCGCGCGCGATCTTTTTCAGTCCCTGATCGGCCAGGAGCTGCGCCACAATCGCGGCCCGCCGATCGTCCTCGACATTTTCCACAAGGAATGGAGCAAACACCAGCTGCTCGCGCATTTCACCAGTATCCGGATGAACAAAGCTTATTTCCAGAAGTTCTGCTTCAGACTCGGAATCCGGAGGGCTTAGGAGTACCTCGGTCGCCTCAAATTGGCCTGCGCTTGGAAGAAGAATTTCAAAGGGTATCTTGACTTGCGCGCCGTGTTTGGCGGCAAAGCTTTCATCAATTCTGAATTCCTTCGCACCGTCCTTTAGGGATAATTCATTGACGGGTTCTTCGGTGACGAATTCGAGCCGGCGCATTTCCGCTGTGCCCGCTTTCTCTTCCGCGGTTGGAAGTTGCATCTGTGGAAACTGCACCTGGCCAAGGGCGAGAAACAACTCCTCACCTCGATTCCTGGCGATTTCCTCCAGCGTCAACTCACCGCTCGGCGCAGGAGAAACGGGGCCCACGACATTTTCATCCACTCCGGTCAATTGCTCCGAGGGATCGAGTGCTTCCGTTCCCTCCGTTGCCGGGATTTCGTCGAGGTAGCGGCGGATGGCATATTGTTTTGCCAGCGTGCCTTCCCCATCGCCCAACGAGAGGTATTGAAAAAAATTCAGTTCCCTCACGCCTTTTTGAGGATCCTCCGCCACAAAAATTAATCCGGCTGCTTCACCGCTGGGATGAGGGACAGATTGCAAGAGGCCGTCCGGATTTCCCTGGCGCACCACCTTCGCCGTTTCCCTCGCCAAGGCGACCGCATCGTCAATCTTCGGGTAGTAATGTTGCGTCAGGAGGCGGGACCAGCGCTTAAGTGATTCACCCCGTAGTGTATATTCGTTAATGGCGAGGTGCTGATTGAAATCGGCGAAGGCCAACTCGAAGACGCCACCATCAAATTCGATCCGAGGTGTTGCCGTTGCCTCTCCCTCACCCTGGGTGAGCGCTTTCTGGCTCCAGCCCGACACGATCAGCAAAAAAAAGGCACAGCAAACCGGCCCCACGGTATAGAGCCGTGATTCCTTCATAGCGGAAAGGAGGAATTGCAGTCTGCCCACGCTTGTGAGACTACTCCCCCTGCAGGCTGGAGCAAGGACGGATGGAGACGGATTTTTTCAGAGGCAGATGGCCCGGTGCGAAATGGCGGGCATGGTGGGCGGTTCGGTGGACCCTCCCAGCCGTGCTTCTCGCCGGTTGCGGGACGGCCTCATCGGTGCCCGGTCTGGGCTGGCTGGGCTTTGGCAAAGCAGATCGCGTCGTCTATGAGGGTGAGGACGAAGGGCGCACCCGGCGGGTGGACATCTATTACTCCGCCGAGGAAGTCGGGCGGCCTTTCCGGCGGATCGGGCGTGGGGTGGTCATGAGCGAGCCGCAGACTGCACAAGCCGTGCTGCAGGAGCGGTTTCGCACCGCTGCCCGGCGCAAGGGCGGTCACGGCGTCATCATCCTTGAAACGGTAGCCGACCGTCAGATCCCGCAAATGCGCATCGTCCACGCGGACATCATCCGCTATGACGCGGGCGAGGACACGCCGGATCTACCGGATGGAACCCTGGCGGCTTCGGGTGGCAGTAAGGGTGATGAGGAGAATGATTACGAAGGCAAGGGGCCGGGCTCTGATTTCCAGGAACCACCTGAGGATTATGTGCCGCCGGAGACGTTCTAACTGGGAGACCCATGACGACCACCACCGAAACAACCGCCGCCCCTCAACTCAAGCAGCCCGTCGTTTTTTTTGATGGCTACTGCGGCCTGTGTGACCGGACGGTGAACTTTCTCCTGCGGCGAGACCGCGACAAGCGGTTGCTTTTCTCCCCGCTCCAGGGCGAAACCTTCGAGAGCATCCGCCAGAAACATCCGGAACTGGAAAACGTGAATTCAGTTATTCTTGCCGAGCCAGACGAGGCGAACGACGAAAACGTCACCTGGCACATCCGCAGTGAGGCCACCCTCCGCGCGATCCGTTACCTGCCGGCACCCTGGAAATGGGCCGGCATTTTTCGTTTTGTCCCGCGTTTCCTGCGCGATGCCGTGTATAAAGTGATCGCGAAAAACCGGCTGAAGATTTGGGGTGAACGCGAAACCTGCCGCCTGCCTACTCCAGAGGAGCGCGACCGGTTCCTGCCCTGAACGGGTTCGGACGACAATTCTAACAATTTAACTGACCTATGCCGGAGGAACTTCCTTCCCTTAATTTCTTCGGGCCCGCCCATCTTACCCTCATTCTGCTGAGTCTGCTGGGGCCTGTCATTTTTGCCGCGGTGTTTTTGTGGAGAAGAGCACCGGATGATCCGGTCTGGATCCAGCGCGACCGTTTGATGCGCTGGGCTTTGGCCGTCCTGCTCGCCCTCAGTATGGTCGGGAAGTTAATTTACTTTGGATTGGTCTGGCAATTGCCCGCCACTCAACTTCTGCCCATGCATCTCTGTGACTGGGCCTTGTTTATTGGGATCGCCGCCCTCATCTGGCGCCAGCAGGATCTATATGAGCTGACTTATTTCTGGGGGCTCAGCGGCACCATGCAAGCCATGCTTACTCCGCATTTAGGAATCGGATTTCCTCATCCCGCTTTTTTCTTTTTTATGATCAGCCACGGCGGCGTCGTTTTCGCCGCACTCTATCTGACGATTGGCAGCCGGTTGCGCCCGCGTGCCTGGTGGAAAAGCGTGGGCAACGCCATGCTCTGGCTCGCGATATACGCGGGTGTGGCCTATTTCGTGAACATAATTATCAACGCCAACTACGGTTATGTGCGCTACAAACCACCGGTCGATCATCCCATCGTCAACGCCCTCGGCGCGTGGCCCTGGTATGTCGGTCAGCTCGGCCTTTTTGCTCTCGCTTTCTTCACTCTGCTTTACGCGCCATTTTTCTTCCTGAAAAAACGTTTGTTCACAACCTAGAAGCAATTGCTAGTAACGATGCATTTTTTCTACATCGACGAGTCCGGTGATACTGGAACTAATCTTAAAGATAATAATCAACCCATAAGGAGATCGAAAAGATTATGCGCAATTGCAGGTTTCGCGGACCGAAAACTCACCGAATCAAACGAGTGGTTGAATTCAGCTATCCAGTTGATTCTAGAAAGAATCCAATGGTTCAGCTTTCTGACCTTGCAATTTATTGCGTCAAAAGATTTCTGGAGATCGAACATGGGTATCGCGACGGGTGGTCCGATAAAGCGAAAGAGTTCTATGCATCTTGCTATGAAAAACTCCATAAAAAAACATCAGAAAAGAAATTCTAGAAAGACCAGAGCGCGGTATGGATGAGTTGAACAATTATCTAAAGGCTATAATGGTGCCTCCCAGAAACAATTGGAGGAAACACTATTCAATTAGCGAATAAGTTGTTATCATGCTTGCTTATATCTTTTAAAAGTATTCCTCGAATTGAACGTGTGCAATTTCCTTTAGTAATGTGGCCGAGTTTTAACACCCCAGGCAGGAAGGTTGCGCGTACGATGACGGATTGGCGCGGCGGCGAAGTTTCCGAGCATTATAGGCCTTCGCGATGACCCGCACAAAATGTCGTCAGCTTCTGGAAGATCTGGGCATGGCGCCGAACAAGGCACTGGGGCAGAATTATCTTTGCGATGAGAACCTCGCCCGCGCCATTGTCGCCGAGCTTGAGGTGCAGCCGGGCGAAACGATCATCGAGGCCGGCCCCGGCCTGGGGGCTCTGACTGAACAGATTCTGCGCGCGGGCCCCGGGCAGATTGTTCTTATTGAGAAAGACCGAAAAGCGGCGGGCTATCTTCAGGATCACTACGCAGGGGACAGCCGCGTCACTGTTCATCATGGGGATGCCTTACGGTTTGATGTCCGTCAGCTATTCGCTCATGGGTCGGTCGCCTTTATCAGTAATCTGCCGTACAACGTGGGCGGCGCGATCCTGCAGGAGTTTGCGCGCTGGCCATCGCCCTGCCGCCGCATGGTTGTGACGATGCAACTGGAAGTCGCGCGACGCCTCACCGCCCAACCAGGCGACGACGATTTTGGCGTCCTCACCCTGCTGCTCGGGCTCCGCTGGAAAGCTCAGATCGTGCGCAAGCTGCCCGCGGACGTTTTCTTTCCCGCGCCCAAAGTGGCCTCCGCGGTAGTGCGGCTCGATCCCTGGTCACCGGGTGAGCTGCCCTTCTGCTATGACCACGTTTTCCGGGAATTGGTTGATCGCGGTTTCGGCCAGCGCCGCAAACAGTTGCGCAAGAACCTGGCCGCATTCCTCGTCAGCACTGGGATCGACTGGCTTCAGGCAAGCGCTACTCTGGGAATCGATCCCGCGGCGCGGGCCGAGGATCTCAGTCTCGCCCAATGGATTGAGCTGGCGCGGATCGTCAGCCCACCGCTGGGCGACGAGTGCGGTGCGGGTCAGCACGCAGAGAGTGAGTTCTTTGATGTGGTCGATGAGCGCAATCGAGTTATCGAGCCTCTTCCACGGGGCGAGGTCCATGCCCGGAAACTGCGTCATCGGGCCGCTCACATTTTCATCTTTAACCGCGCGGGCGAACTGTTTTTGCAGAAGCGCAGCCTGCTCAAGGATAAGGCGCCTGGAAAGTGGGACTCGAGCGCGGCCGGGCATGTCGATTCAGGTGAAAGCTACGAAGATTGTGCTCCGCGCGAGCTTAGGGAAGAGCTGGACATCGCCACCCCGCTGACTTGGCATGCTTCAATTCTGGCCTGCGAAGAAACCGGCCAGGAGTTCGTTGCGCTCTTTCATGGCGAGCATGAGGGCCCCTTTCGATGGCCGCCCGCGGAAATTGAGACCGGGCGCTTCTTTCCGGTCGAAGTTATTGGAGAATGGATCAGCCAGCGCCCGCAGGATTTTGCCCGTGGCTTCATCCTTTGCTTTCAGGTTTGGCGCGGGTCAATTTGTGCTAAGGTGCCGTCCCGACCGGCACCGTGAACGGCACGAAGTTCGACAGGAAGGAGGAAGAAGCAGCAAGATGAGCAGCAGCACGGCTTACGAAGTTTCTACCTTGCCCAATGGCCTCACCGTGGCCACGCATACCATGACCGCCGTGCAGAGCGTAGCGCTCGGGTTCTGGGCACGCGTCGGTGGACGCAACGAGCCGGAGCAGCTCAACGGGATCTCTCATTTCCTGGAGCATACCCTTTTTAAGGGCACGCCTTCCCGCAGCGCCCAGCAGATCACGGAAGAAATCGAAAGCCTGGGAGGTGACCTCAATGCCTGCACCACGGCGGAGTACACCTGTTATAACGCCGTGGCCGCCGGCCGTCATCTTGGCCGGGTGCTGGAGGTGCTCACGGACATGTATCAGCATGCGCACCTGCCCGGCCACGAGGTGGAGCGCGAACGCAAAGTAATCCGCGAAGAGATCAGCATGATCCGCGATCAACCGGATGAACTGGTCGCGGAAGAACTCTCCCTGCTCCTCTGGCCCAATCACCCTCTTGGACGTCCGCTCACCGGTAGCGAGGAGACCCTGGCCGCCATCACCCGCGACGATCTGCTCGCCTATCGTCAAAAATACTACACCGCCGGGCAGACCATCATCACCGCAGCAGGACGGGTGAAGCATGAGGAACTGCTTGGGCTCCTGCAGGAACAGATCGACGAGGGCGCTTTGCAAACCGGCGATGGCCAGACCGCGGCTCCGCAGAGCTGGTCCGGCTACCGGGCAATGTCCAGCCAGGTGCCCTACCGGATCCTCGGTCGTGATATCGAGCAAACCCAGCTGGAGATCGGGTTCCGCGCCTTCAGCTACCATGACGACCTCCGGTATGCCTTTCGTGTGCTCAACACCATGCTGGGCGGCAATATGAGTTCACGGCTTTTCCAGCAACTGCGCGAGAAGCTAGGCCTCTGCTACTCCATTGACAGCGGTGACAGCTACTTCTCGGACACCGGCTCAATCGAGATTCAGGCCGGTCTGGATGGCCGTCAGATCGTCCCTGCCCTCGACGCGATCTTCGCCGAGATCGATCGTTTTTGTCAGGTCGATGTCACCGAGACCGCCCTCCGCAACGCGCAGGAATACCTTGTCGGTCAGACTGAGCTGGCCCTCGAGCACAGCGGCTATCAGATGGAACACATGGGAGACTCCCTTCTCTGCTATGGGCGGGTAGACGATCCTCAAGCTGAAAATGAGCGCCTCCGGGAGGTGACGGTGGCAGACGTGCATGCGGTTGCGCAGGAGGTTTTCCAGCGGAGCAACCTGGCCATTGCCGTCGTTTGCCCCGAAGAGGAGGTCAGCCTGATCGAGCGGGAACTTTCCCGCGTGACGGAGCAACGGCTGGTGGCATGAGCCGGGGAAGAACGGCCAATGCCCACGTGGCGAACCGTCGTGAAGCGAAGCGCGGTGAACAGGTCACCCAAGGCCTGCGGGATCTGGACGAATGGCTCACGGACCTGCTGCGGCGAGGCCTGGCTGAAGCTCAAAAGCAATCGGCTGACTTTTGGGAGTCACGCGCGGCGCGGCTGGTTGACGATCGCTGCCCTGGCGTAGCGCGTTATCTCCGGCAAATCGCCGAGATGAATCCCAGCCAGCGGGAGTGGACCGAAGCAGTTCTTCATAGGGTTGGCCGCATGAAACTGGTCATTGAAGCCTGGCATAACCGCGACCGGCTGACCCCAGACTTGCTCATCCAGTTGCGCACTCTTATCGGCTGGTATCAGAAGGAAGCTGAACTTCTCTCGCAGCCAGGTGTGCCGGGCCGCTGGCTTGTGCTTGGATATGCGGAGGAAGAGGAGAATCACATCCTGGGTCAGCGAGTCTGGTTGCGTGAGGTGGATTCTCATCAATGGGCGCTCTGGTTGAAGTTCACGCCGGTGCGAGCGCCTGTCACACCTGATCCTCTGCCCAGGCCGGGCGACTGGCTCAAGGCAGAGATGGTCTACTATGCCGGCAGCTACCCGCAGCGCGCCATTTTGAAGAACCCAGCTTACATCCTGGTGCCTGATCAGGAGATTCCGGTCGCGGAACCCGGTGCAGCCTCTCTTGAGGAGGTGCAGGAGCGCTTGGCAGAGGCCCTGCGCAAGAATCCCTGGCAGGAGCGCATCTGCGAAGTCATCGAAGGCCTGCGGCCCGTCCAGACGAATCGCGGTTGGGTCATGGTCGATCAGCGCGGCCGCGCCATTCCCTTGAGCCCTGCTTTTACCGGTCATGCCGGGCAGAACGGGGAAGATCTCTGGAAAATGCTCGCACTCAGCGGGGGACATCCCATCACCGCGTGTGGCGAATGGGACGGGCTCAATCTACTGCCCCTTGCCGTGATTGAAGAAGGACGTCTCTACTCGTTCCGGCGTCCCCCGAAAATTCTGCGTGCCAGTGATCTGGCTCAGGCCAACCTGGAGAAGCCATGATGGAAGAATCTGCGAACGACAAGCCTTCCGCCTCAAATCCACTTCGCTGGCTGGATCTCACTTCTCATCTTCTCCTGGGAATCTCCCGCCGTGGACCACTTCCCGCTCACTCGCTTCCACGTGAACTGCCCGCAGTGCAAACGACGCCGAACGATGATGGCGGGCAGGCCGCCCTGCAGGTCCTGGCCGGCTGGTCCATCGCCTACCTGAGTGGCCACCGGTTGCCGGAGGTCCGGCTGCCCAAACCGGATGAGGAAAGAGATCGTGCGCGGCTGGAGGAACGCCCGTTGTGTTCGCGGGAAGCCGAGATTGTGTTGGGACGGATTCTTCGCCCGAGAAAGGGACAACCGTCCTTCGAAACGTTTCTGCCGGAGTGGATGAGACTTGCCGAGGCGGCGAAAGTGCGAGCGCCAGCCGTGGCCCTTCCTCTGATTCTGACGGCGGCGCCCAGCTTTGGCGTCTCGGCCCGGCAAGTCGCGGCCGCGGGTGGTTACCGGGCGGAGTGGCTCGCCCGGCAGCGGCAGGAATGGAGCTGGGCGCGACAGGAGCTGACCTTTGAAGACTGGAAGGAACTGCCCCCTCCAGATCGCGCTCTCGTTCTCCTAAATATTCGCCAGCTCGGTCCGGCAACCGGCCGGAAATGGTTTGCCGAGCTTTTTCCTGCACATGAAAAGCAGAGACCAAAGGATGCGGAGAAACTGATTGGCGCGCTTCATGCGGGCCTCAGTGCTGACGATGAACCGTTGCTTGAAACGCTCCTTGGTGAAGCCCGCGCTTCCCTTCGCCATGCCGCTGCGGAACTGCTGGCCTGCCTGCCGGAGAGCGCCTACGCGGACCGGCAACGACTGCGGATTGAGGAACATCTGCGGCCTGAGCCGCCCTTCGGTGGCACAGGCAAGCGCCTGCGTGATCTCCCGGAGAATGCCCTTCCAAAAGACTGGCAAGCGGACGGTATTGGCTCCTGGAGTTCGGATCGGCTGAAGACAGATAAATGGTATGCCGCGACGGTTGATCTGATCGGCAGTGCGCCTCTAGGCATGTGGGATGAGATCGGTTTCGATCACCTGCTGCGGCTGGCGGCGCGGACCCTGGATAAAGGCCTCACCTCCGCGGTTGAGACAGCGCTCTGCCTCGCCGCGGCCAGGCAGAAGAGCGTGGAGCATCTGCCGAAGGCTCTCGATATCTGTCTGAAGACCGAAGCCGGGAATCGCGAAATCATCCTGAATCACACCGGCCTTCCGCAGGCCCTTGCGCTTGTGCCGGCTGAACGGCTGGAGACGATCCTGAACTGGTCCCTGCAGGACAGGCAGCGGCGCCTTGATGGCGAGCATCCCCTCATTCAAACCCTCAGCGCTATGCCCGGCATCAAGCTGACCGTCCCCTTTGCCACCGCCCTCACCGAGTGCATCGCTCGCTCGGTCCGGGTCATGGCCAAGACCGATCCCGGCCGCTGGCAGTTGCTCGTGTTCCTTAAACAGCGCTTTGTCCACCAGCTCCCGCTCCCGCTCGTTGCCGAATCCGCGCCGCTTTTTGAGCATCTCGCCCATGGTCCAAAGCTTGCCCGGGAAGACGTTAAGGAGTTTGGTGACGCATTGCTTTTCCGGGACCGCTTGCGGCGCGCCTTTGCCACCCGGCCGGAGACGGATGAGCCACCTGCTGCTCCATGAAGCTGAGATGTAAACGCTGCGGTTCCGCTCTGCGGGATGAAACGATCGATCTGAGCACGCTCCGGGCGCGCTGTCCGGAGTGTGATTTCCGGTTTTTCTTTGAGGAAGACGATGTCCTCTCCGTGGGCCTTGGGCTGAGCGGGGAGATGGCGACCAGCGAGCATCCCAATGTGCGGGTCAACCGGGTGGGACGCTCCCTGATCATCCGGCGGTTGTGGAAGGATGATAGCGTCGGCTGGCTCATGGGCATCACCATCGCCTGGTATACTCTGGTTTTTCTGGGGGGTATCATCCTGGTCTGGACAGGCTTGTCCGCCCGGGAAGGCGCGGTCATGAACGCTATTCTGGGATCGATGGCTCTGGCTGGGATACTGCTGATTGCCGCTGTCCAGCAGGGTCTGGCCAATCGCAGTTGGATTGTTGTTGGCCCAAAGCGGCTCCGAGTACGGAGCGGTCCGAAAGGTTTTTTTTTCCAGAAAAGGCTCACGCGTGAGCTGGAAATCCCTACCCAGAGTATCCGACAGGTCTTCGCTAAAATGGCCCTGTGTCCGTCTGAAGGGCCTTCCGCGCACGGGTGCTATGATGTGTTCCTGCAGTTGGATGATGAGTCGGAGGAACCGCTCCTTTATGCCCTCCCGACCGAAGACGAATCACGGCTGATCGTGCACAGCCTGCAGCGGGAACTCGCTCTGCCGCCCGCTTCCGCCGCTTCACGGCGTGCTCTGGAATCTCATGTGCCTCGCCCGGCCAGGATTGAGAGCTCACGGGACCGGCATGAGCTGCGTCTCATCTGCCGCCCGTGCAGCCGTCCGACCCAGATGCTGACGACGGCGGGGACCATGCTCTGGCTGGCCTTTATCGGGGTGTTGCTTTTCACGACCATCCTCGGCGGGCCGACTTCCCAGCTTGGTCCATGGGCGCTGATTCCGCTCGTGGCCCTGGCCGTGGTGCTGGTCTGGGTCACTTTGCGTTATTGGTTTCTGCGCTGGACGATCACGGTGGAGTTCCATGGGCCGGGGAACCGGCCCCTGCTTCGTGCCTGGGCAAGTCCTTTTCCCTGGAGACGATCGATCAGACTCTCTGAGGAAGAGATCCGGGTGGTCTACGCCCGGTCCCGGCGTAGCCAGAAACGCAATCCGCTCCGCGCCTTTCTGGGAGTGACCTATGAAGTGGTCGCCGTCTTGCGTAATCCTCCGGAAGGAAAGAACCGCACCAGCCATGATTCAGATGAAGAAGGTTCATCCGGCACCAGGGCGGAGGAACTGAGTCCTGCCCGCCGGGAACAGGTTATCCTGGCCGGGGCTCTGCATTCATCCCGGGAAGCCTATTTCCTGAATCAGGAGCTGGAGCGGGTCCTGGAGCTGGACGACCTTCCGGTTGAAAACGAACTACCCCTGCCGGGTTCCGCCAAAGCTCATACACGCCAGCAGATCATGGGGCGCCATGCCGATCTCCTCCGCGCTTTTCAGCTCATGGCCAGCCACGATCGCACCGCGGCAGAGGAGAATATTTTGCCGCTGGTCGCCAAAGTCTGGGATCAGGCCGCGCGCGATGACCGCCTTGCCATGGAGCTGGCCCACGCGCTCAACTGTAATCTGCGACAGGCCAAGCAGCGACTGCTCGGCCTGCTCAATGGCGGATCTAAGGAAAGCATCGCCGAACCCGCTTCAAGGCCTGAAGTAGAAGAGAGCAAGAGCAAAGAAAACCAGAAAGAGCCCGAGCCTTTCTCTATCTTCGCTTCCATCGAAGGCGAGAACAAAGCTGACCCGGGCTGAGCGATCTGGGATCTCCTCAACGCAGGAGAATCATCAGGGAAATCTCCCTCGTGCCCCACGTCGGACCGCGCACATAAAACGGGCTGTCCAGGGTCAGAGAGATTTCACTTTCGACCACGCGCTGTTTGCGTTGATAAAGCAGCAGCTCAAATTCATAGGTCGTGGCATCTCCGGATTCTCCCGGGCCTTCGATCGTATTTTCTCCCAGATATTCCAGACCGGCGGAGAACTGAGAGGTATTCAGATAGATGAATTGTTTTTCCCGGCCCAGTTGCTGGGTTTTCTCTCCCATGATGTGGAATTTATCATAGCCGAAGATCTGCTGCAGTTGATCTTCAAAAGGCTGCAATTGCGGCGATGTTTCCGCCGGAGTTCCTTCATCGGTTTTCTTGCTCGCGATGATCAGGGCCATCCACACTTCAGGCTTGGGACTGCCCTGGGCGAGAAGTTGCTCGGCTTGCCCGTCCTCACCCGCTGCCTTATCGCTGGCTGCGGTCATGGCTACCCGGTCTGAGGCTTCCGGTGCGTCTTCCTGTGCGATGACGCGATTTGCCGCACCGCAAAGTAGGGTGTAGAAAATCAGCAGGAGCACGCCGAACAGGACGGTTATCCGCCCTTCAATTTTCTGAAAAAGGGCCGGGCGCGCGGCGGCGATGGCGTTGCTGACAAGAGAGGGCGGCTGCTTCATCGGTCGGGAGATTTATTTTGGTGGCGTGACGTGACGTGACGTGTTCTGGAAAATCTATTTTACAGGGTGAGGGGAGAGGCCAATCAGAAAATCCTGAGCCGGTCAAACTTACGCGTTGGGAATAATGCCCAGATCTTCATCCGGTGAAATGTAATTCAAGCCTTCGGTCCACAACACATTGGCTCCGGCGGATTGCACTTTGCCTGCCCAGATATCCTCGGATTTCAGGTTCACTCGGTCAACCTGTGCGTGATAAACCGGAATATAGTCCAGCCCTTCTGTCCAAAGCACACTGGCCCCGGCAATCTTCTGCTCGCCCGCCCACATGTTCGGCCCTGCTTTCACCGTTTCCACCTTGGCGTAGTAGGAATCAGATTCTTCCGGCGCTTTATTTCCGAAGAGCGCGAACCCGGCCACGGCCAGAATGGCCAGGGCGGCGAAGGCTACGGCTGCTTCCGGCCGAAAAAACCAGGCAACGATCTGGCCCAGAAAGGGTGCGGACTTCTTTTCCGTGCCCGCCTTTTCCGTTGAGGCTGATTCCTGTGCTTCGGTCTCGATCTGTTTGAGAATGCTGAGGTTAAAAAACTCTTCATTGCGCAGAGCCGGGGCTTTCGCCTGGCTGGCGCGCATGACTTTCTCAAGACCTTGGGTTTCGTCGATGAGCCGGGCGAGTTCTTCTTCAGAAACAGCATGGCTATCGATTTCCTGCTCGAGCGTTTCCAGCTCGGCCAATTCGAGACGCCCGTTCATCCAGGCTTCTACTTTCTGATCAAAGCTCTTCGTAGACATCTTTCAAAATGGTTTGGAGTTTCTTGCGTGCGTAAAAGAGGCGGGACATCACCGTTCCAATGGAGATTTCCAGCATTTCCGCGATTTCATTATATTGAAAACCTTCGATGAGATTCAGGGAGACCACGGCGCGATGGGCCGGTGACAGTTTATCCAGGGCCTGACTGATCATATCTCCCATCTCTGTATTGACCGCCGCACTGGCCGGAGAGGTGGCTTCACGTGGGGCGGTCTTGGCTCCGGGCTCGACCTCCTGCGCTTTGATGCGCTCATCGAATTCCGCGGCGGGCTGGTTCTTGCGTTTGCGCATCCAGTCGATCGCCACGTTGGTCACGATCCGGTAGAGCCACGTGTAAAAGCTGCTTTGTCCCCGGAACCGCTTGATTGACTTCCAGGCCTTGACAAAGCCTTCCTGAGAGAGGTCCCAGGCATCGTCCTCATTACGGACCATGTTGTAGACCATGGAGTAAACTTTGTTCCGGTAACGGGTGATCAGCTCATTAAACGAAGCCGTATCACCGTCCTGGCAAAGCTTGACCAGATCCAGATCTTCCATTTCAGCCAGTGCCTGGGAATTGCCGGACGAGGCGGAGCTCGTTTGGGCAACGGCAGCATGGGCCGTGCTGGAGGGCGCTTTATTCACCGGAAGGGTAAAGGTACTTTCAATTGACGCGGCACAATTCATCATCTCTTGACCAGGTGTAAACGGTTTTCCGGCCTCGTCGCGCTCTGTGCTTTCCCATGCTGGGCTGCTTGAAGGCGCTCCGGACCGGGTGGTCTGTGATGAATTGGATGTTGGAAAGGCTTCTTTTTATTCAGTAAAACCTCGGGGTCCAAGCCGGGATTTTTGAGCATCGCCTTCTGGAGCGGGCTCCAACGCGCTTCAGGGCAACTTCTTGGCCCGGCTCAGGGTCGGACGCCTGATTCCATCATTTCCTTCATTGCTTCTGATTTTTCCCACCGGTTCCACTGCATGAGTGATGTATCCACGTCCACGGAAGATCCCCGCGGCAGCCTGCCCGCGGGTGGTGGTCAGGCGATGATTGCCCGCAGCCACATCCGCCAGACCGTTCGCTCCCTGCTTTCCCGTCTGGAGCAGGACGCCGGGCGCCGCCGCGAAGAATATTTCAAGCCGGACCGCACTTCCCTTGATGCCTATGAAGGAAGCTTGGACGGGTATCGTGATGATCTCAAAGCCCTCCTGAGCTGGCCTCTTAACCTGAAAAGCTTTGGGCGCCCTCAACCGGAAATCGTTGAGATGGGTCAGAGTAAAGATGCCACCCGCCAGCTCATCCGTTTCCTCGGCCCCGGCGGGACCGAGGTCATGGGGCTTTTCTACCGGAATCACGGGGATGATCCAAGCCCGCTGGTTATCCTGCTGCACGCTGGCAATGGCAGCCCGGAACAGGTCATCGCGGATCATGCAACCTATCATCAGACCCACCGCCGTTTCATTGAGCGGGGCTGCTCGGTTTTTATCCCGCAACTGCTGGCTTGGGGCGCGGCCGATGGTGAACCGGCCATCAAACGGCAGGCGCTGGATTCCGCACTTAAGCGCTATGGCAGCAGTTTGCTGGCCGTAGAGGTGGCCAACGTTCTCTCGGTTTCAGAGCTGCTGACCAGTCGAGGCTGGATTGATGGCGAGCGCATCGCCCTCTGCGGCCTGGCTTATGGCGGCGCGGTTGCTCTTCTGGCCGGGGCGGTCGACCCGCGTTTTGCTGCGGTCAGCATCAGCGGTTACCTTTCCGCGATGGCCTCGAACCTCCTCCCGGAGGCCAACTGGGGCGGCTTCAGTTATTTCTTCAGTGACCTCGAGCTGGCCGGGCTGGTCTGTCCGCGCCCTCTTTTTATTGAGGTCGGCAAGCACGATCCGGTCATCAACAACCGTCTCTCCCGCTCCGAGGCCGACTCGATCATGGCGCTCTTCAAAAGCATCGGAGCCCCCGATCAGGTCTGCTACCATGTCCACGAAGGCAGCCATGAGATGTACCCGGACGATACCGGGCCCAACCTCATCGCGTCCTGTTTGAATGACGACGAGGAGATGGCTTAGGGGCCTTCTGCTCCGCCCGCCGTCCCTCCATGCGGGCATAGTGGAAAAGATACTGCTGCGCGTAGCCGCCATAACGGCCGAAGTAGTCCTGACAAAACCTGCGCAATTCACCCGCCGTCGGTGGTTTCCTTTTGCGCCGCGGAAAATAGGTCTCCCGCAAAACGCGTTCGATCCACACATCGATGGGAAACGCACCGAGGTGCCCGCAGCCAAAGAGCAGAACGCAATTCGCCACCTTCGGTCCTACCCCGGGCAGCTTACACAGCGCTCGGTGAGCGTCTTCGTAACCCATCCCCGCGATCGAGCCCAGATCGGCATCGCCAGCCGCGACCGCCCGCGCGGTTTCCGGCAGGGTCTTCGCCCGCCAGCCCAGGCGGATCTTTTGCCGCAGTTCCATTTCACTTATCTCTCCCAGGCGTTCAGCGGATGGGAAGCTCCACAGCGTGTCTTTGCCGAGATTCACTGGATTGCCGTAGCTGCGCCGCAGGGCCTCCGAGATCTGCCGTATATGGGCGACCTGTTTCATGGAGGAGGTGATGAAGGTCGCCAGACATTCCCACAGCGGTTGGCGGATGATGCGCAGCCAGCCGCATGACTCCACGCACTGGCGCAGGTGCTCGTCTCTGTCCAAAGGCAGCGTCGCATGAATCTCCGCTGGCCGGTGATCGAGGGCGAGATAGCTCTCGATGCGTGCCTTATCCGCCGCCGAGCACCTTCTCGCGGTTTCCGCCCGCAGCGCTGTCCCCGGTCCATCTGGCTGGGAGAGGCAGACCGCGAGGTCGTCACCAATCAGTCCCCGCCAGGAATGTTCTCCACCCGCTGATTCTCTTCTTTGCCAATGAAACACCTGGCCACTTTCCAGGGTCTGTTCCAAATCAAAGTCATCCGCCGTCCACGTCAGCGTCACCGGCTCCTCGCTCCGTTTAGCCTCTCGATCCATTATGCCAATCCTCGCCATTGATCAGGGCACGTCATCAGTTCGCGCCGCCGTTTTCGACGAATCCTCCATTCAGATTCTGCAAGGCAGTCTGGCCCAGGAAAAGTATGTCGTCGACCGCGAGGCGGGTCCGGGCGCTTCGGAACTCAACCCGAAAACCGTCAAAGCCGCGGCCGAACGCGTCATTCTTGCTGCCCTTGAGGCCTGGCCGGAGGCGGAGATCCGCGCCGTCGGTTTTTCCTCGATGTGGCACAGCCTGCTCGCGGTGGATGTGGAAGGCGAGCCGCTGGGCCCCTGCCTGACCTGGGAGGATGCCCGGCCGGCCACTCACCTCAAGGCCATCCGTGATGAACTGGGCGGCGACCCGCGAGCGATCGATGACCTCTTCCAAAAGACCGGTGCTCCCCTTGACCGCACTTTCTGGCTGGCCAAGATTCGCTGGTACAAAGCCTATCTGGGGCCGGAGAAAGAAGAGCAGGTCTGGCGCTGGATGGGGCTGCCGGAGTGGCTGCAGCTCCAATGGACCCGCGTGGCCGCGGTCTCGGTCTCCATGGCGTCCGGCACCGGTCTCCTGAGCCGGGAACTTGTGACGTCGGCGCCTGACTGGAACCTGGATGCGGTTGAGCTCTCCACCGCCTGCGGCCGTGAACTCAATCCGATCAGCGATTTCAACGAGGTGGCGGATGTGACCTTTGCCTCCGGCCGGGTCGACCGGCTCTGCGGGGTGCCCTGGGCGTCTGCCATCGGTGATGGAGCAGCGGGGAATCTGGGCAGTGGCGCCGCGGACGGTCAGAAGGTCGCCATGAACTTCGGCACCAGTGCGGCCGTCCGGCTCTGCGGAGAATTCAAGTCCGGGCCGGATCAATCCGTACCTGAAGGCCTCTTTGCCTACCGGCTTGATGGCAAGCGTTCGCTGATAGGCGGGGCGGTCAACAACGCGGGCAATATCCACGCCTGGCTCCTGCGCACCCTGCAATTGCCGGATGATCTGGATGACGTTATGGCGGACCGGCCCTGCCCCCTGGCTGAGCTGCGGGTTGCCCCATTTCTGGGCGGAGAACGTTCACCGTTCTGGGATCCGAACCTGAGCGGAGCAATCGATGGCCTGCGCTTCGGGGTGAGCGCCCTCGACCTTTACCAAGCCTTTATCGAAGCCGTCTTCTACCACCTCAGTGGCGTGCTTGACCGGGTCACCTCCTTTGCCCGGGACAATGGCGTGGAGGAGACCTCCATCATCGTATCGGGTGGACTCGCGCAATCCTCACAGAATCTCACCCGGCTCGCCAACATCATCGGGCGGCCACTGGATCTGCTCGGTGAAAAGGAAGCCTCCCTCCGCGGGGCAGCGGTTTTTGCCGCGGAACATCTGGGGTATGCACCGCCTCCCCCTGAGGTTGACCGCGTCCAGGTGCCCTACTGGGAATACCACGAGATCTATCAGCCGCATCTTCGGGCGCATCGCGAGTTCGTCCGGCAAAAGCTGGAAGCCCTTTCTCCGGTCACTGTCGCTTGACAAAAACTTTGGCCATTGGAGTATCCTTGAACATGGAACGGCCCTGACATCCGGCTCCCATCGCTCCTGTCAGGCCTTCCCGTGGTTCCCACACACTCCCCCCGGGGCAAGACCCTGCCTCTCGCACCTCCGCGTTACCGCTATCGCGTCTCCCGGGTTCTTTCTATCCAATTTTTTTCCCGTGGTGACAGACGATCAATACATGCTGGATATCCTGAGCGAGACCGGGATGGTCACTCAGGAACAGATTGACGCGGCCAAGAACGGCTCACCGGAGCCGATCGGCGTGGTGGACCGCTTGATCGAGGAAGAGGTGCTCTCTGAGGAAGAGGTCTACCGCACGCTGGCCTCCTACTCGAACATGGATTTTTACCGGTTGGGAGATCTGAACCTGACCCGCATGGCTCTGGATGCAATCAGCGGTGATGAAGTCCGCCGGTTCCAGGTTCTGCCAGTTTCCGTGGAGGATGGACGGCTGACTCTCGCCACCTATGACCCGCTGAACTTCGAGGTCATGGATACCCTCCGATTCTCCATCAACAATGTGGAGCTGGAGTTCGTCTGCATGCCCAAATCAGACATCAAGCAGGGCATCACCCAATACTACGGGGACGTTGGGACCATCGAGACGATGATGAGCGGGCGCGACGATCTCTTTGGCGGAGAGGACGAAGATAACGTCATGGTCGCCGCAACGGAAGGCCGGGCGGAAGCGGATGCCCCGATCATCCAGCTCGTTTCCAGCCTGCTCATTGAAGCCCAGCGCCGCCGCGCTTCGGATATTCACCTCGAACCGCTTGAGAAGCGTTTCCGCATCCGCTTCCGGATCGATGGGCGCCTCCTTGAAACGGAAGATCCTCCGAAACGCCTGCAGTCCGCCATTATCAGCCGTCTGAAAATCATGACGCGCACGATGAGCATCGCAGAGAAGCGGATGCCGCAGGATGGCCGGATCCAGGTCAAGATTCAGGGTAAGCCTATCGATCTGCGGGTTTCCTCCATCCCGACCAACCATGGGGAAAGCATCGTCATGCGGATTCTGGATAAATCCGGCCTGAATCTGGGTTTGCCGCAACTTGGCTTTTTCAGTGATGACCAGGAAGTCTTCGAGCGGCTGATCACCCTACCGGACGGCATCGTGCTGGTCACCGGCCCCACCGGTTCAGGGAAAACCACCACCCTTTACTCCGCCCTGAACTACATTAACAAGCCGGACAAAAAGATCATCACAGTGGAAGATCCGGTGGAGTATGAACTGGGCGGCATCAATCAGGTGCAAGTGGTGGAAAGCGTCGGCATGACCTTCGCGGCCGCTCTCCGCGCCATGCTGCGTCAGGCCCCGAACATCATCATGGTGGGGGAGATTCGGGACAAGGAAACGGCCCAGATTGCGATCAACGCGAGCCTTACTGGTCACCTGGTCTTTAGCACCCTGCACACGAACAACGCTACCGCCGCCATACCGCGCCTCATCGACATGGGCGTGGCACCCTTCCTGACGGCCAGCTCGATTCGCGCCTGCCTTGCCCAGCGGCTGGTCCGCACGATCTGCTCGAATTGCTCCTCCCCGCACATGCTCGATGACAAGGAAATGCGTGCCCTGGGCATCGACGAAAGTGCCGCCGTTCAGGCAAAAGCCGCCAAAGGAGAAGGATGCGACAAATGCAACCATACCGGCTTCCGCGGTCGGAAAGCGGTCTTTGAAATCTTCGAGATCAATGACGAAGTCCGTCACATGATCAACCAGGGCATCTCCACCACCCAACTTCGCGCCCGCGCCCGTCAGTTGGGTATGCGCACCATGCGTGAGGATGGCATCCGCAAAGTGCTCGCCGGTGTCACCACAACCAGTGAAGTGGTGGCCGTGACGATGGGGGATGATGACTGAGCCGCCTGCCTCGCAAGATTCCGTTCTCCTCCTTTCCGTTTAACTAATTCTTTTCTTTCCACTTGCGCTCCCCGGACATGAATCCCGACCAAGTTTTTCAGATGCTCCAGGCCGATGACCGGCTGACCAAAGATCAGGCCGTTGACCTGCAGCATGAGATGGAGAACAGCGGTAAGCCGCTGACCGCTGCTCTGGAAGACTTCGGCGTCATGGGCGTGGACGAGTTCTATGCCGTCGTAGCGGCGAATCTGGGCACAGAGTACGTGGACCTTTCCGCCTTCACTCCACCTGGTGACGCGGTCAAAGCGATTCCCGCCGGTCTGGCGCGGCTTCATGGCGCGATGCCGATCGCGGTGGATGGGGACACCATCACGATCGCCCCCATCGATCCGATCAACCCGCAATTGGTCGAGGATCTGCGCTTTGCTCTTGAGAAAGAGATCGCCGTGGTGGTGGCCCGGCGTGAAGAGATCGAACGGCTGCTGGATGAGAATTACGCCCAGACGGATGCGTCGCTCATTGATGTGCTTTCAACCCTGCATAAAGGGGAGGTTGAGTTTGGCGGAGATGACACGGAGGACCATGCCAAGCTGGAGGAGCAGGCCAGTTCCGCCCCGATCATCCGTTTCGTCGATCTGGTTCTGCACGAAGCGATCCAGGCCAAGGCAAGTGACATTCACTTTGAGCCCTTCGAGACGGACTTCAAAATCCGCTACCGGGTCGATGGTGCACTCTACGAAATGGCGCCGCCCCCGCGTTCCCTGGCATCCTCTGTCATCTCGCGGATCAAGGTTATGTCCGGGCTGAACATCGCTGAGCGCCGTCTGCCTCAGGATGGACGGATCCAGAAGAATATTGCGGGACGCCCGGTGGATCTGCGGGTCTCCACTCTGCCCACCCAGCATGGTGAAAGCGTCGTGCTGCGGGTGCTGGACCGGACCGTGGTGAATCTGCAGCTGGAATCACTCGGGATGCCACAGCACGTTTACGACTACATCCTGGAAACGATCGCCAAACCAAACGGCATCTTCATTGTGACCGGCCCGACCGGTTCAGGGAAAACGACGACGCTCTACTCCGCCCTGCGCAAGATCAACACGATCGACAGCAAGCTGCTTACCGCGGAGGACCCGGTGGAGTATGACATTGAAGGCATCATTCAGCTCCCCGTCAATGAGCGCATCGGCCTGACCTTTGCCCGCGCCCTTCGCGCCTTCCTTCGTCAGGACCCGGACCGCATCATGGTCGGGGAGATGCGGGATCTGGAGACCGCACAGATTTCCATCCAGGCTTCCCTCACCGGGCACCTGGTGCTGAGCACTCTTCACACGAACGACTCCGCCGGGGCGATCACCCGTCTCATCGATATGACGGTGGAGCCCTTCCTCATTTCCGCCACGCTCGAGGGCATCCTTGCCCAGCGCCTTGTTCGCAGAATTTGTCCGGACTGCATCACTCCCTATGAACCGCCGGAAGCCGTCCTGTCCCAGCTCGGTCTCTCCATCTATGACATCGGTGACAAACAGTTCTTCTACGGAGAGGGCTGCGACAAATGTAACAAGACCGGGTACAGAGGCCGGAAGGGAATCTACGAGCTGCTCGACATCACCGAAAGCATCCGGGAGCTGATCAACGAGCGCGCCCCGACCGTGGTGATCAAGCAGAAGGCGATTGAGCTGGGTATGTCCACCCTTCGCGAAGACGGGCTAAGCAGCATTTACGAAGGCATCACCACCATTGAGGAGGTCCTGAAATACACCTGATCCGCCGTCTTTTGGCTTTTCTCATCCCTTCACCCTGTTCCATAACGTTATCCCCAGAATTTCCCTCAGGCAAGCAGTCTCCTTCAGTCTGTTCCCGACAACCCACACCACCCAGATATGGCTAAGTTTCAATATGTTGCGCTGGATTCCCGCGGTCAGGAAACGACCGGAATAATGGATGCCGGCAGCTCGGATGAGGTTATCTCTTCCCTCAAGCAATCCGGCTACTACCCCACCAGTGTGGACGCCGCCAATGACTCGCAGATCAGCCGGAGCTCCGGGACCGCGGCGAGGCGCAGCCTTTTTGATCAGGCCTCAGCGGGCGCTCCCGCCGTGCAAAAGCCGAAAGCCAAGAGCTTCAGCTTCCTGGAACGGCAGACGGTGAAGGGCAAGACGATGATGATTTTCACCCGCCAGTTAGCGACCCTGATTGATGCCGGGCTGCCCCTGCTCAAGGGTTTGGAGGTTCTCGCCAAACAGGAAAAGGACAAGGTGCTCAAACGGACCGTGACCGACCTTGCCGAATCGGTTCAGGGGGGCAGCACCTTTTCGGAAAGCCTCGGCGGCCATCCGAAGATCTTCAATAAGCTCTACATCAACATGGTGAAGGCCGGTGAGCTTGGTGGTGTGCTTGAAGTGGTGCTCAACCGGTTGGCGGAGTTTCAGGAAAAGGCTCAGCAATTGAAGAACAAGGTGCAGGCCGCCATGATTTATCCGGCCATCGTCCTCTTCATTGCCGTGACCATCCTCTTCTTCCTGCTCATGTTTATCGTGCCGCAGTTCGAGAGCATTTTCAGTGAGATGCTGGGAGAAGACACCGAACTGCCAGCCTTGACCCAGTTTGTCATTGGCGTGAGTGAATTCGTCGTCAGCCCAGTCGGGCTTATCAGTATCTTTGGCGGAGTCGTTGCTATTTTCGTGACCCTGACGCTCATGTCGAAGAACGACGCGGGAGCACGAATCCTGGACCGCTTCAAGCTGGCCTTCCCCGTTATCGGGGATCTCATCCGGAAAAGTGCGATTTCACGTTTCTCGCGGACCCTTGGCACTCTCGTCTCCAGCGGTGTGCCCATTCTGCAGGCGCTTTCCATCACCCGTGAGACGGCGGGCAACCTCGTCATCGGAGATGCCATCGGCAAAGTGCACGACAGCGTGAAGGAAGGGGAAAGCGTGGTTCAGCCACTGGAGGCTAGCCAGGTCTTTCCGCCGATGGTCGTCAGTATGATTGATGTCGGGGAAGAGACCGGTCAATTGCCGGACATGCTCCTAAAAATCGCCGATGTTTATGACGATGAAGTCGACAACGCGGTCGCCGGCCTGACTTCCTTGCTGGAGCCCATCATGATCGTCCTGCTGGCGCTTATTGTCGGCACCATCGTGATCGCGCTCTTCCTGCCCCTGGTGAAGATTATCCAGCAGCTCAACGAGCAGGCTGCCTAGTTGAACATCGAGCGGTTTCGAGCTACCTTCAGGTGGATATAATGTCAAGCAGGGCGGCTGCTCCATGCGGCCCCTGCCGTTCCCCACCCACACTTACTCCATGCTTTCGCCATGATTCACCCCCACACGCATTCACCGCGGACGAAGTCTGACGGTTTTACCCTGATCGAGCTCCTAACGGTCATCACGATCATCATCATTCTCGTCGGCATCGTGCTCTTTATCGCTCCCCTCGCGCAGGAAAAAGCCGCTCGCAGCCGGGCGACGAACGAACTGAAAGCCATTGAAACGGCGATAAAATCGTACGAGGCGGATTTCGCCAGTGTTCCAACTTCATCTCAGACGGACAGCCTTGATCCCCGCACCGCCTTCAATCCGTCAGGGTATGGAGCAGCTTCGAATGCCCTTTTCCGGGAGCTGAATCCACGGGCCGGCGCAGAAGAGGGTGGAGCCAACCAGAACGACAAGGTCTATCTGAAATCCACTCTGTTTAAGGAGGAGTTGAGAGATCCCTGGGGAAATCCTTATGGGTATTCAACGGCGCGTAACGCCGCCATCGCTGATGGAGAGACGAACCCAAGTGTCGGCTACAACCCCAGCTATGACCTCTGGAGCACAGGGGGTGCAAATAACGCGGACAAGGCCGGTAAGTGGATTACCAACTGGAACTGATCGCCGGCTCAGAGCGAGATCAGCTTGACCGAGACGATGTTCTCCAGTTGACGCAGATCCTCCAGCACCTCCGCCGGAGGCTCTGAGTCGATATTGAGCACGGTCAGGGCCATACCGCCCACCGCGTGCCGGCTGAGGGACATCCGCGCGATATTCACCCCATGCTGACCCAGCTTGGAGCCAAATGATCCGATGATACCGGGCGTATCACGGTTCTCCAGGAGAAGGATATATCCCTCCGGCCACGCTTCCACATGGCGGCCATTGATCATGACGATCCGCGGTTGAGCGCCAAAGAACGTGCCCGCGATGGTCCAGAGTTCATCCCCGCTGCGGGCAGACACCTCCATCAGATCAGTGAAATCAGAGTCGGACTCCCGGCGCGTCTCGGTGGTCTGAATGCCCAGTTTATCCGCAAAGGTTTGGGCGTTAATGACGTTGATGCGGTCATCGCCCATCCGTTCCAGATAACCGAAGAGCATGCTGCGGGTGACGGCCTTGGTGTCTACGCTGCTAACCTTACCGGTGTAGTTGATCGTGATGTCTTCACAGCGCGGCGGCGCAACCTGAGAGAGCATGCGACCCAGAACACGAGCGAAGTCCAGATAGGGGCCGATAATCTTGAGGGTTTTGGAGTCGATGCTCGGGGCGTTGACGGCGTTCTTGATCGTCCCGTCCAGAAGAACGGCGGCGATTACCTCGGCGACTTCGATGCCGACACTTTCCTGAGCATCCTCCGTGGAGGCACCCAGGTGCGGCGTGAATACCATTTGCGGGCGGTCCCAAAGCGGGAAGCTGTCATCAGGCGGCTCGTTCTCATAGACATCCAGAGCAGCCCCGCCCACTTTTCCGCTTTCCAGGCCCATGGCCAAGGCCTTCTCGTCAACCAGCCCGCCGCGGGCGCAGTTAATGATCCGCACGCCATCCTTGAGCAGGCCAATGCGGCGCTCATCAATGATGTGCCGCGTCTCTGCGGTGAGCGGCATGTGAAGAGTGATGAAGTCCGCTTCTCCCAGAAGCGCGTCCAGCTCCTCGAACAGTTCCACCTGCAGAGAACGTGCCCGGCTGGCGGACAGATAGGGGTCATAGGCACAGACCCGCATCCCAAAGGCCAGCGCACGCCGGGCGACTTCTGTGCCAATGCGGCCCATTCCAAGCACGGCGAGGCATTTTCCATTCAACTCCACGCCGACGAATTTCTTCCGCTCCCACTTCCGTTCACTCACGCTCGAGTGCGCTTGCGGGATCATGCGGGCGGTGGACATCATGAGAGAGAAAGCATGTTCCGCGGTGGAGATGGTGTTCCCTTCCGGAGTATTCATGACGATGACCCCGTGCTGGGTCGCCGCCTCGATGTCGATATTGTCAACTCCTACGCCCGCCCGGCCGACGGCCTTCAGTTTTGTCCCGGCTTCCAGGACACGGGCGGTCACTTTCGTGGCGCTTCGCACGATCAGGGCGGAGTATTCTGGTATGATCTCGACCAGCTCATCTTCGCTGAGACCGGTGCGGACCTCTGCTTCGAGGCCCTGAAACGCGTTTAGCTTTTCGACTCCCAGCGGAGAGACATTGTCTGCGACAAGGATTTTCTGGACTTCCATGGAGATGCAAAGGGTGCGGTGCGGTTGAAATGGGATAAGGGCGATGCACGGACGGAAGTCCACCATATGGATGCTCTTTGCCCACATGCAACGATCAATCTGAAACGGGGGAATCGCCTTCGCCCGTCCTCCCGTCAGAGGCGTTTTCCTGGCGGCCTCCAGAGCCTTCCGTGAGATAAAACTCGAAGCCGTCGCCGGAATCTTCGGCCAGCAAATCACACTCACTGCCGAAGAAGGTGGTGAGAAAATTATGCTCCAGCCGGCGCAGGAGGGGGTGGCGTTCACGGAGCCTTTCGAACGGGGAGGCGTGCTGTCGCAACCCAAGCACGCTTCCGTCCTCGCCCCTGATGAGCTCAACACTGTAACCCATCCGCTTCATGCGCAGAGCCAGCCACTCGAGACGAAGGGCCAGATCGTTTTCCTCACAGTCCGCCCGCCAGCTCAGGGCTCGATCGGTCAGAAGTTTGTAGAGGACCTTGTCCGGAGCGGAGGGACCATAGAGTTCCTCGGTCACGGCCAGGATCTCCTCGGTCAGTGCGGTGATGCCGCCGAGGTGGGCGCTTCCCTCAGCCTTTGTCCCGCCACTGCGCCCGGGCAGAGCGTATATCACGGCCTGCCGGTTGCCCTTTTCCTCCACCCCTTCGATGAGTGCACCCGCCTTGACCAGCTCTTCAAGAATGGCCTTCACCCGGGAGCCGCTCTGTTCCATGCGGCTGGCGATCTGCCGCTGGGTCAGGCCCTTCGGTGCCTGCGCCAGGCAGGACAACAGAGTCTCACGAAGCAGGCCTGGGGAAAGGCTCTCTTCCTGAGAGCTGGCGCCGAGTTCCAGTTGGAGTTCTTCTGCCTCAAACATTGCCTGCATGATAAACAGAGGAAATTCATCCGGCCAGAGCCGCTTGCGTGGATTGGTGCGTATTAATGGACGATGGAATAGCCGGGTCGCGTGGGTGCTCTCATGATTCACTGGTTGAATTACCGGCCATTTGATGGAAAAAGCGCTTGGTCGGCCTTGGCTGGTGCCTTCTCACCCTAACCAATTTCAAGCTTTTCGGATTCACTTCAAATCCAACGTTTTTTTCTCCGTATGCTGATGCGGAACTCCGGCGCACGTTCTTGCCGGACCGGGGGAAGCTTTCGTGGCCCGTGCCATCTCAACTGAAGGTTGGGTTGGGGCTTGCGGAGTGGAGCCGTTCTCCTTCTTCTTTCCGGCACCGAGCGCGACCGGACTTTTTCTTATGACTGATTTTTTTGATCACCAGAGCAATGATCTGGGGCGCGATTTCCTTCCCAGCTATGGCGGTTATTGGGCTGACCAGAATGTATCTCCAGAAGAATGGAATGACTGGAAATGGCAGATGCGTCACCGCATCCGCTCGCTGGCGCAACTTGAGGAGCACCTTGTCCTAATCGATGCCGAGCGGGCAGGCGTCATGCTGACTGGCACCAAGCTGGCCATGGCGGTGACCCCTCAGTTTTTTAACCTTGTTCATCCCACCGATCCTGATGACCCGATCCGCCGTCAGGTGATCCCGCGCATTGAGGAGACCTGGGAAAATCCTGATGATATGGCGGATCCTTGCGGTGAGGATGATCACATGCCAGTGCCGGGACTGGTTCACCGCTATCCGGACAGGGTTCTGTTCCTTGTCACGGACCAATGTGCCGCCTACTGCCGATACTGTACGCGCAGCCGCGTAGTCAGCCGGGCGGGGGAGCAGCACCTGAACACCGAGTTTGAAGGTGTCTTCGAGTATCTTGAGGAACATACGGAGGTGCGGGATGTCCTGCTTTCCGGGGGTGATCCGCTCCTTTTCTCCGATGAGAAACTGGAGCGCATTCTGAAGCGGTTGCGCGCCATTGAGCACATTGAGTTCATCCGGATCGGCAGCCGCGTCCCGATTTTTTCGCCGCAACGGATCACCTCGCAGTTCTGTGAGATGCTGCGCCGCTATCATCCAGTTTGGATGAGTGTGCATTGCAATCATCCTCGGGAATTGACTCTGGAAGTGAAGCAGGGTTTGGAGCGTCTGGCTGATGCCGGGGTGCCACTCGGTAATCAGAGCGTGCTCCTGCGCGGGGTAAATGATGATCCCGAAGTGATGAAAGCTCTCACCCAGAAACTGCTGAGGTGCCGGGTCCGGCCTTATTACCTCTACCAGTGCGACCTGATCAAGGGCTCAGGGCACCTGCGCACCACCACGAAAACGGGCCTGGACATCATCAGCGAATTGCGTGGGCACACAACCGGATACGCCGTGCCGCAGTTTGTCATTGATGCGCCGGGAGGCGGTGGCAAAACGCCGATCAACCCGGAATACATCCTGCGCCAGGACGATCAGGAAACGATTATCCAGAATTACGAAGGCCGCGTTTTCCGTTACCCGGAAGTCAGTGAGAGCACCGCCAAGACCAAAGAAGCCGCCTCGCGGAAGGTCGAGACGTGCGGCTGCTCTGCTACGGGCGGAGGCTCTTGCCAGGAACAGAACGGGCATCGTCCGGAAGGCGGCTCGGGCAGTTTCTACCATGACGGCGACTGCTTGCCGGCAGGTTGAGCTGGGCTATGCTGAGGGCTTATGCCCACGCTTGTTGTCAGTCCGCGCGCCCGTATTTTCCATGGTCACGAGTGGGTTTACCGCAGTGAAATAAAAAAAGTGACGGAGGACGTCCGGGATGGGGATGTCGTGACCCTACGAGATGTGAAGGGCAAGCTGCTGGGCAGCGCGATCTACAATGCGCAGTCCCAGATCGTAGCGAGGCGCTTTTCCCGTCAGCGCCAGGAACTGGATGAGGATTTCTTTCACAGGCGCATCCGGCAGGCGCTCGACTACCGGGAGCGGGTCTTGGAGCGGCCAAAGATCGGGCGGATGGTCTGGAGTGAGAGTGACGGTCTGCCGGGACTGATCGTGGATCGATACGAAGAGGTCGCCGTGATACAAACCCTGACTCGCGCGATGGATGACCGCATCGAGCTGATTGCAGCCGTGGTGGCAGAAAGTCTGGATGGAGTCTGTGCGGTAGTCGAACGCAATGATGCTCCTCTGCGGCAGGCCGAGGGACTGGAGACGCGCTCACGGATGCTTATTGGAGAGGAACCTGGCAAAAGGCTGGTGGATATAGAAGGGCTGAGCTTTGCCTTCGAACCGCTCTCCGGACATAAAACCGGCCTTTATCTGGACCAACGCTTCAACTACGGAGCGGTCGCGGCCTATGCCCAGGGGAGGGAGGTCCTGGACTGCTTTACGAATCAGGGCGGGTTTGCGCTCTTCTGCGCAAAAGCCGGCGCAGCAGGCGTGACCGGCGTGGACACGAGCGCTGATTGTCTCGAAACGGCCCAAGCCAACGCGGACTGCAATGGACTGAAGGTAAGCTGGCGCGAAGCCAATGTCTTCGACTTGCTCAAGTCTGAGGGCCGCCGTCATGCAGAATACGGGATGGTCATTCTTGATCCGCCATCGTTTACACGCAGCAAAGCCAGTCGAAAGGACGCGCACCGCGGTTACAAGGAGATCAATCTGCGCGCGTTCCAGCTTTTGCGCCCAGGCGGGATGCTTGCCACGTTCTCCTGCTCACATCACGTGAGCGAGGCAGATTTATGGGAAGTCGTGAAAGACGCCGCCGTCGACGCTCGGGTCACCCCACGTCTGGTGCAGCGCCTTGGTCAGCCGCTCGATCATCCTGTGCTTCTCACGGTGCCGGAAACAGAATACCTTCATGGCTTTCTGTTGGAGCTTTTGCCGGGCCGATAATAGGCAGCATTTCTATGTCCCAACGGGAGGGGAATTACTCCTCACCGTCTTCGGGAGCAGGAGCGGATTCGCCTGAGTCCTCCTCCGCCATGACTTCCTGAGTGATTTCATGCAGGCGCTGCTGAAGCTGTGGCATGCGCTGCTGCATGCGAGTCATCATTTCCTGCATGAGCTGAGGAGACTTTTCGATAAACTTCTGGCCCACTTCACTTTCGTAGAATTCGGCCAGCTTATTCAGTTCATCGACCGTGAACACCTTGGCGTAGCTGGTCGCGATGGATTCCTTCATGTCCTCCCAATTCAAAAACTCATCCAGGGCGACCTGAGTTTTGTCCATGATTTCCTGCGCCTTGGCTGCATTGTCCTCATCCAGGCCCAAGGATTGGATCTGCTGCTTCTGCATGGTGCGCACCTGCTCCATAGCCATATCCAGCATCTTCTTGGTCTGGCTCACTTCGAGAACACGATTGGCCGCGGCTAATGACTCCTCCGAGGGCATTTCAGGACCTTCATTCTGCCCCTGAGAATAACCTGTAAAGATGCCAATAATCAGGAGGGTAAGGAGAGCGCTTAAACGATAAGGGCGATAAGGGATCATATTAATGTAAATGTTTGAAGTTTGGGAGATGGGAACAGAGCCACCGCTTATGGATCGCCCACCATGACAACTTGGGACAGAACCAAAATGAGATTGGCTGCTCAAACATTTTCGCAATGGGCTCGGAATAATTAAACCGGAGAGGCCCACTTAGTCTTGCTTTTTCTCACGCCTCTCTTTTGCAAGCCTTTCTTCGGTCTCGCGGCGCTGTAGCTCCGCTTTGAGTTCTTGAAGCTTTGTCAATTCATCGAGATATCGGGCCTGTGCATTACGAACCGTCCCCGATAAAGACGCCACCTCGTTGGACTGATTGCTTTTGATCCCCTTATCCAGTGAACCTCCCAGAGATCTCATCTCCCGATCGCGATCCTGTGACTGAGCTGCCAAATTCATTTGTGTGCTAATCAGTCTTCTTCGAAGCTCTTCTAGTTCCAGGGCAAGAGTTTTAACTAAGTGTTCTTGCTCCTGAATAGAATCAGCAAGCTGCTCCTTTTCGAGTTTTACCGGTATCCAATACTTCTGCACAAAGAGCGTGTAGCCGGCGATCAGACAAGCGATAATGAAGATCCACTGCTTCATACATCTAACGTAACACGAACGAGAGGCATAACGCAACTAAAGCGCCGTTACGATCCGCCCTGATCAGCCCGTGCCGGCGTTGAGGCGCTGACGAATCTCCTCCGCCTTGAGGGCCTGGATGATTTCCTCAAGTGATCCTTCGATCACTTGATCAAGATTATACAGGGTCAGCCCAATGCGGTGGTCGGTCAGGCGGTTCTGGGGAAAGTTGTAGGTCCGGATCTTCTCTTCGCGTCCGCCACTGCCGATCTGACTCTTTCGGTTCTCCGCATACTGGGCTTCTTCCTCCTTTTGCTTCTTCTCAAGCAGACGGGCGCGCAGAATGCTGAGGGCTTTTTCCCGGTTCTTGATCTGGCTCCGGGATTCCTGGATCTTAACGATCATTCCGGTCGGGAGATGGGTGACTTGCACGGCAGAGTCCGTGGTATTGACTCCCTGCCCACCCGGTCCACTGGCTCGAGCCACGTCGACGCGCACGTCTTCCGGATTGATCTCAATGTCCACCTCCTCTGCCTCCGGGAGCACGGCGACGGTGGCGGTGGAAGTATGGATGCGGCCCTGAGTCTCGGTCACCGGCACACGTTGCACCCGGTGCACCCCGCTCTCGAATTTCAGGTCACGGAAAACTTCGTCGCCGCTCAGTTGAAAGACGACCTCCTTCACCCCTCCCAGATCGCTCTCGCTCAGGTCGATCTGTTCCAGACTCCATTTCTTCAGCTCAGCGAAACGGATATACATCCGGTAAAGGTCAGCCGCAAAAATCGCGGCTTCATTCCCGCCCGTGCCTGCGCGAATTTCGATGATCGCGTTGCGTTCCTCATTCGGATCCGGCGGCAGGAGCGCCGCCTGAATGGCCACGTCCAACTGCTCCCGGCGTGATCTCAGCTGAGGCAGCTCTTCAGCTGCCAAGTCTGCCATCTCCTGGTCATCACTCTTGGCCAGCTCTTCGTTCTCCGTGATCTGATCGCCGAGGGCCCGAAACTCCCTCCAGTTTTCTAGCAGCGCTTTGAGTCTGGAGTGCTCTTTCAGCACCTCCCGGGAGCGTTTGGGATCAGAATAAATCTCGCCCTTGGCAATCTCATCTTCCAGCACGGCAAAGCGCTCGTGGCGGGTGCTGATTAGTCCTTCGTAATCCATCAGTTGAGAGATCGGCCGCGCACCATCCGAAGAGTCCCGCGATGATCAGGCCTTGATCGTGGGAAAATCTTCTGGAGACCACGGGTCGGCATCCACTTCATCGGCAATCTCGGCGAATCCTTCGATCTCTGCCGCTGTAAACAGCAAACCGTCATGCTGATCACTGAGCTGTGCCGCCCGGGCTTCGATCTGGCCGGGGAGGATACAGGTTTCATTGCCGTGGCCGAGAATATCCCGCAGGACCGCGGCCAGGTTCTCCATCTGGGTACGGCCCTGGGCGAAGTCCTTTCCGCTCAGGGCGTCCGGATGAATGACCTGGAAATAAAAGCTGGCCGAGTTTTTCTCCGGTCCATCTTCAGAGCTGCCCCCGTGACCGCTGCCATTACCATTTTTCTTCAGCCGCCGGCCGCGAAGAGTCGGCAGGCTTCCTCCGATCAATCCGGCCATCATCTCGTTGATCAGACATAGACCATAGCCTTTGTGGGCGCCGAAGGGCAGCAGAGCGGCCGCTTCGTAGGGGTCGGTGGTGGGATTGCCGTCTTCGTCAACCGCGGCGCCTTCCGGGAGAGATTTTCCTTCGCGCTTGAATTGCTCCACGCGTCCCATCGCCACTGTTGAGGTCGCCCAATCAATCAGCACGGGAAAGCCGACGGCTTCCTGAGTGGGGAAGGCCCAGGTATGAGGATTGGTCCCCATCGTAGGAAATTTTCCGCCATAGGGGACCACCTCCGCGAGGGCGCTGGTGCAGTTGGTATAGGCAATGTAGCCCTGCCGTGCCGCGTAAAGGCCATAGCCGCCGCCCCACAGATAGTGAAAGGCGTTGTCCACGCTGATCTGACCGATGCCATACTTATCCGCCAACTGCATGCAGGTATCCATCGCCCGATAAGCCACCGCCTGGCCGAGCTTCTTGTTCGCATTCCACACACGGGATGCGGCAAAGGGTGAGGAGATCTCTTCAATCTCCGCGCCTGGCTGACACCCGCCCACCTGAGAGCCGAAGTGCTCATCCAGATGCAAAGCCTTGAGAGCATTGTGCGTGCGGATTCCGTGGCGGGCGGCTTCAGCGGTAAACTGAACGGCCAGTTCGGTCTCGTTCTCGTCGTAACCGCGTTCCCGGTAAACCTGGGCAACCAGACGGTTGTGGGTGGATTCAGGAACGACGTGATAGGTCGTCACAGCGGAAGCAGATGATGTCCCAGACATGAGGCAGACGCGCAAAAATGAGGCGTTTGGTTATTGGCAAGTAAAGCGAGATGCGCGACGTGGGCGGAATCTGTATCCAGCTTCAGCTTGGATCAATGAAAAACACACGGCCAGTTCTCCATGTTCTTTGGTCAATCCGTGCGTGAACCGGGATCCCGGGTTTGCGGGCTGTAGCGGAAGGAGCCGGGCAAATCAAGGGCGTCACGAAGGTGGGTGATCTCGATCTTTTCATTCTCAAGGATCAAGACCTCGACAACATCGAAACGGAAATGAATATCCGGATTTCCCAGAAGCCGGAGCCATGAGAGCGCGCCGCGAAGAATCAATTCGGTCTTTTCCTGATCGATGGCTTCTCCCGGAGTGCCAAACTCGTCGCCGTGGCGGGTTTTCACTTCAGCGAAAACCAGGGTATCCTTCTCCCGGCAGATCAGATCAACCTCGCCACCCCCCGGAGGACGATAGTTGCGATAGAGTAGTCTCATGCCAGACTTGTGCCGAAGATAACACGCCGCCTGCCGCTCACCCCACTTCCCGAAATGCGCCCGGTTCCCAGATACGGCTTGGCGGCTAAAGGGCCAGATACTGTTCAGCCACCGGAGCAAATGACTGGCGATGGTGCGGACAGGGTCCATAACGGCGAAGGGCCTCCAGGTGTGCTGAGGTGGGGTAACCTTTGTGTTGGGCGAAACCATACTGCGGAAATTCTTCATCCAGGGCAATCATAAGCCGGTCCCGGGTCACCTTAGCCGCAACACTGGCTGCGGCGATACTGAGACTGCGAGCGTCACCCTTGACCAGTGCGGTGGAAGGAACAGATAAACCTGGCACTGGATTGCCATCGATCAGGGCGTGCTCAACCTGATGTCTCTTCAGGTGGCAAAGAACCTCCTCCATGCCGGCCCAGGTCGCCCGGAGAATATTAAGTTCATCAATGCGGCGAGGCTCAATGACTGCGATTTCAATTATGATTTCCCGGGAAGCGCTGAGCTCACCAAAAATCTCTTCCCGCGTGGCTGAGGACAGCTTTTTGGAATCATTCAGCCGGGCGTGACGAAAATCTTCCGGCAAAATAACAGCGGCAACAACCACCGGACCGGCCAGAGGCCCTCGCCCGGCTTCGTCGATGCCAGCCACGGGGCGCACGCCGGATTGCCATAGTTTTTCTTCTTCAGAAAAACTGCAAACCCAAGGACTGGTACAGCTCTTGCTGTCTTGGGTGGTATTAGTTCGCCCTTGCTTCGCTGGCATCTTTCTGAAGGTGTCGTGTACACAATTAAAAAGCGAATAGCCTAACGCCGGTTTCCCCGGCCCTGTCATTATGTCAATTCAAAGTCGGAATCCAAGGATTGCTGATCTCCAGGCAACGCGCCCGTTTTCTCATGGTCTTTGTTACGCAGGCCTTTCACAGGTCCACGCCGCACTTGCCCTGGTCATGCTTCCCACAAGCCTCACGCTCGTCGTGACTGGTCTCGTCCTGTCCACCCGCAATGTAAATGACCTGCTTTCGTGGAATCCGTCCGCGGAGTTTTGCCAAATCTGCGCGCTCGCCAGTTTTCTCTGGCTGTGGGGAATTGCCCATCTCGTTTTTGCACACTCCCTGAATCCCCTTCTGATCGCCCTCGGTTTTCTCTTTCTGCCCGGCCTGGCGATCCTGCTGCTGCTCATACGCCAGCAGCACCGCCGCCGATTTGGCCGGGCCTGATTTCTGGTCATTGAATCAGTGCGTCATCTCTTGTTCCATCGTTATCTTTCATGATGACGGTGGAAAAACCGGTTTTAACGACGGCTTGCAGGAGTGACCGGTTTGAGGCGGCGCAGGAGGTGAGCCAGGAAGCGATTCTGAAGTCACTTCACCCGGCCGTGGGCGGTTGGTTTAAGCGTGCCCACGGAGAAATGACTGAGGCCCAGCGGCTGGCTATCCCACCGATTCTCCAGGGCAAAAGCACGCTGCTGTGTTCTCCCACCGGCACCGGGAAGACCTTGGCCGGCTTTCTCGGAATTCTTCATCACCTCGCCCGGCGCGCGGATAAAGATAAACTGCCGAATGGCGTGTATGTGCTCTATATCTCACCCCTGCGTGCCCTGGCCTATGATATCCGTAAGAATCTGGACCCGCCGCTGACGGGCCTCGGACTTCGAGAGAAAATTCGGCTGGCCACCCGGACGGGGGACACGCCGGCGAGTGAACGGGCTAAGTTCCGGACCCGGCCGCCTCACCTGTTTCTGACGACCCCGGAGAGCCTCGCCATCATGCTCAGCCAGAAGACGCTCCTGCCGAAGCTGGCCAGTTGCCGCTATGTCATTCTGGATGAGATCCATTCGCTTGCGGAGAATAAGCGCGGCAGTCACCTCATTCTTTCTCTGGAGCGTTTGGAGCGCCTCGTCCGGAAGCGAACCCACGGCAAAACTGGGCTGTGCCGCATCGGGCTCTCCGCCACCGTCGCCCCGGTTGAGACGATGGCGCGGTTCCTCGTTGGAGAAGGGCGGCCGGATGTCGAGCCAGAGCCGCGGCGATGTGTCATCGCCCAGTCCAGATTTGTTCGCAGGACAATTGCGGAAGTTTTCTCGCCGATTCGTGAGAATCCCTATCCCCCGGCGGGGTGGACGGGATCACGGCTGGTCAAGGAATTGAGTTACCTGATTGAGTCTCGCCAGTCCGTCCTGGTTTTCTGTAACACGCGCAGCGGGGCGGAGAATATCGGGATGCGTCTCAAAGCGGCGCTGCCCGACCTCGCAGAGAGAATCGCGGTGCATCATTCATCGCTGGATCGCGATGTGCGCCTCGAAGTGGAGGACCAGTTGAAGCAGGGCAGACTGCGTGCGGTTGTTTGCTCGACCAGCCTGGAAATGGGCATCGATATTGGCGCGGTCGATCTCGTGGTCATGATGGCCGCACCCAAGGGAATCTCCCGGGCAATCCAAAGGATTGGCCGCTCCGGTCACAGCGTCCATCAGGTGAGCCACGGGATTTTATGTGCGACGAATATCGGTGATCTCATCGAGTGCACGGCGACCGCGAAACTGGTTCGTGAAAAACAGCTCGATTCCGTCCGTGTTTTCGAGCAGGCCCACGATGTGATCGCGCAGCATGTCGTCGGCCTTGCCATGGTTGAGGCCATCACACCGGAAGATCTCTTTGCCACGTTGCGCGCGGCTTATCCCTTCAGAAATCTTCCCTGGGACGAATTCAGAAATATCCTGCATTTCCTGGAAGGAGGCGGGAAATCCCTGCGGCGCCAGTATAAAGACAGTTTTGGTCGGGTCAGGCTGAATGCGGAAGACGGAAAACTATATCCGGCGGAAAGTAAGGCGCGTCAGCGGGATTATCTGATGAACATCGGCACAATTATTTCAGAGGCAGGCGTCTCTGTGCGGCTGAACAATCGAACGATCGGCACGGTCGAGGAAGGGTTCATTAAAAAGTTGAATATTGGAGATATCTTTGTGCTGGCTGGAAAAACCGTGCGTCTCCTTGGAACGGGCATTATGGAGGCACGGGTCGAAGATGCGAGCGGGCGGCTCCCGACTGTGCCGGCGTGGAATGCCAGCAAAATGCCGTTGACTTCCGGGCTGGCCGCGGAGGTTGTGAAAATCCGGACAGCCATGGATGGATTCATTTCCCGGGAAGAACCGGATGAGGAAGGCGCGCTGGAGTGGCTGATTGAGAACTATGAAGTCTCCTTAAAGAACGCGGAGGCAATTGTCGAACAGTTCCTGGCCCAAGCCAAATATTCACTGATTCCGATTAAGGGACGGCTGCTCATCGAGGTATTTCGTGAAGATGGTCTCACCAATTATTTCTTTCACAGTCTGATTGGGCGCAGTGCAAACGACGCGCTCTCCCGCATCATTGCTCTGCGCGTCAAAGATCGTCTGGGAGGAAATGCCATGGCTACGATTGATGACTACGGTTTTCTCCTGACCCTGCGGAAGGAACAGGAAATGAGCCTGGAAGAATGGCGGGAACTCTTTAGTCCCGAGAACGTGGAGGATGATCTTTTTACTCAATTACGCGGCGCGGAATTAGTGAAATGGCAATTCCGCGGTATTGCGCAAACCGGATTAATGGTTCCGCGTCAATTGCCGGGAAGGGAGCGCCGGCTAAAGCAGTTACATTGGAACTCTGAAATACTTTTTCAGGTTCTACAGGAACACGAACCCGATCATCCTCTGCTGCAGCAGGCCTACTATGAGGCCGCGCATACTTTTCTGGACGCCCCCCGCGCGACTGGGTTTCTCGAAGCCGTGACGGAGTATGAATGGAAAATGGTCGACGTCATCGCGGTCACGCCATTTTCCTTTGGCATTTATGTCAGCAAAATTCGTGAGACGATGAATCTTGAAGATCCAGACGCTGCGATTGAACGGCTTTACCGGTCCATGTATGAGTTACTTGAGCGCGAGGGCAGGAAGGAACGATCTGCGGATGCGCCGTCACCATAGTGGCGCAGAGCGGAGCCGCAAGAATCTGCTTGGCATTGCCGTGCGCCGGACGTATCAACTAGCGCGATGGGTGACCACATGACCAGCTTGCGCGTGTGCTGGCTGCCGCAGCATCCGCGCGGAAAGAGCTTCAGTATGCTGAAATACTGGCAAAGCCTGGAACACGAGCGCAAAATGCGTCACGAGAAGGAATTGCAGGGATTTGAGATATTCTCGCCGTTCCCAATTATTCCGGTGACTCCAGTGCCCTGCGGCCGGTTCATGCGCGCTGCTTCGCGCTATTTATTTTATGCGCTCCAAATGCGCTTTCGCACAAATAAATTTGATCTTGCTCATATTCTGGATCATTCAGAAGCGCACCTCATCCCGCACCTTCCGAAGGATGTCATCTCTGTGGTCACCGTTCACGATATCGCGCCGCTCTGGGGATTCTCCGATCTTACTGCCGCACAGATTGAGCGATTTCAGAAAGTAGTAAATCAGATCCGCAAAGCCGACCTGATTCTGACGGTTTCAGAGTTTTCCGCGAATGATATCTCCACGCGGCTGGGAATCGACCGTTCATCCATGCGCGTCCTGCTGGAAGGGGTGGACTACGATTCTTTTCAGAGAGAGATTAGTCCGGAGAGCAATTCTCTGCGGCCATTGGCGGGCCAGCGCTTCCTGCTCAGCATCGGATTAAATCATCCCAGAAAAAACCTGGAAGCTTTGCCGGAGATATTCGGGCATCTTCCCGAATCACTGAGCGACACCATCCTCGTGCGGGTCGGTGAGAAGCTCAGTGACGCCCAGGTTTCAGCTTTCAGTCGGGCCGCGGGTAAAGACCGTTTAATTGAGCTTGGGTTTGTTTCAGATGATGAACTGATCTGGCTGTATCAGCAGGCCAGTGCCTTGATTTTTCCTTCAACCCTTGAAGGCTTTGGTTTTCCGCTGCTTGAAGCCATGGCAGCCGGTTGCCCGGTCGTTTCCAGTGACGCCGCCAGCCTTCCTGAGGTCGGCGGGGATGCCGTCCTCTATTTTTCTCCTCACGATACTCAAAAAGCCGCCGCACAGATTGAGATGATTCTGAATAACGCATCCTTGCGTGAAGAGCTGGAAAACAAAGGCCGGGAGCGTGCCCGGAAATTAAGCTGGTCCAATCACTTTCTTAAGCTTCTGGAAATTTACCAGGAACTTGCGGAAAGAAAAGCAGCTGGTTAATTGGCGCATAATTTTCTCCTGTTGAGCAACTCTGACCTGAAGCCAGCGCTCAGCTCTCCGGAAGTTCCGCGGTGCCGAGCCTCCGTGCCAGACTTAAGGCGTCACCCATTCTAGCCAGATCTGTATTAGCAGGCTCAAAAACTGAATCCCGCCGGAGTTTTTTGGCCATTTCATTATCCAGATGAATCAAAGCCAGCGCCGCTTCGATACGCAGGCCGGGATCCGCTTTTTGATTGGCGGCCATGATTTTCTTCAGGTCGCCAACCACCTCCTCCTCACCGTAGTATCCAAGGGCAATGCACGCCGCCTGACCTTTTCTGCCCCCACGTTGCCATTCCCGGTAAAACCGGTTCGCATTTTCGTCACAGATATGTTCGCGCAAGGCCTGTCGCGCCATGTGCCGCACCCGCCAATCCTGATCACTGACCCGCGCAAAAAGAAACCGGCTATTATCTTTCTCAGACATTTTCCCCAGAACCTCCGCTGCCGCCATACGCACCTTGGGGCTGCGATCCTTTAAACATAGTAGCAGCGTGAAGTGTGACAGCTCCGGTTCTACTTTTCCCAGACTGCGCGTGGCCCACACTTTTGCGACCTCATGCTGGCTAACCGTCAGTTTCCTCAAGAGCGGAATACCAGCCTCAAGCCCTAAATCACCAATCAGCCTTGCCACATTTGACTGGATCGTGGCGTCCGTCGAGAAGGAGGCCAGCTCCAGAAGAAAGTTGAGCTTGCTGGTTTCACCGGCCACTTCCTGATACTGCTGGGCGAGTTTCAACAGTTCCTCGTAATCCGCCGCTGCCTCCGCGACCTCCAGCAGAATCAGTTGACGGATGGTTTCCTCGTCATGCGGTATGTCCCGCAGTTTGTTCTGCAGTTGGCGCTTGAGTAGTTCGCGATCCTCCTCAAACATGCCCGCATTGCCAAAAAGCGGCGGCGTTTTTGCTTCAGACGGCCGGTCTTCTGGAAAAAGAAGATAGGCCATTCCGAAGAGCAGCATGATCAGTAAAAATGCGCGAAACATAGAGGTGATCCCGGGGAACTAACTCTCCCGATCAGGAGAAAACCAAGTCTAAAAAAACGCCGTGATTCGAGTCTTACAGATTTTCAATAAATACCTGAAACGCGGTGGTGAAGAGGCAGCCGTGGAGAAGCTGACAGAACAGCTACCCTCCCCAGAAACCCTAGAACTGCAAAATTGCTTCTTTTCAAGTGAAGAGATCACCGCTCAAGGGATGAGCCCGCTCCGTCAGGCTCAACTCATGTGGCGCAATCCGGTGGCGCTCAGGCAGTTGCTGGACAGCCACGCCAGGTTCCAGCCAGACTGCTGGCTGCTTCACAATGTCTTCCCCACTGGCTCCGCCGCGATTTACCACGAAGCCATCCGGCGGGACGTTCCCTGCGCTTACCTCATCCATAATTTCCGGCCCTTTTCGGTCAGCGGCTACCTCTGGGCCGGTGATCGCGTGGCCCAGTCCGGCCTGCGCAAGAATTTCTGGCCAGAGATCTGGCATGGCTCATGGCAGGAGTCCCAAGCCAAAACCGCTTTCTTCGCCGCGGTCCTCTGGATGATGCACCTGCGCCGCTGGTTCCGCTGTATCCGTTCCTGGATCGCCATCAGTGACTTCATGAAGCAATCCTTTGTCCGGGCGGGTATCCCGGCGGAGGACATTTTTGTTGTGCCCCATTTCTGGATCCCCCAGAACACCGGAGTGACCCCACCTGAAGCGGAGGAAGACTACTACCTCTTTCTCGGCCGGCTCATTCCGCAAAAGGGCGTGCGCACCCTTCTGCAGGCCTGGGACATTCTGGAAGGACAGCTGGGGAGCGGCTGTCCCCGGCTGGTCATCGGCGGACAGGGCCCCCTTGAAGATGAAGTCGTCGCTGCCACCCGGCGTTCGTCTAAAATCGCGTTTCACGGCGAAGTCAGCGGACCCGCGAAAACCGCCCTCATTCGCGGTTGCCGCGCCATGCTCGCCCCCAGTCTCTGGTGGGAGCCGCTCGGTCTTGTCACCTATGAAGCCTATGATTTCGCCAAACCGATTCTCGCCGCGGAATCTGGTGGGCTGACGGAGATGGTTTTCCATGGCGAGACCGGGATGCACCATGAGCCCGGCCGGGCGGCTCAGCTTGCCGAACATATCAGGGAGCTGGATTCCAGTGCGCCGATGCGCCAGAGGCTGGGTCAGGCTGGACGCCGTTGGCTGTTGGACAACACTTCCGTCGAGGTCTGGCGAGAACGGATGATCGAGGCGCTGAAGCATGCGGCCGGCCGGTTGGCTTAACTGGCCATGACCTTCTTTGAAACTTGTGGACTCATCCGGTTTCTTGCTGCAATTCCGAGCGTAATAACTTTGGGGGATGACTCAGATAATGATGCTCACGGCTGGCGAGAAAACTTCATTGGCTCTGCCTTTTAACCTGATCAAGCGCCACTTGCGGGAGGTGGAAAAGGTCATCACCCAGCAGGCAGACGCCTTTGATCCGGACGTGGTGGACTACGTGGCCTACGCTGTGCAGTCCAAAGGCAAGCGGTTGCGGCCGGCCCTCACCCTTCTCACTGCCGGTGCCACGGGCGGGATGCGCGCTGAGCACGTGGATCTGGCGGTGATCCTCGAACTCATTCATCTGGCCACGCTCATTCACGATGACATCATTGATGAAGCGGTCATGCGCCGGGACCAGCCCACGGCCAATGCCACATGGGGAAATGCCACCAGCGTCCTGCTGGGGGATTGTCTCTTTGCCCATGCCCTGAAGCTTTCCACTCAATTCGAAGATGCCTCCGTGTGCCGCAGCATCGCTCAGGCAACCAGCATGGTCTGCTCCGGAGAGATCATTCAGACCCGCCGCCGGCATGACTGGAATCTCCCGCTGGAGGAGTATTTCCGGGTCATTGAAATGAAAACGGCCGCCCTTTTTATCGCGGCTTCCGAGCTATCCGCGAAACTTAATGAATGCCCCGATGAGATTGTCGCCGCCTGCCGCCAGTTCGGGCGTGAGCTGGGCATTGCCTACCAGATTTATGATGATTGCCTGGATGTTGCGGGCTCGGAATCCACCGTGGGCAAGACTCTCCGAACGGATCTTCTCAAAGGCAAACTGACCCTGCCGATCCTCAAGCTGCTTGATGCTTCGAACGATCTGCAGCACGCGGAGATATGCCAGAAGCTTGGGCACGGTGATGCGGCAGGTGCCGAGGAGGTAGCGAAGCTGGCTTTGGATCGAGGTTTTGTCAGTGAGGCGATCCAGGACGCGGGCGCACTCGTCCGCCGGGCGCAGAGTCAGCTTGAGGTTTTGCCCGCCAGTGAATACCGGGATGCCCTCGTGGCCATCGGTAATGTGCTTCTCGGCCTCTTACAAAGGCTTGATCCCAGCGCGGCTAATCCAGCCTGATTTCATACCGTTTCACTTCACCTGCCAAAGCGGCAGGGAAAAGGGGTAACGCAAAATTCTGCCGTCCAGCGCCATGATTCCTGCCGCGGCGGTGAAAAGGATGTGCACTCCGTAAGCAAAGGACAGCGCAATTAACTGCAGCCTCTGCGCGATCACCCGGGCGTCTTCCTCAGGGGCGCCCCGCGAAATAAGGTAAGAATAAATATCCAGAAAATGGCCATGGAAGATCGCAAAAAGCGGCACCCAAAGCAGGGCAATCAGCACGTTAAAATTGAAAGCCCGGCTGGCGTTGAGTTTTTCAAACTGAGTTTTCGGGCGGTGAAGCAGAAAAATCGCCAGTAACACTCCGGGCAGATTCGACGCGTAAAGGCCCGGTGCGGGAATCAGGATGTAGGCAAAGGAGGCCAGATGATAAAGCGCGCTATACTGTCGCTCGGATTTGGTGACCTCTTCGGGGGCCGGACCGCTTTCGGTAAGCTTGACCATGATGCTGCTGTTTACGGTTGAGGCGATTCGGCAGTTAAGCTCTTCCGGAGAAGGGCGCGGTTTTTCCAGAAATAGCTGATACCGGAGGCTGCCGTTACGGCGGCGGTCAGCAACAGCACGGGCATCCTCGCCGCTTCCAGGATCGCTCTGAAAGATCCATCTCCGGCAGACCCGGACCCGGTGAGCGCGGCCAGTATCATGAGGGAAATCACCGTGATGGCCTGCAGCACGGTTTTGAGTTTGCCGAATCGGTCAGCGCTCAAAACATGATTCTGCTCGATGGCAAGAAGTCGAAGGCCAGTCACGAGAAACTCCCGGGAGACAATCACCGTCGTAATCCATCCTGGAATGTAGCCCTCTCCGGTAAGCATGATGAGCGCAGCGCTGATTACCATCTTGTCGGCCAGCGGATCCATCAGCCGGCCAAAAGCGGTTTCCGCCCCTAATTTACGCGCCAGATAACCATCCAGGTAATCTGTCCCCATACAGATGATAAAGATAATCAAGGCAATCCAATATCTACCCGGAAACGGGATGGCCATGGCGGCAATAAGCAGTCCAGTGAAAAGAAACCGGAACATGGTCAGCTGATTGGGAATACCCATGCTTTCAGCTTTCTTCAAAAAAGTAATCAATCGTTCGCGGAGGACGCTTGCCGAAATCATATACCACCGGAACGATGGGTTCCTCGGGTTCGCCCTTATCCTTGTAATAGCCCTGCCGGCCAAGCTCTCTGAGCTTTGGTCCGACTAACTGCTGGTTCGCCCGGACAAAGCGCCGGATGTTCGGCGGCGGGTCATAATACAGTGCCAGATTATATTCCCGCCAGGCCTCCCTCAGCTTTCCTGCCCTTTGCAGATACAAGCCATAAAAAGCACGCATCCGCGATTCATGTGGATCCAGACCGAGCCCTATTTTCCAGTGTTTTTCCGCTAATTCTTCCTCTCCCAATGCCTGATAAAGAAGCGCCAGACTCGCATGCGGACTGGAATTCTGCGGAAACAATTCGATGCTTTGCAGCAATGGCGGTTGCGCTTCGAGGTATGCATCCATCGCGATAATCGGCAACGATGCGCTATCGCCATTGCGCCGGTGCGCTTCGCCAAGAAAATACCATGTGTGAGGATTTCGCTGATCCATTTCCAGGGCGGTTTCAAACTCACGCACGGCCGCGACGGGTTTGTCTTTATGGATCAGATAGACTTTACCGAAATAACTGTGCACCTCGCTGGGCGCCCGTGTGGCTGCAGCGTAGATCAGAAAAATCCCCGTTAAAGGTAGGATGGCGCGGGCCAAGTAACTCAACCTTGTGATCTTCGTGTTCCGCTTTCTGCGCTCCTGACTGCCCGGATTAGCGAGAATCGCGCAGGCAAAAGCCGCCACCACCGCCACTGCCGGAATCTGCATCGGAAAATCAAAAACGGAACCCACCAGAATAGCCGGAAACACACTCGCCGCTCCAATATTCAGAGCCAGCGCATTACTTTCTCTGCGCCCGGACATAATCAATCGCTCAAAACCCAGCCGCCGGTAGCCAAGCCAACCGGCACGGATATGCGTTACGATAAAAAACACGGTCAGAAGACCTCCGATTATTCCATACTCCGCCACAATCTCCAGATACTCATTGTGCGCGTACTGGGTATCGAATTGATTCCATGGGTTGCGGAATTCCCGGCCGTAGTAGAGATACGTGCCCGCACCCGTGCCGGTGATTGGTTGAATGGGAATCTGCTGGATCGCCGCATCCCATGCACTGAGCCGCCAGTGTGCCTCCGTTTCAAAGTGCTGAAAACTGCTCCCGGATATCTGCTGGAACATCGGGTGATTCACCAGAAACCACCCACCGCCAAAGATTCCGCCTGTGACAATGAGCACTGCTCCGGTCACCAGCAGGCGATTCCAGAGAAAGTAGTTCGCCAGAATAAAGGCGGATGCTCCCAGAAACGTCGCGGCGCCCACGGCCGCGGCCAGAAAAGGCGAATCCGCTCCCGCCACAACCATCGCCGCCCCGGAAAATAAGGCTACCGCGCAAATAATAATCTTCGCCGGGAGCGGCCAGCGCGCCCAAAGCACGATGCCTCCGCAAAATAAAATGGTAACATAATGAAATGCCGCCGCATGAATCGGGTTATTGAAAAAACCGCTGGAGGTCCCTGCAAAACGGCTGCGCTCCACCATCCACATGGAGAAAAATGGGTCCTGCCGGAACTGATAGAGCGCGACAAGGCCTTGAGCGACTGCCACAAGAAAAATCGCGCATAGAAAAATCAACCGTTCCCGGGGGGCGGTCAGGTAAATCGAGAAGATCAGATAAATGATCAGGCAGGTCAGCGCCAGATAGAGTTCCTTGGCCGCAATATATTCAACCGGTGAATACAGAGCGCGCAGAGCAATCCAGCCCGCCAGCGCGATCGCGGAGACCAGCGTCAGTTTACTCCCTTCAACCCGGGGCCGTCGAAGATAGATAATGCTGAGAAAGGCGGCCACGCCGATCAGCCCATATGCCGGCAGCGCTGCCGCCATCTCAATGCCTCCCAGAAAGGCATGGATCACCCCCAGACCGAGAATGAGGAACAGTATGATAACGTAGCTCACAGGCAGGTGAAAGTGCGGGAGGCGGCTCCAGGAGTGCGGCGTGCCATCGCTTTCGCCACTCCGGAAAAGAATGGTTGCTCAGGAAACTGCCGCGCTCAATGCCAAAGCGCTTTGCCGGTGGATTTGCTCCCGTTCACAGAACAGAAAAAGCAGCCCCGCGCATGCGGGACTGCTTTTCGAAAGGGACTTTAGAAAGCCGCAAAAACCTGCCTGCCTCCGAGGCCGCGGGAAGCTCAGGAGCCCGGAGTCGTGATGATGATCGTCGGATCACCCGGATCACCCGGGATTTCAACGATGATCTCCGGGCTGTCTGGCACACCGCCACCCACCGTTACACCGAGGGGGCTTGACACAGCGGCGTCGATGCCAAAGAGCGGCGGTAGGCCGCCCGCAAAGATATCCGGAAATTCGTTTTGCATGTAGTCGCGGATCATCTCTTCACAATCCGGGGCGATATTGACCAGCATGTCAGCCATGTTGCGCGCGCTTTGGCGATTCTCCGCCGCACGAACGGCTGCGTCCAGGATGGCCTGAATCTCATCACAACCCACATTACAATACTCAATCGCGGCGGAGACCACGGCGGCCAGAACATCCGCCTCATCATCTGGATCCGCCGCGGTGACTGCGACCGAAGCGATCTCAGCCGGCGTCGTTGAAGCGAAGGTATCCCCTTTGCCGCCCTTGAAGGTACAGGCGGAACGGGTCGCGGCAAACGCGGCCTCATCCGCGTCTGCTGAAACTCCGTTCCAGTTATCCATAAAAAGTTTTTCGCCAACGCTTTGCGCATTGGTCAGCGCGGTGCCCGAAAGCAGAAAGGCCAGGGCCAAAACAGGTAGAGAAGGAGATGCGGTCAGTTTCATGATGGCAGTGGGAGTAAATCGATATCGCTCAGGCCGAAGGTATGAGCAGCCGGACCGGTTGCCAAGGAAAATCTCAGCGGGTAGCGGGAATCGAACCCGCATAGCCAGCTTGGAAGGCTGGAGCTTTACCATTAAGCTATACCCGCAGGGAAAATCTCTGCGTAGAGCCTCAACCAATCGCCCAGGGTCATCGCCCTGGCAAGGGGAAAAGCACTGCCGGTGACGGTTCCCTCCCAGCCATTCCTACCTCCCCGGCACGGTCAGGCGGTGACTCATCCGCGTCCGTTTCTGTTCCGCCGTCAAGGCTGGATAGACCAGTCGGTCTCTCGTCCGGGTCTGGGCGTCCAGCCACTCTACCAGCTCTTTCGCCCGGCCCTTCAGCTCCATCCAGCGGTCCCACCCGTAATCCGGCGCAAACTGGATCTGACGCAGCAGGCTCTGCCACTCCATCATCGCCCGCTCAATGTCTCCCGGCCTCAGCAACTCATTGAGATGCCCATGTCCCCCCTTGCCCCGGGAAGATTTCTCGCCTTCCACCAGTTCACGCATGATTTCTCCCGCACCGTCCCCATACTGGATCGGGACGCCCAGCTCCAGGTAGCCCGGGATGGTCTGGCGTTCAAAGGCCTCCTGGCAGAGCACGCCGATGCGCCCGCCATAGTGCGAGTCATCTCCGCAAAAGCGGTGCCCCGCGCGGAGGTTGGCGAGGTCAAAGATCAGGTCCTCCAGATGGTAATGCTTGTCTTCCAGAGCGGCGGAGATGGCCAGGCCCTCACCCTTGTTAAAGAAACTGAAGATCACCCCACGGCGAGTCGGGTGACCGTGACGGTCGATCAGGCCAAGCTCTCTCCAGGCCAGGGCCGGGCTTTGCGCGGTGCTCGAACGGTGGCAGGCTTCGAATTCCGGGCAATTCCGGCAGGTCTCCGGCCGCTCGTCTTTCCGGGGCGGATTGACCAGCCACCGGCCCCGCTGGTCTTTGTAGGCCTTCACCGTCTGATGACCGCAATCCACCGTGACGAAGAATTGCGACCCCTGCCATGCGGTTGCATGGACCCGTCCGGGTTGGATGAAGTTGCTCAGGTGCGGCACCATCGCCTCTTCAAAGAGTTTGCGGGGCCAGATCCGGCCGGCGGGCAGGTTTTTGCCCAGTGATTTCAGGTGCGCTTCATCCTGGCAGAGCGCCTGAAAGAGCCATTTCGAAAGACGCACCTTGTCCCCTTCCGCGATCAGTGAGGCCAGCGGCGCCTGCTTGCCGTAGCGCCAGCGGTTGCGGCCTTCCTTGATCTTGCATAACCGGGTGATGCTCCTTGGCTCCAGCTTGCTCACGATCTCCGGCAGGCACAGGGCTGGCTTCCAGCGGTCCTGAGAGCGCATCCAGGCATCGCTCAGGCGGACGGTGGCCGGGTTGGGCAGGGCCTCCCACTGATCGCGGGAGCCCAGCATATGCTTCTCGGTGCGGGACAGTCGGGCGCGTTCCGCGTCGATCGTCAATGCACAGGGAAATGGCCCTTTCTTGAGGGAAACTTCGACCCCCAGCGGCGGCACCTGCTTGCTGAACAGACTGCCATTCAGCCGGGAAGCCGCTTCGAAGGGATTGTCACCCCGTTGCCGCGCGGCGTGCATCATGGCCAGCAGGCTGGGCCAGTCCAGTTGTGCGGGCCTTGCCAGCCTTGCTTCGTGCGCGTCAAACATTCGCGGCCGGTCCGGCATGACAAGCACATAGCCGATCTCATCCAGACCTCGGCGTCCTGCCCGGCCAAACATCTGCAGAAGCTCATCCGGGCGCACCCGGTGCTCAAAGTCACGGTGCATGTAGCAGGAATCTGTTACCACCACGGAGCGGGTGGAGAAATTGATGCCCGCCGCCAGACCCATTGTCGCCACGACCGTGCGCAATTGTCCGGCCCGCGCCAGAGGCTCAATCACCCCCGCCCGCACGGCGTAGCTCAGACCGCTGTGATGGTAGGCCACGCGATTCTTCAGCATGGCGGTCAGTTCACCGCCGCAAAGGCGCTGCTGTTCCTGGGTCAGCTCCAGGGGTTGAGCCGGGGAGGGCAAGCCGCTTGCCAGTTGCTTGGCCAGCTTCTCACACGCCTTGCGTTGCGGCGCGAAAAGCAGAATCGGCCCCAGATCCGCCATCAGCGCAGCGGTCATGGCGCGGGTCCAGTAGCCGCGCACACTCTTTGGCACCCGGTAGGGCAGCGCTTCCACGACCACCTCCTCCAGCGGCACAGGACGCTTTTTCGTGCTCACCAGGGTAGCGTCGCGTCCCAGGCGCTTCAGCCAGTCAACTACGTCCTGCGGATTGCCGACGCTGCCGCTGAGTAAAAGCAGTTGGGTGCTCGGCGGCGCCAAAGCCAGGGCCAGTTCGTAGTTCACCCCGCGCACCGGGTCGGCCAGGAGCTGGTATTCATCGACAACCAGCAGGGAAGGTCCGCGTTGCTCCAGCAGACGGCCTTTCTGGGTCTCCAGCGTCGCCACGACGACCTGGGCATTCAGATTCTCTGCCAGATCGCCGGTGGAGATGCCCACATCCCAGCCTCGCGCACGCCATTCGGACAGCTTGTCATTCGCCAGCGCCCGGGTCGGCACGGTGTAGACGGCCTGCCCTTTCAGGCCCTTCTGGCGGAACAGCTCAAAGATGTAGGTTTTCCCGGCACCGGTAGGCGCCTGCACGATCACATCCTGGCCTTTCTGCAGCGCGGTGACCGCTTCCTGCTGCCAGAGATCGGGCAGCTTCAGGTGCTGGGTCGCACTGTCCGTGCTCATGCGTCCATCACGTTCCGGTGTCGCGGCGGATCGCAGGGCCCGGCTGAAAGCGGTCTCTTTGCCCGCATCCGGCATCCGCGAGGAGCCGGTGGCACTCAAATCCTTCATCGGTGCGCCCCGGCCCGTTTCCCTCGATGGCCCGGTCAGAACCGTGTTCTCAGGTTCTCCCGCCGCCGCTCCGCCACCAGAACAGCGAGAGGCAAGTTCCAGTAGCGCCAAATTTCTTCGCGTAAGTGCCGACACAGGCCGCGGGGGTTGCGCTGTCTTCGCCGGAAGAAACGCGGCCAGGGTAAGCCGGGCTTCCGTGAAGCCAGCAGATGAATTTTCAATGAACCACCCGCCTGGCATTGCTGCCACGGCGAGCAACTCAATATATTGTGCTTTTACACGTCAAATGCGGCGAAAACCACAATTTTCAGCGTCTGGTTTCTAACAATTCTGTCACAAACCAGCTCGCCCGGGAGTTCAATCCACCACCTGAGCCGTATCCGCGCCCTGCCGCTGGAGCTGGATCAGGTCGATCAGGATCTGCGCGGCTTCTTTTTCGATCAGCTCGAAGTAAGCCAGCCCGGAGCCCCCGCCGTTGCTCTCATTGTCTGAATCTTCACTGAGTTCCTCAGTCTCTTCACTTTCGCTGTTCGACGCGGCGTCCGGCTCTTCCTCGGTTTCTGCAGACGTCTCCTCCGCCGGAGATTCGGGCGCTTCGCTCGCGCTCAGTCCTGACTCATCCACATTGTCCAGGGTGATTTCGTAAACGGTCGAGTCCTCCTGAGTCAGCTCGTTGAGCAGATCTTCCAGCTCTTCCAGTTCCTTTTTCTCCCGTTCCATGCGCTCCTTGCGCTTGGTCATGTTGAGAGAGAGTTCATTGCGTTCCTGCTGCTCCTTCAGTTGCTCGCTCTGTTCGATGATGCCCCGGAATCCGGCGTTGCTGGCCACGCGCTTGGCCGAACGCTCCTTGAGCTTGCTCAGATACAGGGTGTCCCGGTCAAAGGCGTTAAAATCCACTTTCTTTACCTCGTCATAAGGCAGCGCGTTATCCAGAGCGCGCTCGCCGAAATCCAGGTGATCGAGCGGGCTGGGCAGAATGATATCCGGCACCACGCCTTCCAGTTGAGTTGAACCGCCCGCGATCCGGTAATACTTCTGCACGGTTACTTTGAGGGCGCCCGGATTATCTTCCTTGTCCCAGAATGGCATATAGGATTCCAGGTAACGCATGGATTGCACTGTGCCCTTTCCAAAGGTGCGGCTGTCTCCCACGACGACCGCCCGCCCATAGTCCTGCAGGGCGGCGGCGAAAATTTCACTGGCCGAGGCACTGCTGCGATCCACCAGCACGACGAGCGGACCTTCGTAGAGCGGTTCACGCCGTGTGCTTTCATGGGAGGTCACGATGGCGCGCCGTCCGGCCCGGCTTTTCTTCACCTGCACGACTGGCCCGCGTCCGACGAACAGTCCGGTCATCTTGATCGCCTCATCCAGCGAACCGCCCCCGTTGCGTGTCAGATCGACTACCAGCCCGTCGATGTTCTCTTTCTTGAGGCGCTTGATCAGGCGTTCAACGTCTGCCGTCGCGCTCTTACCATTGCTGCCCAGACTTTGAGAAAGCTCCGCGTAAAATGAGGGTAAAATGATCCGGCCGATCCGCATTTCCTGCCCGGTCTCCGCATCTTCTTTCACGCGCAGCTCGGCCTTGGCCGCGGCACTTTTAAGTTCCACCTTGCCGCGCACGATCGCGATCTCACTCCGTTCACTGGGATCTACCGCGTCCGCCGGGATCACCCGTAGGCGCACGGTCGAACCGCTTTTGCCGCGGATCAACTGCACCACATCGTCCAGATCCATCCCGACGGTGTCCTGAAATTCTCTTTCCCCCTGAGCCACCGCTGTGATGCGGTCGCCCGGCCGAAGTTCTCCCTGACGGGCCGCTGGGCCGCCAGGCACAAGCTCAATGACTTCCGCATAGTCATCCACGTCCCGGAGCATGGCGCCGATTCCTTCCAGTTGAAGCTCCATCGTGATCTCGAAATTCTTCAGCATCGAGTCACTGAGGAACTCGGAGTGTGGATCAAAGGTATGGGACAGGGTGGAGAGAAACATCGCGCTCACTTCCCACTGGTCCGTCTCTTCGACCGCTTCGAAGAGGTTTTCATAGCGTTCACGCAGAATCTTGGCGGGCGGATCTTCATCGACCGCCTCGGCCAGGGTCAGTTGCAGCAGCTCGCCCTCGATGCGCCGCGCCCAGAGATCTTCGGCTTCCTCATAGGTGGCCGGCCATTCCGCTTCGTCGCGATTCGGTTTGACGGTGCGCTCACTGTCAAAGGTCCATTCCCGGTCGAGCAAATCGTTGATCTTCTCGATCCGCTCCTGCCAGCGCTGCCGGTAGACCGTATAAATATCCTGCGCCGCGCGAAAATCTCCCTCCGGCAGCATGTCGTCCAGCTTGTCACCGTAGCGGTTGCGGAACTCGTCGATGTCAGACTGCAGGAAAATCAGACGGTTCGGGTCCAGCTCCTCAAGGTAGGTCTGAAGAAAATCCGCGGACAACTCATTGTCCATGTAGCGCCCGCTGAAGTGCTCTTCCTCCAGGAGCCGCACGACCACCTTGGAGATTTTGCTGTAGTCTGGTTTCTTGGCCAGCTCATAGGCACAGGCAGGAGAGGCCAGCACGAGCAGACCGAGGGCCAGGCCCAGGAAGGATTGGAGCATAGGACGGGAACAGCTTGCCGGGAGATCTCGGTTTCTCATTGATCTTAAGTTAGAATGAAGGGCTGGCGTGCCGTTCAAAGGCTCATCAGTCGTGAGGAAAGGGAAGCCTGAGAAGAGAAGGGAGGCTTCCCGAACCGGACCCTGTGTCGTGCCCTGCGGTTAGATTGGATCTTCTTCTGTGTCGTCTGAACTGAAGGATGGTGATGAGGAGCAGGTGCGGTGTCTGGTCTGGGGAAACAGGAAATCAACTTCCCGAGCCTGAGAAAGTTACGCTCCATTCATCGCAAACGGAACCGCTGACCTGCGTGATGGTGAACCAACACAAAAATTCCGGCCTGACAAGAGCGAGAGAATACGGCGCACTAAGGTTAGTATGACTCCAGCTTCACCTTCTGATTTTTCTTCTCCCGGCCCCGAGACGGTCCGGATCTTCACGGGCGGCCCCTTCGAGACCAATGCTTTCCTCATTGCGCTGCGCGAGGGTTACGCTCTGATTGATGCCCCGGAAGGTGCTTTTAGCTGGCTAACCGCGGGCGGTCATCAGGTGGACCTGCTCCTGCTCACGCACAGCCATTTTGATCACGTGGTGGACGCCGCCGCAATCAAGGAGCACTTCAGTTGTCCCTGCGCCTATCATCCTGACTGCGCTCAGATGGACCGCGAGGTGGAGCAGTTCCGCGCCTACGGCCTGAATCTCAGCTTGCGCCCGGTCAAGGCGGATATCCTCCTTCCCGGCGATGAAGAAAACCGCGTCTTTCTCGGAGAAGACTTCCGGGTTCTTCATGTGCCCGGGCATCATCCCGGCAGCCTGTGTTTTCTCTGGAAAGAACACGGCCTTCTCTTCGGCGGGGATGTCCTTTTCCATGGAGGCATTGGCCGCTGGGATTTTCCCGGGGGTGATCTGGAACTCCTTACCCGCGGGATCAGGACGAAGCTCTACCCTCTCGACGCGGCCACTACCGTCTACCCCGGCCACGGCCCGCCCACGACGATCGGCAAAGAGCGCGAGAGCAACCCGTTCGTCACGTGGGATGGAGACGGCGAGGCTTAAGAGCGCGGCGAACTAGCGTGAGCTTACCTTGAACGTTGGCACGGAGCTGTCGCTCGCGGCGGGTAATCTGGCGAGCGACCTGCCCTCCGGTGACATCACGGGATTCGGCCTTCTGGTCGAGACAGAGCTCGGCACCCGCCGTTTCGATACCTTCCAGATTGACGCCACCGTCATTCCCGAGCCTGCATCCGCCGCCCTGCTGATTGGCGCAGGACTTTGGGCTTCGTTTTTGCGGCGCCGCACCGGCCGCCGCGACTGACTGAGCCGGGCGGAAAAACGCTGCCTGAGCTCACGACGCGCTGGAAATGACCGCTTCGCCTGCTTCGCGGCCGTCCATCCAGCAGGCTTCGACCCGGGATTTGACGCGGCCATCGCCGGCGACGAATAAGCCGGGCGCGAGCTCGCGGGGCGGGGTGGCCTCCTCCCCGGTATCCAAGGCGCGGGCGAAGCGCCAGCGATGTCCCCAGGAATCGATAAAGCGGTGATGTTCCAGCTCCCAGAGTTCCTCAAGCTGAGCCCGCAACAATGGCAGCCAGCCATCGGCTGGTGATTCGAGATGGGTCAGGCTGAAACGCAGCCCGGCCTGAACGACGAAGACCGTTTTGCCGGATTGAATGCGGCCCTCTTTATGGTTCTCACAGGCGCTCCAGGCCAGATCTTCCGTGGAGTCATCGCCGGTCAGATCGACCTGTGCATAGATCTCCGCGGCTTTACCGGAAGGTTTACCTTCATACTCAAGGAACCCCGTCAGGTTCGGCGCGAAGCGCCGGATGACCGCGGCTTCGGACGGGAGCAGATGGCTCTGTTCCAGCAAGAGCCGGGTTTGAGGCCAGGGCAGGGTGAGCATGAGGGCACCGAAGCTTTCATCCCGCTGACCATTGATCGTCCAGCTTCCATCGTGATGGGCCACCTGCCGCACCTCGTTCTCCTGCCGGAGCTCTACGGGTTGGCCGAGTTGATCGAGCATGGCGCGGCCGAGGCAGTTGTTACCGCGTGCATGATAATACCGCTCACCGTGCGGGGTGGTGAATTCTTCCCCTTCGAGGCTGAGAATAGGGGAATGCATCGGCTGAATCGAGTCTCCCAATGACCCGAGGAACTGCTGAAACGGGGGCTTCGAGGCGGTGAAATACTGGGCTCCATGATCGACGAGATGCTCTCGCCACTTCCGCGTCGCGCACCGGCCAGCGAGGCTGCGGGATTTCTCGAAGATGACGGTCTGAGCTTCCGGCTCGAGCTCATGGATTCTCCAGGCCGCCGCCAGTCCGGCGAGACCGGCGCCGACGATGGCAATTCTTTTTGATCCGCGATTTTGCATCCGTTAACGTTACGACTTTATGAGCGAGACCACCGGTGAAAACGCAGCGATCGGGATAATTGGAGGCAGCGGCCTTTACAACATGGACAGCCTTCGGGAGGTGGAAGAAATCGCGGTTTCCACGCCCTTTGGGTCTCCGAGTGACCATCTCATCAAGGGCACGCTGAATGGCCGGACGGTGTATTTTTTGCCCCGCCATTCCCGCGGACACAAACTGCTTCCTCACGAGCTGCCGCACCGGGCGAACATCTACGCGCTGCGCAGCCTGAACGTGCGGTACGTCATCTCCGTGACTGCGGTAGGCAGTCTGCGCGAGGCCATGAAACCGCGTGATATCGTGGTGCCGGACCAGATTTTTGATCATACCAGCCGCCGGACAGAGCACACCTTTTTCGGCGATGGCATTGCGGCGCACGTCAGCATGGCAGATCCCTATGCAGCGGGCATGCGCCAGATCCTGATCGAAGCGGCCCGCGAGGTGGGCGGAGCGGATGTCCATGACCGGGGTCTTTATATCAATATGGACGGGCCGGCTTTTTCGACCCGGGGCGAGTCCGAGATCTACCGGAGGTGGGGCTGCGATGTCATCGGCATGACCAATGCGGGGGAGGCGCGGCTTTGCCGCGAAGCGGAGATCGCCATGGCGACTCTGGCGATGGTGACCGATTATGACTGCTGGCACGAAGAGGAAGAGGACGTCTCCGTGGAGGCCGTCATCGAGAACCTCATGGCCAACGCGGCCCTCGCGCAGAAAGTGGTGGCCCGCGCGGTGTCCATGGTGCCGGAGGTGGCAGATTGGCCGGAGCACCAGGTCCTGGACCGGGCCATTATCACGGCAGGCAATCACTGGACGGTGGAAGCGAAGGAACGGCTACGACCGCTCATGGGGCGGCTGCTTGGGGATGAAAGCTGAAGAGCGGTGGCAGTGCCCCATCCTTCTCCGAACGGCCGGCGCGTATTACTTTGCATGTGTTAATGGTTAATGTGCACAAGAATTCTTTGTTCCGCAAAAGATAGGTTGCCATGAACCCCGCGAGCCCGTAATCTATGCGCCATGAATCTGCTCGGCGGCCTCGGCCAACCACTCTCCTCTTCCTTCCCCACGCTTTGCCGTGGTGTGATCTTTGTCGTATTCGCTCTGCTTATGGCTTCCTGCGCCTCAAAAAAGGATGACACGGTCGGGCTGACGCCCAATCCCCAGGAGCAGGTTCAGCCCACCAGTTCCAGTGCCGGGTCGCTCGGCAGCGCCAAGCTGCGGCCCTCCAGCCAGGTCACAACGGACGGGATCTGGTATACGGCGGTGCCGGTAAGCGGTCCGTTCATTGCCATGACCTTTGATGACGGCCCGCATCCGGAGCATACCCCACGGCTGCTTGACATCCTGAAGGAACGCAACATCAAGGCTACTTTCTATGTCGTCGGCAAAAATGTCATTCTCTACCCGGAGATCATGCGCCGGATGGTTGCGGAAGGTCATGAGATCGGCAACCACACCTGGAACCACCCTTCCCTGACCAAGGTCAGCGTGGAGCGGATGGATGATGAGCTGAAGCGCACGCACCAGGCCATCGTGGATACCTGCGGCCAGCGTCCGGCGACACTGCGCCCCCCTTACGGCGCCTTTAACAAGTCTCTCGCGGATTATACCTACCGTAACTATGGCTACCGCACGATCATGTGGGATGTGGATCCCCGGGATTGGGCGGACCGCAATGCGGGAGTCGTGACCTCGCGCATTCTCAGCAATACCCGGAGTGGATCGATCGTGCTGGCCCATGACATTCACAAGACAACGATCGACGCCATGCCGGCCACCCTGGACCGGCTGACTGAGGCTGGTTACCGCTTCGTCACGGTGTCTCAGCTCATCGGGATGGAAGGCAAACGCCTCGCTTCGACTTCGCCCACCGTCGCGGCCACAGCCACCGCATCGACGGTGTCTTCCGGCAACCCGACCCCGATGCCCTTCGATAAGGTTTATCGCGAGGATAACACCATGCCGGTGGCGGATTACAATGACGCAGCCAGTTCAGGCGGGAATCCCAACTTTCAGCAAGTGGGATATTAACGATCGGTCATCAGGATTTATCAGCGGCAGGGGAACCCTGATCGACGTCCGCGACCCGGGAAGGATATTCCGTCACTTACCCCTGTGAATAATCCCTTCCGGTTTTCGCGCCGACTTTCAGGCGCAGGCCGTTGAGGCGGATAAAGCCGGTGGCGTCATCCTGATTGTAGGCCTGGGTGGGGTCGTCTTCCATGGTGGCGATGTCCGGATCATAGAGGCTGTGGGTGGCGGATTTGCGCCCGGCGCAGATGACGTTGCCTTTATATAGTTTCAGGCGCACAACGCCATTGACGGGTTTTTGGCTTTCGGTGACGAGCGCCTGGAGGGCGAGGCGTTCGGGGGCGAACCAGAACCCGTTGTAGACAAGCTCACTGTAACGCGGAATCAATCCGTCACGCAGATGCATGACCTCGCGATCCATGGTTAGCGTTTCAATCTGGCGATGGGCATGGAATAAAATGGTGCCGCCCGGGGTTTCATAGACGCCACGCGATTTCATACCGACAAAACGGTTTTCGACGATATCGACCCGGCCGATGCCGTGTTTCCCGCCCAGATAATTCAGGACGAGCATGACCGCGAAGGGAGACAGGCGGTAAAATCCGTCCGCATCGATTTCCTGCGCGGGAATTGCGAGGGTGGAAAGATAATCGACGAGGGCAGTACTTCTCAGTCCGAGACAATTGCCACGTTCAAAGAGCAGTTCAATGTACTCCGGCGCATCCGGGGCGTCCTCCGGTGAGACGCTGAGGACATACATGTCCCGCATTTCCTCGCCGCTGGCGTCAGCCCAGGGATCTTCCAGCACGCCGCTTTCGAAACTGATGTGCAGGAGATTGCGGTCCATGCTGTAGGATTTTCCGGCGGACGCTTTTACCGGAATATGGTGCGCATTGGCGTAGGCGATCATTTCTTCACGGCCGGGAAACTGCGTGCGAAAGCGTTCCTGCCGCCAGGGAGCGATGACTTCCAGCTCCGGCCCGAGGGCGGCCGCGGCCAGCTCAAAGCGGATCTGGTCATTGCCTTTGCCGGTGGCGCCATGAGCAATGGCCTGGGCGCCTTCCTGCTGGGCGATTTCGACGAGGCGTTTGCCGATGAGCGGGCGCGCGATGCTGGTGCCAAGCAGATATTGCCCTTCATAGATCGCTCCGGCCTGAAAGATGGGGTAGATAAAATCCCGCGCAAACTCTTCCCGGACGTCATCGATAAAACATTTCGAGGCACCGGTCTGCATGGCTTTTTCTTCCAGCCCGTCGAGTTCTTCCGCCTGCCCAAGATCGGCGCAATAGGCAATGACCTCCGCGTTATAGGTATCCCGCAGCCAGGAAAGAATGACGGAGGTGTCCAGGCCTCCGGAGTATGCGCAAACAATTTTCATTTCGGTGTGTTCTTAGTAAATGCTGTCTGCCCCCGCAAGAAAAAGGGCCCGCCCCGGCAGATCCCAAAGCGAGCCCAAAGTTTAGTTCGCTGCGGCAGGGTAATCAACCGCCCGCCACGAACAATCTGAGGTAATTTGATTTGATGTGATCAGCCTTCGCCGCCATCGGTCATGGCCGCGATGATCTCCGCGTCTGTATAGCCGAGGATTTTTCCTTCCTTATCCATGGGCAGTCGCTCGACGCCGAAGGAGGTTTGCTCATCTACTTTGGAAAGGTCGACCAGGGAAATCCCTTTGTTAAAGGGGGTGGCTCCATCCATGAATTTGGAGAATGGATAATCCTCTTCCTTATCGATAAAGGTGACGGATTTCCCGATGCGCACATCAACCAGCCCTTCCTGGAAAGAACCGGGCATAAGCATTTCGCCACCAAAGGCCTCGACCGTTTCCGCTTCGCGTTCGGGGAATTTCGGGTCGATCACCACCTGGTTTTCTTTGTCCAGATAACCGAAATTCTGGCCGTCTTTGGAAAAGAGCGCGAGCCCATCACTGAAGGACCGCAGCACCTGATACTCCGCCGGGATGACCAGATTGTCATCGCGATCAATCGCACCAACTTTGTCTTCCTCCGTCACGACAACAGCGAGGCCTTCGGAAAACTCTGAGATTTTTTTGTATTTCGGTTCTACCTTAACGTTTTCGTCACGGTCAATCACCCCCATTTTACCGTCCTTCTGAAAGATGGCGAGGCCCTCGCGGAAATTACTCACGAATTCGTAGGCCGGGGTGATTTCCGGTTTACCTTCTTCATTGATAAAACCGAATTTCATCTGGCCGTCCTCACCCTTGACCCCGATCACGGCGAGCCCTTCCGAAAAGGGAGCGGCATAGTCAAAGGTAGGAGAGACATCATTATCTCCGTCCACATCCACGTAGCCATAGCTATCAGCCACACTCACCGGGACCATGCCGGTATCCGGATCAACCGTTTGGCCGACGCTGTCATAAATCAGATCGACGACCACATTGTCATCCCTATCGATCAACCCAAATTTTCCGCCGCGTTTTACCCGGGCGACGCCATTTTTGAAATCCGTGCCTTCTTCGTAGGTTGGGGAAATGGCCACTTCCCCTTCTTCGTCAATGTAGCCGAAGGTAAAACCATTCTCCGCTTCGAGCCCGATGAGGGCGCGTCCTTCGGAAAAATAATTCGCGAGGGCGTAACCGGGCTGAATGGCATACTCCTCCACGCTGCTGGCCTTGACGTAGCCGAAACCGGCCGGGGATTTTTTCGGCACGAGGAGATTCTTGACGAACTCTGCCTCCTCTTCCGGGGTCATTTCCGGTTCCGCCTTCACTTCATAGTAGCTGGCGGAGGAATCCTCGGACTTTTCTTCCTCTTCTTCGTCATCCCCGCCGGCGACGGCAGGGCCTTTGGAGCAGGAAGCAGCGAGTAGAACGATGAATAAGGCAGCGGTCAGGCCGCTGCAAATACGGTACGGGTATGAGGCTAGTTTGGATAAAATCATCTCAGAAAGCATAACGAACCGATGGAGAGGGTGAAGCGCAAAGATGTTCAGGATCAGTCCTCAAAAAGGCACTTCATCGTCATCTTCCTCCGGCTGATAGGACTCACTCTCCTGCACGCGGCCACGGTTCTGCCCGCTACCACCACCGCTTCCGCGCTGATTGCCTCCGCCTCCGCCGCCGCGCTGAGTGCCGCCGGCTCCACCACCGCTGCGCTGATAGTTGCCGCTACCGCCACCGCCGCCGCCTGATCCTGAGCCGCCGCCCGCATCATCCCGGCCGCCTAGGAGTTGGAGGTTTTCTCCCACCACCTTCAGCTTGGACCGTTTCTGGCCGGATTGCGGGTCGTCCCAGGTGTCCAGTTGCAGGCGCCCTTCGATGAACACCGGCCGGCCCTTCTGCAGATATTCATTGGCGATCTCTGCCTGACGCCCCCACAGGGTGACATCGACAAAAGTGGTCTCTTCCCGGCGCTGCCCGTCCTCAGACCAGAAGCGGTTGATCGCCATCCCGATGTCCGTCACGGCGGTGCCGCGCGGAGTGTAGCGGATCTCAACGTCCCGCGTCAGGTTACCGATGAGAATGACTTTGTTGACGCTGGCCATGGATTTGGGTGGAAGGGGTTCAGATTGAAGGGCGGGCGGGGGGACCGGGACGGTCAGGCGGTGCCGGCGGTTTCTCCGATGAGCTGGAAGTAGGACAGAATGACGTCCTCATGATGCTTCAGCCCCCGGCGCAGCTCCGCGATGTTCGCCGGATCCGCGCTGAAAAGGTAGACCACATAGTAGCCGTGGGTCACCTTGTGGCGCTGCGGCTGATAGGCCAGTTCCCGGCGGTCCAGCTTCTGGATCTCCGTCACTTCAGCGCCGTTGTCGCGGAAGACGGATTCCACGTCGCGGATGAGCTCATCCACGCTGTCTTCCCGGCCCATGGTATTGAGGGCGATGGTTGCTTCGTACTCTCGTGTCATGCGTTCGCGTTCTGTTCTGTTTTGTCGAAAACTTTAATTATACGCATTCATGGCAGACGCAAAACCTTTGTTGCAGGCATGCTCCACCGCGTCCGCGGCCCGCAGGATCGCGTCCTTCACGGCGGGTTCTTCCTCCGGGCTGAACTTTCCCAGCACATGGGGCACCAGCCCGCCTTCGCCTTCCGCCGCGCCGATCCCCACACGCAGCCGCGGGATCTCCTCTGTGCCCATTTCCGCGATGATGGATTTCAGGCCGTTATGCCCGCCGGCACTGCCTTTATAGCGCAGGCGCAGTTTGCCCAGGGGGATGGCCAGATCATCATAGATGACCAGGATCTGCTCCGGGTGCCATTTGTAGAAACGAACCATCGGGGCGACGGACTGGCCGCTCAGGTTCATAAAGGTCAGGGGCTTGAGCAGAGCCAGCGGCTCGGCGGAGGCGGCTTCGCCCTTCCATTTGCCCTGCTTCTTGAACTTCACACCGGCCCGGCGGGCGAGTTCATCCACCACCTCGAACCCAATATTATGGCGGGTGCCCTCATACTTCTTCCCCGGGTTACCCAGACCGGCGATCAGGCGGATCGGCCTGGCGGGTGCTGCGTCCGGAGCGCTCGGTGCTTTCCCCGCTTTTTCCTCCCCGGGATTCATGGACTGGGTTGCCTTGGGGCTGGGGCTGGGGCTGGGGCTGGCGCTTGAACAGAGCGTGGCATCGTGCGGCGCGAGGCTTACTGATCCGCCTCTTCGCCTTCATCCTCTCCGCCCTTCGCATCCACCAGCTCCGGCTCGGCCGCGGCTGCTCCGCCCTCCGCCGGTTCAGCGACGCGGGGCTCGGTCACGGCGACAACGGGTGCATTCGGGTCTCCGTGCAGCTCCACGCCTTGCGGAAGCTTGACTTCACCGGCGTGCAGGCCTTCGCCCAGCTTGAGGTGAGAGATATCAACGTGGATCAGTTCCGGAAGGTCGGCCGGGAGCGCTTCCACATCCAGCTCGAATAGAATCTGATCGACCAGCCCGCCCTGTTTCACGCCTTCCGGAGTGCCTTCCAGCTCGATCGATATCTTGCTGTGGGTCTTCTGGTCAGCGCGCAAGGCATGAAAATCCACATGCAGCAGATCCCGGGAAATCCGGTCCACCTGGGCTTCCTGGACCATGGCCAGGCGCGGCTTGCCTTCCCCTTCAATCTTCAGCTCCACCAGAAAATGCTCGCTCGGGGCGTGCTTGATCGCCAGGCGCATAGCGTGATCACTGATCTCAAGGGGCACCGGCTCTTTGATGTTGCTGGCGTAAAGCACCGCGGGCACCCGGCCTTCACGGCGCAGACGGGCGGCTTCGCCCCGGCCGATTCCTTCGCGGCGGCGGGCTTCAATCGTAGGGTTTTCGTGCTTGGCAGTTTCAGTCGCAGCCATGGCGGTGGTTTGTCGTTCGTCCTCCAGTTACGTTAATTAATCGTCCTCTCCTGTCCGGTCCGGAAAATTAGCAGGCTGGCTCTATCGGCTTACAAGCGCCGCCCGTCAACCCGAAAGAGATCCGTCACGGACTCATTGTGGTGGATGCGCTTGATCGCCACGCCCAGCAGCTTGGACACGGTCATCACCGTGACGGGCGGATCCTGGCTGGCCTGCACCGGGGTGCTGTCCGTGCAGAGCAGCTCCACGATGGGGGACTTCCGCAGCCGCTCAATCGCCAGCGGCGTCAGGATCGCGTGCGTCACCGCGGCGCGGATCTCCCGGGCGCCGTGCTCCTTCAGCAGGCGGGCCGCGCTCACCAGCGTCCCGGCCGTTTCCGTCATGTCATCCACAATGATCACATTCTTACCCTCCACCTCACCGATGACATGGAGCGCCTCCGTTTCCTCCGCGCTGATCCGCCGTTTCGCGACAAAGGCCAGCCCCATCCCCAGCGCCTGCGCAAACATATTCGCCATCTTGATTGCCCCCACATCCGGCCCCACGATCACGGAGTTGCTCAGGTCACGCTCCTTCAGGTGCGCGTAATGCACCGGCAGGCTGTAAAGATGGTCCACCGGGATATCAAAGAAGCCCTGGATCTGGTCCGCGTGCAGATCCAGCGTCAGCACCCGGTTCACCCCGGAAGCCACCAGCAGATTCGCCACCAGCTTCGCCGTGATTGGCACCCGCGGCTGATCCTTCCGGTCCTGCCTTGCATAGCCAAAGAACGGGATCACCGCGTTGATCCGTGCCGCGCTTGCCCGCCGCGCCGCGTCCACCATGATCAGCATCTCCATCAGGTTCTGGTTCGTCGGCGGACAGGTCGGCTGCACCACGAACACATCGCGCCCGCGGATATTCTCGTTGATCTTCACAAAGGTCTCCCCGTCCGGAAACGACGTCACCGTCGCATCGCCCAGCCGTTCCCCGATCGATTCCGCAATCGCCGTCGCCAGCCCGCGATGCGCGCCGCCTGAGAAAATCACCATCTGTGGAAGATCCATTGTGCTCTCAGCCAAAGAAAATGTTTGCTCCAAGAAAAGGGGAAAGAACCACGAACGGACGCACGCACCTCAGCGCCACGCCCACATCGAGCCGTGCCAAGTCAAGTCAAGCCACGAGCCTAGCCACCCCCTGCCGCTTTGCAAGCGGCGGAAAAGCCCTCACTGCTCCGCGGCACCTTCTTCTCCCCTCAGCGGCGTTCGCGGCGCCGTCTGGCTGAGATCACGCCCAGCGCCAGCAGCCCGATCAGGCTGAACGCGCCTGGCTCCGGTACACCCAGAAAGCCGGTGAAATTATTTCCCGCATCAAAGGTGGCGGTGAGGAAAGAGTCGGCGTTGCCGGAGTTGACCACATTCCACTGATTCAGCGCCCAGACCTGGAGCGCGGTATCATCCAGATAAGTAAGAAGACCGGCCAAGTCCGTCAGGTCACCGGGAGCAAGAAGCGAATTGCCTTCCACCAGCCAGATCGTATCGATGTCAAAGGTGGACCCATCCAGAAATTCCAGAACATTTCCGGTATTACTGTTCATTGACCCGATGAAAACGTCGGTGGCCGATAAATCTCCGCCAATCGTCAGGGTATTATTATTCGAGCTGGAGTTTCTCCCGATGTATACCGCCTGACCCGTTTCACGCACCACCGCGGAATCCCCGGCACTGAGCAGCACGCTGTTATTGTCCGTCGTGTCTCCGATCACCCAGTCTACGCGGGACTCAAAACTCAGCCCGGCAATGGTGCGGCTGGCATCCCC
>CAZUPP010000013.1:0-37774 GCA_964622095.1 uncultured Verrucomicrobiales bacterium
TGGTCAAAGGGGATTATCAATATCTGGCGTTCCGTCTCCCGCAAAGACTCGTGGAATTTCAGGCCCGCCGGCATTGACGCGGAAAAGGATTTCCTGAGCCATGGAGGCATTGCAGGCGAGGGCACCTGCCAATAATAGAACGCCTCCAGCGCAGAACGGGCCAAACAAGCTGCGGTTAGACATATTCTGACTGAGGGGGGTGGTCCACTCCTCGGGTGACGGGGATCAAGGGGTAATTTCAACAGGATGCTACCACACGCTTCGGCAGTTGATCAAACTGTTTATCGGAAGACGGTCTTCCTGAAATTAAATTCCAGATGAAGATTCAGCGGCTCATTCCTGAAAGAGAAACAGCCGGCCACTTATAGTCTAGTATCGATGGCAAAATCTCGTGCGCCGCGCTCAAGTCCTGGTGTCGCGTAATCTGGTTCGGGACTGCGATGACGTAGAGACCGGCCGCGCGTGCCGCGAGGACGCCGGGTTCGGAGTCTTCAAAGACAATGATGTGGTGAACGGCTGGATCGAGTCCCATGGACCGCGCCGCGCCTTGATAGATGGCGGGATGAGGCTTGGGTTGCTCCACCATCTCGCACGTCCAGACCGTGTCAAAATGATGCCGCAGCTTAAGGCGCTGAAGCCCGTTCTCGACCCATTGCTCATCTGCATTGCTGGCCAGACCGATGGGCAGTTTGGCGGATCGCGCGGCCTCGATTAATTCCAGCACCCCCGGCAGCGGAATCAGATCGTTAATGCGTTCCTTCTGACGGCCCCAGATCGAGCGGCTGAAAGCGAGGAGATCCTCCGGTTGCCAGTGCGGATATTTTCCCCGAAGCAATTCGCTGGGATCAAAGTCGTGCGCATGGCCGACCGCGCTTAGCCACTGCTTCATCTCCAGCGCGATTCCATGTTCCGCAAAGGCTTCCTGCCAGACCCGATACCCTTCACCTTCGGTATCAATGATCAATCCGTCGAAGTCCAAGATCACCCCGTTCACTGCCCGTTGCGCCAGATCCATGAGCGGCAGTAAAGGTGAGCCAGATGGATCTGGCAATGCCGGCCCGGTCAATGGGTCCTATTTGCTTGCGATACTACCCAGAACCAGCCCGCACTCGGCCAGGACAATGGGAATTCCGCGCACGACCGGATAAGCCATTTGGCCATCGACGGAGACAAGCGCTGCCTCTATCTCCGTGTCTGGCGGGAGAATCGCCTCTGGAAAGCTCCAGACTCCCTCCCTGAGAGCTTTTCTTATGAGGGCCAGTTCTTCCCGGCACGCGTCGCGAAGTGGCAGGCCGTTCAGCGGGCAAACCAGGGCGGGAAGGATGAGATTCTTTTCCATGATGACTCAGTAGCGCGGTAGAGACGGATCGATTTCTCGGATCCATGCATCGATCCCTCCAGCGAGAGAATGCACCTCCTGGCAACCTGCCCGGGACAATAACTCCGCCGCTTCCAGGCTGCGGGCTCCGCCCTTGCAGTAGACATAGACCGGCGCGGCGAGATCAAGGGTCTTGGCACTGGGAGACAGTTTCAGTTGGGGAAGAGGCAGGAGAGTAGCCCCGGGCAGACGATTGATCTCCCATTCGGCCTCGCTGCGCACGTCGACAAGCTGTGCGGCATGACCATTGGTCTCCTGCAGGATCTCATAGAGAGCCGCGGGCGTGATCTCATGGAAATCTAGTTGGGCAGGCACTTCGCAGACTTCTTCATAGCGCTCCGGTTGAAGACTCGTGATGTAAGGCGCTTCGCCACAGAGCGGGCAATCCGGATCGCGTGCCAGTCTGATTGTGCGAACGCGTAAGGAAAGGGTGTCAATGGCGAGCAGTTGGCCGATCGCGGGTTGACCGATTCCCAATAGCACCTTGATCGCTTCGAGGGCCTGAAAGCTTCCCATAATTCCCGGCAGTGCTCCGAAAACGCCGCCTTCGGCACAAGAGGGAACGGTTCCCGGCGGCGGAGCTTCGGGAAACATGCACCGGTAGCAGGGACCGCCGAGATGGGGAGCGAAGACCGAGAGCTGACCTTCGAAGCGGTAAATGGATGCATAGACATTCGGCTTTCCGCTGATCACAGCAGCGTCATTGGAAAGGTAGCGGGTAGGAAAGTTGTCCGTGCCATCAATGATCAGATCATACCCCGAAAGCAGACTGAGTGCGTTGCTGGCATGAAAGCGCATCGGGTGAAGCTCCAGCTTCACATGCGGATTGATGCCGGCCAGACGCTGCGCGGCGGAATCCAGCTTAGCGCGGCCAACATCTTCCGTGCCGTGAAGGATCTGCCGCTGCAGATTGGAGAGTTCCACCCGGTCATCATCCACCAGGCCAAGAGTGCCCACACCGGCGGCAGCCAGGTAGAGCAGCGCAGGAGATCCCAACCCGCCTGCCCCCACACAAAGAACGCGGGCTTGCTTTAACCTGGCTTGACCTTCTGCTCCGACTTCAGGCAAAAGCAGATGCCTCGCATAACGGGAGCGCTCCGCGGAGGAAAGTGCACCGCGCAAAGGAAGGTGGGCTTGAGCATCGTCCTGAAACTGATTTTTTGTTTGTGAATAACTTTTAAGTGTCATAACCTTTAGAACTGCCACAACGATGGTAGATTCTCCCTCCATCTTCTGAGTCACCGGAGGCGCCCATGAACCGATGATCTGCTGAAGAAAACCTAACCATTCCCCCAAACAGCCAGGACCACCCCATGGCAGACCGCTCATCAGACGGCCAGGTCATTCGCAAGAGTACCGGGCAAATCGCGAATAGTCTACTCCTGTTCCTATTCGTGCTCGGAGGAATCCTTGGAGGCAGCCTGTATTTCGGCTGGAAGGCTGGTCAGTTGGAAAGACAGGCGAACCTCGTCTCGCGCCTTCTCAGCCATGCCCAGAGCATTTCCAAGAGTGTTTTTGAGTATGATATTGCCACTCTGCGGGGCAACGTCAGCCAGGACGTCGCCCGATCGGATCTTGTGGAGGATTACGCCTTCCTCAGCGAAGGGATGCGGGTTCTGGCTGAAGGCGGAACCATAAGGCAAGGGGACCGGGACATTCGTATCCCGCAGCTTTCGGACGAAGGTCTGCAAGACATTTACGAGTCAGCGCAGAGCATCTGGACAGAATACCAGGACTCACTGCTGCCCCTTCAGTCAGATGAGGAACCGTCCACCGGTGAAATCAGCTTGGCGACCGGAGCCGCTAACCGGCAGGGGGCGGAGCTGCTGACCCTCCTCAGAGAGTGTCATTTGAGCCTGCTTGCGGAGGCTTCTCGGCTGGATGGCCTGCAGATGGCTTTCAAGACCGGGGCGCTTCTGCTCACCCCACTCTTTCTTCTGAATTTCCTGCGAACCTTTAATCAGCGGATGCGAGCCACCAACGAGGAAATCGAGCGGCGCGAAGAGATGGTGAAAAAGGCCAATGTGGAACTTGAAAACGCCAAGGCGGAAACGGACAGCATCCTCTACGCCGTGAATGAAGGCCTCATGCTGGTCCATCCAGACCTACGGATCGGCAGCCAGTATTCCGCGGCTTGCGAAAGTCTCTTCAGCCAGAAAGAACTGGCCGGAAAGAATTTCCTCGATGTGCTGCAGAAGCTGGTTTCGGCAAAGACTCACGAAACGGCGCGCAAATATATGACGCTCATCTTCAAGGCCAATATCGAAGAAAGCACGCTTCATAAGTTCAATCCTTTCCACAATATGGAAGTGAACCGGGCTGGAGGGCCGGCCGGGCTGGAAACCCGTTTTTTGGATTTCCAATTCTCCCGAGTCCTGGAAGCAGGCGAGGTCATCGACGTCATCGTGACTTTGCAGGACGTGACCGACCGGGTCGGCCTTGAGAAACAACTGCGCGACAGTGAGGAGGCTGTTCAGCGTCAACTCGAGATGATGTTTGACGTGGTCAACTGTGACCTGGGGAGCCTGCATGAGTTCCTTGATCGCACGGAGAGTTCGCTCCTGGAGCTGAGTAATGCGATGAAAGGGGATCAGACGGAAGTGCCATACATCGGTCCAGAGCGGGAGGAAGAGTTCCGGAAGCTTCTGGATAAGGTGTTCCGCACGGTTCACACGATTAAAGGCAACGCCTCTATGGTGAAGCTGAAAATCTTTGAGACTCGCGCCCATGATTTTGAGGAGAAAATCATCCGGGCCAAAAAAGAGCCTCAATTGCGGGGAAATGATTTCCTCCCGCTGATACTGGCCCTGTCCGAAATGCTCGGGTCAGTCTCGGAGATTCGCAATCTGCTGGATCGAATCTCGGAAATGCGCGGATTTCTCGGCGGCCGGGACGAGCCATCGCAGAGATTGGCCGATGGTCAAGGAGCTCCAGTGTCACCGCTTGCGGCGGACAGACCGCCAACGAAAACGACCGGTCAATGGAAGGCTACCAAACCAATCCGACTCGAAGATAGCCATGCACACGGCCCTGCGACGGACTCGGCCGGATCGGACGCGATGAGGACAACCGGCATGATTTCCGGGCTGAGAGATCTGGCTCAGACCTTAGGGGCGCGACAGGGCAAGCAGGTCAGTGTAGACTCTGAGGCGTTTGATGAGTCCGTCATTCCTTCCCGGTTCTCTCTGCGTGTCCGTGATGTCATCATCCAACTGGTGCGCAATGCGGTCAGTCACGGTCTGGAAAGCCCAGGAGAACGGACCGCTTCAGGCAAGCCATCGACGGGAGTGATCCGCCTTGCGACTGCTCATGCGGACGGGACCTTGCAGGTCGTCATCCATGACGATGGCAAGGGGCTGGACTATGACCGGATTCGTGAGCGTGCGGTCGCCGAAGGTCTTGTAAATGAAGAGGAATTGTCCGAATGGTCTGAGGTTGACCTGATCGGGCTCATTTTCCAGCCCGGCTTTTCCACGGCGATTGATGCCCATGCCGATGCTGGACGGGGGGTCGGTATGGACATGGTGCAGCAGGAAATTCACGATATGGGGGGATACATTGAAGTAAGTTCCTTAAGAAATAGTCACACTGAAATAAGGCTGGTCTTTCCCAGCCAGCAACCCACCCCCGAACTACAAGCTGAAGCATGAGTGCAAAGTCCCTTCGTATCATGATCGTGGACGACTCGGCCGTTATCCGGCGCTCGATCGAACGTTATTTAACCTCCAACGGTATCGACGCGGAGTTCCACACCGCTTCTGACGGTCAGGAAGCCGTCGACCTGTTTGAACAGGTATGGCCGCAGGTCGTCACCCTGGACATCACCATGCCGGAGATGGACGGGCTCTGCTGCCTGCAGGAGCTGCTGAAGCGCGATGAAGATGCCAAGGTCCTCATCGTCTCCGCTCTGGCTGATACCGATACCGCTGTCGAGGCCCTCACGCTTGGTGCCGCGGAATATCTCTGCAAGCCTTTCACGGAGCAGGAATTGGCGGACTGCATTGTGAAATTGATCGATCAGGTCGAAATGGTCCCGGCGCACGAATAGCCGGACTCAGGATGAGATAGCGACCGCGGCGGCAGTTGCTGGCTCATTATTATTTCTGATCTCGTCAGCATCGTTTTCATCGGGAGATCCAACAGGCGCGTCTGAACCTGACATCTCGCCTTCACCTTCGTTCTCTGCTTCTTCCGTTGAATCTTCCTTTTCCCGCACTTTCGCGGTGACCTGCTTTGGCGTGCCCTCGTCGTCCGGGTCGCGATCAGGCGGGGTTTTCTGAGGATCGTGATCTGCTGACGGAATCTGCTCTTCGGCGCCACCTTCATCTGAATTGGAAGACGGTGTTGCGCTCGGCGCTTCTTCCGGTTCACTGCTTGCCTGGTCCGAAGCCGGACCGCTCTCAGCTTCCGTCTTGGCGGCGTTGGCGGCTGGCTCCGTGGCAACTTCGCTGGTGGAGGATGCGTCCTTTTCCTGTCTGTCGGCCATTTGAGCCGGCTCCTCTACGCCATTAGAAGAGGGCGCGCTTGCTGCCTCACCCGGCTCTGCATCTTCTTTGTCTGCGGCGGGTTCCTCTGAACTCGGCGTGGTCTCACCTGCGCCTGCTTCAGTTGTGGCCTGCGCGTCTGGGATCTGCTGTTGTCTGGACTTCTGAGCGCGGTCTTTTCCACCTTTCCTGCGACGATCATCTGACTCTCCTTCTCTCTGCTGAGGAAGCGGAAAGTCCAAGGTGTTATCATGAAACTCAATGACGTAACCTTCGTGCACCAGCCAATGGAGGTTGATCGCTAATTCGTTTTTCGCCTGCTCGATCTTTTCCTTTTGCTGCTCCTGAGCGGCATCGTCCAGGTTGAGTTCCGGAATCAGTTTGCGGGATAAGCCGTGCCGGTCGATACCCGGGTGCTTTTCAATGCACTGCAGGATGGCGGACAACTGGGGTGCGAGCTGTTTGTTGTCCCCTCGAAACATTTTTGGGCGTAATGCGTAGACGTAAAGCATGCGTTTACGATGCTTGAAGACGAAGAGACCGGATTTAACGAATTCCGCGCGCAGGGTCTGAGCGAGACGATTGGGAAAACGTATCTCCATCTCGTACGCTCCACGGAGTGCCTTCTGAATGGCGGGGTCTGGAATCCGCCGGCTGGCCTTTCCGCCTACGGTGACGGCATTGCGCTCTTTGATCACCTCGTTAAGGTGATTCAGGCTGAAATGACGGCGGGCGTCAGCGAGCGAATTGAGAGGAGCAGGATTCTCCTCCTTGAGCGGGGTAAAGATTGAAACTCTGCGTGCTTGCTCCTTCCACTGCACGACCACCTCTGGGTCGTTGATTACCTCGATCAGGTCGCGGAACCGCTCAAAGTTCATCTGGGAGCGATACCGTTCTTCATAGAGTGAGCGCAGATTGCGCTGGTAAGCGTGATGATTTGTTGGACCCAGAAGAGTGCCGCACGGTCGACAGCGCGCCACTGCGGTAAAGTTCCCCTTGATCTCTTCCTGCTCGGAAACCTCCTCTGAATAATACTCCTGCCGGTGAGCTTCGAAGGCATCCGCTTCAAGCTGCTGCTTGTCCATGGAGACGGGACCATCCTCTCCCAGTTGAAAAAGCCGCACGTTTTCGTCAACCGGCTTAATGCGCAACTGGTAACGCTCAGGCTTACCCAGAAAAAGCTTTGCAATGGAAAACAGAGAGGAAGCCTTCCGAACCGTGCGCAGTTGGTTGACGAGACTCTCCACACAGGCTGCATCTGGAATGAAGTTCACTTTCAGGCCGAAAGCTTCCGGCCGCTGATCCTCAGGTACAGGTCCGCGCCGCTGAAAACCTCCGCGATCCTGTGGTCCGCCCTGACCGCGCCGGTCACCGCTCCGCGGTCCATAGCCGCCGCGTTCATCCTTCCGGTCACGGCCTTGGCCGCCACCGTGGCGGTTACCTTCGCCTTGAGCCTGAGGCCCGTGGGATTGTCGGGGGCCGCCGCGATCCTGGCCTCCACCTCGGCGAAAATCCGGCCGGTTTCCCGCACCGGGGCCACCGCTGCCACCGCCTTGGCGCTCGCGATCCCGCGGGGCAGGACGCCGGGGGCGCGACCGGTCACCGCCTCCATCTCTGCCCCCGCCACGTCGGTCCCGGCCTCCGCCTGAGCGGCCCCGGGCTTCGCCTTCATAGTCGGCATATGGATTCTTTGTGGAAGAGCTTTCCTTGGCCCAATCCGGCATAAGGGAAAGCTCCAGATCGAGGGACTTTTCGGCCAGGGAATCGTCAGCGGCTGCTTGGTGTTCTTTCGGCATGAGGCGAGCCTCCTAGGGTAGCGGTAGAAGATGGGAGGGTAACGGGAAGGAGCCGTCATTCAAAGCATTCTTTTGTCATGACGGGCCTCTTTTCTGGCAGAAAAGCAGGTGACAGAGAGAGACGTTTTGCCGCTTGACTCCAGCGAGGTCATGGCCCAGTTGAAGCCTCGACCGGCCGGGCGGGTGCATTTTTGCGCTTGCGTATGCGGCTCCAGACGCTAAAGCACACTTCACCCGGGGCTTCCGGGACGTCCCCATAGCCCCCAGATAACCGAGACTGAGAGCAAATCGTTTATTTTTATGTCAGAAAAATCCATCCAAGAACGGGTCAAGGAAATCATCGTTGACCAGTTAGGCGTCAACCCTGAGCAGGTCACCCCCGAAGCTTCTTTTATCGATGATCTGGGAGCTGACTCCCTGGACATCGTCGAGCTCGTCATGGCCTTCGAAGAAGAATTCGAAGTGGAAGTGCCGGATGAGGACGCAGAGAAGCTGAATAAAGTGGGAGACGCTGTGAAATACATCGAAGAAAAAGGTTCCTGAGGAGGAACCATTTTTCTTCGACCGGCTTCAATCGGTTTACAAGGGTGGCGGCAGGCTCGGAAGCCTGCTGCCATTTTTCGTTAAGGGCACGCACGGGTATGCCCAAAGGCATTTTCACCGAAGTCCGAACGTCGAAGCCACCTGCTGGGACGAATTCAAGATTATGGATCAGTTGGATTTTGAGTATGCGGTTGAGCAGACAGAGATTTTGCACAGCCCTGAGCGCCGGATCGAGACCTTTGGGACTACAGTCTTCCGGTTTTATGTTTTGAGCGAGTTAATGGACTCGATAGACTCCGTGCGTGTGCGCGATGGGGAAATTCAGGCCGAAAAACCTCAGATTATTTCGCCGGGGAACTACGCCAATTTGTCACTGGATGGCTTTGGAGAGCGTGCGGAAGAGTTCACGAATTGGCTAAGGCAGAATGAGGAGAATCTGGCCATCTTTCGGTATGCTTTCCAGATTAAGAAAAGCAACGTGCACGAGCGGGTGATCAATGAATCGATGTCCACCGTCACGGAGCGCATCGAGCAGGAGATCAGGAAAGAAGAAGACGAGATGGCCGCGATCATCCGCGGGGTGGATGAGGCCTGGGAGGTGAGCCTGCTGAAGTTCACGATAGATATGATCCGGCGTTCGGCAGGCCGCAATCTGGGTGATTTGCGGGATGAAGGTCTGATTTGACCGGCAGTTTGGACGGTAAGCAGCGCAGACCTATGGCACGGATTATCTCCCGAGCAGTGGCAGCCACGGGCATGCTTGCCCTTCTGATGCACGGAACCCTCAAGGCGCAGAATATTGAGCAGGAGTGGGAGCGCATTCAGGAAGCGCTGCGGGATCAGCCTGCCAGGGAAGTCCGCAATCAGCTGCGGCGTTTTCTGCGCGACCATGGAAAGGACCTTGAGCGCAGCCAACGAGCCTTGGAGCTACTGGGTCAGGTGCAGTTGGATCTGCTGTTGAGCACCAGCCCGGAGCCGGGGAACTATAAGCGTGGACATCTGGTTGAGCCGGGTGATTCGCTCCGTGGTATCGCGATGCAATACAACAGCACGCCGGCCGCGATAGTACGATGCAACAACATGCTCAGCGCCACGATCAAGCCAGGTGACCGGCTCATCGTGCCTGTGCTGCCCACCACAGCGGAGCTGCGGCTGGAGGATGGGCGTCTGATCATTGAGCTGGGCGGCAAATACCTTTGCCATTATGATTTCACGGTTGAGCCTCACTTGCCAGATGAGCTCGTCTTGCCAGCCAAGCTGGAAGTCCGTGACAAGACGAGTTGGTATGACGGTCAATCCCTGACGATTGAGTCTCCTCATTACTGGGAGAGCACCCGGTGGGTGCAGTTGCGCTGGAAGCAGGATACCGACATCGTGCTCTATGCCCTGAACGCCGCCGACCGCGGATTATCAGACGGACAGAAAGAATCAGCCCGCGAGGGTGAAGAAGGCGGTGGAGCGGGCATGGAGACCGGCGCTACGGAGGGGACAGACTCCTCGGAGTCGCCGGAGGCACCTGATGAGCCGAAGAAGCCGCGATATGGAGTGGAGCTGCCACCGGAGGTAATGGAGGAAGTCTTTCTCTTGCTGACCGGTCAAAGCATCGTTAGCCTCGAAAAATAGCTTTTTCCCCTTGCCGGGCGGACCGGCAGAGCGGATGGGAGATCGCTTCGCACATCGCCTCTCTGCCAGATGAACTGCGAGAACATCCAGATCAGGTATGTCTGCACCCCCGCTTGAATTTGAACAGCCCATCGTGGAACTGGAGCAGAAGCTGCAGGCTCTGCGTCACGATTCCAACGCGCATTCCCTGAATGCGGACAGTGAGGTAACCAGCCTGGAAGAGAAGCTGGAAAAAATGCGCCGGCAGATTTACGCAAATCTGAGCCCTTGGCAGAGGGTGCAGATCGCGCGGCACATTGAAAGGCCATTTATGCTGGATTACGTGGAGCTCTGCTTTTCTGATTTCGTCGAGCTTAAGGGCGATCGTCTCTATGGTGATGACGCTGCCATGCCTGCCGGGCTGGCGAAACTGGGCGAGCACCGGGTCGCGGTGGTTGGTCATCAGAAAGGGCGCAACACGAAGGAAAATGTCGTAAGAAATTTTGGCAGCCCGCATCCGGAAGGTTACCGCAAAGCGCTGCGTTTAATGAAACTGGCAGAGAAGTTTCAACTGCCGGTGATCTGTTTAATTGATACGCCGGGAGCCTATCCCGGAATCGGCGCGGAGAGCCGACATATTTCTGAATCCATCGCCGTGAACCTTCGGGAAATGATGGTCCTGCGCACACCGGTCATTTCTGTGATCATCGGAGAAGGGGGATCAGGCGGCGCCCTGGGGATTGGCGTAGCGGACACCGTCGCGATTTTGGAGAATGCCTATTATTCGGTAATCAGCCCGGAAGGTTGTGCGGCCATTCTCTGGAAAGACCGGAAATTCAAGGCCGAAGCTGCCGATGCCATGCACCTGACGGCGGCTCAGTTGAAGGAGCTGGGACTGATCGATAAAGTATTGCCGGAACCGCTGGGCGGTGCGCATAAAGATTGGGAGGATAGTTGCAAAACGCTGCGGGATTTCCTGATGGGCGAGATTGATCTTCTGAAGAAAGAGAAAACGGACCGGCTGCTCGCAAAGCGCTATGAAAAATTCCGCGCCTATGGAGCATTTCTCGAGCCGGGCTGATCCGGGATAGATTATTTCACAGGTATTATGATTGAAGAAACGACGTTCGAAGGTTTCGAGAAATGTCTGCGCCTCTCCAACGGGCAGATGGAAGTCATCGTCTCGACGCAATTTGGGCCGCGAGCGCTATTCTGCGGTTTGAACGGGGGGCAGAATCTTTTTGGGGTGCATCCGGATCTGGGTGAGGAAACCGTGAATGGATACTTTCGGCTCTATGGCGGGCACCGGTTATGGGCGGCTCCGGAGGGAAATCCGCGGAGCATGTCGATCGAGAATGACCCGGTGGAGGTCAAGCGCTTTAGTGAGCTGAGTGCCGGGTTCCGTCCTCGTCCGGATACACCGGCAGGCATTCAGAAGGAAATACATTTTACGATTGATGACAGTGCGGCCCGGGTGACCGTCTATCATGAGCTGACGAATCTGAATTTATGGCCGGTAGAGATTGCTCCATGGGCTCTGAGTATCATGGCCCCGGGTGGGCTTTGCGTAATCCCGCAGGAGCCTTTTGTGCCGCACGGGGAAGCGCTGCTGCCAGCACGCACGATGGTGCTCTGGCCTTACACAGATTTATCCGACCCCCGATACCGCATGAGCGGAAAATACCTCCAACTGCGTTGCGATATGGTGTCGGAAAATGCGACAAAGATTGGCCTGCTGAACAAACAAGGCTGGGCCGCTTATTTCACGGAGGAAGCGCTGTTCATTAAACGATTCGAATACGATGAGGAAGCGCAATACCCGGATTACGGATGCAACTGTGAATTCTTCACGCGCATGGATTTCCTGGAGATTGAGAGCGTGGGGCCACTACACTTGGTGCAACCGGGCGAAAAAACCTGCCTTCTGGAAAGCTGGCATGTTTTTCCGCAGAGCCAAATCAAGCCGGCTGAGACACCAGACGACGTGACGCTGGACGGCGTGCTGGACGGTCCGCTGCGGATCGCCGGGGTGAAGCACTGAAACTGGAGAGGCTCAGGATGATTCTCCGGCGAAGTATTCTGGCGGACAGATGAGCAAGGAGAATTGACAGACGGACGGTCCATTTTCCAGGCGAACCAGAATCGGGTTGTAGCCGGCCTTGAAACTGATGCGCTTGAAGTTTTCTCCCAGGCGCCAGGGACTCAAGCCCGTCTCCTCCCAGATGACTTCTTTGTTGAGCCAGACCTTGGCGGCATCATCCGTCGCAATCGCCACCAGCATATCCCGGTCCTTTTCAAAGTAGATTTCCGTATAGGCATAGTAGGTTGAGTTACCCTGCTCATCCGGCATCGTCATGCGGATCTGGTCATTCTGGGTAAAAACCCAGCGCAGCTTGCGCGGCTCACCGATTTCTACGTCGCGCTCTTCACCACGGCGTTTGTCATTCGCGGCATGCTGCTCAGTATAGATTTTGCCCGGATAGACGGCATCGAGATCGATTTCCAATTCCGGGGGATGCACATTGGTATAATCGATTTTTCCATTGTTCTCCCAAGGGCCAATGATGTGCCAGGTATCGATAAAGAGCCAACCCTGACGCGCGGATTCCTCGTCGAATTTCCGGCCGGGGAGGGCATTGGCTTCCACGATTCGCTCATTAACGCCCTGATTGGCGCGAGCTACGGCTTGCTCAAAGGACTGGCCGCCATCACTTCGGTTATCCGTCCCGGCATATCCCCGGTGGTGTCCGAAGCCGGAATGATCCCGCGTCGGCTGGTTTGAGGAGTTTGCGGACTGCTGCTGTTGTGCCGCGGCCTGTTGCGCCATGGCACGGCTGGATTGCTGAGCCAGTTGAATGTCCCGGCCCTGAGTTTGGTCCCCGGTGAGTTGCTGCGCTTTGTGCTGGGTTTGCACGCGCATCCGTTCCATCTGAGACATAGCCTCATTGAGGGTTTCCCGATACTGATTCAGGTCGCCGATGGTGCCGATCTCAGCATTCTCCAAGGCCTCGGAAAGATCCTCGCGGTTGCCCTGGGCCAGGTTACTGAGTTTTTCCATGGCGTCATCCACGGAAATGCCCTGGAGCTGAGCCATCTCAGCGGCTCGCGCTTCGGTATAGGCCTGCTCCACCGCCTCTTCCAGATTCTCTGCCGCCTGATAAATATCCGCCATGTCACTTTCATCCAGATCCAGGCTCATGGCATCCTGCACCTCCGGAGAGCGGTTGGCCATGGCTTTGGCGCGAATTTCCTCTTCGGTTAACTCGAGGTGCTGATCGGCGGGCTGAACCTCCATGCCCTGACCGCCCAACTGCGAAATGAGGCTCTGCAGATCCTTGAGAGCGTCCTTAGCCTGTTCCCCGGGTTCGATCCCGGCTGATTCCAGCATTTGAGCCTGACGGGCGACATTCTGCTGCAGGCGGGAAGCCGTATTCTGAAACTCCTGCATTTCCCTGTTGGTGGCCTCTGCTTCCGGACTCTGAGCGGCCTGACCTTGATCGTTTTCGTCCTGGGCCAGCTGCTCGCCTTCATCCCGGTTCCGCTGGTTCGCTTCATTGCCCTCCGTCTCAAATTCGGACTCGCGCTGACCCGCTTCCACGCGGATCTCCTGCTCCGCGGCTTCGGCGTATTGCTGGGCTTCTTCGCGGAGGGACTCCGCCGTATTCTCCGTGCCCATCCAGTCCATGTTTTCGACGGGTGTTTCCTCCTCCATCTTGTTGCTGACCCATTCCTCAACATTCTCGGAGATGTTGTTGGCCAGTTCCTGAAGGCGCTTAACTTCGCGGACCGGTGCTTCGGTGTCCTCGATTTCTTCCAGACGCTCCTGCTTGGCGAGTTCGACTTTCTCGTAGTTGTCGCGCAGGTCTTCGACCTTTTCGATCACGTCGCGTTTGCGCTTTTCCTGCTCCTCGCGTTTGAGGGCCTCGGCGATCTTGTCCTCCAACTCGCGCTTTTCGCGAATTTCACGCTCTCGTTTCTCTCGCTCTTTCGCACGCTTTTCGACCTCCATCGCGCGCTCTTCCGCTTCCTTGCGGTTGAATTCCATTTTCGTGACGCGCAGATCTTCAAACTGATAAAGGATACCGAAAGCCAGGAGAGTTATCAGCGCAGCCATCGGCCAGGAAAAAAGCCAGGGGGGAAGTTTCATGCCAGGTTTGTTTTGTGGAGGTGGGACGTTAAGCTTTTTTCAGTCAGCGATTGTAATCTTCGTCATAGGTGCGAATGCCGACATTGTTTAACCCGCGGAATTGCAGGGCATCCAGCACCTGGACGACATAGTGAAAGGGGGTGTCTGCATCCGTATCGAGCCGGATACGTCCGTCCGGATTATCACGGCCGAGGTCCTTGATGTAGGTATGCAAGGCCTGGCGTGTAGAGGGGACGCCTTCGAAGAAGAATTCGCCTTCCTTATCGATACCGATGACCGTGACTTCGTCGTCCGGAGGCAGCTTGAGCGCGGAGACCGAACTGGGCAGGGAGATATCAATGTCTTTGTCCTCTTTCTTTAACATGGTTGCCACCAGGAAGAAGATGAGCAAAAGAAAAACACAGTCGATGAGGGGGGACATCGACACTTCTGGTTCTTCACCGCGATTTCGATTCAGGCGCATGAACAACTAAGAATAAATTCACTCAATTCAGCTTTGGACTACAGTTTCTGGTTCCGCGTTTTAACGGCGACATTTTCGAAGCCCTGCAACTGGGCGATATCCATCGCATTGATAACCTTCTGCACGGGTGTGTTGCGGTCTACGGAAAACTGAAGGGGTAAGGTGACATCGCGTTCCATGGCAAGCTGATCAAGATAGGAGGCGAAATCTTCGATCGGCCGGTACTGAACCTGACCCCCGCGTTTCTGCATTTCACCATGATAAATGGTGCCCTGATCATCGATGCCAATGATCAGGGTCTGATCCGCTGCTTCTGCGGAAAGGCTGGAGGTAGGGTCTGGCAGCTCAATCGGGATGAGCATCTCAAATTTTTTGAACATGCTCGTGACCAGAAAAAAGATGAGCAAGAGAAAGACGCAATCAATGAGCGGCGACAGCGGCACATCCGGATCGTCTTTTGGTCTGCCTTTACGAATCCTCATGGGCTCTGAATAGGCTACTGCCGATTGTAGTCGGCGATGGTCACGGTATCAGAGTAGGCTTCCTCCGGCTGCAGCTGCACCGGTTGCTCCGGCGTGGCGACCTGGGTCTCAGCATGAACCGTTGGGGAGGTGCCAACATAATCCCGCGTGGATGAGTAAAGATACCAGCCGTTGATCAGGCTCTCCAAGTCTACCTCCAGTTGCTTGCTCACCCGGTGGAGGCGCCGCTTGAAAAAGTGATAGATAATCATGGCCGGGATGGCGATGACCAGGCCCATCGCCGTGGTGATGAGCGCCTTGGAAATGGACCCTGCCAGCATGGAGGCGCCACCGTCGTCTCCGAAAACGGCCACCAACTGAAAGGCTTCAATCATGCCGATCATTGTTCCCAAAAGTCCCAGCAACGGTGCGATAGCGGCGATGATACTGATCGGGGCGAGTTTTTCATATTGCTCTTCGATCTCACGGGCCGCCATGTCTGAGACCCCTTCTTTCAGGTCCGCGCGGCTGTTTTCGCGGTGCTCAACAATGAAGCGGACGGCATTGGCCAGTATGCTCCCGTCCTTCTTCGCATGACGGAGTAGGGAATCAAATTCCCCACGCTGCCAGAGACGATCCGCGGTCTGACGAAAGCGCTTGGGGCTGATACGATTCAGGCGAATGCTGAAAAGCCGTTCGATGGCAAAGGCGAGCAGAGCCACGATAAGCAGGATCAGGACCATGGCCACGATGCCACCCTCCTGGACCTCAAAGAACCAATCGACCTTTACCTCTTCGATGTCTTCCTGAGAGATTTGAGATAGGAATAGCGAAAGGGGGAGGGGAAGTTGGAAGGGGGAGGAAACGGCAAGTGAGAACTGGGCAAGGGACAGAAGGGACAGCAAAAAAATCATAGTTAGGCTAGGTTGGAAACTGCGCCTCCCTGGATGGGAGGGTGGAAGTTACGATTGGCCGGAACCGCCAAGGCAAGCGTTAACGCTCGGGTGACGAAATCGCAAGGCAGGAAAGCCTCTTTCAGAACGTACGAGCGCAATTTGCCGTCCTGGCAGCGTAAGGGTCAGGCCCAACGGGCACGGGGCCGGCTGTCCGGGCAAACGAGATGAAAAGAAAGCGCTAGCAAAAGCGATATACCACCGGGCTGAACGTCTTTTGAATTTTTTGAGCGCTTGAAACCCCGCCGATCATGTCTGACAGTTCGATTGTGATAAACCGACCTGACCAAGCACTGTGGCCTCGCGAGGCTGGCTTGAATCAACACCCCTCAGAACGCGCGGAAACGCGGAATCTTTCATCTTCCGGGACACATCGGGCCTATCGCCGTCCGCGCGCGGCAGCCAGGCACCAGGTTGAAGAGGAGGAATACCTGGATGTGCAGGCGCTTAAGTCTGGCGATGAACTGGTGTGGGAGCAGGCCTTTCGCCTGCTCTGGCCGAGCGTTTACCGAGCAGCACGCCATCCCAAGGCCAATCTGACTCAGGACGAGGCGGAAGACGCAGCCAGCCAGGCCATGGCGCAATTGCCGGGCCGCATCAGCGAGGTGAAAAACTTACGTGAACTGCGGGCTCTGGCCGTGACGATTTCCTATTGCCGCGCGATTTCGCTGGCCCGTCATGAGCACGCAAGCAAGCGCGATAAATCTGCCGCCTTCAGCATCGAAGAGCGCCAGGAACAGACGGAAGGCCATTTCGAGCTTGCCGCGAAAACGGAGGAAGCTGGCCGGGAAATGGAAGGGGCCGAACTTCTCGCCATGCTGCAGGAGGGCATGGAGGTTCTCGATGAAATCACCCGGTCCATCATGATGGAGTGCTATCTGGATCAGGCATCCTATAAAGACTTGGGCTTGAAATATAATCTCACTGAAAATGCCGTGGGAATGAAGCTGCACTGGGGCAAAAAACGGGTGAGAGAATTTTTCAAAAAGCGGAAGCCACACCTGTTGAAAGAGTTGCAGCACTATCTGCGATAGCCCAAGTGAAGGACCACGGAGAGGCGTCGCGCCTTACCAGGATGAATTTGACATAGTCTAGAATAGAGCAATGAAAGATCGCTTTGACCAATTGGCAGCAAAGTCAGCGATCGGCACTCTTTCCCCCGAAGAATCCGCCGAACTGGATTCCCTGCTTAAAAAACGCCCGGCGTGGCGCAGAGAATTGGACGACCTGCGTAACCTGGATGCGGTGATGGAGGATTTTGGTCCGCTGTTAGATGCGGCGGAAGATCCGCCTCCCGCCAGCTTCCCGGAGCACCGGATGCGCCAATTACGCACCGCGGTCTGGGAGGAGTTTCGCCCACGGGTTGCCAGGCGTGGTCCTCTCGTTTGGGTGCGCTGGTTTCAGCGGCAGTTTCTGCCCGTGTCCGTTGCCGTGGGCGGGGGTGTGGCCGCCTCCGTGATTCTGTCAAATCCGGGCCTCCTGCATTCCCTGCAGGAAATGGATCAGGCATCCGAGCGAAAAGCGCCGAGTCAGCTCAGCCGAGCAGCGGTTCCATCTCCCACCGGTAGATCCAGTGAGGTTAGTCAAGACGGACCTATTGATGAGCGCACGATTGAGTTTGGATACCTGCAACTTTCTTTTCCTGAAGTGGAAGAAACGGCCGGCCCGGGTGAGTTCTACGGTTTGGGTCTCGGGTTGAACCCGGCGATTGATGAGGTCCTTCAGGACTATGAACATGGCATGGAAGGAAGAATTTCTCCCTATGCGGATCTGGAAGTTGCGCCAGTGTTTATTCGGCGTTTGTCTTTCGAATCCGCCGAGGCCTTTGATCAATGGAAAGCGGGAGACCTGGAGTCCAGCGTCTTTGCGCGAATCTGGATCGAACAGGATGATCATGAACTGCATGTGATCAGCCGGCGAGGTGGATCAAGCAGCCGCTTTGTGACGGAGATGCCACAGGACCGGCGCCAGGTTGAGCGCCTCATGCGCTATACTCTGGACAGCCTGACGATTTCTGGCCCAGCGGATCTGGCGATTTCGAAATAGCTATTTTTTCTTGGCCTGAGGTTTTCCTGCCGCCAGAGCTAAGAAATGAACATTGGCTCCATTGATTTCGCGCAGGCTTTCCAGAATCCACCGGACACCTGGTGTCCCATGCCGTTTCTTGTGTGGAATGGAGACGTTTCCCGGGACCGGATTACTGAAACTCTGGAACAGCACGCAGCACAGGGGATGGGAGGAGTCTTTATCCATCCCCGTCCAGGGTTAAGGACAGATTATCTATCGGAGGAATGGTTTGATCTTTGGGGATTTGCCCTTGCGGAGTGCAAACGCCTGGGCCTGGAATGTCACATTTATGATGAAAATTCCTACCCGTCAGGATTTGCCGGTGGTCATGTTCTTGCCGAGAATCCACATTTAGAGTGTACTTATCTGGAAATCTCGCGCATCTCTGAACCGCAGAGATCGAATCGCAGCAGCGGACCGGTCTTGGCAGCCTACCGGATGGATCAAGAGGGCCGCCCCTCAGAGCGTCTTTCCTCCTATGCGGCGCAACAGGCGAGCAATTACAGTCCGGTCCTTCTGTTCCGGTTGGCCAAAGAAAACAGTAGCCTGTGGAAAGCAGGCCGGAGCTATGTGGATCTACTTAACCCTGAGACCACGGCGACTTTTCTTCGAGTGACGCATGATGCCTATGCGAAGCGTTTCCGGAATCATTTTGGCGGAACCATACGCTATGCCTTTGCGGACGAACCAACCGTGAGTTCCGGTGGCATCCCGCTGTCGCGCTTTCTGCTTCGCGAATTCAGTCTGGAGCATGGCTATGCGCTGGAAGATAAGCTGGCGGAACTATGCTTTGACTTTGGCGAAGAAACGGCGGCGGTTCGTTTTGATTACTGGTTTACGGTTAACCGGTTGTTTACCACAAATTATGTCAAACAAAGCCATGACTGGTGTGAACAGCATGGCCTGCGTTTTACCGGGCACTATCATGAGACCGCATGGCCAGCGCCTAAAAACCAGCCAAGCACCATGGCGGCCTTGCGCTGGATGCAGACTCCGGGGAATGATCTACTGGGATTTCAGTTTGCGCCTACCAGCCTGGAGGGTAATGGAATCTATTTCCTGAATTTGAAGGAACTCGGCAGCATCGCCCGGCAGCTTGGACGTGAGCGGGTATTAACAGAATCGTGCGGCGGCGGCGGATATGATTTTGCGATGCGTGACTTCAAGGTGATCGAAGATTTCCTCATGTGCTTTGGTGTTAATTTAATCAATCCGCATCTCAGCCACCAGAGTCTATCCGGCGCACGGAAGTATGATTGGTGTCATACCCTGAGTGATCATGCGCCCTGGTGGGAACATTACCGGACGTACGCTGAACACGGGGGACGGGTCAATGCTCTGTTAAATGCAGGCGTCGAAAAGAATCGCCTCCTTGTGGTTCATCCGGACAGCAGCGGCTGGCTGCTCTGGTCGCCCGAGAAAAATGAGCACACAGATGAAAAGGTGGCCGCGCTGAGGGCGCAGCAGATTGAATTGCTCCTGGAATTGTATCGGGCGGGCATCGACTTTGATCTGGGAGATGAGTTTACCCTGGCTGAGTTAGGGAAAGTCCAGGGACGTAAGCTCCAGATTGGGCAGGCAACTTATGAAGCGGTGTTAATTCCGCCAACAATGATTAACGGTCTGGATTCAACCGTGCAGAAACTTGGCGAATTTCTTACGGCGGGTGGGCAGATCATATCACCTCATGCTCCAGCGGCGTATATCAACGGACGCAAGAGTGAAGCCCTCAATGAATTGATTGCTGAATTCGACGGGCGCGGAGTGCATATAGCTTCAACCGGGCAGACCGGCGAAATGGTGCAGCTTGCGCTTGGCCTGGTTTCGCCGCGGTTTACTCAGGAAGGAGATAATCACGCGAGAGCTAATCTTTGCTGGCGGCGCGTGGAGGATGGGCGGTCAGGACAGACGGCGTGGTTCTTCTGTAATCCCTTTGATGCGCTGCTGGAAACCAGCGTCACGATGGAAGGCAGCAGGCGCTGGCTGGAAGCAGATACTTTTTCCGGCTCGTTCACCGCGGAATACGAAGCAGGCGAAAAGATCCACCTGAAACTGCCTTCGCGCGGGCACGCTCTCTTTATTCAGGAGTCGGGGGAATACCCAGCCACAATCACAGCCCGTAATCTATCGCCTGTCCGAGAACCCTTGAAATTGAGTGAACCGAAAATCAGTCCAACTGATCCGAATGTTTTGATGATTGATTATGTCGACCTGGAGGTAAACGGGCGGATTCACCCTGACCTGAACACCATTAAGGCGGATTCCTTGAATTTCCGGGCGCAAGGGCTGGAACAGAATCCCTGGTCCTTTTCGATTCAATACCGCAAGGCGTTTTTGGAATGGCCTTTTGACGACCGATCCGGGTTCAAAGTGCGTTACCACTTTGAGGCAAAAGACTTGAGCACAGACTTTTTGAGAGGTCTGCGCCTCGCCGTCGAAAGGCCGTGGCATTATATTCTTCGGGTCAATGGGCAGGTAAAAGATACCAGCGAATCAACGCAGTTTTTCGATGAAGACATGCGCTTGGTGGAGATTGGTCCGTATTGTAAGGCAGGGCGAAATGTGATCGAACTGGAGTGCGAGAAGTTCAATACCCTTGCGGAAATCATGCCGGTCTATGTTCTCGGCGAGTTTTATGTCATGTCCGAAGAGAAAGGGTTCAAGCTGAGCGATCCCTGTCCGTTGCAGATGAGAAGCTGGAAAGATATGGGACGCCCATTTTATCCAGGAAAAGTTGAATATCTTTTTCAGATGATGCTGGACTTACCGTGTGAGGCGCTAAGCATTGAACTGGGAGAACTGCACGGGTCCGTCGTCCATGTGCAAATGAATCACAGCGACCCGAGTCAGATCGCATTCCCACCCTATGCAGCCGAGCTGATGGGTCCTTTTAGTCCAGGTGAGCACCAGTTGAAAATTGTCGTGACGGGGAACCTGAAAAACTTCATGGGTCCCCATCATAGTGACGGTCTGCCGGGTCCCTGGACGTGGGCATCATCGCCGGAAAGACAGCCAGCAGGAGCCGACTATAAATTCACAGATTATGGATTGCTGAAAAATCCGGTTGTCACGCCGATGCAAAGCAACGAGCTTTCGATTTAGTTCCAGCGCGGGTCGGCGGGATCTTTCTTTCGCTTTATGTACGTGGACGTGGACGAAGTTTTATCTTCATCGGGTCGAGCTGATGATGAACGCTTTTCGGCCTTGCTCGCAAAGTGCAATGCAACCAGGAGGCCGAGAACGACAAGGATTGAGACAAAGAGAAAAACAAAGACGATCATAAAAGTGCTCCAGTCACGAGAACGCTTGGGCAATCTCCGGGCAGCGAACGATCACCTGGACGCCAGGGCCATGAACACCTTCAATGAGGATGCCCTCGACGTCGGCCGTCTTGCTTGGGCCAGTCGCCCAGACGATATTGGGAGCATCATCAAGGGCGGCAATGGCGGCCGCGACACTTGGCAGAAGGGTCGCGGGATCCAAGAGGGTGACGTGGATCCACGGTGCTAGAGCGGCCAACCGGGATGAAGTCCGGAGATCATCAAAAATGACGGATCCCGTTTCGGCAATTGCTCCCGTGGCGCGGGTGATCCCGAAAAGGTAATCATCCACGCGTTCGCGTTGCAGGGTAGTCTCGAAACCAATGCCAGCGGCCTCAAACTGGGGTTGCACGATGTTTGCAAGGGCCGGATCGCAATAGCCAAAGGTCGCGTCAGCCTCTTGGAGAAAGGGAGGCAGGTCCGTCAACTCATCCAGTGGAGTGCCGTTGACCGCGCGGGTACGCTCACAAAAGCGTTGCCAGTTAAGTTCAGGTTCTGAGCTGCCGGGGGCATGGATGCTGACGGAGAGCGCATCGTCCCATTTTGGGTAAGGCGTGCGATCTCCCTCATTGAGAGCCTGCAGAGCCTTTTGAATCCGGCTGAAGATAAGTTCACGGTCGCTTTCCATGAAAACGAAGGGTTGAAAGGAACCTCAATCTCTGGTCTCGGCCATGACAGGCTGTTTGGAGTGTGCGAGCACGGAAGTCTCTGCGTCTGGCGGTCCGGCCGGAGAGGAGACAGCCTGATCGTTCTCTTTAAACCACTTACGGAAAGCGCCCCCTCGGAACTTCGGCAGCTTTCGGCTGGATTGCCAAGCCTGCAGCGCCGGGATGGGAATCATCTCCAGCGGAACATGGTTCATGGCGTGACCCATTTTCATGGCAGATTTCCATGCCCATGGCTGGGTGGCAAGGAGGGCATACATACCCATGGGCGGCGTCCCAGCCATCGCTTTGCCTTTCGCTTCTTTTTTTCCTTTATCACGCAGGCGGAGAAGCAGGTCTGGAATGGGAATGTCCACCGGGCAAACTTCATGGCAGGCGCCACAAAGGCTGGACGCCTTCGGCAAGTCTGCCAGTTCGGGGAACCGTTGACCGGCGAGAAGCGGGCTGAGCACAGCTCCGACCGGCCCGGGGTAGACGCTGCGGTAGGCATGGCCGCTGGCCTGGCGGTAAACCGGGCAGACGTTCAGGCAAGCACTGCAACGAATACAACGCAAGATCTCCCGGCATTCCGTCGCAAGCACATCAGTGCGGCGGTTATCGATAAAGACGACATGCATCTGCTCCGGGCCATCGGGCTGGCTGGGGGCGCGGGGGCCATTGATAAATTGTGAGTAGACCGTCAAGGTCTGGCCGGTGCCGGAGCGGCCGAGCAGGTTGAGCATCAGGCCGAGATCACGATCCCGGGGGACAAGCTTTTCGATTCCGACGACGGCGATATGGATAGGCGTCGCTGCCATACAAAAGCGTGCATTGCCTTCATTCGTCACCAGAACCAGGCGGCCGCTTTCCGCTGAGACAAAGTTAGCCCCGGTAAGCCCTGCGTCCGCTGCGAAATACTTGGTCCGCAAATGACGGCGCGCACGGCGAGTGATGGTCTCAGGCTCATCATTATAATCGCCGAGACCCTCGCGCTCGAAGCTGCGGGCGATCTGCCGGCGGTTCTTGTGGATGATGGGCCGAACGATATGTGTGGGGTGATCACCATCGATCTGAATGATGAACTCACCCAGATCCGTTTCGACGGTCTCAATGCCGTTCTTTTGAAGAAACTCACCGAGATGAGTTTCTTCGCTGACCATACTCTTGGCTTTGACCAGCCTGCGGCAGCTGTTTTCGCGGAGAATGTCCAAAACGATGTTATTGGCGCGATCACCATCAGCGGCCCAATGAACGTGGGCACCGTTTGCCGTGAGCCTGTCTTCCGCCTGTGTGAGATATTTATCCAGATGCTCCAGGGTATGTTGCTTAATCAGGCCTGCCGTCCGCCGCAGCCTGTCCGGGTCCGGATAATCCTGCTGCAGAACGGTATATCGTTTCTCCGTGGAGCCTTTTGTCCCCGTGTAGACGGAGGTGCGCACCTCTTCATCCAGGGAGCTGGCGTAGGAATCGATTTCCTGAGAAGTTCTGATCAACATGGCGAATAAGGGGAAGGCGGGAAAAGAAGGAGCTAGTAACCTGCCGAAGGCCACTGAGAAAAGGTGAGCAGGTATCCAACAGGGTCAACCAGAGTAAACTCCTGCGCACCGTAATTCGTTTCAAACAGAACGCTTGGGTTCCCGCCACGGGCTGTGACTTTCTCGTGCAAGGGCTCGACTGCCTCGACATAGATCCACGGGTAAACGTCCGCACGTTCTCTGCTGACAGGCACAAATCCTTCACGACGCCCATACATGATGAAGGCGTCGAAATCGGCGCCCGGCCGCAGGCTGACCCATTCCCGCTGCTGACTGGCTCCAGGGACAAATTCATCGGCGACTTCCCAGCCGAGGATTAATTCGTAAAAGCGGACGATCTTCTCGAGGTCAGGCGCGAAAAGGTGGGGGACGCAGCGGAGAAACATGAATTAGCTGACGGTGCTAAGGCGACGTTTGTGAGGTGGCAGACTCTTCCAGAAGACCGGCATTGAGGAGAGCGTTCCTCAGGATCTGGATAGCGTGAAGCCGTGGTAAGCCAGTCTCATTCTTGTCGAGAATCCCGCCAAGATGCATGAGGCAGCCCATATCCGCGGAGACCAGATAGTCTGGCTGGACATCGACGATATGCTGAAGTTTCAGTTCGCCCATTGCTTTCGAGATATTCGGGAAAGAGACTGCAAAAGTCCCACCAAATCCGCAACACTGCTCGCCTTCACCAAAGGGCACAAGCTCCAGCCCACGGATGGACTCAAAGAGCTTGAGGGCAGCCGGACCGCTTTCCGTGCCCCGGCTATGGCAACTGCGGTGGAAGGCGATGCGTGCCTTGAATTCTCCGGGCCATGAGGTGATGCCCAGCCCATTCACGATGTAGTCGATTACTTCCCAGGTGCGGGCTGCCAGCTGCTTGACCTGTGGGAGATCCTCTTCACTTTCGAACTCGAGGAGGGCCCCGTGAAAGACCATGGCAGCACAGGAACCGGACGGCACGACGACTTCTTTTTCCCCAGCGAAAGTTTCGACGCTATGCCGGACAACTTTGCGGGAGGCGGCCCAGTCCCCTGCATTGAAGGCGGGCTGACCGCAACAGGTCTGGGCCTCGGGAAAGTCCACCTGGCAGCCGAGAAAACGCAGGACCTGAACGGTTGCGATGGCCACGTCGTCAAAGAAGGCATCACAAAGGCAGGTCGCCATGAGAAAGACGTCCTTTCCGGCAGGGGTTTTGCGGTTAAGCTCCATAGCCGACAGTTTTTACGAAAATGAGACTCCCCTGGCGACAAAAAAGCTGCTATTCAATCATCTCAGCCACGGGTGAACACTATTGCGATTGCAAGGCCGTCCGGTCCGGGGGACGATCATCTTTTCCACCCCAACACTGTGCATATTCATGAACTCCGCGTTTTCCGTTTTTCGCCCCACCCACCTGATTACGATCCTTCCTATCGCACTCGCCCTGCTGTCGATGCTGCCTGCAGTCACCCGTGGCCAGGACTCCGCGGCCGGCGTGATCATTTTGAAGCCCTATCCGGAGGCGACGGATTCGGGATTGTTCAAGGCATCTGAGTATGTGTCATACGAGGGCCGTGGCACCGGCCGGGCCAGTCTCCATGAGGTGGGCAAAGAACCGCGAAGCATCAACCCCGCCCAGGTGGTAGAAGCGATCCCTTACCCGGCGGCCAACGTCACGAACGAGCTGGCGAATGACCAGGATCTTGCACAGCTGCGGGCAGAGATTCAACGACTGGAGACAGCGGTGGGTGAGCACCCTAAATCCCGCAGCTTTCTGCAGCCGAAGCTCGAGCAGCTTCTGGAGTTTGAGGAGAAGTTCAATAGCGGTTTGCGCCGTCAGGGGGGGCGTTGGATCAGTAAAGATGAGCTGATGACGATCACATTGCGCAACGGTCAAACCCGTGAGATCACGAGCGCTGAGCCGGAGAACGAGTTTACCCTGCGTTGCGATTCGTCATCGGGAGTGCTGCGCTTCAGCGTCTTTGAGCTGGCAGAGGAGGAGCTGGAGAAGTATTTCCCGGAGTTGGCCAGTGACTGGCAGGCCGCGGATAACGGAGATCAAGAGGCCATGAGAAAGATGGCGCTGCTTGGGTATAACAATCCGGAAGAAGGAGCGAGGTTCGCAGAGACATTCTTTGCACGGCTTGGCGAGGGCGGAGATGCCAAGGCGCTTTACCGTCTCGGTCTGATGTATCAGAATGCCATTGGGATTACCCGTGACCGTCCCCGGGCGGCGGCTGCCTTTGAAAATGCAGCGCTGGCTGGATTTGTGCCCGGTATGCTGAACACAGGATTCGCTGAGTTTGCGGGTTATCGGGGCGAGCAGGACACGGAAAAGGCGCTGGAATGGTTTGACCGCGCCGCGCAGGCAGGTGATCCCAGTGGCATCTATGTGGCGGCGCTGATCCGGGCCTTCAATCCTGCGGATGAGGTGGCGGAAACCGAAGATGAAGCGATGGCGGAAGTGAAGAGGGCAGCTGGGTTGAACCACTTCTATGCCCTTTTTGATCACGCCATGTTCTTAATTTCTGAGAGCGGCAGCCGGAAAGACGAGGTCGATGAAGAGGCCAAAGACCTGATTGTGCGCAGTTCTTCGTTGGAGTGTCCATCAGCCATGAATTGGCTCGGCGCTTTTCTGTATGGTCAGAATAATGAGCCCGAGGCGAAAGGAATGTTCGAGCGCGCGGCAGTGCTAGGGTATCCGCCGGCGAGATATAATCTGGCCTTGCTTGAAATTCATGGGGTTACAGGCACCGCGGACAGCACGGAGGCTCAGCGGCTTTTCGAAGGCGCAAAAAATATGGGTCAGGCGGAGCGATACCTGCAGGATATTGCGGATGGAGACACTTTTGCTCCTGATAATCTGACGAAGAGCGCACTCGTGGTGGAAAATGAGGTGCCCTGGGAGTTGCGCGACCTGGGTGATAATCTCAAAGCGGAGGATGCCCAGGATTTGGCCCTACGGATGCGACTGACTTATGTCCGGCGCAAGGTTGAGGAGAATTTTCTGCCGGGCGGGTCTGGTGAATACAAGATTTCCGAGCCAGCCGAAACTGAAGAGCCGGAAGAAGAGGATGAGGCTGCAGACGAGGAAGAAGATACTGAAGCTTCTGAGACGCAAGCGGAAGAGGGAAGCGAAACTGAGGAAGTCGAAGGAAGCGAAAGCGAGCAGCCGGCACCAGAGGCCGAACCGACCGCGGAGGAGATCCTCCAGGAGTAAATGCGCTGAAGCCTGGTTTCTCTCCCGCGACGTAACCGGGTCATGAAGTGTTTTGGCTGGGGGAAAGGTAGTCTGTTCGCGACGATCGCCGGTCTAGCGTGGGGTGTCTTCGCAGGGATTTCACCTTGGTTGGAGGAAGGGCTGACCGCCGGAGCACAGGTGGCGATGAGTCTTGGCCTGTTTACCACGTATCTGTCGATTGGCATGCTGGTCGCGATCCTGCCCAATTGTCTGGGGCCGGGATGGTTTTTTGGGCTGATCATTGGCGTGGCCTACAGCGTTCCCGGTTCGATCTTTGTGACCGTGCCCTATCCGCTGGTGGAAGATGCACCCCAATATTACAAAGAGTTCGCCGCCGGAGGGATGAGGGCCTTCTGGTTGACCCTTGCTTTTGGCGGAGCGGTGGGATTAACAGCCGGCGTCCGGAAGAAAAGGATCCGCAGCGGCGGAAACGAAGAGAACCCTTAAAAAAACGCGGCCCCGCCAGGACAGACTTATCCTTGGGGCCGCGGTTCCTATGGCTTGGCTATCGCTAGGAGAAAGCTCCAAAAAGATCGAATCACAGCTTGTTTCGGTGAAAATTACGACGGGTAGGACGGTAAGTTTCTTCACGCAAATCGTAAGAATTTTCAGTTGCTCCTGAGAAACTGGTAGTCTGGAATGCTGCCACCAATGAGCAGCTACGAAGACCGATTGAAGACCCTGAGGGAGAGTTACCGTGCCACGATTGAGCAGCCGAACCGGCCGGATCCGCGTTGGAACAATGGCGTTTACGAGCGTTTCATCCACCCAGTGCTGACGAACGCTCATGTGCCGCCTGCGTGGCGCTATGATCTCAATCCGCAGACCAATCCTCATCTGCTGGAACGGCAGGGAGTGAACGCGGCGTTTAACGCAGGGGCGATTCTGTGGGAAGAAGAGATCTGCATGATGGCCCGAGTGGAAGGGATTGACCGCAAAAGCTTCTTCGGATTGGCGAAGAGCAGGACGGGAATTGACGGGTTCCGGTTTGTGGATGGACCCGTCGTCATGCCCGAGACGGATAATCCAGACGTGAATGTCTACGACATGCGCCTAACCCGGCATGAGGATGGATGGATCTACGGTGTTTTCTGCACCGAGCGAAAAGATCCTGCGGCGCCTCCAGGAGATTTATCCAGTGCTGTGGCGCAGTGCGGAATCGCCCGGACGAAAGATTTAAAGAACTGGGATCGGCTGGCTGATTTAAAGACGCCCGCCGCGCAGCAGAGAAACGCCGTGCTCCACCCGGAGTTTGTGCGTGGTAAATATGCCTTTTATACACGGCCGCAGGACAGCTTTATCCAGGCGGGGAGTGGCGGAGGCATCGGCTGGGGGTTGAGTGATTCCATAGAAAACGCGGAGATCAAAGAGGAACTGATCATTAATCGCCGAGAATATCATACCATCAAAGAAGTGAAAAATGGGATGGGCGCCCCACCGTTCAAGACGGATCAAGGCTGGCTTCATGTCGCGCATGGGGTCAGGGAATGCGCTTGGGGATTGCGTTACGTGCTGTATTGTTTCCTCTGTGATCTGCATGAGCCCTGGCGACAGATCCGTGAACCCGCGGGTTATTTTATCGCCCCATTTGAAGAGGAATTCATTGGTGATGTGGGGAATGTTATCTTCAGCAACGGCTCGGTCATGCGGGACAATGGCGAGGTGTTTATCTATTATGCCTCAGCCGATACCCGCATGCATGTGGCGCGCACGGATATCGGCCGGTTGCTGGATTATTGTCTGAATACGCCGGAGGATCCGCTGCGTTCGGCGGAGTGCGTCAAGATTCGGCGCGACCTGCTGGAGCTGAATCGCAACTACCTCAACGGTCTGAGCGATGATAGAAAAGCGGCGCTGGAAGAACTTTTCTAAGCGTCGGAAAAGACGGATCAATCCGGATTTTCCGCGGGAATGAGCGCCGGATTCCTGATTGAGCGAATCGTGGCGGCGTATTTTGGTGCGTCACGATCAGGTTGACTGAGATATTCCTTCATGCCCCAGGAACCGTAGCGGGAAGGTTCACCGATTGAGGAAAAAAGGACCATGAGTTCACCTCCATTTTCGAACCAGGTTTGAAAATAGAGGCTATAGAGATCGCCCATGCGGGATGCGCGGTTGGCCTCGATGAATTTCTTCGCGAGATCGGAGGTTCCGTCCTGCTGTCGGCCAGCACGGTCGAGAAGATGTTGTCCGGCTTCATAGGTGATTAAATCCAAATTGTATTTATCGGCCAGGGCGCGATGCTCAGTCGTCATCGAAGCGACTTTCTCCACAATCACATTCTCGGCGGCATCGAGAATGTGATCAACAGTGGTTTCTGGAGAAGCTTTGAAGCGTCCTGCTAATTCCCGGTTAAATCCGAAATAGGGAGCGATCGCGATAGCGTCAAAGTGCTCGTGAGCATTCTCATATTCGAGGGTTTGCTTGGCGACACGGATTTGAGAGGACTGCACGGCACAGACACGGATAAACCGGTCGCGGTTGCCGAAGACGTCCTCCCAAATGTCGAAGATTTCGCCGGAGCGCTTTGCATACCAGGCGCGATGGGGGCCGTCACCCTGATTTACGCCCAGTTCCGTTTCCCCTTTCTCCTTGGCATACCTGCTTTGGGCAAAATTCCAGTTCCACACTTCATTGGAATATTCGATGTAAATCTGAAGGGATGGATCCAGGTTTTCTTTTACGGCCGCGGCAAAATTTCTGACGTAGTCATCATCGGCGAGATGAGGCATGCAGAACCACGCGTCAGCTGCTAATTGATTACAAAGATCACACATCACCTCGACGGGAATGCCATCCGCGCCACGGGTCTGATAGGTGATAAAATCAGGTTTGGGCCTTTGCTCCCACGAAGAAGTTTCACTGCCGTTGGTTTCCATCCAATCCATGAATCGAATAACGCCGAAGGGTTTAAGGAACTCCAGGAATTCCGGATTGAACTGGGTGGGGGCCTCTGTCATAGACTCATGGACGAGGCGGAGATTGGTCGGGGGATCAGCCGGATCAATGCTGGTGGCGTGAACATAGATGCCACCGGAAACTTCCGGAATATTAACCTCCAGCCGGTTTGGTTCATTAACCAGTACTTCGGTCTTGTCGATCCGTGGAGTAGAGAAGGATCCCTTGCCGTCCCAAGTCAGAATATAGCGGCCGGGCAAATGCTTATTGCCGAGGATAACCGTGAGATAGGCTTCCGTATCTTCTGGCAGGGAAAGAAGATTGCCATGCTCATCGACATCCCTGGCAAAGTCGCCCCGGCTGAATTGCCACGGGCGGGCTTGCTTCATGAGATTGCCAAAGGGAAAGCTGGTGCCCCAATCTGCGACACCGGAAAGGTTCGTGCCGAAGTGTTGACGATTGACATACTCTTCCGAACGCCCAGATGGAATCAATAAAGTGAGATAGAGACAGTAGATGGCTAATTTCTTCATTTTGTGTTCCAGGTTTGAGTATTGAATAACAGGAGGAAATCTGTCAATCCCAGTCAATAATGACTTTCAGGCTGTCTTTATCGGCAGCGCGCTTAATGGCATTATGAATTTGGGAGTGGGTGAAGCGTTCGGTATCGTTGGTCATTAAGTCGATTTCAGGCAGTTTATGTCCAGAGAGAAAATCCTGCGCGAGGGAAATGCCGTGCCAATTCGAACCGTGAGTGGCCTGATAGACTTGCAGCTTATAGTGAATGTCGTTGTTCAGGTCGACTTCGTGTGCGATGCGGGGTTTTCCTCCGGCACCTTTTACGCCGGCATGACCATCCATGACAGTGCCATAGCCCATTAATTCAGCGGCGAGGCGATAACCTGCTTCGCAGGGGGCATTCATCATGACAAAATGCGGTTCATTAAAGGGCCGACATTCTTCGAAGACGCGAGAGACGATATTGTCTTCCCACAAAAGCCCGACGACGTTATTCTTTGCGAAACCTTGTAAAACGCGGTTCAGCCTTTCAGCCCCGCGGTTGATGATGATAATCTTTCTTGCGCCCATGGCCTGCGCGCACTGCAATGCATAGGTGCTCTGTGAACCGGCGCCGATGAGGACAACAACTCGGTTCTCGATGCAATTATTTACGCGGGTCATGCCCTCCAGGCAGCAGGCAAGCGGCTCCAGTTGACAGGCATGATCCGGGCTGAAACCGGGCGGAAACTTCGCGATTGGACCAAGCGCAACGAACCAGTCCGGTAAGATGGCGTATCTTCGTGCGAAGCCGGGAAACTCGTGCCCGGTGGCGATAGTATTCGGACAGTAGGTCCAGTCACCGGTACCATCGTCCCCGCAATAAATGCACTGCCGGTCTCCGCAGGGTATGTCACAGCCAAGCCCAACGAGATCTCCTGGGGCGAAATTCGTTACGCCATCACCAACCGCATCAACCATTGCGCTGGTTTCATGCAGAATGATCGCGGGCCATTGCCTGATCCGTGGAAGGCCTACTTTATAAATAACGACATCACTTTGACAAACAGAGGTGCGCAGGGTGCGTAGGCGTATTTCACCGGGGCCCGGATCAGCGATGGGTTCTTCGGTGGGTGTAAAGGTGCCGCCGGGTTTATCGAGGTAGTAGACTAGATTGTTCATGAGGCGGCTGAGTTGTTTTCCGGATGGAGCAAAACTTTCGTGTAAGGCTCGGATTGGTCGCGCATCATGTGCAGGGCCTTTATCCCTGAGGATAGAGGCAGAGTGTGACTGATGAGGGGCCGCAGTTTGAGCGTTCCGTTTTCCATCGCCAGCAAAGTCGAGCGCCAGTCATCATCGTCACCGTAGATGCTGAAATCAGAATTCCAGGTTCCGAGAATCTCAAGCTCCCGGCGCATGACCTGCGAAATCAATGCCATGGGTAAAGTGACATCTGCCGATGGATTTCCCAAGAGGACGACGCGCCCGCCCCGCCGGGTTGAGTGCAACGCGTCAAGCATCGCCGGAGGGACGCCGGCTGCTTCAATTGCGATATGTGCTCCCCGCCCACCTGTTAATTGCTCAATAACCTCAGATGGTTTCGTGTGTCGACTATCAAAGACATCGTGAAAATCGAGTTGTCGTGCAAGGTCGAGTTTATAGTCCTGAACATCGAACAGAAAAGTTCTGGCTGCGCCCATGGAACGGACCCATTGAGCGAGCATCAATCCAATGGGGCCGAGGCCAAAAATGGCGACCGTCTCGCCAAATTGCAGGCGAGCCCGGCGGGCGGCATGCAGTGCCACGGCGGCTGGTTCAGTCATGGCTGCGATCTCAAGAGGCACGCTATCCGGAACACGAAGAAGATTCCGGACAGGGGCAACGACAAATTCTGCAAAGCCTCCGTTACTGCGTGAACCGAGGTAATCATAACCATCGGACTGCGCGTATTTTCCCACCTCACACGCGGGGTGATCGTCCCGCCAAAGCAGGGGAAAAACAGCAACCCGATCTCCGCTTTTCCACGCCGTGACACCCGGGCCGACGGAATCAATCACGCCCGCGAATTCGTGCCCGCAAACCGTCGGGAAGGAATAGGTTCCTTTCACAAAACACCTTGGAATATCCGAACCACACACCCCGCAGAAACCGATTTTCACCCGAACCTCATTCGGGCTGGGGTGTGGCTCCCCAATCTGTTCGTAGCGGAGATCACTAATCTGATGCAAAACGATTGCTTCCATTTTACCTGACGGACTCTATCCTGCGTTGAGACCACCCTGCCGCAACGGCTTCACGGGATTGCTTAAGATTTTCTTCCCAAGAATGGTCAGATTGAAAAATACTGCTGGTGCCCGCCACCAGACTGTCAGCGCCCGCTGCAATCATGAGGGGGATATTGGAGAGACTGACGTTACCATCGACCTGTAATTCGATGCGCGAATGACCAAAGCGATCCAGTTTTTCTCGGCACTGTTTGATCTTTTCGATGGAACCAGGCGTCATTTTCTGTCCGGCAAACCCAGGATTAACCGTCATGATCAGAACAAAGTCCAATCGCTCCAATACGTGGTCGAGAAAAGACAAAGGCGTGCCAGGATTCAGGGCAACGCCTGCGCGGATGCCGTGTTCCTTTATAGAAGAGAGCGTGCGATCGAGATGGGGAGCGGTCTCAGCATGAACAGAAATGGAATCAATCCGGCAGGAAATGAGCTGTTCGATAAAGAAATCCGGGTTCGCAACCATGAGATGGATATCGATGGGCAATTGGGATTTTTGCGAAACGGCTCGAACGGCTTCCAGGCCCAGGGGCATATTCGGCACAAAATGGCCGTCCATCACGTCGAGATGGAGATAGTCGACGGCTAACGCTTCCAGCCTAGAAAGAGCTGAGCCGAGCTCGAGCGGATCCACACACATCACGGAAGGCCCGATTTTTACAGGGCTTTCTTCTGTATGGCCAACCGTCGGAGAGGCAGATATTGGTTTATGTTCGGCGGAGTTTACGTCGCTGGGCGGTCGCAGAAAGTGATCCTTTAGATGGCGCAGGGAGAGACGAAGCTGCTCCTCCAATTGGTAGTCGGTAAAATCCCGGCCAAGTTTCGGTCCACCAATCTCTAGAAAGCAAGGCAGTTCATTGACAGGAATGGTCCCTGCATTCTGATCGATTCCCCGGCGAAAAAGGCGGACATCGATTATACCCCTCTCAAGATTGGCAGGTTCAAAACCAAACGTAGAATTATACTGGGTGTCGGTATTCTTTAAGTGAACCTCGACCAGATATGGCAGGGTGGCGCGGAACAGCTCAAAATTGTCATGAACGTGTCGTCGGTTCTGATCAATATATCCGTGAGCAATGTCCGTGCAGAAACCCGCCCGGCAAGTGGTGCCCGGATTGGCCTGATGATAGGCAGACAATTCCTGACCCAGACCGACAATCTCATGAGGCAACGTGGGCGGTTCGGCGAGACATGACATGGGCTCAACGGTGAGGCAGGAAATGCCCTGGTCATGAGCGAAATGCATCAGCTCCTTGAAGTGGCGCAGATAGCAGTCAAGACCGCGGTTTTTGAGTTCCATGCGGTCACGCACGACAGCGCCGGGATTTGAGCCAACAGAGGTGGCTCCCAGAATTGATCCGATTTCAATAAATCGTTCGAAATTCCGGCGAGCGACATCTGCCCATTCAGGGTCTTCACGGAAAAAACCTCCCAACTCACGGTGAGCGGTGAACAGGCTGCGGATCCGAACACCGCATTCGTGAGCCTGTTCGCGGAGTTTGAGAAAATAGCTGTCAGGCAACTGGTAAATCTCGAAGAACGAACCGAGCTGAAGGTCATAGACCCCTTCGTCAGCCATGATGCGGAAAAGCCAGGGGAAACTGTAGCGGTATTCGATGGGGTCAGATTTAACGCCGAGGGTTATCTGCATAGAAAGAATGATAATGGTGCCGTGCGCTCGTGCGATGATTTTTGAGTGGTAAATGATCGTATTTAGCGCGTAGATTTGAGCGATGATGAGCGAATCCGAAGGGAAGATGGGCCGGACGGAGCGTCAGGAACACCTGCTCAGGCTGGTCTCGGACAGAGGCACGGTTTATCTGCATCGCGCGGCAAAGGTGACGGGAGCGAGTATTGCCACGATTCGCCGGGATTTTGCCGAGCTGGCTGAGCGCGGTTCAGTCAAGCGATTGCGCGGCGCAATTCAGGTTCCGCGCAGAGAGGGAGATCTGCCCTTCAGTTTGCGAAGGGTGCAGCATGCGCCAGAGAAACGAGTGGTAGCGGCTCATGCAGCGAAACTGGTGAGAACGAATGACGTGTTGTTCATTGATGGTGGCACGACGACTTTTCATTTGTGCCTGTTTTTGCCCTCCGCTCCTTTGCGGATCGTCACGAATTCGCTGCGGCTGGCGGCGTTTCTCGAAGAGAGTGCGCAACTGCGGGGAAACAAGTGGGAAACGTATCTGACAGGAGGTTATCTGCAACCTGGTTCACAGATGCTGACGGGTCCCGGCACCTTGCATAGTCTGGACTTTTATCAGGCGGACTGGGCATTCCTGTCGATCGGCGGGGTGATGCCGGACGGTTTCTACAATACCTCAGAAGCCGTGGTTGAAACGGAAAGGAAAATGATCCAACGCGCTGAACGAGCGGTGGTGCTGGCAGACAGTAGTAAACTGGGTAAGCGCTCCATTTGCCGGGTTTGTGGATTGAATGAAGTGGACCGGCTGATCATTTCCCGCAGAGAGAATACAATCGACTACCTTGGCGCTCTGGAGGCAGGCGGCTGTCAGCTGGAAGTGGTTGACTGGGACGATGAGGCGGAGTAGGCACAGGGAAATGGATAAAATTATTCCGACAATCAGTTCAGGCACAGAGGGGCCGCTGGGAGTTGTGCATTTGCCGAGGCTTTGGCTGAAAACATTGCTGAGTGCCTACGACAGGCTGCCCACTGGCTATAAGGATATCCAGCCGGGTTTCGATTTCATGGTGCTGGAAGGGCTGGGAATTGAGCCGGAGGCCGCGAGAGATTACATCAAAACGGTGCGGCCATCCTACCTGCAGTTCGAGTCGTGGATTAAGTCACAGCCAAATGTAGATTTATCAGCAGAAAACATTGTGCGAATTAACGAGATGGTTCGGGAGCGCAAGAAAGGAGATGACGCGCGCAGAAAGCTGTTGGCTGAGAATGGCCTGCCGGATGACGGCACGATCATTAACTCCATCATGCTGAACAATCTGGATGACTGGAGAGAGATTTATCAGTTGCTGAAGGATCAGCCCAGATAATTCACGAAATCAACGAAGACTCCAGCGGACCAACCCAGCATCGGAGCTGCGTCATATTCGCCGCCCGCGACTTCACCGGTTTCCGCGTCCGTTTTTTCCCAAAGCTGGCCGGTTTCTTCAAAGAGCCGGACTGCGGTGGTTACATACTTCTCCGCGATGCGTCTGGCGTCGGCTTCAAAACCATACCGGCGCAGGCCGTCCATCACAATCCACGCCATAGGTGGCCAGACATTTGGGAACGCCCATTGAAATTTCCGGCAGCCAGGGACATCCGGAGTGTAGGCCATTCCATGATCACGCTCAAAGAGAGACATCCGTTCTACCATCCGGGCGGCCTGTTCGGCGGAAGCAAGACCACAGTGAAGAGTCTGATAACCGGTCTGAGCGGCGACCTTGCTGTGTTCATCCTTCGTGAAGTCGTAATCCAGAAAGAGTCCCTCGGCGTCACTCCACATGTATTGATTGATTCGAGCGAGCCGTTTTGTTCTTCGAGCTAACCAGAGTTCGTGGTCACCCCAGCCGAGTCGGAGGCTGTATTCTGCCAGGGTTACTTCATAATCGTAGAGGAGCGCATTGAGATCAACCTGACAATAGTCGAGGGCGCGGCCGTCAAAACGGTTCGTGAAGTCACAGGTGGCTTCAGCGTTAGCCATGTATTGGGCGCCCCAATAGACTTTATCCGGGAAGGAAGCATCTGCGGGGAGACCCAGACGCTCGATCAAATGTCTATCGTAGAATGCGGCACAGCCTTCCGCGGTATCATGGTGGCCATGTTGGGTGAGGCCAACGGGCGTTTGTCTGGCGGTGTTCCAGAAGTTGTATTCCTGACGCAGAGCCTGAGCACACTGCGCAAAAAAGTCTGGTTCGCTGTCCGCGGGCACTCTTGCGAAATAGTCGACGACCATACGGCAAAGGTAAGGGGACTGAGAGCGGTTATAAATACCGACATGGTTGGGCATGTAACCCTGCCGCTCAATCAGCCAGATCATATTCTGGATGTTGGCTTTGGCGATTTCCATGCGGTCATGCGCCATGAGACCAAGATTGGTGAAGTAGGTGTCCCAATAAAAGAAAAAGTAAAATTTCCCCTCTTCTTTGATGCAGGGAGAGGAATAGGGATACGGAAGATCAATGCCTTGGAAGCCCTGCCCAGGAGCGTCATGGTAGATGGAGCGGTCCCAATTGTTACGAATGTAGGTAAGGACGGTATCGACGGTAGCTGACATGGGACTGTTTTGAGATCGAAGCAGACAGGGGGTCAAGTCTTTCACGCCGAAAGATTTGAATGGGCATCGACCGGAAAGCGTCTCTTTCTCCGGGTTACTGTTTAAGCGTTTCGCCGTGGGGGCGGAGCGGGCAGGGACTCAACGAAGCCTCTTCATTTCAGCAAGATAACTATGCGTGCAAGCAATCGGTTCGTTCTCGCGTTAAGTATCTCCACCTTCACGACAGGAGGGCCCGCTGTCCTTCACGGCCAGATAGCGGGTTGGAGCACTGAAAAAATCCCTCACGATAGCCCTCACGAACTATCACCTGAAACGGCAATCTACTATTCGACGCTCCTGGAGAGTGTGCGTTTTCAGGCCGGGATAAAGGGGGAGTATGGCACCGGGCAATTCCAAATCAAGGGAGGGAATGAAGAGGCGACCATCACAGGTTTACCTGCGCTCCCTGCGGATACCAGCATCGGGGTGACGGAAAGTCAGATGCGTCAAGTGCGGCTCAACCTCTACAGGGACAGCGAATTGATGGGCGCGACCGTAGTTGAAGAGAGCCGGCAGGAAAGTGAACCGCAGATTGCGAAACTACGCCCACATCGCCTCGCAGAAGCTGTCGAGCTCGTCCCGGGAAATTACCGGATGGAATACGAGGTATTAGGAGAAGCAATCGCGGCGATTGAATGGCGGGTAAAGGAAGAAACGATTGAGGAACAAACGTATCTGCTGGCAGAGGGTCCCTGGCAGAAGTTTGGCTTTATCAAGCGGGAGGGAGACGATGAGATCGTGAGTTTCTGCTGCTGGGCCAACCATGAAGGATCCGGTTCTTCTCAATTCAAGGCGTCAATTTTCACCGGCGAAAAACTGATCGCAGAAGGCACCATTTATCCTGGTTACCCAACATTGACGCTTCAGGAAATCACCCTTTTTTATGACCGCGAATCGATGGGCGAAAGCGGGAATGTGAAGGGTGCGGATTTTGGTTCTGAAAAGTGGCCGGATGGTGACTATAAAGTTGTCCTTAGTCGCAAAGGTAATGCCGAAGAAGAGTTCAGCCCTGAAAAAGAACTTCCATTCACGATTGAAGGAGGTGAACTGAAAGGCCTCGATCTTGCCGAAGCAACGAGCATGAAGGTGATCCCGAGAGAGGGCGAGACCTGGATGAAAGCAAAAGAATAAGCCACTTTCAATTTTAATCTTTCCAGAAGGGGATGGCGTCCTAAGATGTCATCCCTTTCTGCGTTCTAATCAGGCTAGCGGTAAGGGTAGATC
>CAZUPP010000013.1:37874-77973 GCA_964622095.1 uncultured Verrucomicrobiales bacterium
CCTTATGACTAGCGCGAACCATTGTTGACCATGACCAAACCCCATGTTGCCCTTCAGATGGCCCCGCATAATTTTTATGACGAGGGAGTCGACCATGTCCTTGATAATCTTCAGCGCCTGGGCGGTGTCGAAGAAGTATTTGTTTACTCTCAGGTTCTGCATGACGCTTGGGGCCAGAAATCACCCGACATCTATCCCGATCACGGAGCGCCGCAGAAGACAGGTGAACGCCCGGACATTGCGCGAGTCTGGCATCGCACGCATCCGGAGTATTACCGAGGGCTTCCGGTGCCGCTGGAACAGGATCCAGGCAAAGTTTACGGCGACCGGGATATCTTCGATGATTTAGCCGAACCGGCCGCGCGACGCGGTATGAAGGTTTCTGTCTTCATTCTGGAGCCGGGATGGAATGTGCCCGTCCGTGGTTGGAGTCGCCTTTCCATGGTCGATTCGCAAGGCCGCCGGCGTCCTGGGCCGTGTCCGCGTAATCCGGATTTTCGGGCGTGGTGGAATTCGGGAATTGAAGACTTATTTTCCAACCATCCGCATCTGGGTGGGTTGCTCTTTGGGCAGGAACGAGGAAATCCTCTTTCGTGGCTGGTTGATCATGCGATCACGGAGGATTTTCAGCCGACCTGTTTTTGTGAGCATTGCCTGGAAGAAGCGCACCGGCGGGGAATCAGTAGTGAAAAAGCACGTGAAGGTCTGAACAGAATGCGGGACTGGGCCTTTGGCCTGCGCCATGGTGAGGAGTGCCCGGACGGCGCCTTTACCACGATGCTGCGTTTGTTTCTGGAGTATCCTGAGATCCTCGCCTGGGATAAAATGTTTATGGATGCGATGATTTCACAGCGGCAGGAGATCTATGGAATAGTGCATCATTCAGGGAAGAATCGGCAGGTAGGTTACCATATTGAGACCAACAGCAGTTTTGATCCATTCCGCCGGGCGGCCAATGACCTCAGCCGTTACCGGGCTTCTGCGGATTTTATCAAGCTGGTCGTTTATTCGAATCCAAACGGCTTTCGGGCCCGCCACTGGTTCTGGCACCCGGGCGCATTTCAAACGTGGCTGCGTGATGTGCCAGATCATATCGCCGTGCCTTTCATGTATTCCATTATGGGGTACGATCCGGATAAAGAGCCCAGCGCCGAGTCACTGCGTGCCGGCTACGGCTGCCCCGGGTGGTCAGAAGACTACGTTTACCGGGAAACCTTGCGAGGGATCAAAACGGCTGCGCCCGTACCAATCTATGCGGGTGTAGGTATAGACATTCCTCCTGGCCCCCCAAAAGGAGCACCCTCCACCGCTGAGTTGGCCTATAAGGATACGCAAGCAGCCCTGCGCGCTGGGGCCCGTGGCATCCTCATATCGAGGGATTATACGGAAATGCAACTCAGCACAATCGAAGCGGTGGGGCGTGCCATTCGGGATTGGAACCAGGCGAAGGGGCTGTAGAGAACAGAGAGGGCTCCGGTGCGATGATCCGTCCCTTGCGCATACCGCAAGGATGTGTCAATTTACCAGCTTAGCGGCATGCGTGCTCCGTGTGAGCACCTTATTAATGTTTTGCCCATCGCCGGTGTGGCGGAATTGGTAGACGCGCCTGACTCAAAATCAGGTTCGGGTGACCGAGTGTGGGTTCGAGTCCCACCGCCGGTAATTGGATTGATGTGAGGGTCAGTCTAGTCCCGCACGTCCTTGAATCTACCACCGTTCTGGCGGGCGAGGGAATCCAGAAATTCCGCGCCGCTCCCGCCCATCTTATAGGCGATGGTATGAATTTTAATGCGAGGATTCAATTTGCTCTGTTGTTCTTTTACCCAGGCGAGAAGTTTGTCCGGATCATCGACCTTTTGTCCGTTCTCCAGCTCTTGCAATGGAGGATTATCCTTGCCAAGTTGAAAGCGGGGTTGTCCGTCGCTCAAGATGATAAGCGTATCTGGTTTAAGATCAAAAGCGACGTGAAGAGCATGATCCAGCCGGGTACCACCGTGAATGTCTCCATAACCCGAGCCGTGATCTTCGCGATGTTTCCGGGCGGGACTGCGTTCTTTGAGCCAGCGAATAGCGGATTCTTTCGCTCCAGGAACAGCGCGCTGTAAATTTCTTTTCCAGCTTGCGCCTTCCCGGGCGAAGGTCATCACGCCAAAAGTGACATTTTCTGTGAGCTTTTCGATCGCCTTAATAGCCTCCTCTTCGACACGTTCATAGTTTTCCGGACCTTTATTTCCTTCGATCATGCTGCCGGAGATATCGATACAGATGATGATGCCACGGCCTTCCGCGCGAATACCGAAGAAAGAAATGGTTCCACCTCCACGGCCGCCCAAGCCACCGCCGCTGCCAGAAAAGCCACTCACCGCGCTGTCAACCATGGCGGTCGGATCAAACTCGACCAGATCATCGATCGGAACAGTGGGGACGTCCGGCAGCGCGATTTTCGTCGGTTGGGTACTGGCGACCCGCTGGTCCATCATGGGCCGGCTGGAGGCCGCCTCAAATTCAGATACAAGCAACTGAGGATCGATAATCTGCGGTTCGATTTTGACGATCCTCTTCGATTCAAATTCAGCCTTTGGAGGCTGAAAATGTTTGGCAACAATCCACGCCGCGGCGCCGATGCCCGCGATTAAATGAATGATGACGCTGAAAAGCAGCACGCCATAAAGTATCTGACGATACCTCGGTTTATGTAAGAAGTCTGATAGCCAGGCGCGTTCTTTATTCTTTTTCATATCAGGTCCCTCGATTTTAGTGTGACCATGGGATAAGTCCTAAAAGGTTGCGGCCGAAGCGCCATTGCCTGCACCCTCCGTGCTGAGGGTGACTCCATAAAGTCTGGCCTTGGCGCAGGCGTTCATCACATCCATGAGACGCTGATGTTTAGTGCCGTTCTCCGCGCTGATCGTGACAAGTGCGTCCAGACCTGCCGCAGTGGATGATTCCCGGAAACGGGTGAGTAGTTTTGTGAGATTCGGGAGATCAGGATCATCAAGTGCATCGATAGGCAATTCATTGACGAGAACCTGGCCGTTACTCTTGATTTCAATGCGCTGCTCGTTTGGGAGTTCAATGATTTCCTCTTGCGGAACGAGACCAGGCAGATCAATGCTGACATCACTCTCCGGTTTAATTGGTTTCGCGGTGACCATAAAGAAAATCAGTAAGAGGAAGACGATGTCAATCATCGGTCCCATCTGCATTTCGACATCATTCTGTGGTCTGCGTTTGCTGAGCATGAGGGGATAATCTTCAATTTGAGCGGTAGCTGCCAAAGATTACTTCAGTCGCGCCAGCCTCTCCACAGGTCTGCATAACGAGTTTGATCTCTTTCACGTCGGACTCGCTGTCTGCACGCACGTATATTTTCTGGTCCGGTTTGGCCTGCAGTAATTTGTAGAGACGGCTCTGGAGCTCAGCTTGGTTTACCGCGAGTTCTCCCAGGTAAATCTGTCCTTTCTGATCGACGTTGATCACCGTCCGACTGGAAAGATCCTCTGGAAGGATGCCGGCTGAGGCGATGGGCAGATCAATGTCGAGGAGGACCTGCTGTTTTGTAATTTTGGTAGTGACCATAAAGAAAATCAGAAGCAGAAAGGTAACGTCGATCATGGGTGCGAGGAGAAAACCGACCTCCGGCGGACGCTTGCGTTTACTGATGATGGCCTTCATTCTTTCAGATGGTAGGATGCGAAGGGTGATTTGTCTTCATCCGGCAATGCTCTCCGCGGTAAGAGCTTCTTCTTCGGCGGGCGCGGTTTCTGGTTCAGGATCCTCGACCTCCGAAGCTACGAAATAATCCAGGAGTCGGAGAACGGCAGCCTCGGTATCGGTTACGATACTTTGGAGATTATTGCGGAAGAAAAAGAAGGCGAACATCGCTGGAATCCCGACAATGAGTCCTCCAGCGGTTGTGACCATGGCCTGACCAATTCCGCCGGCGAGGTCTGACGGTTCGGAGCGTCCGGCGGCCAATTGATTAAAGGCCTGAATCATGCCGGTAACCGTTCCGAGAAGACCGATCATGGGGGTGACCGTGGCAAAAACGTTGAGATAGTTAATCCAGAAGTTAAGACGGGTTTCTTCATGGTTGAGGCGTTCCGCGGCGGCCTTCTCCATGGCGTCACGGTTGTATTTCGGTTCCTCAAAATCTGCTTTTTCCAGAGCAGCTGACATGGCACCGGCTAATAGGCTATTCGATTTTTCTGTATCGTGATAGGCCTCGGTGACAGACTTTTCAGCCATTTGACGGGTTAATGAGGAAATCATTCTGACCGGTAAAAGTCGCCGCCGGTTGATGCGAAGAAAACAAAACCCGGAGATCGATATCACGGCGATGGAACACATAAGGATGAAGTGCATTAGTAGCCCTCCTTGATTATAGAGCTCAAGGAGTGAAACCGTCTCAACGGGACCGGTAGTGCTGCCGGGCGCATCCTCTGGTGATTGAGCTATGGCCGGGGCGGAGAATGTGGCCATAGCAGCCACAACGAAAGCGGCAATGAGAGTCAAGGTGACGCGGTAAGGGAAGGATGGATACATTTTTCTCAACGGGGTGGTCATGAAATGAAAAGGGCAGGAAGATGATGATTAGTTTTGGAGAAATCTTTGAGCCAGTACTTGGTAGCGAGATCCGGTGTGGTATTTCTCAAGTTCGCGGGCACGGACTTTTGCATCCGCCTCAAGGCCGAGGAGCTGGAAAACCTGTAAGGCTTTCCACAATCCTTCCGCAGCCTCTTCTCTTTTTTGCGGAACCATGGCATCAGCATAGAGAAAATCTTGGATAGCATGGTGCAGAAGCAGATTCCTCTTCGCGATTTGCTCTGGCATCAACTGCCACTTTGGCCATTCTCTTTCCAGGTGTCTGACCTGGGCGAGAGCAGTTTCTCCACGGGCAAAGCGCCATTGGACCGTGAATATCAGTTCTTTCTCATCATCAGCGGTCACGCCAGCAAGTGCGTTGCCCAGCTTTTCCACGGTGGCCTCGGCCTCCTCCAGATCATTGTTCCGGGCGAGAAGCTCCGCCTGCAATCCGACGACCTGGAACCATTCCTCTTTTCTGAGGTGGGGGGATTCCGAGAGCCTGGAGAGCGTCTCAAGGGCGCTTTCAGGATCTTCTGGAAATAGCGCACGTGCATATTCGATTCCAACAGGTATCAGATTAGTTCTGATGTGGAAGGCATACTCGGCTCGCTCACTCCAAAAGTCGATTAAGGGTTTTTTGCCGGAGAAATCTTCGGCGATAATAGCCCGTTTCACTTTCTCTGGTGCGGTGAAGCTAAGGTGTTTAACCCGGCTTAGGGGAAGCGACAGATCCGCTTGGCCCTTTTTTAAATTCAGTTTTCTGTCCTGAATCTCGCCGAGGGCTACGTCTTCTCCATCCATCCGTTCAGTAGTGATCCGGGCAGGGATTTCTTTAGTCTGTGCTGATGGGATGGTAATTCCAACGACTAACCAGAAAAGAAAGGTGTTCGCTAATAAGCTTTTCATCGGAAGCTATGTTAGAGGAATGGTTGATCAGGAATCGGCGCGAGTTTCAGGGTTGGGCACTTTTGGCCGTAGCGTGGCGATCTTTGATTTCACCTCGGCGACATCGAAGTGGTCACGCAGGTCCTCTTGCTCGAGGAGTTCCAGATAGGTGTTATAGGCTTCCTGGTGCATGGCCATTTTCTCGAACGCTTCGGCGCTGCCTAAATAGCCGCGGATAACCAGCTCTGGCCAGCGGCGGTAAAGAATATAGACGCGCTGATAGAATGCCGCGGCCTTCCGTGGATCATCTGCCTTCATGTAGAGATCACCGATCCTGACATGCACCCATGCGGCATTCCTTCCTTTGCCAAACGGGCTGTTAATTATCCCGGTTAACTCTGCGAGCGCTTCCTCATAGCGCTCCTGCTTTTCATAAATACTCGCGCGTGCCTTGGCTACATCAAAGCGTAGAAACTGACGTGCAGCCGTGTAGTTTTCGAACCGGTCAAATAAACCTAAGGCGCGTTCGTCCTCTCCCGCCTCGGCCGCGATGAGGCCAAGTCCCGCGTAGGCCACGTCATTCTCCGTGGCCAGCGGATACCACCTTAGAATGGTGCGATAGAATTCATAGGCTTCTTTGCTCCGTCCGGCCACTCGAAGGGTGTTGGCCACTTCGGCGAGAATGAGCACGGGTAGTTCACGCGGTTTCAGCTCTGCCAGAGAAAGGAGTTTCTCGGCGGCTGCCTCCGGGGATTCGCGGGAAAGGATCTGGGATTGAATCCAGATGCAGCGTGCGAGGAGCGCGTTAAGTTCATGCTTTTCGGCCTCGGCGGCCGACTCCTCCAGTCTGGAAAGAAACTCATCGCTTTCTTGCTCGCCACGGTAAAGTCTTTCCAGCGTCAGAAGTAGTTGCTCCACACCGACGGCCTCAGGATCAGGACCAAACTTCTCCACGCCGCTCCAGAGAATTTCTTTCGCGGCTTCAGGATCTTCGGAGGCGATTTCTATTTGAGCTAACTCATTAATCGCTTCCGCCACCCGTGGACTGGAAGGGCGTACTTCGATAAAGGTTTGATAATGCTGTTTAAGTGTCTCCGTGCGCTCCAGCGCCTTTAAGGTCTTTCCGATGCGGAACTGTGCATAATCAAATTTAGTATCAGCATCCGGGGTCTGAGTCCGGAAAAGTTTCAGGGCCTCCTCAAAGCGGCCCAGAGCCAGCCAACTGTCTCCCAAGGCATTCTTTGCTTCGGCGGTCAATTCATTGTCCGGGTATTTTTCGATCCATTTTTCTATTTCCTCGGACGCATTTGCAAAGTTCCTTTCCTGAAACCAGCTTTGGGCGTGCCTGTAACTGGCTTCCGGGAGATAGGCGCTCTCGGGGTGCTGTGTTTGAAAAGCCGCCAACTCGTTTCGGGCCGCTTCATAGTTTTTCTGGTAAAACAGTGACATCCCCAGCCAGAAATGCATGTGTGAGCGGTACTCGCTGTCCGGATACTTCTTCAGGCCGTTCTGAAATAGTTTCGTGGCCACCGGGTGATTTTCCGACAGCATTTCTGAATAACCCGCCATGAAATGGGAGCGTGGAGCGACGGAGCTTTCCGAAAAGTCTCTGATTACCTCACCGAATAATCCGGCCGCCTCAGAGAACTCAGTTATCTGAAAGGATGCCTCTGCCTGGAAGGCTATTACTTCGGCAAGGTGGTTGCTTTCTGGATAGGCATCGCGGAACTGTTTTGCATTTTCTGAAAGCTGAACCCATGACTCAATATGCTGATAGCAGAAAAGCAATTGCAGGTGCGCGGACTCAGAGACAGCCGATTTAGGCATTTTTTCAAGAATGTAAGACAGTACGATGGCCGCCTCGTGATAGCGGTCCAGTCCAATAAAAGCCTGCGCGATGCGGAGTTTTAGAGCGGCGTCGAAGTCCTCAATCCCCTTTAATGTTTCAATCTCTCCTGTGATCAGACCCTGCAATTGTTCCAGAATCTGGAGAGTGTAAGGATCCGAGGCGGCTGAAGCTTTGGCCCGCTTCAATTGTTCCTCGACCTTCCCAAGCCGTTCTTTCTGAGCCTTCAGTAAATCATTCTGATCCCAGATGCCTTGCAGGATGGAGAGAGCCTGCCGGTATTCCTGCCCCTCAAGCAGTTTGTCGCCCACTTTCAGCGCCAGCAGGTGAAACATAACCAGCCGGACGCTGGTCAAGGCCTCACTGTCGTATTCATGAAAAACTTTAACTGCTTCGTCTAACCGCTCGCTTTCAATCAGGCTCAAGAACAGAAATGTCTGGAGCTGACTATCGATTTCTCCGGGTAGTTTACCGATCAACGGCTGCAGGAACTTTATGTTATCATCGTGTTTTTCCTGCGTAACGAGCGCGGCTGAACCAATGATCGCAGCCTGACCCCGGCGTGTGCTTTCCGGGAATTCTTTGAGAAACCGGTAGGCACTCTGAACCGTCTCGTCGTGCTCTTCGAGCTTCAGGTGCGCCAACATCAGGGAAAATGTCATTCGCTCACGGTCGATGCTTATCTGGTAGTCCGTGAGAAACTCAGAGGCAGCCTCCTTGACTTCCTGCCATTTCTTGAGCTGCACCCGGGTGAGAACGAGCAGCATGGTGGCCTTTTCGATCGCGTCCTGATTCTCCTCGGGGATTTCTCGAAAGCCTTCGAGAGCCTGAAGAAGCAGACTTTCCGCCGTCTCATACTGATGATTTCTGAAAGCTACCAGACCGAGGCCAGCCCGCTCATGGGGCGTAGCAAACTCAGGCACCTCAATTTGTCTTGCCGTCCGGGGCTCCTCTGCCTCCTGAGCAGAGGCCAGATCCGGGCACCAGACCGTCAGCAATGCTGAGGCGAGGACAGCGAACATGAGCGGCGGCAAAAACGCCGCTGGGGTAGGCGGAAACAGAGAGACAGCGCCCTCTGTCCAGCTTGTGGACAGAAAAACTCGTTTCATTCTGGGGGTGGGATGGGAACTGGCGGAAGCCTTACCACGAGGGTGAGGCAGCCGCAGGTGTGGCTCGGGGTTCCTGGAGGAATCAGACCCCGTCCGGTCAATCAACCGGCCATGACATTAATACAGTATTAGGTGATTCCTTTTCGGAAATCTCAATAAAGACGTCTTTATCGTTAGGAATGACGCCTGCTAACTCAATGGTTACCCAATCATCGGCCCATCTGATTCAAGTCAGTCAGCGACCGTGCGCCCGATCGCATCTTCAGCCCCAAGAACGCCGCAGCGGGTGTCCGCTCGCGCACGGTCGGTCGCGATGCCGCCGGCCCGAAAACGTCGGCACGAAGTAGCTTGCCGGATCCTCCAGAGTTATGAAAGCAAGGCCGGTGTAAACCAATCAACCGTTTCGCGTGCCTTACGCAATGATGCCGCCGTCTCCGAAAGAGTCCGCAAGCAAATCCGGAAGTTAGCTGACGAAATGGGTTATCGGCCGAATCCATTTGTATCCGCCTTCACGGCCCAGGTGCGCGGTTATCGGCGCTCTCCCCGTACGGCCATCATCGGATTCCTCTACATGGAGAAATCCCCACCTGATTTCAAAGATGGCTACATCCTGGGAGCTCATCACCGTGCCGAAGCCTTGGGATTTAAACCCGAGATAATTCCCTATTCCGACTTAAATTATTCGCCAGAGCGTCTCAACAAAATGCTCTGGACACGAGCGATTTCTGGATTGCTCGTGCTGCCATTAACAGAGCATGATACTCTGGCAGGAATTGATTTTACCCATTTGGCCACCGCTTCGGTTGACCCCAGCGTTCATGAACCCCTCATTCACCGTGCTCAGCCAAACTATTTCATGGGCATGCGGCTCGCCCTCGAAACCTTGCGTAGAAAAGGCTACAATCGCACCGCTTTCTGTTCCCTGGATACTGAGATCAACAACATCGGTAACGAATGGCTTGGGGGGTTCAATGGGTGGCAGCGCATGCTGCCTCCGATGGAGCGTGGTGATGCCTATATCATTGGTGATATTACCGTTCCGCGTGAGAAAAAAGGTATCGTCTATCCCTGGGGTCCTGATCATTTTGTTCAATGGGTTAAGGACAATCGCATCGAAGCAATCATTTCGAATGATCGCTTCTTTTTTGACTGGATTGAAGATGCAGGCATAGGTCCTCCTGTCACTGGCCTTGCCGCGCTGGGTTACAGCGATACGAACACAAAAGTCTCAGGTGTGCTCCAGCATGGGGAGCGTGTCGGAGCCGCCGCTGTTGACCTGATTGTCTCCCAGATTTACCGCAACGAATATGGCCTGCCAGAGTCCCGCAAAACCATTATGATCGACCCTAGCTGGCAGGAAGCAGAAACAACTCCTCCCAAGAAATGAGATGAGCGCGTCCACAGACGTGCGAAAAGGTTTGTGGAAGACTGAGCCAGCAGTCGGATTCGAACCGACGACCGTCCGATTACAAATCGGGTGCTCTACCAACTGAGCTATGCTGGCGTCTTTCGTGTATGGCCGCTTCGATTCGTGACAGCTGACGTCACGCTGAAAGAACGCACGAGGGAACCAATCATGACATAAAAGCCGTTCATGACAAGGGGCAAAGACTCCATTGATAAGTCACGGTCGCGGGCCCGGGTCCACCGTCGCTCCGAGGGCAGCATGAACTTTTGCTGGGTAAACATGTTTCCGAATGCTAGCGGTTCACTTATGAGAATCGGTTTTCTGGGGAGCGGCAAAATGGCGACAGCGCTGGCCAGGGGCATCATCGCTTCAGGCATTGCGGATTCGCAGGATGTGCTGTCGAGCGATCCTTTAGAGGCCGCCCGTGAGGCGTTCGCGGCGGCCACCGGGGCAGAAAGTGTCGAAGATAATGAGATGGTGGCACAACAGGCAGAAGTCCTGATCTGCGCGGTCAAGCCCCAGCATGCGCCCGGGGTTCTTGCCCCTCTGGAAGGTCGTCTGGAGGGCAAGCTTCTGATTTCCATCATGGCCGGGATAAAGCTGGATCAACTGCGCGGCTGGGTAGGGGAGGGCGTTCGGCTGGCGCGGGCTATGCCAAATACTCCCGCGCTCATCGGGCAGGGCGCCAGTGGTTTTGTCCTGCGATCACCTGAGCCTCAGGACGCGGATTTGGTGCAGCGGCTTCTGAGCGCGTGCGGGCTCGCGCTTGAGCTGAAAGATGAGGCGCTTCTGGACGGGGTAACCGGTGTCAGCGGCAGCGGCCCCGCGTATGTCTATCAGTTTATTGAAGCGCTCAGTGACGGCGGCGTGCTCATGGGCTTGCCACGCGATGTTGCGACCCGGCTGGCGGCTCAGACTCTGTACGGGGCCGCTGCCATGGTCCTGGAGACCGGTCAACATCCAGGCCCCTTAAAGGATGCCGTGACCAGTCCGGGCGGCACTACCATTGCAGCACTTGAGCAATTGGAACAGCGCGGATTCCGGGGCGCTGTGATCTCGGCGGTCCGGGCAGCGTCGGAGAAAGCGCGCGAGTTGTCCCAATAAGCAAATTTGTGCCAATTTTGTCATATTCCCCGGGATGCCCATGAAATGGACGTTTGACATCGGTTGACGAGGGGCGATTTTAAGGGTGTGACCCCCATTTATGACGAATTTGTAAAGATTCTGGCGCGTGAGCACCGGTCCAGACGGCCCGGGTCTCGAATCACGCGCGGTCAATTGACTGCTCTCATTTTGATGCAAGCGCTCTGGCTTGTAACTCTGGTTATCCAGCCAAGGGTTACAAGTCAGGGTGAGGCACCAGCTCACCAGACCTTCGCAGCGGAAAAGGGTGAGGTGCTTCCACAGTTTCCCGCCGTGGTGCGGGCTTCCGTTCAGCCCTCCGCGGCAGATCTGTCTGGTCAGCCGGAGTCTCCCGCTGTCCGTCGCAATATCGAGAATGTCTCCACCCTGGTGCCTCAAGGGGCGCCTGTGGAAGGCATGCCGGCCGACCCGCTGGCCCCGGAAACCCCGGATGTCTGGGAGTTGCTCGAGCAGGAAGCCACTCAAGTCGAAGCGTCGGCTACTTTGCGAGACGACTCCGCGTCGAGTGGCCGCCGGGTGGAGTTGCCCGTGCAAAGTGAACAGCTTCAGCCTACGCTCATCGCCAGCGCGGATCCTTCCCAGGTACTGGCCGGTCAGCCGGAGGTCGGAGGCGAAGCACCGGCCAGCGCTGCGCAAACCGAAGTTGCGGAAGAAGCCTCCGTCAGTGAACCTACCGATGAGCCTTCTGAGGATGAGCGGAAAGCAGCTCGGGCGGCCTTTGCCCGGGGTGCCACCCTTTTCAGCGAGGGCGATCTGAATGGCGCCCGCAAAGCCTACGCCGAAACTCTGGAGGTTTATCCGGAGCATCCCGCCGCGCTGACTAATTATGGGCTTACGCTGCACCGGCTTGGTGAGTTGGATGACGCTGCTCTGGCGTTGGAAAAAGCGGTCCGCAAAGTGCCAGATTCTATCCCGGCCAATATGCTTCTGGGACTTGTCTATGTTGACAAGGGCGAGCACCTGTCAGCTATCGCCCGGCTTTCTCTGGCAGCGTCGCTTGATCCGGAAAATCCGGAGCTGCACAATCATCTTGGCGTAGCCCTCGTTGCGCGCGGCTGGAATGACGGCGCGGAAAGTTCCTTCCGTCGTGCGATTGAACTCGATAGCAGTTTCGCTGAAGCGCATTTCAATCTTGCGTTGATGTATCTGGAACGCAATCCGCCGGCAGTCGAGCTGGCCCGGCGTCACTATCGAGAGGCGCTGGATTTTGGCGAAGCGCCGGACGAAGAGATCGAAAACAAACTAGCCGCCGCAAACCGGGACCTGTAATTCCTCGCGGTTTGCTAGAATTCTGCCTTTTCGTGCTTGGAGCCGGTGTCACGTTTTTTTATGCGCAAAACCTTTTCCGGGATCAATCCGCAAATGCGCACCACTCCGCGTTTAAAGATGAGGTAATCACACCTTGCCGGGGAGATGGCAGGTTCACCGGGAATGCAGCCAAAGGTTGCTCCATAGGGTTGGACCGGCGGTTCTCCGGGTTCCGGGAGATTTTCTTCGTTCATGGGCTTTTCGTGTTCTTCTTTGCCCGCGCTGTCCAGATCACTGTAGCGCGCGACAAAGGCAGGATCATCACTGAAAAAAGCCTGCGGCGCATGGCTCTCAAGAAAACGTCTTTCCGGACGGCCCAGAGATAGATCGTGAATGAAAATAGCGGCGGGGTTGCCCGTCTTCAGCAGCTGGAAGGCAAAGCGAATGGCTTTCCAGTCTTTCGGACCATCAATCACGACGACGTCACCCGGTTTCACCATTTCCGGAAAAATCTGCTGCGTATCTCCCCAGCGAAGTTCGACATTCGGGCAACCGGCTAATCGCTCCTGCGCCTTCTGAGCGTATTTATCGTCCCGCACAATGTCGTAGGAAATTATCTCTGCCTCAGGATAGCAGAGGGCCAACTGCAGGGTACTCTGGCCACCGGAAGTGCCAGACTCTAAAAAGCGCTTGGGTTCAAGCGGGGCCACGGCGGAGCAAACGAAAAACATCTCGCTCGCCCGCACCCCTTTAGGAGTGCGCTCCACTCCGGCGATAAGTGACCGGAACTTATCCTTTAACTCTCGCGCAGCCTGGTGGGTGGAATGAATATCCATAGATCAGGCAATCTCATCCCGCCTGCTGCTCCGCGGATGCTCGGACAAACTCGCGAAAGAGCGGGTGGGGGCTATTGGGTTTGCTCTGAAACTCAGGGTGAAACTGGCAGGCAACGAAAAATGGATGGTCCCGCAACTCAATAATCTCCACCAATTGACCATCCGGAGAAGTGGCCGCAATAACAAATCCTTTGGATTCCAATTGTTCACGATAGTCCATGTTAAACTCATAGCGATGCCGGTGCCGTTCACGGATCTTTTGCGTTCCGTAGATCTGCTCCGCTCTGGTCCCCGGAGCGATGAGCGCGGGTTGGGCGCCCAGACGCATGCTGGCCCCGACACGTTTCACATTCTTCTGTTCTTCCAGCAGGGAGATAACCGGATGGGGAGTGTTGGCATCGATTTCCGTGCTGTTGGCATCTTTCAGGCCGCAGAGATTTCGTGCGATATCGATCGTGGCAACCTGCATGCCAAGGCACAGGCCCAGGAAAGGGATTTTATTTTCACGGGCATGCTTGACCGCGGCGATTTTTCCTTCGATACCCCGGTCACCAAAGCCGCCCGGCACGAGGACGCCGTCCGCGTTGGCCAGATGCTCGGCGACGTTGCCGCTGGTTAATTCTTCAGAGTTCACATTAAAAGTCTCCACCCCGCAATCATTTGCAGCCCCGGCGTGGGTGAAGCTTTCATAGATACTTTTGTAGGCATCCTGCAGACCGGTGTATTTGCCCACAATCGCAATGCGCACGCGGCTCTTTGGATAAATCACCCGCTGGACAAAGCGGCGCCACTCTGTCAGATTCGCTTCTGGCGCTTCGATGCCCAAGGCTTCACCGACCACCCGGTCGAGACCCTCGCTCTTCAGCATGAGCGGGCATTCGTAAATCGTATTGCGCACATCCGTTAATTCAATAATCGCTTCCGTGGGAACATTGCAGTAAAGAGAAAGCTTCTGGCGTAAATCGTCGGTTATCTCATGCTCCGTTCGACATACGATAATGTCCGGGCTCAAGCCGATCTCGCGCAGTTTCGCGACGCTCTGTTGAGTTGGCTTGGTTTTTAATTCCTGCGCGGCCTTGATAAAAGGCAGCAGGGTCACGTGCATGATGAGCGTATTACGTGGACCGGCCTCCAGCCGGAATTGCCGGATCGCTTCGAGAAATGGTAACCCTTCGATATCCCCCGTCGTGCCGCCGATTTCCGTGATCAAAACATCGCAGGCAGTATTTTCCGCCACAAAGCGTATGCGATTCTTGATTTCATCTGTGACATGCGGAATCACCTGCACAGTTTTGCCCAGATAAACGCCCGCCCGCTCTTTTTCGATAACCGTCTCATACACCCGGCCGCTCGTCAGGTTATTCAGCCGGGTCAGTTCGCAACTGGTGAACCGTTCATAGTGGCCCAGGTCCAGATCCGTTTCTGCCCCATCGGCAAGCACGTAGACCTCTCCGTGTTGAAACGGACTCATCGTGCCCGGATCGACATTCAGATACGGATCAAATTTCTGCATGTTCACCCGCAGCCCACGGCTCTCCAGCAGCGTTCCCAGTGCCGCTGCGGCCAGCCCTTTTCCCAGGGAGCTCACCACTCCGCCTGTCACAAAAATGTATTTCATAGCCGCTAGAGAAGGTATCTGTTCCGCTACTAAATCAAGCCCCGTAGGCGCAACGCCTCTTCCGCCCGGGCAACATCCCCCGGGTCATCCACCCCCAGGGAAGCTTCCTCAGTAACCATAACCGCTATCCTCACCCCCTTCTCCAGTGCGCGCAACTGTTCAAGCCGCTCGATTTTCTCAAGGCGGCCCGGCGGCCAACTGATAAACTTCCGCAAAAGATCCGCCCTGTAGCCATAAATGCCGTGGTGACGGTAGGCTATGGGCTCGTGGGCCACCCTTTCTTCGCGCCAGTAGGGCAGAGGACTACGACTGAAATAGAGCGCATAGCCTTCCGCGTCGAGCACCACCTTGACCACATTCGGGTTCTCGTAGTCCGCCGAATCCCTGATTGGATTCGCTGCCGTCACCATCTCTGCCTGCCCGGCGCTCAGGGACGAGACCAGCCCATCGATCAACTCCGCGCTGACGACCGGCTCATCCCCCTGCACATTGATGATGGAACACAGGTCCGGATTGGCCTCCAGCACTTCACCCAGCCGGTCTGTTCCGCTGGGATGATCAGCCCGGGTCCAGGCCACTTCCGCGCCGAAGGCCAGGGCGCATTTCGCGATGCGGTCGTCATCCGTCGCGATGATGATCCGGTCCAGGCTCGCCGCTCCCTGGCAACGTTCCCAGACATGCTGGATCATCGGCTTGCCCGCGATCAGCGCCAGGGGTTTCCCGGGAAATCGCTGGGAGGCATATCGCGCCGGGATGATGGCGGCTGCTTCCTTTTCCTTCGTCATTCTCCTTCGTTATTCAAATGCGCGGCAGATCACAGGTTTTTCGTCGATTTTTCCTTGGCGCATTCCAGGCAGAGTCACATACTGCCAGGTGTTGAAGGTAATTCTGGACTCCCAATCCTGTCTCTCTCCATCCCCAATACTAATTTTATGCTCAACCTCCCGTCGCCGCGAGCCAATCTCGCAGGCGTGATCTTTCTGCTGAGCCCCCTTTGCGGGATTGCTCAGGAACCTGGCAATGCACAGGAAGTCGCTCCCCCTCCATCTGCCACCGTCTCAAGTGAAAGTGATGAAACCTCTGCCGATGAACTGGCTAAGAAATTGGCCAACCCGGTCTCGTCCCTCATCAGCGTTCCTTTTCAGAACAATTTTGATCTAGGCTACGCTAATGATGGTTTTCGATACACTCTGAATTTTCAGCCGGTGATTCCCCTTTCGCTGAATGAGGACTGGAACCTTATCGTGCGCGCCATTGTCCCGTTCATTCACCAAGAGGATGTTCTGGCGGAGGATTCCTCCCAGACCGGCCTGAGTGACACCCTCCTCTCGACCTTTCTCTCCCCAGCGAAGCCGACCAGCTTTGGCCTGACCTGGGGGGTAGGACCAGTTTTCCTGATTCCTTCCGCGACAGATGAGCTGTTGGGCACGGAAAAATTTGGTCTCGGGCCCACCGCCGTCGTTCTGCAACAGCAGGGCAAGATTACGTATGGCATTCTGGCCAACCATGTCTGGTCGGTAGCAGGTGAGAGCGGCCGGTCCGATGTCAGCTCCACCTTTCTGCAGCCGTTCTTTGTTTATGGTCTGGGCAGCGGCCGCAACGTTGCTCTCAACACGGAAACCACCTATGACTGGGAGGCGGAGCAATGGACCGTGCCGATCAATCTTCAGTTTAATCAGGTCTTCTCCCTTGGCGGACAGACAATGCAGGCCCAGATCGGTGCGCGCTACTTTGCGGAGAGCCCCGATGGCGGTCCGGACTGGGGTATCCGCGCCGGTCTGACCTTCCTCTTTCCAAGGTAAATCTCGTAAAATTGTTTCCTTGTTCAATCTTCCGCTACGCTTCTACCGTCATATCCAACCATCCCCATGAATATTACATTCCATGGTCCGCGCTCATTCTTCAGCGCATTTTTTTCTCTGACCTGTCTGGTCAGTTTTACTGCTGGTCCGTTTTCGTTTGCTCAAGAAGCCGAAACTACGGAAGGAACACACGTCGGTGAAATGACCGCCACGCCAAGGGATGCAGAACGGCTTTTCGGGGGGAAGAACTATTCACCCTACGCCGGGCGCAGTTTTCCCAGTACTGTTTATTGGGGTGACACTCACCTTCACACCGCCCTTTCCGTCGATGCCGGTCTCTTTGGCGGAAAGCTTGGCCTGGAGGAAGCCTACCGTTTCTGCCGGGGTGAAGAAGTCGTCTCTGCCACCGGACAGGCGGTGAAACTGGCTCGTCCGCTGGATTGGGTGGTCATCGCCGATCATTCGGATGCGATGGGTTTTATTCAGGATCTAAGCCAGGGCGATCCAGCAGTCACGAAGTTCGAACAGGGAAAAAGATGGTATGAAGGTTTTTCCAGGGGCGGGCAGGACTCCGTCGATACCGCTCTCGATCTGATCACGAATTTCGCGCAGGGCACCATTGAACCGGCTCTTCTGGAAAACTACATGCCGGGAGCGCCGAAATATGACTCTGTTTGGGGTCACTGCGTGAAAACCGCTGAACAGTTCAATGATCCTGGCACCTTTACGACTCTCATTGGGTTTGAGTGGACCTCTCTGGTGAAGGGGAACAATCTCCACCGAAACGTCATTTTTCGCGACGGCGCGGACAAAGCAGGCGAAGTGGTCCCAATGGTGACCCAGGAACCGTTTGGCTCGACTGATCCGCTGAAGCTCTATGAGTGGCTGGCAAACTACCGCGAGAAAACCGGTGGCCGAGCATTCTGTCTGGCTCACAACGGAAATCTGTCCAACGGCCTCATGTTCCCCATCGATGAGCAGTATACCGGGCGCAAACTGGATAAGACCTACGTTGAGGCCCGCGCGAAGTGGGAACTACTCTATGAGATCACCCAGATTAAAGGTGACGGTGAAGCGCATCCTTTTCTTTCCCCAGACGATGAATTTGCTGACTACGAAACATGGGATGTCGGTAATCTGGACATAACGGAAGCGAAGACTCCGGAAATGCTGGCCGGTGAGTATGGCCGCGAAGCTCTGAAACGCGGTCTTGTCCTGAAAGAAAAATTCGGCACCAACCCCTACAAATTCGGGTTTGTCGGTTCGACTGACAGTCACACCTCCTTACCTGCGGTGGAGGAGGAGAATTTCTTTGGCAAGCATGCGGGCTCTGAACCTTCTCCGGAACGGATGCGTCATCCCTTCTCTGCCACGGAAATTGGCCGGATTGACGGCTATCAGCAGGCGGCTTCCGGGCTGGCCGCGGTGTGGGCGACCGAAAATACGCGTGAGGGCATCTATGATGCGATGGAGCGGAAGGAAACATACGCCACCACCGGCCCGCGTATGATGGTGCGCTTCTTCGGTGGCTGGGAATTCACGGAGGATGATCTCAGCGGGCGTAACCCGGTCTTCAACGGCTATGCCAAAGGAGTGCCCATGGGAGGTGACTTGACCGCCCGCGGTGACGCCCAGGCGCCTACCTTTATGGTTTACTCGCTGCGTGATCCGATCGGCGCGAACCTGGATCGCATTCAGATTATTAAAGGCTGGCTTGAAGGCGGGGAGACGAAAGAAAAAATCTATAACGTCGCTTGGAGCGGGGATCGGCAGCCCGATGAGAACGGAAAACTTCCTGCGGTCGGAAATACCGTGGATGTTGAGCAGGCCAGCTGGAAAAATACGATCGGCGCTTCGGAGCTTGGAGCCGTCTGGACGGATCCGGATTTTAATCCGGATCATCCCGCCGTCTACTATGCGCGGGTTCTGGAAATTCCTACTCCGCGCTGGGTTGTTTACGATGCGTTCCGTTTCGGTATCGAAATCCCCGAAGGCGCCGAGACCTCCCATCAGGAGCGCGCTTATACTTCTCCCATCTGGTATAGTCCGGAAGGGTAGATCACATGCCTTCCATGCGAAGCCCGTTATTCTTCGTCATCCCCGTTATCTCGATTTGGCTGTGCCTCGCCTTGTTCGGGGGCGACGCCGACAGGCCGATGGTTGACTCTGGCGCCTACGAAGAAATTTCTCTGTTGCAGATTTATCGAGAGCAGAAATCAGGAACTCGCAGGCCGGAAGAACCAGCGACATGTCATCTGGTTTTTGGAACCATTCATAGAGTTGACCGGTTGACCTTTGATCTGGTGCAGAATTCCGCATTGAGCTGCTGCATACGGGCGGACGTCCGCCTTCGTCTGAACCTTGATCAGGTCATGCCGGAGGAACGCCCTCAGACTGGCGCATGGGTGGCTGTCTTTGGTCAGCTGAAGAATGAAAATGGGGCGAAGAGCGAGGGGCAAAGCGGCTTCGAACTGACCATTGCTGACCAAGTCTTTGTCGCACATCAGATCAAGCCAGCGGAAGAAATGATCTATGATGACAATCTGGTCGAAGTAATCCAGTCTACTCCCAGCTTATCCAGATTTGCGGATCTCATTGGCAAGGCCGGTCTGGAAGAAGAGCTCAGCGTCTTACAGCCCGTCACCGCTTTTGTGCCAGTGAACGCAGCATTCCTTAAATTAGATTCTAAGGAACTGGATAATCCGGAAACGGCTCGTCAATTTGTTCTCCGTCATCTTGCGGTCGGAAAGTATTTTTCGAGGGCCTTGTTTCGAGAAAACGATCTCCTATCCTATGGGCATTCGAAATTGGATATCGTGACGGCTGGCGGTTCCGCGCGAATTGATGAGGTGCGTATGGTTTTTGAAGACCAGATTGCGCGAAATGGAATCGTTCACATCATCAATCAAGTGATTCCCGAAGCACCTCAGGATGAGGTTAAGAAGATCGAACCGGAACGCCTTAGCCAGGGCTTGCCGGATTCATTTATGGACCACAGTTCTGCGAACGAGAACCCGCGATGAAAAGCTTTCTCCGGGAACCGCTCCTATACTTTCTTCTTATCGGCGGCGGAATGTTCGTGATATTTTCGGTGCAGCGTGAGGGCGATGAAAATGAGAAGCTGAAGGGAGGCAATACTGAGGTCATTGCAATCAATTCAGCCAAGATCGAACATCTTTCCACCCTCTTTCAACGCACCTGGCAGCGTCCACCGACCCAGCAGGAACTACAAGGTCTGGTGGACGATTTTATCCGTGAAGAGATTGCGTACCGGGAAGCCCTGGCTGCTGGGTTAGCAGAGGGCGATACAATCGTGAGGCGGCGGCTTCGACAGAAGGTGGAGTTTTTTGTGGAGGATGTGGCGGATAGCGTCTTGCCCTCTGAAGAACAATTGCAGGAGTTCTATGAGAATAATCCAGATAAATACGCATCGCCCGGAGTGATGTCTTTCGAGCAGATTTTCCTTAATCCGGAGAAACGTGGCGAAGCGTTGGAAGGTGACATTGAGCGGTTATTGAAGGCACTCAAGGAAGGCAAAACGACGGAAGGGGACACCACCTTGCTCGGGCGCAGCTACCATAAGATTTCCGAACGGGAAGTTGCGAACCTGTTCGGTCGCGAGTTTCTACGCGAGTTGGCGGTTGTCCCTGAGCAGATCTGGTCAGGACCGGTCCCCTCAGCCTACGGCGCACATCTGGTCTATCTGAAAAACTTGCAGGCCGGGTCGATTCTTCCCTATGAAGAGGTTCGCGACGAGGTAACAAAGGACTGGGAGCTGAATCAGCGTGAGAAAATGTTGGAAGAGTATTTCGCAAGGTTGCGGGAAAAATACGAGATAACGGTGGAATGGCCCGAAGAAATTCGAGAGAGGATGGTCGCGGTCGAGCAAGCCGGCCAAGAATGAGAAGCATCGGCACACTTTGCATCTCAGGGCTAATCCTTGGCCTTACCAGCGTTTACGCCCACGAACTTCGCCCGGCTTACCTGGAGCTGGAACAGGTCACTGAAACCGATTACGAAGTGCTCTGGAAACTACCTGCCCGCGGTGATCTGCGGCTGGCTCTATATGTGCGTTTTCCCAAGGATACAGAGTATCTTGTCGAGCCAGCCGGGCAATTTCTCTCCAGTAACTATCTGGAGCGCTCAAAAATCTCTCATCCGGAAGGACTCTTAAATCAGACTGTTGAGATCGAAGGACTCGAGCGGACCTTGACCGATGTCCTTGTGCGGGTTGAAAAGCTGGACGGCTCCGAGCAGGTCGCGCGGCTCACTCCCACGGATGCCTCCCTCACGATTGTGGGGTCGCCAGGTTGGATGGAACAGGCGCAAACCTATCTCTCCCTCGGCATCGAACATATTCTTCTCGGAATCGATCACCTGCTCTTTATTTTTGGACTGCTCCTGCTCGTCCGCGGCTGGAAGATTCTGGTAGGTACGATCACTGCCTTTACCATTGCCCACAGTATCACTTTGGCTCTTTCGACGCTGGGCGTGCTCTACATTCCATCGCCGCCCGTTGATGCCATCATTGCCCTGAGCATCTGCTTCGTCGCGCGGGAAGTGATTGAACTCCATCGCGGAAACGAAAGCCTCGCGACACGGCGACCCTGGACAGCCGCTTTCGCCTTCGGCCTGTTGCATGGCTTAGGGTTCGCTGGTGCCTTGCTGGATCTGGGTCTGCCGCAAAGCTCGATTCCGCTTGCCCTGCTTTTTTTCAACGTAGGCGTTGAAATCGGGCAACTCCTCTTTGTCGGGGTGGTTGGATTGGTGCTCGTTTCTCTGCGCGGCCTTTCCATTCAATTGCCGAAATTCGCGCCCGCTGCGACGGCCTATGCTATTGGCGGCATCGCCATGTTCTGGCTGATTGAACGAGTCTCAAAGTTTTAGAACTCGATTCCCAGCCCCGCATAGATGCCGCTGGTTTCAACCCGGTAAATATAATCATCCTGATCGTAGTCGATCGAGCGGAAGCGATATCCAAGGTGAGTGAAAACGTGGTCGGACAATTTCGCTTCGAGGGCGGCGACAAACTCATAGGTAAACTCCGATCCGGCCCCAAAGCCTCCAATATCCGCCAGCGCGACCAGCGTCAGCCAATCCAGCAACTGGAGGCGAGCCCGAATTCCGATGATCGGGTCAACCCATTGTTCGGATTCCGTGATACTGCGCCGGAGCGCTTTTTTAAGTTCCTTTTCGATGGCCTCTTCGAGGTCTTTCCGTGCTTTTGCCAAAGCGCGCTCTGCCCGGCGAGTCAGTTCATTGATCGCCGCTTCCCGCTGGGCTTCCACCGTCGCCCGGATCAATTCCCGCTGTTCGTCATCAATATTCTCGATTATCTCCCGTATTTCCTCCGGTGATAGACCGGTACCTTCGATAAAGTCCGCCACTCTTCCGCGCACCGCATTGCCCAGTTCCTGCTGCAATCCCGGAATTGCTCCACGCACCGCGTCGCGCACCTCATCTTCAAAGCGGCCCCCGGCAAACCGTGCGATGTCGCGGATTCCATCATCATTCGGCCGGATGGAATATGTATCTTCCAGACCCGCGAAACGCACACCCCCAAAAAGATCGAGATCGAACCGCTCGGTGTTAATTAGGCGATACCAGAGCAGCAGGGTTATGAAATACTCCTCGTGTTCGATATCAAGACTCTGAATGCCCAGCACCGGTTCTGACGCACTCGCGGAGATTTCCGCATACTCAATGTCCGCCAGAAAGCCGAACCGCTCCGCGTAGGACACCTCAATGGCACCCATGTACGCGAAATCAAGGTTTTCCAGAATCGTGCCAAAACCCACCTCCAGGGGAGCCTCCACTCCATTGAATCCGGTTGTTCCATCCAAATTCTGCGCCCAAAGATAAGAGAGGAGACGGAATTTCCATTTGTCCTCGGATTCCTTCAAGTCGGTAGTCGGCACGTCATGCTCCAACGACTTTCCAGCCTGATAGGGGGCCTGCGCCGGCGGCGCGACTTCTAAAGGCCCTGCCCAGAGGGCCAGGCTGCATCCAAAGAATAATACTATCGTGTGAAGAACCGACGAACCGGAATAGGACTTAGAGAAGCAATTGTAGAGGATTTTCATTTCAGGAAAAAGAATGCGCAGAAATCCCCTTCCTGCGTCAACGCCAGATTTCATAAACTTTCCCTCATTCCGCCAATATAAAATCACATGCCTCGCCCAGATCATTTGCCACGAAGACGGCCCGTCCTGTCCAGCGCCAACCCTGTCCCGTTCGCACCAGAATAGCCCCCAGGCACCCCGCCTGCTGTCCGGCCTGCACGTCAGCCAGCTTATCGCCGATCATCCAGGAACGGCCCAGATCGATGCCATTTTCCACGGCCGCCTCCAGCAGCATACCTGGGGCAGGTTTCCGGCGCGGACTTTTGTCTTCCGGTTTCTGCGGACAAAAATATGTCCCGTCGATCAATTGCTCGGCCCTATCGGCCTCGAGCTGCTGGCGAAACTCCGCGTCGACGGCCTCATAATCAGCGACCGTGTAGTAGCCTCGCCCGATCCCGCTTTGGTTGGTAACAATGATCGTCAGATAGCCCGCTCTCCGAAAACGCCGCAGGGCTTGGGCCGCTCCCGGATAAACACGCACCTGCTCCGGGCGCGAGACATATCCTGGGTCTTCCATAAGCGTACCGTCACGATCCAGGAAAATGGCCGGGCGTAGATGTCCTAAAGCGTTCATTCATCCTCTTCTACTTCGCCCGATGCCCGGACGTCAGTCACATAGACACGTGCGCCGTGTTTTTCCCGGGCCAATTGGCGGACATTCTCTGCTTCAACCCCATGCAGCCAGGCTCGCGCTTCTCGACCTTTGTAGCGGATGATCACTTTGCCGTCCCGCGCAGTGATGTCGCGGAGGTAAGCGCGCCAAGAAATGCCGTCGCCCGGTTTATGGTTGTTGCTCAGGCCTGCGCTGAAATCCTCAAAATGAAAACGCTCTACGTGCAGGGGGCCGGGGTGGTTCTGCTGAAAGACCTTGTCCTCCGCGTGCCGCGCACTGCCACCCCGCACGACGACATTGGGCCCCTTCACCGTGAGTGCGTCCTCACCGACGTCCCGCCAATGCACATTCCTGAGCAGGTTATCACCCCAGGCATGGATGCCGTCCCCGCCGCTGATCGCCACATTACTGAGATCAGCTCCCGGCCGCAGGATGAAGACCGGTTTTTGCCCTTCCGTTTGCGAACCGTCACCCATGCGCTCGTGCGAGGCCATATAGTGGGCGCCTCCGCCGTCAAAGGCGGAGTTTGCCGGGATAATAATCGGGCGGTTTACGACCCAGGTTTTCTCCGTGAAACGTTCCTGATTTTGCCGTGTCACACAGCCGCAGAGCCCTGTCAGCGTCACGCCAATGATCACGATCTGAGAAAGATCAACTTCTGGTGAATTGCGCTTTTTCTTACCGGGCCTCATCGATATACCTGCTTCATGCGCATCGCGGTGGTTCACTATCATCTTCGTTCCGGCGGAGTCTATCGGGTGATTGAACATGCCCTCCGAGGTTCCGCCATGCCTGAGGCTTCCGCAAACGGTCAAGAGCCGAGCTTCGCGGTGCTGGTCGGAAATGCGCCGGGAGCCAACGAGATTCACGAAGGGCACATCGGGGTCATCCCACAGCTCGCTTACGAAGGCGAATACAGCCCTATCCCGGCCCAGCAACTGAAGAGTGCGCTGGAAGCTGAAGCTCAACGCATTTTGGGCGGCCCGCCGGATCTCTGGCATTTTCACAACCATAGCCTGGGCAAAAACTATCTCGTCCCGCAGGTCGTCCGGTTGTTGGCGGCTGAAGGCTGGCCGCTCCTTCTGCAGATCCATGATTTTGCGGAGGATGGACGTCCCCAGAACTACGCGGACCTGCTCCGCTACGTTGGCGACGGTGACACCGCCGGGCTCAGCCGTCAGCTCTATCCCTTTGGCGAGCGGGTGCACTACGGAGTTCTGACCGGACGCGACTATGAGGTCCTTCTCGGTGCCGGGGCCAGTCGAGACCGGGTGCACATCATGCCCAATGCGGTTGAATTCGGCGAAGCCGCTCAGGATTCGGCTGGGCAGACCACTTCTTCCAGCCGGGGTGGGGGGCTTTATCCAACCCGCGCCATCCGCCGCAAGAATCTCGGTGAATTCTTATTTCTGGCAAATGCCGATCACACGTTGAATCAGGCCGAAAACGAGGGAGCGCGTTGGGCCATTACGATGGCACCGGAGAATCCGAAGGAGCGTCCGATTTACGAATTTTGGATTCGCACAGCTCAGGAGCTTGATTTGCCGGTGGATTTCGAGGCCGGGCATAAACACGACTTTCATGAGCTTTACCAGCAGGCTCGGATGATCGTTACAACCAGCGTCGCCGAGGGCTTCGGTATGTCTTTTCTGGAGCCGTGGAAAATGGGAAAAACCGTCGTCGGCCGTGATTTGCCGGAGATCACGCGGGACTTTAAGATTCGCGGGCTGGAGTTTCCCAATCTCTACGCAAAGCTGCTCATCCCGGCGCGGCTTTTCAATACCGGTGCGTTTGAGAAAAGAGCGAACGCTGCGCTGGAGAAGTCCTTTGCGGCTTTTGGTTCTGAAATGCCGAATAACGCATTTCCCCGCTTTCTCGCAGCCAGCGAGGGAATTCCCGGATCGAAAACAGTTGATTTCGGGCGTCTCGATTCGCAAGCGCAGGCCGAGGCCCTTGCCCAGTGTGTGAAGAATCCGCAGCCTTATTTTCAATCCGGGCATTACCCTATTTTCCGGCCGAACAGTCAATCGGATCACGCTGTGCATAACCGGCAGGTCCTTGAACAACACTACAGCCTCCAAGCTTTTGCGCAGCGTCTCTTCAGCCTTTATAGGGATGTCGCGGGCTGCTCAAGCGCCGGCTCAATTGATTCTCTCAACGGCCCAGCCATCCTGCACAGTTTCCTTGCTCCGGAACGCTTTTTCCCGGTGCGGGCGGAAACTCTGGATTGATCCCTCTGCCTGACGCCCCTCTCTACTGCTTGTCATGACCACGGAAGAACAAATCCGCGCCCTGTCCATTCCTCTTGAACCGATCCCTACGCAGATCAAACCGTGGGTGTCACATTGCCCGGGCATTCGTGCCGTCATTTTTGATATCTACGGGACGATTTTTATCTCGGGCTCCGGTGACATCAGTCTGGCTAAGCAGAACGTCAATCAGGAGGAAATGATTCGCGAAGCCATGGAGAGCGTCGGCCTGGAAATGCTCGTTCCTCCGGAACAGGTCAGTATTTATAGCGCATACTACGATGTCATTCAACATAGCCACCAGCTTTCTCGCGAAGAAGGAATCGAGTATCCTGAGGTGGAGATTCGAAACGTCTGGCGCACCTTACTGGAGATTCTGGTCGAAGATAAGGTCATCCAGGGAGTGTTTGATGCGGAATTAATCGCCCATCTCGCGATCGAATATGAGGCCAAGGTCAATCCCGTGTGGCCCATGCCTCACGCCCAGGGGACTTTTGAAATGCTGAAAGGTGAGGTGAAAATGGGCATTGTTTCCAATGCGCAGTTTTTCACCCCATTGTTATTTCGCAGTTTCTTCGAGCGATCTCATACCGCCCTTGGTTTCGAACGCGAACTCTGTCTCTGGTCCTATGAACACGGTGAAGCCAAACCTGGCCTTGGCCTTTTCGAGCGTCTTCTCAAAAAACTCGAAGACCGCATTACCCCCATTGAGCCTCAGGAGATTCTTTATGTAGGGAATGATATGCTCAATGATATCTGGGCTGCCCATCAGCTTGGCCTCCGCACCTGCCTCTTTGCCGGAGACCAGCGCTCTCTCCGCCTGCGGGAAGACGATCCGCGCTGTGACGGGCTTGAACCGAATTTTGTCATTACGGACTTGCACCAGATCATCGAGATCCTAGGGTTCGTCATTCTCGATGAGTAGCAGCCGCCCGACCAATCTCTCACCACAAGGCCGTCACGGGCCCTGGCCGGATGACGACTGGCAGTTTGAAACCCGCGCCATCCACCGTGGCCAATCTTTCAAAAACGAAACCGGCGCCGTCATCGCGCCCATCTACGCCACGTCCACCTTTGCTTATGGCAATCCGGCGGGTTTTGATTACACGCGCTCCGGCAATCCTACCTTTTCGAATTTTGAGGATGTTATCGCTGGGCTTGAAGGAGCGCGTTTCTGTACCAGCTTCGCCAGCGGGGTATCGGCCATTACTGCGATCGTTTCTACCCTGCAGGCAGGTGACCGCATCTTAGCCGAAGAGAATTTATATGGCTGCACCTTTCGGCTCTTTGAAAGAGTTTTCCGAAAATTTGGTGTCGAAGCCGTGTATTGTGACCTCAGCAAGGCAGACGAGATTTCGCAAATAGCCAGGCATGAACCGGCCTTGGTCTGGATTGAATCACCTACGAATCCGCTGCTGAAAATCATTGATATCCGCGCCTGTGCGAATGCTGCACATGCCTGCGGAGCGGCTCTGGTGGTCGATAATACCTTTGCCTCCAGTTATCTGCAAAAACCCCTCGCTCTGGGCGCAGATTTATCCCTCCTCAGTGCGACTAAATATACCGCTGGCCATTCCGACTGTCTTGCCGGCGCCATCTGCACCGATAGCGAGATTTGGCAGGACAAATTGGTTTTCGCGCAGAAAGCACTCGGCCTGCAACCCGCGCCCTTTGATGTCTGGCTCGCCACGCGTGGGGCCAAAACTCAGGCACTTCGCATGGAGCGCCACAGCGCCAATGCACAGGCCCTCGCCGAGATGTTTTTGTTTGAGTGGAAATGCCCGTCGGTTCGCTATCCGTTCCTCGCGGATGATCCCGGATTCAATCTTGCCAAAAGCCAGATGAAGATGGGCTCGGGCATTGTCTCTGTTGATTTTAATTTGAGTATTGATCAAACCATTGAGTTTTTGCGGCGGTCAAAGTTATTCACCCTGGCGGAAAGTCTCGGTGGCATTGAGTCTCTCGTCTGCCATCCGGCAACCATGACGCACGCGTCCGTGCCGCGGGAGCAGAGGCTGGCGGTTGGCATCAGGGATTCGCTCGTCAGGTTTTCCGTTGGTGTTGAACATATTGAGGACTTGAAACGCGATCTGGAACAGGCGTGGAATCATTCATGACGGAAAACGAGCTCCATCATTCTGACGCCGCGCCTGCGAAATTGCCGCGTGACCTGAAGTCTGATCCATTGTGGCGTGCGGCTGATCTGGGTCACCCCATTCCAGATTCGCCGCACGCGGCCTCCGTCGCGCTGCCTCTCTGGGAACATGTCATTGGATATGAAGAGGGCGATGAAGCAGTCTGCTCCCGCATGCATTGTGGTTATCCGCGCTTTGTTCAGCATCCTCTTGTTCGAGAATTATTTTCCCGCGCGGAATCTCGTTTGGGTAATGAGGGTGAAAGGGCGATTGTTTTTCCTGATGAAGCAAGTGCCACCCGGGCGTTCAACTATGTGCGGCGTCACCATGCAACCAGCTCGGTCAGGTTGGCGGAGTTTCAAAGCGGAGCCAGCGCGGTCGCTCTGCTTGCGGGTGAGGAACAAGCCCTTTCGGTCGCCCGGCAGTATTGGCGTTATAGTGGTGAGGTCGTCAGTAGCCGCATGGCCCAGGCTCTGCTGGACACTTCGACTGCTTCGCAGCCCTCTAGCTCATCTGGTCCAGTCACTAAACTGAAGGAATCCCTTGCCGAACGCAGTGGCCAGGCGGCCCGGGACGTTTTTCTCTATGCCACAGGCATGGCCGCATGGAGTGCGCTTCTCCGCGCCCTGCAGAATCTTTATCCCGGCAGACCGACTGCGCAGATCGAATTCCCTTACGTTGATGTGCTCCGCATCCAGGAGGATTTTGGTAGTGGTTACCGGTTTTTTCTCAAGACCGATGACGATCTCGCGTATGAGCAACTCGCCATGTCCTGCGAAAAAAAGGAAATCTGCGGCGTCTTTGCGGAAATACCCAGCAATCCCATGTTGCGCATGTTTGATCTGCCGCGCGTTTCGGAGATTTGCCGGGAGAACAATATCCCGCTCATCGTCGATGACACGATTGCCAGCGTGTGCAATGTAGATTCCTATGAGTGGGCGGATGTCGTTACCACCAGCCTGACCAAGTTTACCTCTGGGGTAGGAGATGTCATGGGCGGTGCCAACACGGTTTCCGCGCATTCTCCGCTTTCTTTGAAAATGCTCGAAGTCCTGCGTGAGGCGGGTGAATTTATCTGGCCGGAAGATGCCGCCGTTATCCTGGATAACTCTCGAGAGTTTTCTCAACGCATGGACGAAATCAATGCTAATGCACGAGCCCTCGTGGATTGGTTGCGGAAACAGCCTGCAGTCTCCCGGATACTTTATCCGGGTGATGAAAACGAAAAGCAGGCCGCCTTCTGGCAGCGTATTCAGCGCCGCGGGGGTGGCCAAAGCGGACTATTTTCGCTCGTGCTCAAGGGTGGGGAAGAGGCCGCCGCCGCATTCTATAATGCCCTGGGCGTGAACAAAGGGCCCAGTCTCGGAACAGATTTCACCCTTGCCTGCCCCTATGTTTTGCTTGCCCACTATCAGGAACTCGACTGGGTCGAGCGCGAACATAATATTCCGCGCCACCTCATTCGTGTTTCTGTTGGCCGGGAGAATATCGATGACTTAATCGCACGTTTCGCTGAAGCGCTTTCTGCCATCTGATCGGCCTCAACGGATCAATGATAACTTCTCCTCGCCCTCGTCATTGGTGAGCTCGATCCATCCGGAATCAATTTCCACCTGACGCCAAAGATGGGTTCCTGCTTTGACTTCATTATTCGCAATCGTCATGCGTGTCCCATGCAACAGTTTGCCCAGCACGGCGCTTTCATAGTTGGGACTTTCGCGCAGATTTAAACCATCACTGCCCGCATAGTTGACCATCGCGGTGTGGCCGATATTGAATTCCTTTGTTCCAACCGGCACAACCAGTTCGAAATCCGGTTCGTTCTCGTTCTTCACCGCAACCCAGCCGGGGTCAAAACAGATCCGTGCCCATGTGATCGTCTGGCCATTCTTTTCTTCCTCAATAACTTCTTCCACCATCACCTTTGCTCCTCGCCGAAACGATCCAATGCGCGCGCTGTGTAAGGAAGGGGACTCATGGAGGATGATCTCCTCATCATTCATACTATATACCTCGGCCGGTCCGGGCTGAAAATCCTCCTTACCCTTGGCTCCGGTTAAAGGGAACAGAGTCATTATCGCCGCCACCAGGCCTGCGAGAAACAGTGCGCTTCCTGTATACAGCATCCATGGCTTAAACTTGGCCGCCGCCGTCTTGCTCCTGATCGCCCGGCCATCCTCAACGTCCCCGCCGGGCTTCGGCGAAAGCACAGTGTCATCCTGAAAGAGCCCGGCAATCCGGTCGGCCGCGCGTTCCAGATCGCCTTCCATCGGTTTCTCAAACGCATCCACTCACTGCGTAGTAGCGAGAAAATAACTCAGCGGCCCGGTGACATTCGACCGGTCCGTCCGCACCGGAGCAATGATCACGTCATGCTTGATTGCACGCTCTACTTCACGATAGACATGCTTTGAGAGGGACGCGTGCTCTGAATAAAGCACGACCAGGATCTTTGAGACTTCGATCGCCTTCAGAATCTCCTCGGCGTAGTTTCCGCCCAGGGGCACATCACGTGGTGCGATCCAGCATTTAACCTCTCGCGCCTCCAAATGCTCCACCAGTGCCTCCGCAAAATGACGGTCGGGCTTCGAATAACTGACGAAGACCTTAGCTGCTGGTGCGCTCATGAGCGAACGGTTGTCACGGCATAATTTCGGCGTTCAGGGTCATTCGCATCGGAACCATTTCTGACTGGCGAAATCCGTTTTTCCTGTAGAATTCCATCACCGGATTATCCGGATGCGTCAGCAGCGTGATGCGCAAAAAATCTTTCTCTTTCGCAAATTGAATCGCGTGGTTCAACAGCCGCGTTCCCAGACCTGCCCCGCGAAACTCTTCCTTAATGACCAGATCCTCCAGGAGCAGGACAAATCCCCCTTCTGCCGTGCTGATAGTAAACAGAAGGTTCACCATTCCGACAATCCGGCTGTGATTGCGCATGACAAAAATCCGGCCCCGATTGGGATTTTCAATGATCAGTTGCAGGCCGCGCAGTTGCTTCTGCGTATCCGGGGTGAAGTCTGACTCCTTTTCAAAAAGATCACGAAGAAGCTCCGCCAGATCCTCAAGGTCCTCAAGGGTCGCCGGTTCGATCGTGGTCGCTTCTTTGGTGACTTCGTCAATCATGGCATTCAGAAGGTAAATCAATTCATAGAATCCTCGCCGGGATGCGAAACGGATGCTTCTAGCGTGCCCTCGTCATTTTTCCAGTAATTTTGTCATTCAGCGGGCCAGATTTTCATGGCAGCCCTGTCTCTGACGAGTAAACTGAACGCTTTTCCATGATCCGTAAAGGAGCCCTTTGGCCTTTGCCCGGCTGCAACCGGTCCTCACTAGGCACCTTGAATCGGGTCGAATTTTCGCCTGTTCTTTAACCCCCTGCACCATGACGGAGTTGCCCGGTCTCAAGCCCGCACCCTACCACCTGGAAAGCCGCGTGGGGACGCCTGAGCGGAGCCTGGCCAGTCTGCGCGAGATCCAGCAGGCCTATGAGCGTGCCGTTGTCCCCACCTACGCCCGGCTGCCCTTCTGGTTTGTCCGCGGAGAAGGCTGCCGCGTGTGGGACCAGGAGGATCGTGAGTATCTGGACTTCGGCACAGGTATCGCCGTTTGTTCGCTGGGTCACGCTCATCCGGGGCTAAGCCGCGCGATCGCGGATCAGGCCAGCACTCTCGTACACATTTCCAATCTGTATTACCAGGAACCTCAACTGCGGCTCGCGGAGAAACTTATCCGCTGCGTCGGTCAGCCTGGTAAAGTTTTCTTCTGCAACAGCGGCGCAGAGGCCAATGAAGCCGCTCTCAAGCTGGCCCAGCGCGTGGCCAATCTGCCCGGAGACGGAACTCAGCGAAAGATCATCACCTTTCAGAACTCCTTCCACGGCCGCACTATCGCAGGCATCTCCGCCACCGGTCAGGACAAGATCAAGGCCGGCTTCGGTCCACTCGTGGACGGCTTCATTCATCTGCCCTTCAACCACCACTCTGCCCTCGAGCAATGTCTGGTGGAGCAGGGAGCGGCCGTCGTGGCCATCATGCTCGAGCCGGTCCAGGGTGAAGGAGGCATTCATCCGGTCGATCCTGCCTTTCTTTCCCGAATCTCCCAGCTTTGCCAGGAGCGCGGCATGCTTCTCATCCTCGATGAAGTCCAATCTGGCCTGGGCCGCACCGGTGACTGGTGCTCCTGGCACAGCCTCGGCCTCGGAGAAGATGACACCGCAATCTTCCCGGACGTAGTCACCTGGGCCAAAGGCCTTGCCAGCGGCTTTCCGCTCGGCGCGGTATGGATCTCGGAGCGTTCCTGGCCGCAACCGGATGGCTGTGCCAGGCCTCTTTGCGATCTTCTCGGACCAGGAACACACGGCACGACCTATGGCGGGTCGCCTCTTGCCGCCCGGGCCGGACTCACTGTTCTGGAAGAGATTCAGCGCGGCGGACTTCTCGACAATGCCAGGCGTCAGGGCGAACGCCTCGAAGCCGGGCTAAGGCAGATTCAAGACGAGATACCCTCCATTCTCAGTGGTTTTCGCGGACTGGGACTCATGTGGGGGCTTCAACTGGCGCCTGATCTTCAGCCGCCGTCATTTGTTGACGAAACGGAGCGCAACTCACCCGCCAGCCGGTGGGTGTCCGTTGAGCTCGCTCGCCGGGGGCTGCTCGTCATCCCGTCTGGCACCCATGTCATCCGACTTTTGCCGCCGCTCATCGTTAATGACGATGAGGTCCAGCGTGCCTTGGGAATCCTGTCTGATTTTTTTCGCTCGCTCACCTGATCTGATCACCTTCAATTGATCCGGAATCATGAAACATTTTCTAAGTCTTGAAGCCCTGGATGGGGGAAGTCTTGCTGAAATCATTAAAATGGGTGCGGAGATGAAAAACCCGCGCAAGCTCAATGGCCATCAGCTCCAGGACCAGAGCTGGGCCATGATCTTCACGAAATCATCCACGCGCACCCGGGTCAGTTTTGAGGTGGCCGTCCGTGAACTGGGCGGGCGCATCTTTTTCCTGTCGCCGGGCGATTCCCAGCTCGGGCGTGGTGAGCCAGTCCGCGATACCGCTCGAGTTCTCGGGCGTATGGCACACGGTGCGATTATTCGCACCTATGACCAGGCGGATATCGAGGAATTTGCCGAATATGCCAAAATCCCAACGGTCAATGCGCTCAGCGATCAGGAGCATCCCTGCCAGATCCTGGGTGATTTACTTACCATTCAGGAAAAGCGTGGCGCCTATGAAGGGCAAATCTTTGCTTTCTTGGGCGATGGGGATTGCAATGTCGCGCGCTCTTTAATTTTTGCCGCCGATGTTCTCGATTTCCAATTACGCATTATCGCGCCGGAATCTCATCAGCCGTCCCAGGAGCTGCTTGCTAAACTTAAATCGAACCGTGTCGAGGTCAGCAGCAACATTGAGCAGGGCATGCTCGGCGTTGATGTAATTTACACGGATACATGGGTCAGCATGGGCAAAGAAGCCGAAGCCGCCGAACGCCTCCAGCAACTCGCACCTTACCAGATCAACGCTGCCCTCGTCCAGAAAGCCGCGCCGGACGCCATTGTCATGCATTGTCTCCCCGCTTATCGCGAAAAGGAGATCACCGAAGAGGTCTTCGAGAAACACGCCGAGGTTATCTTTACCCAGGCGGAAAATCGGCTCCACATCCAGAAAGCCATTCTCGCCTGGCTGGTGCGGTAATCATCCCTAAGCTGAGACTCTTACCGCAGGTTCCGGTAATAATCTTCGATTGATTTCGCGATCCGCGCTTCAATCTCCGGGTGTTTCAGGCGTTGCGCAACTTCGTTGAGAAAACCGAACACCACGAGGCGTTTCGCTTTGTCTGCCGGAATTCCTCGCGCCTGCATATAAAACATTTCTTCCTTATCAATCTGTCCACTCGTCGCCCCGTGACTGCATTTCACGTCATCCGCCAGAATCTCCAGACCAGGCATGGAGACTGCCTCCGCGCGCGGATCAAGTACAAGGTTTCTCACGGTCTGATAGGCATCCGTATGGTGAGCCCCCGGATCAACTTTGATCAGACCTGAGAATATAGTTTTCGACTGATCGTTCAGAGAATTTTTGTAAAGCAGATCACTCGTCGTATTGCCCTTTACATGCTCCTGCAAGGTGCGCATGTCATAACTCTGATCCTGTTCCGCGGCAGAAATGGCCAACATTTCGCTGTGGCTGCCTTCTCCGACCATGCGGCTGACTGCTTCATGACGGACGTGAGAAGCGCCCAAGTTGACGGTTAATGAAGTGGCGGACGCGTCTTTTTCCACCTGCGTCGTGTTGATTTGCACGCCTGTGACCTTTGATCCCCAATTCTGCGTGCAGGTATACTGTAATTTGGCCCCCTCATCCAGATACAGATCAGCCACCCCACAGGAGAATCCGCTTTCTTCGTCCTTCCATGAACTGTAGGTATCCAGAAAAGTCAGCTTGCTGAATTTACCCAGAACGATGAGCGTATGCGGATAGATCGCGCTGCCCTCGCCCGCCAGCCAGTAGTGAGCTTCGAGCGGCAATTCAACCTCCACATGGTCCGGCACATAAATAAATGTTCCTGGCCCGCTCATCGCGGAATGCAGCGCCGCAAATTTTTCTGAACCAAGCGGTGCACCCTGATCCATGAAATACCGCTGAAAAAGTTGGCGGTGTTCAGTGGCCGCATTTTCCAGGGACGTCCAAACCAGTCCCTGGCTGCGAAGCTCATTCGGGACGGTTGCCTCCTGCAGACACTCGGCGTTTGCAAAGATATGTCCGCCCAGACTGTGACCGAGATCTTCGGTTCTTTCAATAATGCGGTCCCGCGTCTCGTCATCAATCGGCAATGGAAGCGGTGGGTTATCATTATCCAACAGAAATGGCGGGATATCAGAAAATCTCCAGCGCTCATCCTTGCCATGAGGCGAGGGGAGCGTTTTGAATTTCTCAAGGGCTGCCCCACGGTCGGATGGAATCAGCGTGGCCGCTGTCCCATTTCCGTTAGGAGACGGATCCTGCACGAGGGTCGTGGTGGCCGAAGGAGAAGATGTCGTTGCTTCCACAGTGGATGATCGATTCTTTTTGGTAAATGCGTTAACTCTTCCGTGTGTGCGGCATCAGCCCACGGAACCTTCCATTTCCAGATCGATCAGCCGCTTCAGTTCCACACTATATTCCAGCGGAAACTGTTGCACGAGATCATTGACAAAGCCGTTCACACTCAGACTCATCGCTTGGGCTTCAGACAATCCACGCTGCTGCATGTAAAAGATCTGTTCTTCACTCACCTGGCTGACGCTGGCTTCGTGTTGCATGCTGTTCTCATCGCCACGCACTGTGATGGCCGGGTAGGTATCAGTCCGGCTGCTTGCGTTGATCAGGAGCGCATCACATTCTGTATTGTTCTTACAGCCCTTACGGCTCTTGGGAACATGCACCAGGCCGCGGTAGCTGGAACGCCCCGTTCCCACACTGATGCTCTTTGATACCACGTTGCTCGTTGTCTCGTCAGCCGCGTGAATCATCTTCGCGCCAGTGTCCTGATGCTGTCCATCGCTCGCCAGTGCGATGCTGATCACTTCGCCGCGTGCTTTGCGGCCTTTCATTATCACACCCGGATACTTCATCGTCAGACGGCTTCCGATATTACAGTCAATCCATTTCACCTCCGCTTCCTCATGCGCGATCGCACGTTTCGTCACCAAATTAAACACATTCGCACTCCAGTTCTGCACGGTGATATACTGGATTTTTGCGCCCGGCATCGCCACGAGTTCCACCACCGCACTGTGCAGGGTGGATGTCTCGAATTTCGGGGCGGTGCATCCCTCCATATACATCACCTCCGATCCCTCATCCGCGATGATCAGGGTGCGCTCGAACTGCCCAAAATTCTCCGCGTTAATCCGGAAATAGGCTTGCAGCGGGTGCTTCACCTTCACGCCGGGCGGCACATAAATAAAACTGCCGCCGCTGAAGACCGCACTGTTCAGAGCGGAAAATTTATTATCCGCAGTCGGGATCACCTTGCCGAACCATTTCCGGAAGATTTCCGGGTGCTCTTTCAGCCCTTCGGTGCTTCCCACGAAAATCACGCCCTGTTCTCCGACGGCTTTCTTGATATTCGAGTAGACCGCCTCGCTGTCGAATTGCGCTTCCACGCCCGCCAGAAATTTACGTTCTTTTTCTGGAATACCCAGCCGCTCAAAGGTCTGCTTCATCTCCTCCGGCACCTCATCCCAACTGCGCGTCGGCGCCTTTCCTGATGAAAGATAATAGCGGATCTGATCGAAATTGATCGTGTTGAGATCATCCGAAGCCCAATGGGTCGGCATCGGTTTCTCCTCGAAGGTATGCAGCGCTTTTTTGCGGAAATCACGGATCCAGTCCGGTTCTCCTTTGACGTCGCAGATGTAATCAATCGTCGCTTCGCTCAGCCCATAGCCGGCGTCGCGTTCATAGGTCACGTCATAATGAAAATCCCCGACGTCGCGATCGAAATCCAGTTGTTGGCGTTCAGCTTCGGTTGCAGGCATGGCAGTCTCTCGGTGTGGTGTAAGTAGGTGTGTGAAATTTGTCGATTGATGGCGTCCCTCGTTTCCTCAGGCGGCTTCCTTTACCCAGTCATAGCCGCGGTCTTCCAGTTCCTGCGCCAGACCTTTGTCGCCTGAGGTCACGATTTTTCCGCCCATCAGCACGTGCACCCGGTCCGGCACGATGTAGTTCAAAAGGCGTTGATAGTGCGTGATGACCAGGATGCTCCGTTCGGGTGAGCGCAGTTTATTGACCCCATCCGATACAATTTTCAGCGCGTCGATATCCAGACCGGAATCCGTTTCATCCAACACGGCAAATCTTGGCTCCAGCATCGCCATCTGCAGAATCTCGCAGCGTTTCTTCTCCCCGCCGGAAAAGCCTTCATTTACGGACCGGGAGGTGAAATTCCGCGGAATCTCCAGTTCATCCATCTTCGCGTAGAGTGATTTGTAAAAAGCCGTCGCTTCCAGTTCTTCACCATCCTTCATCCGCGCTTGCACGGCCGTCCGGATAAAATTGGCAATCGTCACCCCCGGCACACTGCTGGGATACTGAAAGGCCATGAATAAACCATGCAGCGACCGTTCGTCCGGCTCCATTTCCAGGATGTTCTCGCCGTCCAGAAGAACTTCTCCCCCTGTCACCTCATAGCCAGGGTGACCAGCCATCACCTTGGCCAGAGTGCTCTTCCCGGATCCGTTAGGTCCCATCACAGCGTGAACTTCTCCCTTGGGCACGGACAGGTTCAGTCCTTTCAATACATCATCGCCGTCCGCGATGCGGGCGTGCAGGTCCTTGATTTCAATCCAGCTCATTGATTTTCGGTTAGGTTAGGTATGGCAGGCGTGGTCAGTGGTATGTTGTGAAAATCCAAAAATGAAACAGAAGCAGATCACCCCGTCCGTTCCTGGGGCCGGTGCAGCCCGCTTCTTGCGCATTCCGGACAGATACCCTTCAGCACAACGTCGTGGCTTGTCACCCTGGTTCCTTCCGGCAGGAACCAGGCTTCGCTCAGCCGCTCGGTATTGTTCACGGGCGCATCGATCACTCGCCCGCACTCGCTGCAGTGAAAGTGCGCGTGATCGGACAGGTTCGCACAGTAGCGCGTTGGCGCGCGATCAACGTTCACCTGCTTCACCGCGTCCACCTGTGCCAGTGTCTCCAGCGTATTGTAAACCGTCGCCAGGGAGATGGATGGCATGGATTCCTTCACCCGCATAAACACCTCCGTTGCCGTGGGGTGCTGCTCGGTGATGTCCAGCAAAGCATTAAAGATAACCTGACGCTGCCGGGTCATGCGAAACCCGCCCTTCGAGAGGGATCGTTCCGTCTGCTCGGTCTGGTTCGCTCGATTGCCCGTTTCAGGCAATGCCGTTCCCAGCTCGTGTTGTGCCGTGTCAGCCATGGTATTAAGGGGTTGAGAGCTTCAAAAGGGGAAACGCGATTCGTATAACCTTGGGCGCAGCTTTATCAATAATTATTCCAAATTCAAGTAGCGATTCTTTGCCCCGCCCTTTGCGCTCGCTTGCGCCCCCAATTTCCATTGCCCGCCGACGAATAACCCGTCACGATCCCACGTCCCATCTCGGGGCGCTTTTCTCTGCGTCCCTCGTCCGTCCCTGACCCGCCTGCCCGTCCTGCCATGGCCTCGCGTCCGGTTGTCTTCATCAGCGCTGTTTCCAAAGAGCTCGGTGATTACCGAAGACGCCTCTGCGCTGAGTTGCGTCGGCGCGGCCTCGATGTCTGGATCCAGGAGGATTTCCGGCAGGAAGGCGGCACCCTGCTCGAAAAAATCCGCGCCTGCGTCAACCGCTGTGACGCCGTCATCTGTCTGATCGGCGATACCTATGGCGCTGAACCCGAAGGCGCCGCTGCGGAGGGCCTGCCTCGCCGCTCGTACACTCAATGGGAATTTCACTACGCCTGGCAACGCAATCGTCAGCCTGATGATGGTATGCCGCTCTTTGTTTACCTCAAAGGCGAGGCCGATGCCCCCGCGGTCGACGAGCCCGATGATCTACGCCAGCTCCAGACCGATTTCGTCCGGCAGGTCCGCCAGCTCGGGGTCGATCGCGAGTACATCGAAACGGAGGACCGCCTCGTCATCAAGGTGCTTCAGCAGGACTGGAACACCCTGAAAACCGCCGTCGCCACCCGCGCCTATCGTCCCGCGCCACCCACGGCCGCCCGTCCATCACCGGATCATCTTCCTTCCGCGGATAAAGCATCCCCGGCCGAAAAGATCGGCCGCTCCATCTGGCACCCTGCGCGCTGGTGGCTGGCTGGCATCGTCGGGTTGGCGGCCATCGGCCTTGCCGCCGCCGTCATCTTTAAGCACCAGTCCAGCAATCAGGTTCCCGAAGTCCTCCAAAAGCAAGTCCAGCTCAAGGCCGAACATTTTCTCCAGCAAGAGCCCCTTCTCTTCGATAAACCACACCCCGAACGCACAGAAATTGGCTGGATGGCCCCCGCCACCAATGACGGGTTTACTCTCCTCGAAAAAAGCGCGGTCTGGGACCTGCGCCGCTGGAGAAAAGTCGACCGCAATATCATCGGCCCGGATGGCTGCGGCGTGACCATGTATCATTCCATGCGGATCCGCAAAATCGCCCAGAATGACGAATGGCATAGCTCGCCCAAAACCAGCGGCGCCGATCTGTTCGTCCGGCCGGATAACGATTTACCCTTTAAAATTTATGCGCTCCAGACCCGCGCTATCGTCGGCGATACCGAAATGAAGGAACGCCGCATCGTTTATGATGTCTCCCGCGTCGAGCCGGGCGGTGAATTTAGTATTCACGAGCGCAATACCTACTGGAACTCCATGCAATCCGCCTCCGATCAGTGGGTCGGCGCCATCGCCCGTGAGCCTACCCTGGAGCTGTCCATCATGGTCCTTTTTCCGGAAGATAAACCCTGGAAAAAATATTGGGTCATGAAAGCAAAAAATAATGTCGAAGTCCGCATTGATCCCGAAGAATTCCGCGGCAATAAAGATCACTTCTTCATCGCCGATAAAAAAGATAACCGCTGGATCTACTGGCAGGTCGTCAACCCGCAACTCGGCTATGTCTATCAGCTCCGCTGGGACTGGTGAGGAGCTAGAGCCTGCTGGACACCCGACCCGCGCGTCCCTTAGTCTGCGGTCTCGTCATGGACACCTCTCGTATATTTCTGGCAAAACGGAACTCCTCTCGGGTTGATGATTTCGAATTGATCGAAGGCGACCTTTGCGATGACATCACCCAGGAGCACCTCAGGTCGTGGGAAATGCACTGGCGTCCTGAAATGGTCAAGCTCAGCCGCCGTCGAGGATGCCCGGCCGAGGACGGGTTATGGGACTGGCGGCGCTTGGCTTCTTGGGCTCGCCTCCAGAATGATGTCTCCCTCTTCGCAATCTCCTTGGCAAACCGGGCTCAAGGGTTTATGATATGTTATCAGTCTAAGGTCATCCATCTGCCGGGAGCAAACATTTTACCGGTTGTGTATGTTGATCGCCTCGCTTCCGCTCCGTGGAATCGTCCTCCCCGGATTTTTCCATATTACGGTGGTGTTGGCCGAGTCCTCATCGCAGCCGCGATCGAACTCAGCTTTAGAGCAGGACAAAGCGGCAGGATTGGACTCCATTCCCTCCCGGAAGCTGAACGCTTTTACGAAAGCTCCATCCAAATGAATCGCATAGGCCCTGATCCAAACTACAACGGCCTCATTTACTTTGAGCTTTCCGAAACGCGGGCTCAGGAACTGCGTCCTCACTAACTGGTTATCGCTCATGAAAATCGAGTTCTCCAAGAAATGGTTCGCCAGGCATCTCGCCCTTCCGGATGAGGCGGAAGCGGTCGCTGGGTTTGCCGATGAATCTTCCGCCATGGATCAGCAGCGTGAGTGTGATCCAAGTCTGGAGAATCCGTCCCGCCTCCACCCGGTCTATCAGGAGAAAACTACCCGGGGCGTCGACGCTCCTCTTGCTGAA
>CAZUPP010000013.1:78073-97365 GCA_964622095.1 uncultured Verrucomicrobiales bacterium
CGACGCTCCTCTTGCTGAAAGGCCATCAAAACGCGGCCGTCGCCGATAAGACAACGACGCCGTCTGACGCTGATCACGGCGCCTGAACCCTCCGCCGCCGTCCTGGCAGCACTTGGCCTCGGAATGATCTTCCTTCGCCTTCGTCGTCGCTGAGCCTCATTCTGGGCATCCAAGACTGGGTGAAAATCGGGTCAGGCCCGCCGCCTCCGCCTGATCAGGGTCAGCCCAAAACCCAGCCCCACCAGAACCGCCCCGCCCGGTTCCGGAACCTCGATCGCCGACCCAAAGATCGAAGGGTCGAGGTGCAGATTTGGGTCAGGAAGATTATCGCCCACAATCTGAAAACCCTGCACTCCCATCAGTTGCGCGGGATCACCAAAATCCGCCAGCGTAAAACTCGATCCGATGAATGCCACTGCTCCGCGATCGCCAAACGTCTCGAGAAAATTATCCGAATAAAAAAGAGGCCCGCCCCAGCTCGTGCTTAATGGATAAGGAATCTCAAACGTCCCGATGCGGTTACCATCCGCATCGATCGGTGCGAGAAAAAAGAAGGAATCCGCCATGCCATTCGAAAAAGATTCCTCAATAATAAAAAAGCGCTCATTCGCCCCCAGATTCCGACCAAAGGTAAATCGTGGATTCGCGCTCGGCCGCACCGAGACCGCTCCCACATTCGCAATCAGACCCGAGACCGCCTCTGCCGTCGTCACCGGCGCCGCATCGATATTGTCCGGATAAAATATAAACCCGTCTCCCGCATACACCGCACCTTGCGTTACCTGATAGGTTCCCGAAGGCGTCGTGAAAGTCACGATCTCGCGAGGCTCAAGAAACGGATCCACCATCGTGCCCGCCCTCAGGCCGCCCGGATCATTTACCAACTCACCCGCTGGCAGTGTTAACGTGACTGAATTAATAATCTCGATCCCATTCGCGGACAGAACGATCGTCCACATCGATGAGACACTGATCATCAAATAATTGATCCGAGTAATTGAATTTATAAATTTCATCCCTCGCATCTTGCGGAATCATCGCCAACACCATCAAGCCAAAAGGCAAGCCTGGTGTGTGACAAAAACGCCATGATTCCCAGTCTTGCTGAGTCCGTCTCTCCTATTCAGTCGACGGTTTATCACCCGACCGGAGGAACCCGGTCAGGGTGATTTGAGCGGGAGAAAAAAGGGCGAAGGGCTGGCCAGACCGGGGCCGCAGGAGAAAATTTCAGAAAAATCAGCCTCGGACGTTCCGGACGTCCCGGACGTGTCGCGCCTCCCTCCGGTTTGTGGCATGTTGTTCTATGCCCCCAGTTTTTCCCCGTCGCTGCTGCCGCCTCCGCCACTCTCCTCTTACCATCTCCTGCTCCCCCGCTTCCCATTCGGCTACCCCGGCCACCAAGAATCGATCCATCACCCCGCCCAATCAGCCCCGCACAGAATCTCATCCCGGCCCATCCCCGCTTGCGCCCCTTTTGTGTTTTACCGAACGTTCGGTAAAATGTCTCGCCTTGCTCTAACCCGGCCGTCCAGCCCCTTCGTTAGGGCCTCCCGCTCTTTCACCGGCTCGGTGCGTCTCTTCCCCTTTTATTTTACCGACCGTTCGGTAAAAACGCTCAGGCAACCCTCTCAGTCCCCTTCACGATAGTACTCATGGCGTTGACTCCCGTCAAAAGCACCCCCGTCGCAGTCGCAGACAGCACCGGCGGAACTTCCGGCCGGATCCGCATGGGCACAGGTCATTCCGGCCCAGCTTCTCCTCCAGCTCCTTCTCTCCACCCCGCACCTGCCGGCACACCCCACGCTTCACCTGCGTTTCGCTCGGGTAGCCCCGGCGGCGTTTGCTCGTGCGCTCGAAAAAAATGGCTGTTCGTCAAACCGCTCTGTCTCTCTCGCTTTCATCACGCACCTCCACTTCCGTTTCGCCGGTTCTCATTTCTATGAAAAAAATCTCCCCGCGGGTGCCGTCTGGACGGGATACCCGTTCCCTCAGGAACAGGTGGATGACACGGAGCGCTTCTGCCGACTTCCAGTTAAGGCCTGTCTTTATCAGCGCCCCTCTAGCCTCCATTCGTGAGAATATCGGTTCGGGCATATGCGCCCAAGGACGTGCACCGCAGGGAATAATATATTCCGCACCAGCCGTTGCCTCGCTCTCCCGGGGGAAGCGGGCTGAGGTAAAGGTTACCCTCCCGCCGGATCAGACGCAATCATCTTCGTGCCCTTGCCGGACACCGTCAGATGCGCTGTTCCTCAATGTCATAAACGTCAAACCACACATAAACGACGCGGTTCCGCGGGATGTATTGCGCAATGTAACCCTCCAGAAACTCCTGCACCCCCGGCTCCATATCGACCGGACGCATGTAACGCAGCCTGTTGTTCCACTGGATGATCTCCTGCTTCTCCCGCTTCTGCGCGTGCTCTTCGATCCACTGCGCCATCTCCGCATCGGTGGCTCCACTGGCTACTTTTTCCTCAAAAGCCGCCGCATCGATTCCTGTGAATCCAAAGAACTGCTGATCCAGCGGACAGTCAAAGTGATACTCACCCAGCGTCCCCGCCACCTTCGCCCGGCACTTATCCAGCGCCCGGCCCGCAATCACGTAGCCAGCCAGTGTCTCCCGCGGACTCCGCGGAAAGTCTTTCGTCAGATCAGGAGCAAGAGCTTTCAGAATCTCATTCATAGACCCGCACAGAGCACCGCCGCCTTCGCTTTATTCCTGCACCTCCTCCGCCCTCTTGACCTGATCAGGTGAACATCCTCTTGCCTCTCCTGTCTCCCCGTAGACCTGCAACCAGCGCCAGATTGGAGTCTTTCTTTCCAGATTTGATAACCCTTTCGTCGTGCCTTCCGCCGATCGAAACCATACCTTACACCCATGAAATTCTACACCGCTCTTTTCACTCTCCTCATTTCCTTTGCTCTCCATGATCTTGCCCGTGCTCAGGTCAGCCTCGCCCTGTATGAGTTTGACAATGCTTCACAACTCTCCACGGATACCGATCTGGACTCCACCGCTTCGAACATTGCTTACGGACCCAATGTCACGCAAGATGGTTCCAATAATAGCGCCGGTTTCTCTTCGGCCAGTGATAACGCGTTCTTCCGGGCGGGCTTCAATACCGGGGACACCTTTAACGCGGACAACTATCTCGGTTTTACCGTCACCGCGGATCCCGGATTTATTCTCAACCTCGATTCGCTCGATTTTGATACCAACTTCATTGGAACGTCTGCTCTTGACTTTAATTTTACCCTGGATATCCGCACCTCAGTCGACAATTTTGGGACATCCCTGGCGACGCTGAATCGGTTCCCTCCTGCCGACCCGGCTGATAGAAATGCCAATCTCGCAGCGCCCACCATCGATCTGTCTGGCTCGTCTTTTCAGGGCCTGAACCAGATTGAGGTTCGGTTCTTCTTCTTCGACACCGGCAATGATGGCAGCCAACGGATTTATCGGATTGATAATGTCGACCTCCAGGGCCTCAGCATCGTGCCGGAGCCCGGTGTCATGGCCCTGTTTATCGCGGTTTTCGGCTTCCTCGTCCTCAAACGCCGCCGAGCTTAAATCCTTAAATCGATCCTTTTCCGCGCGGCGTCGCCTGTTCTTTCTCCGGCGCTGCCATCCCGTGACATTTCTTTACCTTCAGACCGCTGCCGCACGGGCAGGGAGCATTGCGATTCTTCTCCGCTTTGGCCTGCGCTTCCACCCACTCCAGTTCCTGTCGCAGGGACGGCAAGGCTGCTGACGCCGGATAACCTCGCTGCAGCGCATCACGCATCATCAGCATCGGCCGGTCCATCCGCTGGAAAAATGCCTTATAACCCGCACATAGATAATTGAGCGGTTTACCTTTTTCCCCGGTATCAAGGAAGCGATTCTTGGGGCAGCCGCCATTGCAGACAAAACGCACCGGGCACTCAATACACACCTGGGGCAGGGTATCGCGCTTATTCTGCCCGAATCGCAATTGGTCCGTGCTGTCGACCATTTCCCGCAAACCGCGCTCACTCAGATTACCCACTTTATACTGCGGCTCCACAAAATGGTCGCAGCTGAATAGATCCCCGTTAAACTCCATCGCCAGCGCGCTGCCGCACGTCTCATTAAAGATACATAAACCCGGAGGCTGCCCCATCCATGCGGCCAGCGCAATATCTACGATCTGCACAAAAACCTCTCCGATATCTCCACTGCGCACCCATTCCTCATAAATCCCCATCAGAAAACGTCCGTAATCCTCCGCCTTCACGCTGTGCGGCTTCACCCGCACCCCGGGGTCAGCATGGAATTCCTCCACCCGCTCCACGATCGGGATGAATTGCATGAAGCCCGCTCCGCCTTCATCACGCAGAAAACGGTAAACCTCCCGTGGATGCCGGCTGTTCGCCGCGTGCACCGTACACAGTAAATTATAGTCGCACTTATGTTTTTTCAGCAGCGCCAGCCCCTCCATCACCTTTGCATGGCTCGGACGGCCACCTTTCGTCACCCGATAGAAATCATGCAGTTCTTCCGGCCCATCCACACTTAGCCCGATCAGAAATTTGTGCTCCGCAAAAAAGGCACACCACGCATCGTCCAGCAGCGTCCCATTTGTCTGCAGACTGTTATGAATTACCTTACCGCCCGCATATTTCTTTTGGAATTCCACCGCGCGCTTGAAAAAGTCCAGCCCCATCAGGGTTGGCTCACCCCCTTGCCAGGCAAAGGTCACCTCCGGCGCGTGCTGTCCCTCGATATATTGCTTCGTGAAAGACTCCAGCGTCTCATCACTCATCCGGAAGCTGCTGTCCTTCGGGAACAGATTTTCTTTCCGCAGATAATAACAGTAGGTGCAGTCCAGGTTACAGATGCTCCCTCGCGGCTTCAGCATGACATGAAATGCCGGGGCTGGCCTTTCGGTCAGCTCCGGCAGGGGCGCGGCGCCATTCCCCGCCTTGGTCCTCGGCTGCTCACCGCCCTTCGCGGTTGAGGCTGATGCTCCTGTCCTCGCTCTCACTCCTTCCCTTTCCGTTGATGCTGCAGATGTCCCACTCACTGCCCGTGACCTTGGGCCAAGACCGCCGTCTTGCAAGCAGCATTGTCCTCACCTCCCAAGCGCCGGCTCGATATCGCACTTTGCAAAATCCTCACCCTTAAACAGGAGCGGCTCACCCTTATCTTTCGCCAACGCATAAGCAAAACAATCCCCGAAATTCAGACCGGCCGGATGCTGCCCCTTGCCGAATCGATTATATGCCTGAAGAGCAATTCCGGCGTGCCTGTGTAAAACCGGTTCGATGTGTATCTTTAGCTGGTCAATAAGGCTCTCGAGACGAGAGATCCGGTCCGCGCCAAGACTGCGAAGGATGACTATCCCAATCTCAAGAAAGTTTGCCGCTGAGATAAAGGCATGCGGACTATCCATGATCGCTTCCGCGAAGTCTTGTGCGTCCGCCTCCCTAAAAAGAATGGCGACAAGCGCCGACGAGTCGATAACCATCTTCGCTTATTTCGGCAATCCATACTCATCATAGAGATCGGCCATGATCTCATGGGGAGACCGAGGATCGACCTTTGGAAGCTTGGCGATTTCATCCTGGATCTCCCGCACGCGGGCCAGAATTTCCTCGCGTTCCTCAGCTGTTCTGGGACGTTTCAACTGACCGTTGTCTCCGGTGAAAGCAGAGGCGAGTTTCTGTTCAAGGGACAGTCTGACGGCGAGCTCAACGCTGACCTGTTCGCGTTCCGCCAGTTCGCGGGCAAGCCGTTCAGTTTCCGGGTCGTTAATGGTGATGGCCATATCACCTTCAAGATACCGCAAAGCCACAGCGTGCGCAAATCATCCGCGCAGTTCGACCGGCAATTCTTCCTCCAGTTTTTTTACAAGGTCATCGTGCACTTTCTGGACGCGTTTAGCATCGAGTGTTTCTTCGTCCGACCGGTAGGTCAGGGTGTAGGCGAGAGATTTTCGGCCCGCCTCGAGTTTTTCTCCGCTCGGATCACTGAACAGATCAAAAAGTTTTACCCCGCGCAGAAGTGGTTCTTTCTGTTCCTGAAGGACGCGAATAATTTCGCTCTGGGCAAGTTCAGCGGGCGCTTCGAGAGAAATGTCACGGCTGGTGCCCGGGAATTTGGGCAGCTCCACGAATTTCTGACCACGCGCCACCCGTGCGTCGCGCAGTTTTTCCAGATTCAACGAAGCAAAAAGAACAGGATGTTTCGCGTCAAGTGCGCGGGCTTTTCCAGGCGCCAACTGACCGCCGTAACCGAGAATTTCCCCGGAATCCGGCAATCGGAAATAAGCGGTCAAGGCAAAGGCATCCGGCATCGGTTCAATGACAAGGGCATTGTTTGCCGAATTATCGCCGGCCGGATGATGAATGACTTCCAGATGACGGCCGGCAAGCCGTTCGACGGCCCCGACCAGATCGGGCAGATCGGCGATGCGCGGAGAATTACGGCGCCAGTTTGGTTCAGCAACCGGTCCGCAGAGGACGAGGGCCAGCACGTCGGTCGAGACACCGGTTGTATCCGGATAAATGCGGCTGATTTCAAAAAGCCGGATGCGCTCGATGCCCTGGTGGATATTATGCTCAATGATCGGCAACATCCCCGGATAAAGCGAGGGCCGCAGGTGGGTATGATCTTCGCTCAGCGGATTTTTCAGGGGCAGACATTTTTCCGGATCAAGCCCGGCCTGGGTGAGCAGATCTTTCGAAATAACCGTCCAGGTGCGCACTTCGTGAAATCCCAATCCCGCCAGATTCACCCGAAGCTGCATTTCCGCATCGTAAGCGCGATCACTATCGTTGGCCGGGGCATACATGCCCGTGGCGCGGCTGGGAATTTTATCGATGCCATATACGCGGGCGACTTCCTCGATCAAATCCGCTTCACGGGTGAGATCGAGCCGGTAACTCGGGATGCGCCATTCCGAGTGTTCATTCCCGCTGCGGCCGGACGAACCGGCATTCTGCCTTTTGAGGCCAAGGCTCTTCAGACTGTTTTCGATCTGATCACGATTCATCTTGCAGCCCAGCACTTTGCGCACGCGTTTGTGACTTAATTTCACCGTGATGGCACTCGATTTCACTTCGCCCGCCTGCATGAGAGGCCCGGAAATCTGGCCGCTGGCAAGCTCTTCAATTAATTGGGTGGCGCGGGCTGAGCCTTGCAGGACGCCTTCAGGGTCAACGCCACGTTCGAAACGATAACTGGAATCCGAAACAATTCCGAGATCACGCGAGGTGCGGCGGATCCATGCCGGGGCGAAGCGGGCACTTTCCAGAATAATGGAGATGGTCGACTCCGTCACGCCGCTGCTCTCGCCGCCCATCACGCCCGCGATGGCGAGGGCCTGTTTTTCATCGGCAATGACAAGGTCACCCTCCCGCAGGGTGTAGGTTTTTTCATCGAGCGCCTCAAGGGTCTCGCCCGCTTCCGCGCTGCGCACGATAATTTTTTCCGGAGCCACTTTGGCCGCATCAAAGGCGTGGAGCGGCTGGCCCATCTCCATCAGAACATAATTTGTAATATCAACGATATTATTGATCGGGCGCAACCCGACGGCTTGCAGACGCTGTTTCATCCAGGCTGGACTCGGCCCGACGGCGATCTTATGGAAAAGGCGGGCGGTATAGATGGAGCACCCATCCGGCTCAGCAATTTCTATTTTGCGTATGCCATCTTTATCACTGGTGGCGCCAGGTTTGGGAATCTCCGGGATTTGCAGTTCAGCGCCGGTGAGCGCCGCAATTTCACGGGCAATACCGATCATGCTGAGCCAGTCCGGCCGGTTGGGAGTGACTTCCACATCAAAAATCACATCCGGCTTGTAAAGTTCTTCCACCGGTATTCCGACTTCGGTCTCGGGAGGTAGAATGAGCAGGCCTTCCGCGTCCTCGCCGATTTTCAGTTCCTTGGCGCTGCACAGCATGCCTTGACTTTCCACCCCGCGTAATTTTCCCGTCTTAATCTTGAAATCACCGGGCAAAATCGCTCCCGGCAAAGCCACGGGGACTTTGTCGCCGACTTTATAGTTTTTCGCGCCGCAGACAATCTGGCGTTCCTCGCTGGTGCCATCATCCACCGTACACACGCTGAGCCGGTCAGCATTGGGATGCTTTTCCGAACTGAGAATCTGTCCGACGACGACCTTATCCAAATGTCCGCCGCGTTCTTCGATGTCCTCCACCTCCAGCCCGGCATAGGTGAGAAGGTCATCCATTTCCTGAATGGAGCCTTCCCAGTCAACGTAATCGCGCAGCCAATTAAGTGAGATCTTCATGGATGGAAATTCAGTTATTACTCAACCAATTAAAAATGAGGAGGAGAAAGAGGGCGAGAACGGTGAGGCTGATGACCACCACCGCGCAGTATTTCACGGCGGTTTTGCCGTAGGCATCCTGCATGCGCCGGCGGAATTTATCGATCTTATCCTTCACCTTCAAAATTGCCGCAGGAAGCGCAGGTCGTTTTCCGTGAAATAACGGATATCCGGGATCTGCCAGAGGGTCATGGCGAGGCGGTCGAGACCGAGGCCGAAGGCGAACCCGCTCACTTTCTCAGGATCATAGGCCTTATCACCACGCGCCTCATTCACCCGCTCAAAGACGGCCGGATCAACAATGCCGCAGCCGCCCATTTCTACCCAGCGCGGTTCGCGCCCGGCGACGGATAGCTTGGCATCGACCTCAAAACTTGGTTCGGTAAAGGGAAAGAAATGGGGGCGGAAACGTGTCTGGGTCTGCGGCCCGAGCAATTCGCGGAAAAAGAATTCCAGGGTGCCCTTGAGATCGGCCACGCTGACCTCGGCATCGACATAAAGAGCTTCCATCTGGGTGAACTGAAAACTGTGGGTGGCGTCCACTTCATCCCGGCGAAAGGCGTAGCCGGGGGAAATGATGCGCACGGGCGGCTTCACCTGCTCCATGGTAGAGATCTGCACGGTGGAGGTGTGAGTGCGCAGGAGGCGTCCGTCCGCAAAGTAAAACGTGTCACTCTCATTGCGCGCAGGGTGATCCGGCGGGGTGTTGAGCGCGTCAAAGCAGCGGAACTCCGTCTCCAGCTCCGGCCCCTCCGCGAGGGCAAACCCCATCCGGCGAAAGATGCGGATGGCGCGGTCCTCCAGTTGGGTGAGGGGATGAATGCTGCCGGCGGGGGCGGCCGTGCCGGGCAGGGTGACATCAATCCCGGCGAGCGCAGCCCGGTCAGCGGCCTCCTGGAGCTCGCTTTTCTTGGCCTCAATCGCGCTCTCGATCGCCTGGCGGGCTTCATTCAGCGCCTTGCCGACCTCCGCTTTCTGGTCCTTCGGCACATCGCGCATGCCCTGGCTGAGCGCGGTGAGCGAGCCGCTCCGGCCGAGAACGGTGACGCGAGCCTGCTCCAGGGCCTCCAGCTCGCCCGCCGCCGTTACCTGTTGCAGGCCCTCATCGCGCACCTGTGAAATGTCGTCCAGCATTGCCATAGAAGATTCTCTTTCTCTCTTGCGGGCCAATGCCATGACATGAGCCGGGAGGATTGGCAAGGGTGGAGAGTTACCCCTCCATCCAGATTCCTTCGCGATTCAGGCGAACGGAAATAGCTTGCGGATGCACACCGAATTTTGGTGCAGCAAATTCACAAAACTTATCACGCATCCTTGGGTTGCGCTCAAAACATCGAGGGGAGGAGAGCTCGCAGAAAGTGAAGAATGATACCATCGAATCTCTTCGACTTTTAGCCGGATGTTTTCCCTTCACTTTTCCAAATCATCAATTGTTTGTTCCTTTTTAACCCGATGACCGACAGAAATGCTTATCCGTTTGTGATTACATCCCAGGTGCCGATGGGATAGTTATCGAGTTTATCCCACGGAATAAGAACATTTCTGATGACGATGCCATCGTCCTGCAGGTCCTGTATGGGATTCTGGAACCAGAGCACGGGAAAACGTGAGGTGCGCACGGCGGGATCAGGCGCTTTCCCGCTGGTGATGGCGTAGGCCCGCGCGACGTTGTCTTCGCTGGAGATAAAAATGACGGTGCGATAAAAATCCTCGCCCTCGCCGGATTCCTGGAGGGCGACAATTTCGCGGGTGGGGGCGACGAATTGCTTGAGGGTGAAATAGTCAATATGCATTTCCCCGCGATCATTCCGGGAAAAGGGATCGTAGGCGCGGGTGGGGATTTCCCATTTCCGGCCGTCGCGTGCGCTGATCAGAAAAAAAGGCCGGGAAAGGGCACCGCCACGAAACGTGAGCTTCACCTGGAGTTTACCATCGCCGGCTGTGGCGGCTTCCTGAGAGAGACCGGCAGGCTGGCGGGCGCAGGAGGAAAAAAGAAGGGCGACAAAAAAACAGAGCAGCCCAGCGGCAGTAATTTTCATGAAATGATTTTCCAATGATAGGCAGAGAAATCCGGATCACTGGTCATCAGGGTTGAGGAACATCCCGGAAATCGCGGCCTCACAGAACCGGCCTCGCTCGGTTCAGGATTCATTCACCCTTAATAAACCCCAAACAGGAAGCAGGGTCAACGCGTCCGGGACGTCCGGCACATCCGGACCGCCGAAAATGTCAGGAATTCGCCGGAGACGATGGCGGGAAGCCTACCGGTCAAGCCGCGGCTTTGGCGCGCTCTTCTTCCTGCTGTTTGAGGCCGTCTTTGGCGCGGGCGACGATGACGCGGAAGGATTCCGGCTCGTTCATGGCCAGATCGGCGAGGACCTTGCGGTCGAGCGCGATGTTGGCGGCGGCCAGCCCGGCGATGAAGCGGCTGTAAAGGATGTCGTTCTGCTTGCAGGCGGCACTGATGCGCTGAATCCAGAGGCGGCGAAAGGCACGCTTGCGGGCCTGGCGGTCACGCGTGGCGTATTGCTCGGCCTTGTAGACGGCGTCCTTGGCGTAGCGGTAGAGCTTGGAGCGGTTCGCGCGAAAGCCTTTGGCGCGTTCCAGCATGCGCTTGCGGCGTTTACGGCTGGCGGCGGAGTTAGTGGCGCGTGGCATGGTTCAGTATCCTTGAGTATGAATGACTTAGGGGTGGAGCGGGCCGGTGCTCAGACAAAGGGCAGGCTCTTCGTGATCTTATCGGCATGATCCTCACTGACAAAACCCCCGTCACGCATGCGGCGCAGGCGTTTGCGGTTTTTGTTGCCGAAGTTATGGTTACGCCCCTTGCGCTGGCGCTTGATCTTGCCATTGGCCGTGATCTTGAAGCGCTTGGCGACTCCCTTGCGTGTTTTGGCGGTAGCTCCTTTGGTGCCCATAAGACAGGAATGGAAAAGGGAATAGGATGAAGAATCGGACGGGCCGGTCTGTTCAGGTCAGGTCAGGTCGAAATGATTGTCAGACCGGGAAAGGGACGGTTGGAGGGGCTCCAGTGCGCCCTGAAGCGCTTCTGAAGAGCGGGTAATATGTCGGCTTCAGCGGGGTGTGCAAGGGGAAAGATACGGGAAAATTGATCACGCCCGGGGCAGGGCATTGTCATAAAAAGGTGATGTCTGCTGAATCTTCAGATTACTTCCCGGCGGCGCCATGGAGCAAGGCGCTGTGGGGGATGACGATCTTTGCGTGCGTGGTGCTGGCTGGGGTGTGCATCGCGCTTTCCGTCCCGATGTGGGGTTTGAAAGGGCAGAGCGGCCTGGGCTGGCAGGTCGCGACGTGGATCAACGCCCCTATCATCGCGGCCGTCGTGGTCTTTCTCGTGTGGATGGCGACGATGACCATCCGCGGTTATTCGCTGAGTGACGATGGGCGCGGGCTGTGTATTCACCAGTGGCTGGGCGTGCGCACGGTGCCGCTGCCCGGCACGAGAGAAAGCCGGGAGGTCATGGTGGATCCGGTGGCCCTGAAGGGCGCCCTGCGGCTCTGGGGGAATGGCGGGCTATTCCGTTTCTCCGGCCTGCATCGCAATGGGAAGTATGGAAACATGGACCTGTTCGTGACGTCGCCCGCGCATTGTGTGGTCATTACGGGAGGCGAAGGCAGCCGCCAGCGGCCCCTGATTCTTTCCCCGAAGAACCCGGAAACGTTCGCGGAGATGTTGAAAGGCCGGAGTCTGGCGAGTCTTTCCGTCGCGGATTAACTGACCGATCCAACGTATTCGAAGAAGATCATGCAACTGTCGGGAGATATAGGATTCGCGTGCCTTGAACTAATAATCGGATCACCGAATTGCGATATAACTGCTCCGTATTTTTCATTTACCACCTAATTTGAATCAATCTCAAGACAACCCGGCATCGATCCGGGAGCTCTATTCCGGTGACGTCCGATTTGCTCAGGAGATCTCCCGCCTCTTTGACGCCGGCCTGGGCGAGGGCTATATCGCACCAGAAGAGGTAGCCGAAGCGATGGCGAGTGAGCGCCGGTTTGTTTTTGGGGCGTTCACGGCGAACGGAAAAGAATTAACCGGGGTGCGGATTGCGTCGGTGCTGGAGGCGGATGAAATTGCGGAATTTGAAGAGCAATTACGGCGCCTTGGCGTGGAGAAGGAGAACTGCCTGGATCTGAGCGGCGGAGGCCGGGTGGGGGTCGGCAAGCTCGACGCGGTCGTGGTGAAGGCAGAAATGCGGCGGCGGGGCATCGGATCGAAGCTGGTCGAAGCCGCCCTGCAGAAGCTCGAAAACGAGTGCGCCTGCACCAACATCGTCACCGAGAGCTGGGAATCCGGGCGGATCGATTCCTCCGCGAGTGTTTTAGAAAAATACGGCTTCCAGTTTGTCGCGCGCTCACCGGAACATTGGAAAGAAGAAAGCATCCGGTACGGCTTCGGTTGCGCCAAATGCGATGCGCCACCCTGCACCTGCTCGGCGCGATTTTATGTGCGGCGCCGGGAAAATAAATAATGATTACTCAAGTCGCGCCAATGCTACCACAATTGACCATAGCGTTGCTCGATCGCGGCAAAACATAGCTCAAGGATTTCTTCTTCGCTTTCTGCGGTGAGTTCTTCGAGGAAATTGAAGCCGTCACTGCGCGCCCAGATCTGCTTTTGCGGGATGAACTGGTCAAACATGGCTGGCTTGATGTCATAGAGATCGAGTTCCTCGACATAAACCCAGAAGAGGTGGTTATGCATCGCCTGCAGCACGTGAAGCCGCAGTTGCAGCGGCTGGCCATCGGGCAGGATGACTTCCGGCAGGAAATAGACATTACATAGCCGGGAGCCATACGTCATAGGAGGCGCGATAGGGGAGATCACAGGATGGGTCAAGCAAGATCCATGCTGGAAGGGAGTGGTGCACCCGGAATCACGCATTTCTTTTCTGTAGACTGAACGCCAGTTCAATGCACATGGATAAGCGCCCGTCCACGGGGGAGGCTGGTCCGTAGGTGAAAGAGCATTGTCATGGGGAAGAAAGATTTCAGATTAGCCGGAGCGGGCATGATCATTATGGCGCTGGGCGCCGGGATGGCAGGTTGCCAGCGTGAGGAAGAACCGCCGCAGATGCCGCCTCCGGGGGTGATCTGGGCCAAACCGCTCCAGATGGAGGTGACGGAGTTTGAGGAATACACCGCGCAACTGGAGGCGGTGGAAAGCGTGGAGCTGCGCCCGCGGGTGAGCGGTTACATCGACTCCATCCACTTCACAGAGGGTGAAACGGTGGAGAAAGGGGACCTGCTCTTTGTCATTGATCAGCGCCCGTTTAAGGCGGCGCTTTCCAGCGCGGAGGCTGAACTTTTCCAGCGCCAGGCCGCGCGGACCCTCGCCGAAGCCAACGCCGCCCGTGCCGAAGCGCTTCTGGCGGACAAGGCGATTTCCAAGGAAGAGGCCGATGTGCGGGAAAGTGAGGCCCTGCAGGCCGCGGCGAATGAGGAACAGGCCGAGGCCGAGCTTCGCCAGGAATTTCTGCAACTGGAATTCACCGAGGTGCGCGCGCCGATCTCCGGCATCGCGGGCCGCCGACTCGTGACGGTAGGAAATCTTGTCCAGGGTGGGACGGGTAATGCCACCCTGCTCACCACCATCGTGCCGCACAAACCGATCCACGCCTATTTCGAAATTAACGAGGCGGCTTTTCTGCGTGGATTGCGCCGCTACATGGCCGGTGAAATTCCCGGCCGGAATGAGGAAGGGCTGCGGCCCATTCAGATGCAGTTAGCGGATGAAAAAGGTTTTCCGCATGAAGGCACGGTGGACTTTATCAATAACACGATCAATCCAAGCACGGCGACGATTGAGCTGCGCGGGGTTTTCGACAATGAAGATGAAATGTTGACCCCGGGTATGTTCGCGCGGGTGCGAATCAGTGCAGGCACCGAGGAAAACGCGATTCTGGTTCCGCAAGCTTCGATTGTGGCGGATTTAACCGCGCGATTTGTCTGGGTCCTGACAGAAGACGGCACCGCGGACCGGCGCAAGGTGACTTTAGGGGCGCGGCACGGCGCACTGCGCACGGTGATCGAAGGGATTGAAGCGGACGACAAGGTCATCACGGAAGGTTTTGCGATGCTGAGCCCGGGCATGCAGGTGACGCCCAGTGAAGGAAAAATCGAGCCACCCTCCGAGGAAGAGTTGAACGGCGGCGAGTCGATCAACGTGTTTTGATGACAACGAAGACGACGAGCAGAAAATAAACGCCGCCGCATGAATATCTCTCATTTCTTTATCGATCACCCCCGCTTTGCCGCGGTTGTTTCGGTGATCATCGTGCTGCTCGGCGTGATTTCCTTTCCCGGTCTGCCGATCGCTCAGTTTCCGGAAGTGGCGCCGCCCACCATCGTCGTGCGTGCGCAATATCCCGGGGCGACCCCGGAAGATCTGGCCAAAACCGTTTCGCAGCCCCTGGAACAGGAGATCAATGGCGTAGAAAATATGCTGTATATGTCTTCCTCCGCCACCGCGGATGGAGAATTGGCAATTACGGTGACCTTTGAGCTCGGCACCGATCTGGATCAGGCGCAGGTCCTCGTGCAGAACCGGGTCGCGATTGCGGAGCCGCGCCTGCCGGAGGAAGTGCGGCGGCTGGGGGTAACGGTAAATAAAAGCTCGCCGGATCTCCTGCTCGTCGTGCAGATGTTTTCGCCCAATGAAACCTATGACCGGCTTTATGTGAGTAATTACGCTATCCTGCAGGTGCGGGAGCGTTTGCGCCGGATCAAAGGGGTCGGCGAGGTGCGGCTTTTTGGCGTGCGGGAATATAGTATGCGCGTCTGGCTGGACCCGGATAAACTGTCAAGTCTTGAACTGACTCCTGGCGATGTCGTGGCGCAGTTGCAGGAACAGAATTTGCAGGTGGCGGCCGGAAATATCGGGCAGCCACCCACCACGACAAATAATCCGCTGCAGTTAACCGTCAGTGCCCTGGGCCGGTTATCCGAGCCGGAGCAGTTTCAGAATGTCGTCGTCAAGAGCGGCGAGAACAATGAGGTCGTGCGGTTGCAGGATGTCGCGCGGGTGGAACTGGGTGCGCTGGATTATTCTGTCAATAATTATGCGAATGACACGCCCGCGGTCGCCATGCCGGTCAGCCAGTTGCCGGGCTCGAATGCACTTGCCACGGCGCAGGAAATCCGCGCGGCCATGAAAGAAGTCAGCCAGGCCTTTCCGGAGGATCTGGAATACTCCATCATTTATGACCCCACCGTTTTTATTGAAGAATCGATTGCCGCGGTGCAGAAAACTATTTTTGAGGCGGTGCTGCTTGTCGTCATCGTGATTCTGGTTTTTCTGCAAACCTGGCGGGCGTCGATCATTCCACTCGTCGCGATCCCGGTCTCGCTTATCGGGGCGTTTGCCGGGATGGCCCTGCTCGGTTTTTCGATCAATAACCTGACCTTATTCGGGTTGGTGCTGGCCATCGGCATCGTGGTCGATGACGCCATTGTGGTGGTTGAAAATATCGAGCGAAACCTGGGCGAAGGTAAAACACCGCGAAATGCCGCGAGGCAGGCCATGAACGAGGTGACGGGCCCAATTGTTGCGACGACTCTTGTGATTGTGGCGATCTTTGTGCCCACCGCATTTTTGCCGGGGATTTCCGGTCAGTTTTACCGGCAGTTTGCGCTGACGATTACCGGGTCGGTGATCATTTCCAGTATTGTCTCGCTCACCCTGAGTCCAGCCCTCGGTGCGCTCTTACTGAAAGGTAAGGATGCCAAACCGGATTGGTTTACGCGGATCTGGAATTTCCTCTTCGGTTGGTTTTTCAATGCGTTTAACTGGGTCTTCGGCCGGTTCGTCCGCGGTTATACCGGCATCGTGCGCCGGATGGTGCGGGTCGCGGCCTTCTCGCTCATCGCTTACGCGGCGCTCGCCGCGGTGGCGTGGTGGGGATTCCGGCTGGTCCCGTCCGGCTTTATCCCTGAACAGGATCAGGGTTATTGTATTATCGCGGTGCAGTTACCGGACTCCGCCTCCCTGCAGCGGACGGATGAAGTGGTGCGGGAGGTGGCGCGCATTGCCAACTCCGTCGAGGGCATCGAACACGTGGTCTCATTTGCAGGATTTAATGGCGCGACCTTTGCGGGCGCTCCCAATGCCGGTGCGATGTTCCCGGTTTTTGAGGATTTCAAGCAGCGTGATAAGAATGGCCGCTCGGGCGATATTATTATTGAGGAATTACGCATGAAACTGGGTGCGATGACCGAAGCGATGGTTCTCGTGTTGCCGCCGCCTTCCGTGCGTGGAGTGGGAAGCGGGGGCGGATTTAAGATGGTCCTGCAGGACCGCGGAAATCTCGGCACGCGCGAACTTGAGAAAGCCGCTTTTGCGATGGTCGGCGCGGCCAATCAGGACCCGGTCATTGGCCAGGCCTTTACTTCGTTCCGCTCGACCGTGCCGCGGCTCTATGCGGAGATAGACCGGGTAAAAGTGAAGCGGCTGGATGTCGATCTGGATGAAGTTTTCTCTACGATGCAGATTTATCTGGGATCAATTTTCGTGAACGAGCTCAATCTTTTTGGACGGACCTATCAGGTCACCGCGCAGGCGGACGCTCAATTTCGCGATGATCCGGAGGATTTATATGATCTGAAAACGCGGAACCGCCAGGGTGAAATGGTCCCGCTCGGTTCGGTTCTGGAATTGCAGGAAACGACCGGGGTGGATCGTTTTCTGCGGTATAATCTTTATCCCGCGGCGAATATTCAGGGATCGGCGGCGCGGGGTTATTCTACGGGTGAGGCGATTAAAGCGTTGGAACGGATCGCTGAGGAAACGTTGCCGGAGGGAATTACCTATGAATGGACAGAGCTGGCCTTTCAGGAGAAGAGAGCGGAAGGAACGGCCCTGCCTATTTTTATCCTGGCCGTGGTCTTCGTCTTTCTCTTTCTCGTGGCGCAATATGAAAACTGGTCCCTGCCGTTGGCTGTCATCCTCACCGTGCCCTTATGTCTCATCGGGGCAATCTGGTTTGTTTTTCTGCGGGAAATGGCGAACAATATTCTTTTCCAGATCGGGCTGGTTGTGCTGATCGGGCTTGCCGCGAAGAACGCTATTCTCATCGTGGAATTCGCGAAACAGAAAGAAGACGAAGGCAGTGATCTGCGCGAAGCCGCGACAGAAGCCTCACGCCTGCGTATCCGGCCGATTCTGATGACGTCATTTGCCTTTATTCTCGGTGTGCTGCCCATGGTTCTCGCCACGGGCGCGGGTGCGGAAATGAGGCAATCTCTCGGCACGGCGGTTTTTGGCGGGATGATCGCGGTCACCGTTTTCGGAATCTTTTTCACGCCTGTTCTCTATGTGCTGGTGCGCCGGCTTACCGTGCGTGAACATCATCAGAAACAGAAGCGCGCCACCCGGGAAGCGTCAGCAGCTCAGGAAATCCGTCCGAACGATATAAGCTGAAAAATTTGAAACGCTATCTTGATCGCTCAGCCCATAAAAGGCCGCAGGATAGAGTTTTTGGAAATATTTTCGGCCATCGGCCGGACATCTCCGGGAAAATCAGAAGGTGAAGACCCTGCGAGCAGCTTTGAGAAAATTGTCGCTGTTTGTTCGTGCGAAGGCAGATCAAAAGGTGGCTTGTCCCCGCGAGCAAACATGGTCGTAAAAAGGCGCTCCATCGTTTCAGCGCTTGAGGAACCAGGCCAGCGACGCACGATGAAATCATTTAATAATTCACGCGTTGGCAGGTTCAGAAGCAGGGCCAGGAGAAACCGTTCCTCCGCATCATGCGTGCTGGCGCGGAGTTCAATGAGTTTGGCGGATCGTTTGAATTCTTTCAGACACGCGGAGACCTCCCGGAGAAGTTCCACGCGCTCGGGAATGGTTCGGTAAAAGGTAACAGGTAAATTATCGGAATGACCGAGGAAATCGCGCAGGCTGACGAGAAGATTAACAAATTCATCAGGAGGACAGGTATTGAGAATCACCTGAAGATCCTCAAAAAAGGTTGGGCTTTCAATTCTGGCCAGCATACGAAGGCTGTGGAGCCGCCGTTGTTCATCGCGATTGGTAAATGAGGTGACAGCAATACTGGGCGGCAGAAAATGCCGTTGCGGCAGAGCCCACTTGGCGGCCGTTCGGATCACGACGGATACTGAAGGGCGGTCGAGATGGAACAGAGCATGAACCAAATCTTCTCCCGCTTCAATGGGATGACAATCTCCCGGCTCGAGCATTTCACATTGGCGGAGAGTCGCCTTGCCCAGGGCCAGTCCCCGATTGAAAACTTTCTCCGCTTTGAAATCATAGTGACTATGAAGGCTGGACCCCGCGAGAACTCCGAATGATCCGCAGAAGCCGTGTTCGTGGATGCAGGTGGTGCCATCAAGCCAATAATAAACATCGATATCAAAACGGTCCCCGCGGAAAATCGTAATCGGCGGTTCACCGAATCTCTGCCCCGGGTCGACTTGATCTGGAATGGCCAGATTATGGATGGCCCATCGCGCCGGTGCGAGGGGATCAATTTTTTCATGCAGCCTGGCGTTGCTTAACTCTGTCGTCGCAACCTCATGAAATCGCTTTTCTTCAAAGTCGAGTTTCTCCCAGGAAGCATGAACGCGTTTGGCCAGTTCATTGAATTCCCGGTCAATCGTGCCATCGAAACTGAGACGGTCCGCCAGACGCGGGTGAGACACTTTGCTGAATGGCTCCTCGCTTCCCGTAAGCAACCATTCGCTTAATTGAGGATCGAACTTGTCCTTTTGCTCGTCCGTCAGACGCTTGAAATGCTCAAGCGCGTGAATTCTTTCTTTGGAGAATTTGTCCGATTCTCCGCTGATCCAATATCCGTTTGCTTTACGGATCAGCCGCTGCAACTCTTTTTCCAGCGTGGCACCTGAAAGTGAATCCGATGGATCAGCCATCAGCGGTAAGTTAATATAGTAAACGGGGCGTTCTAAAAATGATGAGAGTCAAAGAAAGCGGAG
>CAZUPP010000013.1:97465-109035 GCA_964622095.1 uncultured Verrucomicrobiales bacterium
AGGGATCTCCGCTTGTTGGAATCTATGGTTCCGGTTCTTTTCAGGGACCAGTAACTTAGCCCATGGGCGGAGGTGTGGGTGGAGTCATTCCGCCGCCGTCGTTATTGATTACGATGATGCTCATTGAGTCAATTTTCGGTTGAGTTGGCTTGAGGGCCGAGTGGAACCTGAGACCAAAGAGAGGTCTCCCGACCTAGGGAGGATGGAAGGGAAAAGTTCCGGGCAGGTCAAGCAGGAAGCTGCCGGCATGTAGAATGGTGTGTGATGGATACGGACGCGGTGAAGCACGGCCTAGGCGGCGGAAGAGGACGGTGCCACGTGGCCCGCGGAAGGGGATGGTTTTTTGCGGTCGTTGGCCAAAAGAACTTCGGCGGCATATAGAATGAGCGCGAGCAGGGCGAGCCATGGCCAGAGCGGAATTTCACGGGCCTTTGCTTCCACGGTGGCTGCCGCGTCAGAGCCACTCATCGCGGCAGGGCCGGTGGTGGCGAGACGCTCAGAGAGTTCCAGTTCGGTAAGGGTTTCGGGGGGCGATTCAGAGCGGGGCGCATTAACCTGAACCGGTTGATCGGCCACCACCTGGACGCCCGGCTCACTGGTATCGATCGATTCCAGTTCCATGAGAGAGAGGGCGCGGAGAGAGGGGTTCTGGATTGCCCGGGGATCGGCGCCGGTCTCCAGCGAAACGACGCCCAGATCCGGCGGCACGGCTTCCCGGAGCAGTTCGCGGATGATCGGCAGGAAAGAAGTGCGCAGCGGGAGGTCCGTCCATTCCGTGGAGAAATCAAAGGCACTGATGTAGATCGAGCCGCTTCCTATGCTTTGCCGGACGATGAGCGGATCACCGGTCTCACTTTGCAGGATGACCTCGCTGTCCTCGCCAGGCTCGAGCACCGAGTGACGGTAAATGCTGGCCAGATAAAGGTCGCGCGCGCTGTCCCCTTCGAAGACCTCCGCGAGGCGGCTGCTTTCCGGGAGCGGCGCGATGCGGGCCGGATCTTCGCCCGCGAGCCGGTTGAATTCCCTGATCGCGCGGAAGCTGCCCGCGTAGAGGCGCACATTCTGCAGTGCGCGAATCTGGAGAGACGCCGTCCGACCCAAGGTGACCAGTGCGGTCCCGCCTTCCCTGATCCAGTTCGCGATTCCTTCCATTTCCTCAGTTTCCAAGTGAGACGGGGCTCCCAGAAGCAAGGCAGCGGGGACAGCCTCAAGGTCTTCCGCGCGGAAAAGCTGCGCGTTCATGCGTCCGGCGATAAAGCTCAGCCAGTCACCGGGTGCTTTCACTCCGAGAGCGGCCTCGATGAAAACGAACTCCTGCAGTTTTTCCGGTTCCCGTTCAGCCGGAATGACGGCCAGCACCTTGACGGGCGGGGGCGCCCCTCCCCAGAAATGGAGCCGGTCATCAGTGGGGTAGCCATCGTTCTGTTCAAGCCGTGCGAGGGCCGGGCCGGCCTGATCAGCATTGAAGATGAAGGAAAGCGAGCCGCTTTCCTTCGGGCCAAGGGTGAGATCCTGTTTCTGCTGGGCGCTGCCGGTTTCGAGGATGATGGAGGCGCCTGCTTCCGCCTCGCCGTAGTTTTTTACCGTGACCAGAGCGCGGAGTGAATCTTCATCGATGGGCGTCGTTTGGGCCTCGGTAAGGGCGAGTTCATTTTTCGCGTCCGTGTCGAGGCGTGCCCATTCCACCTCGGCGTCGACGGGCAGAGCGGCGAAGGAAGTGCGTTCCCAGTCACTCGCCTGGAAGTCTGAAATGATGACCAGTTTTTTTCGGGCGGACGGCGTGAAGAGATTGGCGGCCTCACGGAGGGCGGCTTCCGGGTAACCCGCGCGATAGCGGGCGATCTCCGGAGCGGATTCGTCCTGACCGGGGATCTCGATCGATCCGTTTTCCAGGGCCCGGCGCACCATCCGCTCCTCCGCGCTGAGGGGCATGGTGCGCGTGCGTTCACCATTTGACACCACGACACCGGTGCGGGCGTTCGGATTGGCGGCGAGGATTTCCTCGGCGCGCGACTGAACATTGGCCCAAAGATCGCGGCCCAGAACGCTTTCGGAGGCATCGGCGAGAATGACCACCTGCTCTTCGCGCTCATCCTTGGCCGCGTCCGGCGGCGAAACGACCCGCCAGAAAGGCTGAGCGAGGGCGAACACGGCGAGAGCGAGCACGAGGCAGCGCAGGAGGAGAAGGAGCCGGTCACGGAGGCGGCGTTTGCCCTGGCTGCGGACACGGCCCTGAGTGATGAAGCGGAGGCTGGGGAAGCGCACGACCTGGCGCACTTCGCGATGAATGAGATGGGCGATGATGGGCAGGGCGAGGCCGATCAATCCCCAAAGAAAAGCTGGCGCGGCAAATTGCAGCATGAACGGGCGGGCGATGAAGAATGACTACTGGAGCGATTCGCGGCGGTGAAGATAGGCGGCCAGCGTTTTGCCCAGGTCCTCGCTGGTGCGGCAGAGCAGGTGGTCCACCTCCGCTTCATTCAGGGCGCTCCGCAGGGCGGCGAGGAACTGGTTGAAACCTGCGAGGTAACCCTCGCGGATTTCCTCGGGATCGGTGATAAGCCGCCGCTCATCTTCCAGGCCGATAAATTGGGTGGGTGAATTGAAGGGAAAATCCAGCTCATCGGGATCGAGCACCTGGAAAACGAGACACTCCCGGCGCTGCGACATGAGACGCTTGAGCGGAGAAGCGATGCTGGTTTCCGCTTCGAGCAGATCCGAAATGACCACGACAATGCCGCGGCGGGTGAGATGCTGTGCGAGATAGTCCAGAATGAGATCGTGATTGGCTCCGTGGGTGGAAGGTTTGATGCGCTGCAGGGCAGAGAAAAAGATCTGCATCTGCCGGCTGTGATGACGGGCGGGATGGGCTTCGCGGACTTCATCATCGTAAATATAGAGACCGAAGTTATCTCCCTGCCGCTTGGCCAGATAGCCCAGGCAGGCCGCGATCATGGCGGCATATTGCCATTTGGCGACGGGGGCGTCCTGGCCCTGATAGTTCATTGAACCGCTGATATCCAGGACGACACTGAGGTCCATATTCGTCTCTTCCTCGAAGAGCTTCGTGTAAAAGCGTTCGTGCCGGCTGAAAACCTTCCAGTCGATGTATTTAAAGTCATCCCCCGGGGCATAGTTACGATACTGGAAAAACTCAGAGCCATGCCCGTGGAAAAGGCTGCGGTGCAGGCCGGAGATAAATCCCTCTACAGCATACTTGGAAAGCAGGGAGTAATTCTGAAACTGCGCAAGATTGGCAGGATCAAGGTAATTGATCTGGGCGGATGGAGCCGGGTCAGCCATGGGGCTTGGATAAGGAATCAGGCCGCGGCCGCTTCTTTGACCTCGCCGATGAGCGATTGGATGATATCGCCGGAGGTAATGTTTTCCGCGTCGGCATGGAAATTGGGAATGACCCGATGGCGCAGAACGGGTTGAGCAAGGGCCTGGACATCTTCGATCGCAACATTGTAGCGGCCCTGCAGAAGGGCGCGGGCCTTGCCGGCGAGAATGAGAGCCTGGGAAGCGCGTGAACCCGCGCCCCATTTCACCTTGTCACGCACCAACGCGGGAGAGCCTTCACTCTGCGGGCGGGTGGCGCGGACGAGCCGGACTGCGTAATTGACCACGTTACTGGGCGCGGGGACTTCCCGGACGAGTTCCTGCAACTCCAGGATCTCACGGGCGGTGAAGACTTTGCTCAGGCTGAAGCGGGCCGGTGAGGTGGTGGCATTGACCATGGCGATCTCATCAGCCTCCGAAAGGTAATCGATGACGACCATGAGGAGGAAGCGGTCGAGCTGAGCTTCGGGAAGCGGGTAGGTGCCTTCGAGCTCGATGGGGTTCTGGGTGGCAAGAACAAAGAAGGGCTGCTCAAGCTTACGGGTTTCACCGGCGGCCGTGACATGCTGCTCGGCCATCGCCTCGAGGAGGGCGGCCTGCGTTTTGGAGGGGCTGCGGTTGATCTCATCGGCCAGCACGATGTTCGAGAAGATCGGCCCGTGCTGGAACCGGAAATCCCGGGCGCCGGTGGCGGGATCTTCCACGATAACCTCGGTGCCGACGATATCGGCGGGCATGAGATCCGGGGTGAACTGAATGCGCTTGAAGTTCAGCGAGAGCATCTGGGCGATGCTTTTGACGAGGAGCGTTTTGCCAAGACCGGGCACACCCTGGATAAGGACGTGGCCGCGGGCGAAGAGAGCGATGATGAGCTGCTCAATGATGTCGTCCTGGCCGACGAAGACCTTATGCAGCTCCGAGAGCAGGCGGCGGCTGGCTTCGCGCACCTGATTGACGACCTCAGAAGCGGAGCGCGGCGGGGCGGCCGAAGCATCCGTGGCGGAGCCGGCGGTGTGGCTGAAGCTGGTCACATCCGGAGAAGGGGACGCGGAAGGCTGGACGGAACCGGGGGCGGGGGATGATGAGGAAGACGGATGGTTCATCAAGAATGGGTCAGGAATGTAAGGTAATCGGGGACGGGGAGCGCCGGCGCGCCCGGGGGGCGGTGAGGTCCGGTAACTCCTCTAAGCGCGGCTGGGTGGGCCGTCAACGGACGTGAAAGGCACCGACAGGGATACGGATGGGCGCGTTCAACCGGGACAGGGGAATGGCGGGAGAAGGATGAGGCGGGACGAGTGCTGAAGGGGTAGAAGGAGCGTTTTACCGGTCAGTCTAAAGAGAAAGGAAGAAAAGCGAAGGTCAACGTTGTTGAAAATGAACGGGTTAGGGTTTCTATTTTACCGAACGTTTGGTAAAATGGAGAAAGCAAAGGGCAGAAAACACGGCGCAGGCGGATGGGAAACCGGGCTTGGGGAAAGGGCAGCGGACATGCGGGGCGCAGAGGGAGAAGCGAGGGTGAGGGCAGGGGGAAGGGGACGGGACGGGCAGGAATCGTGACTTATCCTTTACCTTCTAAGGTAACCCATGGAAGAGCCGGGCGCATCACGTCCGGGATGTCCGGAACGTCCGGGGATGATTTTTCTGAAAGATTTTCCTCAGGCCGTTAGAAACGAGCTCTCGGGCGCTGGATGGGACGGCTGGCGGCGAGATGGCGGGTCATGGTGAGATTCCGGAGTTCTTCGAGGGCGGGACGGTAAGCCGGCTCCGGTGCGCAATCATGGAATTCGTGGGGATCATTCTCCAGATCAATGAGGATTTCGGAAACCCGCTGGCCGTGATCCTGATAGCGGAGATATTTATGGGTAGAGGTGCGCAGCATGATGTTTCCGGAGCCGTGAATGGCATAGAGAGAATCGCGGCCGGGGGGAATGGCGTGGGATAATAAATCCTGCGCAAAGGACGTTCCCTGCATGCGATAGTCGATCGGGCAGGAGCTGAGTTCGAGGAGCGATGGCAGGACATCGACCATTTCAAAAAGACCGTCTATTTTTCGCGAGCCCGTGCCGAGACCGGCGGGCCAATGGAGCACGAGCGGCACGCGCATGATGGAATCGTAATAGGAATCGTCTTTAGAGACGCGCCCATTATCCCCGCAGGCATCGCCGTGATCAGAGCCGAACACAATGAGGGTGTCATCAAACAGACCGGTATCCTTGAGCACCTGGCTAATCTGACCGACGGCGAGATCAACGCCCGTGACCATGGCGTAGAAATGGCGGCGGTATTCCTGCAGGGTGAGATCGTCCAGCTGTTTCGGATCGCGCGAGTCATTGGGGGAACGATGGTGCGGGGGAATTTCGCGGTCGCGATAAGGAGCAAACATTTCCTCGGTCGGATTGAGGGGCGGGTGCGGCGCATAAAAGCCAAGATGGAAAAAATGCGGATTTCGCGGAATTCCCCATGAGGAGAGATAGCGGGTAAACTGCGTCGCAATCCAGCCGGAATGAGAGGCCTGCCAGGGCGCGTCGAGCACTTTGAAATTTCTCGCTTCACCGTGGCGCTCGAAAGAAAGCGGGCGCGGCACCGTAAAGGTATCGACATACTCCGGAAACTCGCCCCGTAACCAGATGCGATAAGCGTCCTCATAACAGCCCGGCTCTTCGGATAATGAAAAGGTATCAAAGCCATAGCGAGACCGGGGAGAGGGATCGAGATCGGAGTCCTGATGACATTGAAAATGCAATTTACCAATCTGCACCGGCTGAAAACCGCCCGACGCAAAGGAGGAGGCCACGACCGGTTGAAAATCAGCCGGTAATTCCTGACCATTTTTCCACACGCCGGTTTGTGAAGGGTAGCAGCCGGTCATAAAGGAGCAGCGGCTCGGCATGCAAACGGGGCTGTTGACAAAGCAATTTGAGAAAGAGACGCCGTTTTCCACGAGCCGGTCCAGATGCGGGGTGTGCATGGCGGGATTTCCATGAGCACCAAGGCAATCAAAACGCATGTGATCCGTGGTGATCCAGATAACATGCCGTGGTTTGGGAGTGCTTTTGCTATTCACAAGGGCACCATTTCCGCGCTAGAAAGAAATCATGTCAAGCGCACAGAACATCCTGTGGATCTTTGGGGATCAGCACCGGGGGCAGGCTTTGGGATTCACCGGGGATCCCAATGCCCGCACGCCGCGGCTCGATGCGATGGCTTCGCAGGGCCTGCATTTTCCCAATGCCGTCGCGGGAAATCCGTGGTGCTGTCCCTTCCGCGCGTGCCTGCTGACGAGTCTTTATTCGCATCAGAATGGCGTCATAAAAACCCCGCAGAGGCTTGATCCAGATTTGCCGTTGGTGACTGATGTATTTAATGAGCATGGTTATCGGACAGGATATTTTGGAAAATGGCACCTGGGCGGCAGCAACGAAGCGGACTTCATCCCTCGCGAAGAACGGGGCCGCTTTGGAACGTGGATCGGTTACGAAAACTACAATGCGCCCTTTGATTCCTGGGTGCATGGCCATGACGAAAAAGGGCGTGACGATCAGGTGGCGCAGGCCGAGAAATTGCGTGGTTATGAGACGGATGCGTTGACCGATCATCTGCTGGGTTTTCTCGAAGAAACAGACGAGCGACCATTTTTCGCGGTGCTTTCCGTGCAGCCCCCGCATAATCCGCACATCGCCCCGGAAGAAACCATGCGGAACTATTCCGCGGAGGAAATCGAGTTACGTCCGAATGTGCCGCCGGTGGACCGAGTGCGGAAAGCGGCGCGGGAAGAGCTGGCCGGGTATTATGCGCAAATCGAAAACCTGGATAACAATGTCGGCCGTGTTCTGGATTATCTGGAGAAATCCGGTCGGCGGGAGAATACCCACGTGATATTCTTTTCGGATCATGGAGACATGCACGGGTCGCACGGTTATTTAAGGAAAAGCAGTCCGTGGGAGGAATCGGTCGGCATACCATTTATTGTGCAAAGCCCATCGATTAACGATACAGCCGGAGAGAAACGTCAGGCGCCGATGAATCACGTGGACATCGCGCCGACAAGTCTTGGGCTGTGCGGGCTGGATATTCCAGAGTGGATGGTGGGGACGGATTTTTCGTATGAAATCGATCCGAAAAGGCCTCGCCCGGCGCAGGAGCAATCTTCCGCTTTTTTACAGCATGTGCACCGGAAACGGTTCGATTGCCTCAACCGCGTCTGGCGGGGAATTCGTACTGTCGATGGCTGGAAATATGTCTGTCTGGAAGGGCAACCCTTCGGTCTTTTTAATCTCAACGAAGATCCCTACGAACTGAATAATCTGGCCTTCCAGGACCGCTTTGATTCTGAGCGTGAGGCGTTGCAGGGAGGACTCCAGAAATGGCTGGAAAAAACAGGAGATTCCTTTTCTTTACCGGACCTGTAGTCAAAAAGAAAGCCGCCTCATTTTACGTGCTCAATGCTCCCCGCCACGTGCGGGCTGCCCTTGAGCGTCTTGTTCACGGGACATTTCTCTGCGATCTCCAGAAGGCGCTGCACCTGTTCTTCGGTTAAATCGCCGCTCACCGTGATATGTTTGGTGATGCGCTCGATTTTGGCATTTGCATCTTCCGGTTTTTCGTCGTCCGCGCAGGTATCACAATCCTGGAAATGAACCCGGTCATGGGTCAGGCGTACCGTCACTTTTTCCAGGGGCAGTTTCTTGTAATCGGCATACATGCGCAGGGTCATCGCGGTGCAGGCGCCCAGCGCGCTCAGTAGATAGTCATAGGGGGCGGGGCCGGCGTCATCGCCGCCTACTCCGCGCGGTTCATCGCCCAAATACCGGTGATTTCCCGCCGTAATCTGCTGGGCGAATTTATGTCCGGTGAGCGATTCCACGAGCACCTCATCGCCGCTGGTAGCAGATTCACCTGAATTGAGCTCAAGATAGCGCGTGGCCCACGAGGCGATCACCTCCGCCGCGTAGGAGGCATCGGCCGGATTGGAAAGCAGGTGATCCGCCTGATCCAGAGAAAGGAAACTCTTCGGATGTTTGACCGCGAGATAAATATTCGAGGCGTGTTCAATCGACACCGTTTCATCGACCGGCGAATGCGCGACGAGCAGGGCGCGCCGGTCTGGCCCGGTGTTGTTCGATTTCCAGTCATCCAGAATCGAGTGCCGGGTGAGGTCTTCGACAAATTGTTTTTTCAGGGTAAAGGGCCGCCCGGCCAGCTTCACCTGGGCCTCGCCCTGCGCACGGATTTCCTCGAGCGATTCCTCAAATAGATGGGTCACGTGTTCCACTTCGCTGGGCGCCGCCAGGGTCGCCACCGCCCGCACGCTGGGGATCTGCCCGGCTGCCTTCAGCACGGCAGCTCCGCCCAGGCTGTGACCTACGAGCAATTGCACCGCACCAAAGCCCTGTGCTTGGAGCGCTCGTGCCGCCGCGATGAGATCCTCCACGTTCGAGGAGAAATTCGTGTTGGAAAAATCCCCCTCACTATTTCCGAGGCCGGTGAAATCAAATCGCAGAATGCCGATCCCCTGGGCGGCCAGGGTCTGACTGATCACGCTCGCTGCCTTGATATTTTTGGAGCAGGTAAAGCAATGCGCAAAAACGCCCATCGCACGCGGCGGCTGCGGCACGATCGGCAGCTCCAGGCGACCAGTAAGCTTGATCCCGTCATCATTGGTGAACTCAAACGGGCGGGATTTGATCGGGAGGCGGGCGGTGGATGCAGCGGTCATGAGTACGTTCGTGTTGGGCAGATTGTCAGCACACCGGAGGCGGGTAGGGGAAAGATTGTTCCCATTTAACCAAACCGTCTCCGCAGGGCTTCCAGCACGCTCGGCGGGACCAGATCGCGCACCCGGTCCGCCCCGTGTTTGGCGATCTCCTTCACAATCCGCGAGCTGACGTAGGTATATTCTTCTTTGCTCGGCAGAAAGATCGTCTCCACCGCGTCCTGCAATTGGCGGTTGATCAGCGCCATCTGAAATTCGAACTCGAAGTCACTGATCGCTCGCAGCCCGCGCACGACCGTGCAGGCTTGGTGTTCGGTCACGAAATCTACCAGTAAGCCGCTGAAGGTCAGCACCCGCACATTCGTCGGGTTTTCCGGGCCGACCGTTTCGCCGTTTTTCTGGCCGCCATCCGTCAGGCTCGCTTCGACCAGAGCCATGCGCTCTTCGACATCGAAGGTAGGCGCTTTCTGTGGGTTCGGCGCGACCGCCACAATCAATTCATCAAAAAGCCGCGCCGCTCGCCGGATCAAATCCAGATGCCCGTAAGTAATGGGATCAAAGGTCCCCGGATAAATCGCGCGGCGGGTCATAAAAAAGATTACAGGAATTAATTAATTAAGGATTACTAATATTCCAAAAAAGAAAAAACGCTTATTCCCACTCAATCGTCGAGGGTGGTTTACTCGAGACATCATACACCACGCGATTTATCCCGCGCACTTCATTAATGATCCGGTTAGAAATACGCGCCAGCAATTCATAGGGCAGGCGGGTCCAATCCGCCGTCATGCCGTCCAGGCTTTCCACCACGCGCAGGGCCACGGTGTAGTCATAGGTGCGCGCATCCCCCATCACCCCCACCGAACGCACGGGCAGCAGCACGGCAAAGCTTTGCCACACCCGGTAATACCAGTCGCTCGCCTTCATTTCTTCCAATACGATCCGGTCCGCCTCACGCAGCAGCTCACAACGTTCCCGGGTGACCTCTCCCGGGATGCGCACCGCCAGCCCTGGCCCTGGGAAGGGCTGACGCTGCACCACTTCCTTCGGCAGGCCCAGTTCACGTCCCACCTGGCGCACTTCATCCTTAAAAAGCGAGCGCAGCGGCTCAATCAATTCGAAATTCATTTTCTCCGGCAGCCCGCCCACATTGTGGTGGCTCTTGATCAGCGAGGCCGGATTGTCACCGATCGGCACGCTCTCGATCACATCCGGATACAGCGTGCCCTGTGCCAGGAAACGATATTGTTTGCCGCTCCCCGCCCGCAGTTCATCACAGGCCTGCTGAAAGACCTCGATGAATTCGCGCCCGATAATTTTGCGTTTCTGCTCCGGATCAATCACCCCCGTGAGCGCATCGAGAAACCGGTCCGCCGCGTCGACATATTTCAGATTCACCTGGAAATGATCACCAAAGACCCGTTGCACCACGTTCTCTTCATTCGCCCGCAGCAGCCCGTTATTGACAAAAATACACGTCAACTGGTCCCCGATCGCTTTATGCAGCAGCGCCGCCGCCACGGAGGAGTCCACCCCGCCGCTCAGCCCCAGCACCACCTGATCGCTCCCCGCCTGGCGCCGGATTTCATCGCAACTCATGTCAATGAAGGACCGCGCCGTCCAATCCGGATCGCAATAGCAGATATTGAAACAATAATTACGAATGATCTCCTGGCCACGTGGGGTGTGGGATACCTCCGGGTGAAATTGCAGACCGTAAAACTGCTTCTCCGGCCACTCCACCGCCGCATGCTCAGAGTTCTCCGTCTCGCCCGCCACGCGAAATCCATCCGGCAGCCGTGTCACCTTATCGCCGTGGCTGTTCCACACCTGCAGCGCCGTGCCCATCCCGTTGAAAAGCGCGCTGTCTGGGTTCACGCTCAGCCTGCTGTGGCCAAACTCTCGCTGGCTGGAGTTCTCCACCTCCCCGCCCAGGTAGCGCGCCATCAGCTGCAGCCCGTAGCAGATCCCCAGGATCGGCAGGCCCAGCTCAAAGATCGCCGGATCCGGCTGCGGCGCCCCCTCCGCATACACACTCGCCGGGCCGCCGGACAGGATCAGCCCCTGGGCCCTCAGAGCCGCGATCTCCCCCGCCGGCGTGTCATAGCGCAGGATCTCTGAGAACACCTGACACTCCCGCACCCGCCGCGCGATCACCTGGGTGTACTGCGATCCAAAATCCAGGATGACAATCTTCGACCCCGGCGCAGGTGACGCGGGGTCCGGACGATTACTGCTTTCGCTCTCCGCCATGACCCTATCCTAAGGCGCTTTCCGCCCCGGAGGAAAGCGAAAGGTGAGGCCACGACCGTTGCCGGTTGCTCATGGCGAAACTCGAAGCGCCCCCGCGTCACCAACGCAACCGGCGACAACTCCGACCGATTCCGGGCGAACTCTAAATATCTCGATCCTCATGGTTATATCAACTCTGGCTTCAGGTTCAGAGATTTAGAAGCCGGAGTTTTCCTTACCCGCGACCCCGCCGGCATGGTCGACGGGCCGAATTTATATGCCT
>CAZUPP010000014.1:0-92413 GCA_964622095.1 uncultured Verrucomicrobiales bacterium
CCTCCTCCCAGGGTCTGCTGGTAGCGTTTAACGAGGGCTTCTGTTTCGCGGACGGTTTTGCCCTGGCGAATGACCTGATCGGCAAGAACACGCTGCTGATCCCGATCCGAGACGGCAAGGAGCACTTTCGCGTGGCCCACCGTGAGATGCCCCTGAACGAGCCAATCCTGGACCTCCTGATTGAGGTCGAGCAGCCGGATGGCATTGGCGACGGCGGCGCGGCTTTTGCCTACGCGCTTGGCGATCTGTTCCTGGGTCAGGTCAAAATCCCGCCCCAGGCGCTCGTAAGCCTGGGCTTCCTCTACGGGGTTGAGATCTTCCCGCTGCAGGTTCTCAATGAGAGCCATTTCCAGGACTTCGAGGTCACTGGCATCGCGCACGATGACGGGCACTTCCTTAAGCTCAAGGTGATTGGCAGCGCGCCAGCGGCGTTCCCCGGCGATGAGCTCATAGCTGCCATCCCGTTCCCGCACAATGAGTGGTTGAATGACACCATGCTCCCGGATGGACTCGACGAGCTCGAGGTTTGGACCTTCACGGAACTGTTTGCGCGGCTGGAAAGGGCTCGGGATGATTTTGCCGATGGGCATTTTACGCACCGCTTCACCCGGCGCCACCGCGTCAGGCTGCAGGGTTGAGTGCGGACCTGCGCCGGCCTTCGGTGTCCCGATGAGCGCTCCGAGTCCTTTACCAAGTGCTTTCTTTTGGGCCATCGAAGAAAATATTTAGGCGAACGAAGTAGAAACCGACCGGCATGAGGAACCGAGCCAGCCGGGCCGGAGTCAGGGCAGGGCCGCGGTCAGGGCGATCCAGCTTTCCCGGGTGACACGCAGCCATTGCTGAGAGATCTCCACAAAACCGGTCTCCGGCAGGAACATGCCCAATAAACCCTGCAAAACCAGCAGATTCAGTAAATAGACCAGAGCGAGGGAAAAGATGACGCCGCCATAACGGAGGTCACTCTGGCCATGTAAGAGCATGAGAACGGTGAAAGTGAGATGGAAGCCCCAGGTCAGGCCCAGCCCGGAGAAAAGGAGGGGCTGCTCCCAGGCACCAGGCATGACGAGGCGAAGGACTGCCCATACAATGACCCAGAGCACGGCGTAGATCGGGAAAAAATAAGGGGCCAGCGCCACCCACAGATTCGAGCGGGACGTGACCACTTCACCGCCTCGCCGGGAAAAACGGAAGCGCTTGATTTTGCCACCGATGAGCATCGACCAGAGCGCGTGGGTCAGCTCATGGCCGAAGACATAAAGCGTGGCAGGCCGCGGCAAAGTAAAAAAGACGAGGAACCAGACCGCGAGGCCGGCGGCAAACTGCAGAAACGCCGGGCTGCTCAGCAGCTGGCGGATGGAGGTGCTTTCGGCCCCAAGCTGAAAGAGGACGACCGACCCGACCCAGCACGCGGGCAGGATCACACCGGTCAGGATGAGCAACTTGAGAACAAAAAGGCAGACGGCCCGCGCCAGCCTGGGAGCCTGAGGCCGCCGGCGGTTACGCGGAGCCCGGTGATCTCCGCGGCTTGCCACCGCGGCCCCGCCACGGGTATTCCGCGACGACGCCGACCTGGCTTCCCGCTGGGAATGAGAGATCAAGGGCGCGTGTAGGGGCGGCATGCATCGTACCGTACCACGCCAGGCAAGTTACGCACGCCCCATGTATTCACCGGTCCGGGTATCCACCTTAATTTTTTCGCCCTGTTTGATGAACATCGGCGCGTTGATCTGCTTGCCGGTCTCCAGGGTCACCGTCTTCTGCGGGTTGTTCACCGTATCCCCCTTGATCGCCTCAGGCGCCTCGGTCACGGTCAGCTCCACTGAGGCGGGCAGCTCCACGGCGATGGCGGCATCGTCATGGAAAAGCACCTCCACCGTCATGTTTTCGACCAGAAAATCCTGGGCATCACCGATGAGGGATTTATCCAGCGGGATCATATCGAAGGTATCCGGGTCCATGAAATGGAAGGCGTCTTCATCGGCATAGCTGTATTCCAGCTTGGTGCGGTTCAGGGAAACGGTCTCCACCTTGTCCGTGGAAGCCATCTTCATGGTCTGGCTTTTGCCCGTGCGCATATTGCGAACGAGCAGTTGGACCCAGCCACTGCCCCGGCCCTGGGTGCGCTGCTGGGTTTCCATGATGACGCAGATATCGGCATTCTGCTGGATGGCCATGCCTTTGCGGAGATCGTTAGCTAGCATAATGATGAATGGGAAAAATCGTTCGGCGGTCGTTCAGACCCGAGTTCAGTCCGTGAATCGATCAGAGAAGAAAAGGTCAGTTCAGGCACGATAAATACGCGCGGGATTGGCTAGCACATGACTTTTCGTTGCGCAAGGCGCGCGCGTGAAGATGCTACGGTCCATGAAGTTCCCCGTGACCTGCCGACGAAACGCATTTCTGGCCCTGCTTCTCGCTGCCATGAGCGGACTGCTTTTCCCCACCACCGCCCCGGCCCAGCTTGAGGTGCGCATGCGCATGGAGAAGCAATACTTCCTGCGCGGGGAAGCGGTCTACTGCGTGCTCCAACTGAAGAACAACTCCGGCCGAGATCTGCTCATGGACCGTGCGGGAGATGGAGGGAACTGGCTGCGCTTTGACATCCGGGACTCGAACGACGCGAACCTGTCCGTGGCCCGCCATGAGCAACCGGAGATCGATCCTCTGGCCATCGTGGCCGGGCACACCCTGGAACGCCGTATCAACCTGACCAAGCTCTACCCGCTCGTCGAGCCGGGTGACTTCAAGATTCACGCTCAGGTCTACTATCAGCCGGGCGACACGTTTTTCCGGTCCGCGACAGAGGATTTCACTGTGCTGCCCGGCCGGGTCATCTGGGAGAAGACAGTCGGGGTGCCAGAAGGGCAGGAAGGCGCCGGGGAAACCCGCATTTACGAGCTGGCGATGCTGAGCACGCGGGACGGGGATGAATTGTTCTTCCGCATGCGCCGCAGCAAACACAGCGGTTATATGACGACTTTTCTCATCGGCAAAATGGTCGATACAGTGAACCCACAGGCCACCATTGATGAAGCGAACCGCCTGCATGTGATGCATGTGGAGGCACCGCAGACCCTGGCTCACACCGTGATTGGCACGGATGGGGAGGTCATCGGCCAGCGCAACTATTCCGCGACGGTGGAGAAAGGTTACCCGCGCCTCATGCAGGGAGCGAACGGCGTGGTCAGTGTGGAAGGCGGCGTCCCTCTGCTCAAGCCAGAGGAAATTCCGGAAGAATTTAAGAAGGACGCTCCCACCCTGTCAGAACGGCCGGGCGGACTTTCCACCAGCAACTGACCTTTCCAGCCAGGGCTCAGAGCGCGGCCTGCTCCGCCTGATCCTGGGCGATCAGTCGATTCAGTTCGGGGACATTCGGCCGCACCGCTTTGCCGCCGGTGAGGGAATCCCGGACATAGAGATAGTTCAGACGCCATTCCGTGATCACGCCCAGCAGACGTCCCTGATCATCCAGCACGGGGCCGCCGCTGTCCCCGGTTTTTGTTTTGGCGGAGAAGGTAAAGGCATCGAAGGGATCGCCCGGCCGGTCGGCGCGCAGCCGGCTTTTCATCCGGCCGATATTCGTGCGATTTCCCGTCCGAAAACCGAGGTGATAGATCGACTCACCGGGCCGGACATCCTCACCCACCGGGCTCCACTCCAGATGCTGCTCCGCGACGACCCGGGATTGGAGAAGGGCGAGATCAGCGCGCGGCATGCGGGCCACGACCCGGGCGCGGCCCCGCCCAATGCCTTCCGGGTTGAAAGAGATCAGCCAAAGATCCTCCGGCTGCCCATCGGCGCTGAGGGTGGCGTGGTTGGCGGTGAGGTAATAACCTTTCTGAGGCAGGGGCACCGCGGAGGAGATTCCGAACTGCTTCCGCACGAGCAGACTGATCTGCACGGTGTGGGTGTCTGAACGCGCATCCAGGATATCCTGAGCCTGAACGAGAATGACCCGGTCGTCCGGGCTCGGATGAGTATCACCGAACTCGGTAAGTTCGGGGCGCTCCACCAGGGCGCAACCGGTGAGCTGGACCAGCAGAAGACCAAGGCACAACCCGGCCGCGCGGCGCCATCCAACAAGTGGCAAATCAGAATGGCAGATAGGCCCAGATCCCCTTATCTTCACGTTTTGCCATCTTTTCCTCGATGGACAGTTGCTTGAGATGCTTAGCGACTTGGGTGCCATCAGGTAAGATTGACCGTTCGCCCTCCGGGATCGCCAGCCCGCTTTTGACCATGATCTCGCAGAAGGATTTATCATCGATGTAAATGAAGCCGTAGAAACGCGCTTCCTTTTCCGCGAGCGGATCGATGCGCTGCCACTTCGTGAAAAGATAGACGTTGTTGCCCTCAAGCAGTTCACGAATGGAATCCTTCGAGAGTTGAGCGATTTCAAAGACCTCCTCAATGTCCACGAGGGCATAGCTGGCAACCTCAGAATTCACCCGGGCGGTCGCATCATCCGGATTGGGACTGACGATAAAGTAAGGCCGGATGTAATAGGGCTTACCCCGCCAGCGGAAGGGCAGGTCATTGGGGGATTCCATATCCTTGCCGAGAAAAATGGCGCCACGGAGTTGCTCAAAAGAACCGTCTGCTTCAAAGCCCGGCCCATTACGGGAAGCCTCGGTGGAGCCTTCCGACTCGTCTTCGTCGGCCGGCACAGATGAAGCTACGGGGCTGGCCTGAGCGAGCTCAGGCGCCTGGGCCACTGGCCTGGCCACCGCGGCGGGGACGGCCTGTTCTTCGTCCGCATCCGGTGATGCCTCTTTTCCTAATTGCTCCTCAAACTCATCCAGCTCTTTGACGGACTCCAGCGTGCTGTCTCCGAAATCACCTGCAGAGCCCTGGGGCACGGGAGCGGATAGATCCTCCGGGAGAGTTTTTTCAGTATCCAGAATCACCCCCGGCTGCGGGCGCTCTCCAGCGTCGACACCCGCCTTGGGAATCTCGGGCAGTTCACCGGCCCGCAGGATGCCTCCGCCCGCTTCTCCGTCGTCCTTGGAATCCAGAGTTATTTTCCCGGCACTCTCCAGCAAAGCCTGCTCTTCAGAATCTTCCTCCAGCAAACGCTGTCCGTGGAGAAGAATTCCACCCCCGAGAAAGAAGAGGGACAGGCAGATGGCAGAAATGCGAGGGGCCATAAGGTTATTGAGAGGTAAAGTTTGGATAAAGGGAAGAAAAGCTGCGAGCGACAAGCTCCCGTATGGAACGGTGCAGGATAAGTGGCGATCTGTAAATGGCAACCAAGTCCGGATAAGCACCCGACAGGAAGAGAAGACCGGCGAGCTAGGAGATCAGGGGCCTCCACCATTCCGGATGATCGCGATACCACTGAACGGTTTTCTCCAGGCCTTGCTCAAAGTTTATCCGGGGTTGCCAGCCGAGGTCCCGGCCAATCTTAGTGATATCCACGGCATAACGCCGGTCATGTCCCGGCCGGTCTGTGACAAACTGGATCAGAGAATCCGGTTTGTTGAGCGCACGCAGGATACCTCGCACCACGTCAAGATTCTGCCGTTCGCTCTGCCCTCCCAGATTGTAGATCTCCCCCCTCTGGCCACGCTCCAGGACCTCCAGCAGGCCACGGCAATGGTCCTCCACGTGGATCCAGTCCCGGACATTTTTCCCGTCGCCATACACGGGCAATGGTTCATCTGCCATGGCCCGGGTGATCATGAGCGGGATAAGTTTTTCCGGATACTGGTAGGGTCCGTAATTGTTTGAGCAGCGGGTAATAATCCCGTCCAGGCCGTAGGTGTGGACGAAAGATCGCACGAGGAAATCCGCGCTCGCCTTGCTGGCGGAATAGGGCGAATTCGGCGCCAGCGGGGTATCTTCACGGAAGAGACCTTCCGCGCCCAGGGAGCCATACACTTCATCTGTGGAGACCTGAAGAAACCGGCGAGCTCCGTCCGGCTGGGAACGGAAGGCCTGCAGAAGCACGAGGGTTCCGGCCACGTTGGTGTGCAGAAAGTTCGACGGGTCATCAATGCTGCGATCCACGTGGGATTCCGCGGCAAAGTTTACAACAGCGTCAAAGGGCCCGCGCTCCTGCATGATCCGGCCAATGGCAGCGGCATCCGCAATATCTACCTGCTCATGGCAATAACGCGCTCCGGTGGGAGAATTGACAAGATCAGCGAGGTTGGCGGGATTCCCGGCGTAGGTGAGAAGATCCACATTGACCAGCTCCGCGTCCGGGCGTTCTGCCAGAATCAGCCGGATGAAATTACTCCCGATAAATCCGCAGCCGCCTGTAACGAGAATCTTTCGCATGACCTGAAGAGGGATTTCAGCCACCGGTAAGGAAGTCCTGCCAATCCTGTGGCAACTCGCTGGTTTCGATCGAACTGCCAATGCGCCCCTCAAAGACGGGCTGGAAGGTCACGCTCGTCCCATAGATCGTGATCAGATCTTCATTTCCCTCCACCCGGAAGGCATGAGCGACGCCAGGAGGGATGATGATCCCGGCATTGTCCGGGCCGGGGTGATTATCGCCATCGATCCAGAATCGCATGATTCGGCGCTCAAGCCCCTGGCGCTCATCGCTCAGGATGATCTCGACGCGGCCCTGCGGGAAAAACATGAGGTCCCACTGCTCGCGATCAAAGGGCGGATGAAGTTGAGCGGTGGCGCCATTGAAAAGCTGCTGGAAGTAAGGAGCTGGATCTGCCTGAGCAGGCTGTGGAACGTAGGGCGGGTGAATGTGAAAGCCCTTGGCCGTGCCGGCAAACATGGTCGAGGCCGACCATTGCCTCGGCCAAAGAGGGAGACCGGCCAGGATGCCTTCGTCCTGCCGCACCAACTCGCCAAAAACACCCCGGTGACGCTGGCGGTGGACCTGGCGCGGGATAAGCTCAACGCCCGGAATCCACAGAGGCACACGCTCCGGCTCGCTCAAGGGGAGGAGTTCACTGACCGCCACGCCCGGCCCGGTGAGGCGGGAAGGCAGGTCACCAGCCGCATAGTGGCGCTGGATCAGGGCGGCGCGCGCGGTTCCCTTCAAGCCCGCCCACGAGGACTGGCTGGCATCTGGTTGGGTGGGCGCTTCCGGCATGGCGCGCGATTTAAAGGCCACTCAACCTGCTTGGCAAGCGGAGGATGGAGGCGAGGGCGGGAATCGAACCCGCGAATAGAGCTTTTGCAGAGCCCTGCCTTACCACTTGGCTACCTCGCCACGATGCTGCGCCGATGACGGCGAAACCAAAGCAGGAGAGAGCTTATCCCGATCCACCTCCCTGTCAACCAGAGGCCCGTTCAGCGAAGGGGCAGCAACCGGTCTCCGCCGGGCAGCGGCACAATATCCAGACCGCCGGATGGTCCCGTATCAAGCAGCTCAGTCCGAGCGGCCCGGGCCACCAGCTGGTTCTCAAAGCTCACGATGAAATAGCCGACCGGCTGCCGGACGTAGACTGTGGTGGTAAAGGCAAAACCTGCCGGATCAAAATTAACCACCCGCTGCGGCCGCCTCTCATAGGTGGTGTAGGTCCACTCCTCAGTCTGGCCCGCTCCATCGAGAAGCGACGCCACGGAATCCGGTTCGCCGAGAGCTTCGCGGACTTCGGACTTGGTCATACCTACGGCCACCTGGCCATCGGCAATCAGCGCCTGCACCGCCCGGTGACGTTGCCCCGCCTCGACCAGCTTGGCGATGAGTTCCTCATTCGCGTCCGCCACCTGGGCGCGTGGAATCCAACCCGAAACCTGGCCTTGCTGCGCATCACCCAGAACCCGAAAGGTCTTTTCTGCGATGGCCAGCAGGACGAGGTCCTGAGCTGGGCGCAGGGTGCCGAGATAGCGCTGCATATCCGGCCGATAGAAAACATCCGTGCCTGGTTTGGCCCGGATGGTCACCTTCTTGCCATAAAAGTCGTCCAGATAGATTGCGCCCTCTTCACGGGAGAGACGGCTTTTCGTCCAATCACGATCACCGCCCATCAATTGAGCCTCGAGGGCCGGCGTGTTGCTCAGGGCAAGAAAGAGCGAAACACCGGCAGCAGCACTGGCCAGGCCAGGAATGGACAACAGGGGCGCATTCATCTTGGATTAAGACGCTTCTCTGGACTTGTCTATTCAACGAAAAATCCTCAGGCTTCCGATCGAGCGGCGAGGCAGGTTTCCCGATCTGTCCGATAGGGATTAAGGAGGTTTGCACAAAATTTCCGTAAATTTGGGTTGAAGCTTCCCGTTCTCTCTGGTTCAATCCTCGCTGGTCGGAGGGATCATGGGGGTTTACAATTGGCTTTCTCTGCTGACCGGAACCACCGCACCGCCTAACCAACCGCTTTTCATGAAATCATTCTTCGCTCTCTTCACTGCGATTTCTCTCGTCTGTCTGACGGCCGGGAGTTCGCTCGCGCAATTTTCACTTTCTCAAACCCGGACCCTGAATGCTGTAGGTTCGGGCGGGAGCGCCACCTTTACTTTTGATGAGTTCGGTCTCGATGTCGATCAGATCGTGGACCTTATCACGGTCGAAGTCACCCTGACCGTCGAAGGCGCCCCCAACGGCGGCAACGTCGCCTTCGATAATGATGGGACCAGCGCAATCGTCGATGCGGTTCCCCGTAACTACATCATCACCGCCATCCTGACCCCGGTCACGGTTGGAGGATTTCCCAATGTCAACGCTCAGGGCGCGACGACCTATTCGCTGAACATGACAGCGAATGACGGTGACAATACGGCGACCTTTGACCTTGGAACCCCCGCAGCCGGTGATGACGATTTTCAGGCCTTTGACATTTTCACCAGCCCAACAACTGGCACGGCATCCGGCACGGTGAACTCGGCTTTTTTCGATGATTATACCTATGACATCGCAACCGAAACGATGGGGACCTTCGATATTGGGTTCCTTTCTTCAATCGTGGATAACTTCCCCAGCATTCAGCGTCAGATCGTGAATCCGATCATTGACTATGAGGTCACGATCACGGTCAGCGGCATTCCGGAGCCAAACTCAATCGGGCTGGTTGGTATGCTTGCGCTCGGCTTTATCGCCGCACGCCGTCGCGCTCGCAGCCGCGATTGATCACCAGGGTTAGGCAAAAGATTTTCAGACAAGGCGGCTCGGAATTCCGAGCCGCCTTTTTCATGCCCTGACGGAGGATTAAACAGGCTCCGGTGGTTTTCGCGCGGTTGCCATGACGGTCTGCAGAAATGGTTCGTCTTTCATCCGATAAACGATCGAGGTTCGCGCCTCCTCGAACCCGGCCTTTTCCAGCATGTGCTGGAGATCGGTTTCGGCAAACCCGAGCCAGGTGTCTGCATAGAGTTCGCGGGCTTCCTCAAAATGGTGGCTGGCCAGATCCAGAATCGCGATCCGGCCTTCCGGCACGAGGATGCGCCAGGCGGCGTCAAGGACCCGTTGGGGCTCAGCGGCGTGATGCAGGGCCTGGCTGAGAAGCACGAGATCCACGGACTCATCAGCCACGGGCGGCGATTCGATTTCCCCGAGCCGGTATTCAATGTTCTTGAAACCGCGCATCTGCGCCTGGGCACCGGCAAGTTCGACCATCTTGGGTGAGTTATCCACAGCCACCACGCTGACCGCCCGGCGGGCCAGAAGCTGCGTGAGGGTGCCTTCGCCCGCTCCGAGATCAGCGATGCGCATGGGCGGCAGCAGGTCCAGGAGCAGGTAGGAGAGCGCCTGCCAGGAGCGGCCCGGCAGATACTGGCGGCCGTATTTCTCTGCGAGATCATTGAAATAGTCCCGGGCACGGTCTTTCCGGCGATCCAGCGCGACGAGCAGGGCGGTCTGGTCCTGCTCCGCCTCCGGGATCTGTTTTTTGCCAGCCTCCAGGATCTGCTGGAGTGAGCCGTTCAGCTCATTGGCAGAGAGCTGATCAGCGACCCGGTAGTAAACGTTCTTGCCGGAGCGCCGGTCACTGAGCAGTCCTGCCCGCTTAAGCTGGGCGAGGTGAGTGGAGGTGCGGCTCTGGCTCATGCCAAGGATGTCCTGAATCTCAGCGACGGTCAGCTCGTGCTGATGAAGCAGGATAAGCAACCGCAGCCGGACGGGATCAGCGAGGGTGCGAAGGAAATTAATGATTGACGCCACAGGCTAAAGACTTATATCAACACATCATGATTCGTCAATATGTTGGCGACTGAATGATGCTCCCCAGTCTTCGAAACCCCGTCACGGGCTCTTTCTCAGTCTATTGACAGAAACGCTCCCGATAAGCCGAATCCCACCAACCCTAATCAAATCAGACCAGACCCAATCGATCCATGCCCCAAAATTTTATCTTTTCTTCTGAATCCGTCGGTGAAGGCCATCCAGACAAGGTGTGTGACACCGTTAGCGATGCCATTCTTGATGCCTGTCTTGAGCAGGACCCGATGAGCCGGGTCGCCATTGAAACGATGGTGAAAGACAACGTCCTGGCTCTGGGCGGCGAGATTACGACCGGCGCCGAGTTTGACTACAATAAAGTGGTTCGCGATGCCGTGGCAGGCATCGGATACACCGTTGAGGACTGCCCTGGCTGTGTTTTTCAGGCTGAGCGCATTCACATCCTCCATTTCATCGGCCGGCAGAGCCAGGACATCGCCCAGGGTGTCGACGCCACGGCGGCGGAAGGGAAGGCCACCGAAGAACAGGGTGCGGGCGACCAGGGCCTGATGTTTGGCTTTGCCGTGACGGAAACGCCGCAGCTCATGCCGGCTCCCATTCTTTATTCTCATCAGCTCGGACAGGAGCTGACCCGCCTCCGCAAAACCAAATCCATCCCGTGGCTGCGGCCGGACGCGAAAACCCAGGTTTCTGTGCAGTACGAGGGAACCCGCATCGTGCGTGTCGATACAGTGGTGATCTCCACCATGCACGACCCGGATGTAAAGCATTCCGAGATCGAGTCGACTCTGATCGATCAGGTCGTGCGCAAAGTCATTCCGGCGGAGCTGATCGATGACAAGACGCGCTTTCTCATCAATCCGACCGGACGTTTCGTCGTCGGTGGACCGGAGGGTGATGCCGGCCTGACCGGGCGCAAGATCATTGTGGATACCTATGGCGGTATGGGCCGGCATGGAGGTGGTGCCTTCAGCGGTAAAGATCCGACAAAGGTCGACCGTTCCGCTGCCTACATGGGACGTTATGTGGCAAAAAACATCGTGGCGGCTGGTCTGGCCACCCGTTGTGAGGTCCAGTTTGCCTACGCGATCGGTTACCCGGATCCGGTGAGTGTGCACGTCGATACCTTTGGCACGAACACGGTCGATGAAGAAAAGATCGAAAAAGCAGTGCTTGAGGTCTTCAGCCTGAAGCCCGCCGATATTCTCACTCAGCTGGACCTGCGCCGTCCTATCTACGGCCACAGCACGAACTACGGTCACTTTGGACGTGAGGATAACACGGATGCCCTGACCTGGGAGCGCACCGATAAGGTAGATGACCTGAAACGGGCGGCAGCCTGAGCCCTCGCGGATCACGAGCAGTATGCAGACGATAGAGGACGCAAAGGTTGCCCAGGAGGTCAGCGGACCGCTGAAGGAAAGCTTTGGCGTCCTCTATGTCACGACGGGTGAGCGGCATTTTGAGGAAGCCCTCCTTTCCGCAAAAAGCGTGCGCGAGTGCATGCCGAACATTGGGATCGCGATCGTCACGGACCAGATAGATAAGTCTCAGGAAAGCGGCCTGTTTCATCATATCATCCCGATTGAACCGGATGGCACAGAGTTCGGCATCAAATGGCTGGGCATGAAGCTCACGCCCTTTCCGAAAACGCTTTTTCTGGATTCTGATACCTATGCGCTGGCGCCGGTTTATGAATTGATTGATCTCCTGGACGACTTCGATTTCGCCGCCGCGCATGATGAGCACCGTTTCAGTGAATTCGAACCGGTCCCCTACTGTTACTCTGAATTTAACTCCGGAGTGGTGGCCTACCGGAAAACTCCCTTAACGCTGGAGGTCATGGATCAGATTTATGAAACCTATCTCGAGAAGTTTCGGGATAAATCCAGATGGACCCTGAAGCGAATCGGCGATCAGGGGGCGGTCCGGCGAGTTTTTTATGAAAGGAAGGATGTCCGGGTATGCGCCTTGACTCCGGAATATAATCTGCGCGCCTACACCGCCTGGTTTGCGGTGGGCCGGGTGAGGATCGTGCATGCCCGTGGGGAATTCCTGCGCAAGGCTATCCGCAAAGCCAATATCCATTCTGAGGCACGGACGGGTGATGGACTGGGCTTTTTTCGGAGGAAACTGTTTATCATCAAGCACATGATGAAACCTTATATTCCGGCGAAATACTACCGCCGAATTCCGCGCTCCTTTGAGTTCGCCGAGACAAAAACCAGTCTGGACACGAGTAAATACCAAAAGATGACTTAGGCCCATTCACCCACCCGGCCATATTCATTTTTCATTGCATGACATCTTCACCACCAACCGGGCAGCCCTCCACCAGTGTCACTGGAGGAGCGGCGGAAGCCCAAGCCGGATCTCCGGCAAAGCCGCTGCGGGAGCAGTTCGGCGTTGTCTACGCGGCGACGGGCAGCCGGTTTCTGGGGGAAGCGGAGAATTCTGCGCGCTCCGTTCGGGAGCATATGCCGAATATCGGTCTGGCCATCGCAACGGACCGGGTGGATGAAGCCAAGGCGCTGGAGCTGTTTGATCATGTTTATGAAATCCAACATGATGACGGGTCCGATTTTGGGATGAAATGGAAAGCCATCCTGCTGGCGCCTTTTGAGAGAAACTTTTTTCTCGATACGGATACTTACGCGCTGGCGTCTTTTTATGAGCTTATCCCGCTGCTTGACTCCTTTGACATCGCTTTCTGCCATGAGCCGGGCCGTTTTAATGAGAAAGAACCTGACATTCCCTATTGCTTCTGTGAACCGAATGGCGGGGTTATTCTCTACAAACGGTCAGATGAAGTGATGAAAGCCATGCAGCAGATCTATGATCTTTATCTGGAAAAGCTGCGTGATACGAGTGACCAGCCGCTAAAGATCTCTACGGACCAGGGACTGATGCGCCGCGTATTTTATCAGAACAGACACCTCCGGCTTTACGTTCTTCCGCCTGAATATAATCTGCGCGCCTATGCACCCTGGTTTGCGGCGGGGCGCGTGAAAATAATCCATACCCGCGGAGAATTTCTCCGGAAAGCGATTCGTGTTGCTAACCGGCACTCAGAAATGCGCACCGGCGCGGGGATGGGATTTTTTCGGCGGCAATGGTTTGTCTTCAAACACATGATCAAACCGTATCTGCCTTTTAAAGTGTATCGTATGACCCCGCGAACCTTTGAATACATGGAAAGGCAGACCAGCCTGGATACTACTCCCTATGAACAGATGCCGTAACATGACTTGAACCGGCATTCGCAAGGAACGAACTAACCTCCAACCTCAAAAAACTATGACTACCCTAGCTGACCCACCAACCACATCGGCCGTGTCCGAAGATTACAAGGTGAAAGATATTTCCCTTGCAGATTTCGGCCGGAAAGAAATCGAAATCGCGGAGGCGGAGATGCCCGGGCTGATTGCTACCCGTGAAAAATATGCCGGTGAGCGGCCTCTGGAAGGCGTTCGCATCGCCGGTTCACTTCACATGACGGTCCAGACCGCGGTGCTGATTGAAACCCTGCGTGCGCTCGGGGCCGATGTGCGCTGGGCATCGTGCAATATTTATTCCACCCAGGATCACGCGGCTGCCGCAATGGCCGCGTCTGGCTGCCCGGTCTTTGCCTGGAAAGGCGAAACCCTGGAAGAGTACTGGTGGTGCACTTACAAAGCGCTCACCTGGCCGGATGGCAAAGGGCCACAATTGATCGTCGATGACGGTGGCGATGCCACGCTATTGATTCACAAAGGCTACGAGCTGGAAAATGGTGACCGTTCCTTTGTGGAGGCGGAACCGGACAGCGAAGAAATGGCGGTGATTCAGGGCGTGCTTAAGCGTTGCCTCGAAGAAGATCCGACGCATTGGCATAAAGTCGTGGAAGATTGGCAGGGTGTTTCTGAAGAGACCACCACGGGCGTCCATCGCCTTGTGGCGATGCAGAATAAAGGCACCCTTCTCGTGCCCGCGATCAATGTGAATGATTCCGTGACGAAGAGTAAATTCGATAACCTCTACGGTTGCCGCGAATCGCTCATTGACGGAATCAAACGCGCCACTGACGTGATGATTGCCGGGAAGGTGGGCGTCGTCTGCGGTTATGGCGACGTCGGAAAAGGTTGCGCGCAGGCCCTTCACGCCATGGGCGCCCAGGTGGTAGTGACCGAAATCGACCCGATCTGCGCGCTGCAGGCTGCGATGGAAGGTTTCCGCGTTCTCCCGATCGAAGATACCCTGGGCTGGGCGGACATTTATGTCACCACCACGGGTAACAAAGACATCATTCGCGTGGAACACATGGAGAAAATGAAGGATCAGGCCATCGTATGTAACATCGGCCACTTCGATAACGAAATCCAGGTCGCTCCGCTGAATAAAGTGCCCGGCATCAAAGTAGACGCAGTGAAATCCGAAGCACAGGGTGCGGTTGATAAATATACCTTCCCGAATGGGAACAGCATTTACATGCTGGCCAAAGGCCGCCTCGTAAATCTGGGTTGCGCCACCGGGCACCCGTCCTTTGTTATGTCCAATTCCTTCACCAATCAGGTCCTCGCTCAGATGGATCTGTGGAAGAACAAGGACCGGTACGAAAATAAAGTCTATATTCTTCCCAAGCATCTGGACGAAGAGGTAGCTCGCCTGCATTTGGAGAAAATCGGCGCAAAATTAACCAAGCTTACGCCGGAGCAGGCCGATTACATTGGCGTTCCCCAGGGAGGCCCCTACAAAACCGAACACTATCGTTACTGAGACACAACGGACAGAAACCTTCGGAGACCCTGGCCAGCCATCGTGCTGGTCAGGGTTTTCTTTTTCTGGGGAAAGGTTCACAAAGACTTCAGAACCTGCCAGAGATTGTCTTTCCAATCACTGTCCTTGCCTTCAGTCGAGGGCTGAGATGTATGACCCGCTCTTATCACGGAAATCTCGTATCCATCTGGACTTAAGTGAATAGCCACCACCGGAATAAAAAATTCTTCAAGAGCGCGGGTGACAGTCTCGACGGTGCCGGCCGGGCGCGCTTCCCTGGCTGGTTCCCACGCCGCAATAATGATTTGGCTGTGCTCCAGCAACCATTGGCTTTGCGCACGGTAGGCCTCCACGTGAGACGGGTGATCCGCGTAATTTCCAGGTAATCGTGTCATTCTCTCGGCGCTTTCGCTCAGCGCTCGAAAACGTTCGATCTCGCAGACTTCGAATTCCCTGGGATTCGGATAATCCTCCTCTCCCTCAAACGGGGTTACCACGTGCAGTTGAAACACTCCCTCGGAGCTGCCGTTACACTGGTTGGCGGCGATGGGCAAAATCTGATCGGCCCCCGCGGCCAGTCCGGACATAAGTTCGAACCTCCAGCAATTTTCCCGGCCAATCTCCGCAAACACCGCGAAAACTTCCTTGCCCGCCTCCAGCAAGCTTTGCTCTGTCGTGGTAAAAGGCGCGTCACAGAGCGTGGTCCCGCCGGGATCACTCAGAAAACGCCGGTTACCTGCGATCCCCGCGCGGATTAACCGGACCGTGCGGCTCGCATGACTATCGCCTTCCTGTCCATTCATCTTGGCCGTTCTACGGGTTGCATGACTCAATGGGCCGATTGGCACCTATTAGTCACTGCTTTCCCTTCATGGCAACCGTTTCATGGGGGTTTCCGCTCCTTCAACCTGAGACAGCCGCGGGGCGGCCTGAGGTGACCACGGATTGTCCTCAAAGGCAGAACCTTCCAGATGGTCCGCGATCTGACCGGTAAGCGCGATGATCTGATCAATATCCAGGGCATGGCGGACCGGGCGATGTCCGGCCAGGTTGAGGGCCGTCAGATTAAAGAGCTTCCAGGCCGGACGCAGGCGTCGGCCATGGATGCGGTGAACCTGATGGAAGAAATGCAGCCGCAGATGCACGAAGCCTCCAGCCAGTTGAATGAGCCCCTTGAAGAATCCGTAGTCCGGATCATCACGCGGCGTGCGCAGCCACAGGTGTTCCAGCACATCATGTGCTTCATAGTATTGCTGCCGGTTAAAGCAGTCCAGATAGCCGATGAGACAGGGATGATCCCGTATGGCCATGCCTTCGGCGGCAGGCCCGTAGCGGCGCGTGATCCAGTCTTCCAATCTTTCGCTCTTCATCTCAGCAGCCCCCGGTATCGTAATAGAGAATCCACGGGAGACGATCTCAGCGGCCCTTCCCCGGGCCTTTTCCCTTGCGCCGCCGGTCATTGCCGGTAAAGGAGGAGACCATTTATGTCCACGGAAGCAACGATCAATCAAGAACCTCAAACCCAGGCCGCGCCCGTTTACGGTAAGGATAATCCCTTCCCCGCCCGTCTGACCGAGCACCGGATGCTGACGAAAGATGGCTCCGCCAAGGACACGCGCCACTACGTGGTGGATCTCAGCGGCTCCGGCCTCACTTATGAGTGCGGGGATTCCCTGGCCATCCTCCCGACGAATATCCCGGATCTGGCCGATGAGATTATCGCCCGCCTCGGTGTCAGCGGCGATGAGCTCGTGGAAAGCCCGCGAACTGGCGCAGCTACCCCCTTTCGCGATGTGCTGATTCATGATGTTCAGATCACCCAGCCGCATACCAAGCTGGTCAAGGAGATTGTAACCCGGACGACGTGGGAAGGTTCGGAGTTGAAGAAGCTGGTTGAGACCGGGGATCGGACCACCCTCAATGAATATCTCTGGGGCCGCGAAATTATCGATCTCTTGAATGACCACGAGGATGTCCGCTTCACGCCCGCAGAATTCACCGGGCTCTGCAAAAAGCTGGCTGTCCGCCTCTACTCCATCGCTTCAAGCCCGCGCCAGCACCCGGAAGAGGTCCACCTGACCGTTGATACGGTGCGTTACGACACCTTTGGCCGGATCCGGCACGGTGTTGCCTCCACCTTTTTATCCGACCGCTGTGAGCTCAACGACACGACCATTCCCGTCTTCATCCAGCCGGGCAAAGCGTTCCGCCTGCCGGAAGATGGTGCAACGGACATCATCATGGTAGGACCGGGGACCGGTGTGGCACCCTTCCGCGCCTTTCTGCAGGACCGCAAAGCGACCGGTGCGAGCGGCCGCAACTGGCTCTTTTTCGGTTCCCAGCACGCCGCGACAGATTTCTTCTACGAAGAGGAGTTTGAGCAGTTCCAGAAGGAAGGATTCCTTCATCGGCTCGACACCGCCTTCTCTCGCGATCAGGAGCATAAAATCTATGTGCAGGACCGGATGGGCGAGGCCTCGGCTGAGATCTGGCAGTGGCTGCAGAATGGTGCACACTTTTTTGTCTGTGGGGATGCCTCCCGCATGGCTAAGGACGTGGATGCGATGCTTCACCAGATTGCTCAGACCCAGGGCGGGATGAGCGAGGACGACGCTCAGGCCTACGTGAAGGAATTGAAGAAAGATAAGCGCTACAAGCGGGACGTCTATTAAAGCCACCTGGGCAGCGTTTTCCGCGGAATTTCCGTAAACATGGGTGGGGTGCTATGGTTCACTCCATCCTCATGGCCAGCTACCGTCCCAACGTTGCCGCGATCATTCAGCGCCTGGATGGGCTCATCCTCATCTGTGAGCGCATTGACTATCCCGGTTCATGGCAGTTTCCGCAGGGGGGCAAAAAAAGCTTCGAGTCCAAACGGCAGGCGCTGAGCCGCGAAGTGGAGGAAGAGGTCGGTCTGCGCCCTGACTTTTACACGGTAGAGCGTGAACAGGGTCCCTATCGCTACAACTATCCGATCCGCCGGGGTCGACGGCGTTACGACGGCCAGGAACAAACCTATTTTCTGTTGCGCCTGAAGTCCGTCGAGGCGGAAAATGAGATCGATGTGGAGAGTGCCTCGGACCAGGAGTTCCGGGCTTTTCGATGGATTAATCCAGGCGAATTTCAGCTCGAGTGGCTGCCGCCGATCAAGCAGGAGGTCTACGCATCCGTTTTTCAGGACTTCTTCGGGATCCCCCTTCGTTAAGGCGCCCTTATTAGTTAACCGTTCTTAACTTTTCCTTAAAAAGGGCTTGGCTCGTTGAAGGAAACTTCCTTTACTGCTTCTCAACGGGGATGACCACCGCTGTCCCTGCCGCCACGGGGTGCTTTTCGGTCGAATTCGGCGCCCAAAATTAACGTCTCTAAACATAGAACTTTTGCCGCCTGCTACCATGATTGCCATGATCCTTTTCCTCACCGTTGTTGCCGGACTCGTTGGAACGGTCTGGTATGTTGCCAGTAACGACACGGACTCGTCTTCTTCGAGCGAGTGAGACTTTAAATGTGCAGTCCGCCTGATTCAGGAAGGGCGGGCCATTGATATTGAGAGTTGTTCCACCCCGGTGGAGCAGCTACTCCTTGCGGCGTGGAAACAACTGACGCGCAGGAATCTCGTGCCGCCGCGACTACCGCGGGTGCGGAAAAGAAACGCATCGCAATCGCGTGCGGGGGAACCGGGGGCCATCTGTTTCCGGGGCTGGCCGTCGCAGAGCAATTGCGCCAGCGGGGCCATGAGCTGCTGATCATTATCAGCGAAAAGGAGATCGACACCATCGCGATGCGGGACCGGACAGAATTCCGCTCCGCGAAGCTGCCTTCCCTTGGTTATCCTGGCCTTTCGCTTCAGCTTATTCCTTTCGGCCTCAAGCTGTTCTCCGGTTATCTCAGCTGCCGTAAACTTTTTCGCCAGTTCAAGCCGGATGCGGTTCTTGGGATGGGCGGATTTACCTCCACCGTTCCCCTTTTCTGCGCCCGGCCACGGAAAGTCCCCCGCTTTATCCATGAAAGCAATGCGATTGCCGGTAAGGCAAACCGGCTCAATGCCAGGTTCGCCAGCGCCGTTCTCCTGGGCTTTGAGGCGTGTCAGAAATCTTTCTCGGGTCACCAGACCATCGTCTGCGGAACCCCGGTGAGGGAAGCGCTCCTGACCAAACCGGCCAGGACAGAAGCCGCGCAGACCTTTGGCCTCGATCCCGCGGATGGTCCCATCGTTCTGGTCATGGGTGGCAGTCAGGGTGCGCAGGGCATCAATCTGGCTCTGGCTGACGCTGCGCCCAATCTGAAGGAGAGCGGTCTGCAGGTCATTCATCTGGCCGGTTCGGCCGACGTTCAGGCTCTCAAACAGGCCTACGCCGCGGCTGGAATACCGGCTCATGTTGCTGATTTCTGCAACCGGATGGAGATGGCCTATGGCGCGGCAGATGTCGTTATTTCGCGTTCGGGCGCGAGCAGCCTGACGGAAACCGCCTATTACGGGCTTCCCGCCATTCTCATCCCCTATCCTCACGCGGCTGATGATCACCAGAGGCTCAACGCAGAGATCTTCGCGGCGGCCGGAGCGGCAGCCCTTCTTTCCCAGCCCGAAGCCACCCCTACCCGGCTCACCGAGGTCCTGATGCCGATGCTGAAGGATTCGTCTCTCCGCGAGAGAATGTCTTCCGCGGCGCGAAGCCTGAGCACAGAGAACTCGGCCGTCCTGATCGCAAATATGATTGAAGAGGCCATCCAAAAAGACGAATAGTCCGCCATTCATGGTTATTCACAGGCAGCAGAAAAAGTCCTCACGCCGCACGCTTGCTTTGGTCATCACGGTTATCATGGCCCTCACCGGGATGGCGCTATCGCTCGGCGGGCTGTCCGGCTGCGGCAACTCATCGGATTTTGGCCACCTTGTCTTCTCCATTGAGCAGGTGAACAACCTCGGCACCCCAGAGGAGGAGATTTCCGGTCCGCTGGAATTTCACTTCATCGTCCGCCAGCAGGGCGGCGAGCACAGCACGAACTCTTTCAGCAAAAGCGGTGTCGCCGCTGAACTGGCCATCGCCAATGCCCGGTTTAACGCAGAGGAGGAGCTGATGTTGGTGCAGGGCTACCGGGTGGACTGTGACTTCCGCATCGCAGGCCGTCACGGGGATAGGATCGACACCCCCGGTTTTCTGGAGGGTCACAAAGAGGGCCGGGCCAAGCCCGGCCAGATCCTTGGAGAAACGACCTACACCCACGTCGGGCCGGACGGCAGTGTCGAAATGATCCGTTGCCGGCTGGTTCTGGAGGACGTCGTGACCGCTGCCGAACTGCCGCAGCTCAAGAAAACGTTTCCTGATAACGAGACGACACTGGGGATTACGACCATGCCGGCCCTGCGCCCCGGTGACATTATCCAGATCGAAGAGAAGCTGGACGCCCAATTCGAGCCCGATCTTGACGCGCTGGATCCCGCGGTGGCGTATGACCTCGAGAACCTTGAGCACCAGGTTAAGAGCGGCGAAACGACTCTGACGACTCCGCCTGCCACCGGGACGTTCCAGACGGGAGCGGAGGACACAACGCTCGTGCCCAGTCTGGACGGGCTCGATCCTGAGGTTGCCCGGGATCTCCAGCGCCTGGAAGAGGCCCAGCAGACCGGGCGACTGCCCCAGGCGACCGACCCGGTGATGATGCCCCTTGATTCTTCACCTGCCACCACGACGACGGCTGATCCAGATTCGGCAACCGGTGGCGCAGGCACTTCCTCAACGGACTCGATTCTCACCCCGGTTGAGCCGTGAGCAGCGAGGCGGTTTCTCCCAGATCCCTGAACGGTGCCGAGCTCCGTCAGGTGCTGGCGTCCAGCGGGAGGCGCATTCATCTGATCGGTGTGGCCGGCTCTGGCATGAGCGGAATCGCGGGTCTCCTTCTTGCTCTCGGGCAGCGTGTGAGCGGCTGTGACCGTGCCACTACCGTCGAGACCGGGCGGCTCCAATCCATCGGGCTGGATTTCCATTGCCCCCATACACCGGAGCCCCTGGCGGACGCGGAACTGGTCATTTACTCCTCCGCAATCAAACCCGGCAACCTTTCCTATGACGAAGCGATGCGCCTTGGCCTGCCCATGGTTCGGCGCGCCGAGGCGCTTGCCGCGATCATGGCTCTCCGGGAAGGCATTGTAATCAGTGGCATGCATGGAAAGACCACCACTTCCGCCATGGCGGCATGGGTCCTTCGTGGAGGCGATCTGCACCCTTCACACTATGTCGGGGCGGAGATTCCCATTCTGGGAACCAACGCTCACTGGGACCCGGAAGGCAGCCTTTTCGTAGCGGAAGGCGATGAGAGTGATGGCACCCTGCGCCTCTATCAACCAGCGCACGCCATCGTCCTCAACGTCGAGCCGGAGCATTTGGACTTCTACCGGGACATGGCGGAGATCGATGCGGTCTTCAACCAACTGCTCAGTCAGACCCGCGAAAAGATCGTTTACTGCGCGGATGACGCGAACGCCACGCGGCTTTGCGCGCACCGGTCAGGAGCGATCAGCTACAGTCTGATCGATTCTACGGCGGACTATGCCTGCGGGGCGATTGCCCTTGACCCGCATGAAAGTCACTTTGAAGTGCTGCGGCGCGGCGAACGGCTCGGGACGGCTTCGCTCCATATTCCTGGCCGGCACAATGTTTCCAACGCGCTGGCGGTGATCGCCCTGGCTTGTGAGCTGGGCATGAACTTCAACGCCATCCGCAATGCGCTGGCTCAGTTCCAGGGCGCCAAACGCCGCTTCGAGGTGCTCCACCACACCTCACGCTACTGTGTGATTGATGACTATGGACATCACCCCACGGAGATTCGCGCTACCCTGCAAGCCGCGGCCAGTTCGAAGCCACAAAGGATTCTGGTCATGTTCCAGCCGCACCGCTATACCCGTACTCAGCTCCTGCAGGAGGAGTTCGGCACGGCCTTTGAGCAGGCGCATGCCGCCTTCATCACGGACGTTTATCCCGCCAGTGAAAAGCCCATCCCCGGGGTGAGCGGGCAATTGATTGTCGACCGAATCCTCGCTCACGGCGCCCCGGCCAAAGCGAAGTTCGTCCCTCAGGTCGCTGACCTGCCCTTCGCCGTTGGACCTGAGCTGCGTCCAGGGGATCTTCTTCTCAGTCTAGGCGCGGGCAATATCCACGAAGCGGCCAAGGCTCTCTTGCCTCACATCAAGAACGCAGATGAGCTTACCCAGCTCTGGGAAGGCCGCGGCAAGGTACGCGTCTTTGAACCTCTCAGCCGTCACACGACCCTCAAGGTAGGCGGTCCGGCCGACCTGTGGGCAGAGCCCGAAACAATGACGGATTTTCAGGCGCTGATCCACTGGTGCCGCGACCGGGAACTCTCTCTTATGGTGATCGGGCGCGGATCGAATCTTCTCGTGCGTGATGGCGGCCTTCGCGGGGTCGTCGCTCATCTCGGGGGAAATGGGGACTTCGGGCAGATGGAAGTTTACCGGGATAGATTTCAGATCGCCGCGGGCGCGGGCGTGAAATTCAAAGAACTGGCCGCGGCGGCACGCAAAGCGGAAATCGGTGGCTTTGAATGGATGGAAGGAATCCCCGGCGCGGTGGGGGGAGGCTTGCGCATGAATGCGGGTGCGATGGGAATCGAAACCTTCGATCAGGTTGTCACGCTCGTGGTGATCGATGGACGGACGGGGGAACGGCGGGAACTGACGCGTTCCGATCTGGAGGTGCATTATCGCAACGTGCCCGCCCTGAGTGAACTCTATGCGGTCTCAGCCGTTTTTCAGGGAGAACACCGTGGCCTGGAGGAGATCGATGCCCAGATGGCGGCTTCCAAAGAAAAGCGCAAAACCAGTCAACCGGTCGCAGCCAGCTCCGGATGTACCTTTAAGAATCCAGAAACCATCCCGGCCGGCAAGCTGATCGATGAACTCGGCCTCAAGGATCTGAGCGTGCGTGGAGCCCGCGTGTCCGAGGTCCATGCGAATTTCATCGTGAACGATGGGGAGGCGACCGCCGCCGATGTGCTTGAGCTCATCGGTCAGATTCAGGCACGCGCTCGCCAGGCCCGGGGCATCGACTTGCATACAGAGGTGCAGATCGTGGGCGAAGAGCAGCTACCGTGCGGTCCCTAATTCGTATCTGGGGTCGGCGCACTGATCTCGCGTTGATTCTCCTGTGCCTGACCGCCGGGGTTGACACCCAGGGGGGTGAATTCTTCTCGGACCGGCGGGCAATGAATCCGGAGCGCCCGGATGCCACTGACTTCACCATGCGCGGTCAGCGTCAGGGTATATTCACGCGGCTCACGCCCAAGGAAAAGAGTCGTGGCTGACGGCTGGCCGAGCGCGGTGGGCTGGTAAAAACGGTCCACCCCCTGACTTTTCACCTGCCAATGAATCTTCATGCCCGGTGTTACCGGCACCTTGGAGCGCTCGACGGATCGGGCCACTACCCAACTGTCCGGATCAATCGCCACTCGCCCGGACTTGGAAACGAACGGCTCTCGGCTGGATCCCTCACCATCGAAGCCGGTTATCGAACCACTCACACGAAAGCGGATCTCCTCAGCCGTTTCATCTGTTTCAATGATTTCCAGAGTCCAGTCCTCTTCGACCGGGTCATCCCCAAGCGTGATTTCGTAGAGGCTCGGCCACGAAGCAGGCGGGACAAGACCGCCAGGCCGCGTGATCCGGTAGCTTTCCGGGTGCGCGGAGGGTGGTTTTCCATCGATCAGCACGTCCAGTGCAGCGATCCCGGCGGAATCCGAGATTAAATCCACACGGTTCCCGGTGAAGGCGAACTCCAGCTTGCCGTCCCTGAAGTCCAGGTCTTGGCCTTTTCCAATCATCACCTCTTTGACCAGATGGCGTGAACTTTCGGTCATCAGCTCCGGACGATGCTGGAAGGCACGACGGCAGATCTGATCCATCAGCCAGCAGCCATGGTCATTGAGATGGATATTGTCCCGGAGCAGTTGGGCCGGCTTCAGATCATGTGCTTCCAGATATTTTTTCCACAACTGACGCACATCCAGAAACTCGCATCCGTAATGTTCAGCCACGGCCGGCAAAAGCTGTTCATTCATGAAGCGCCCCCAGTGGTCTTCCACCAGCTCGCTGTCTTTCCAGGACTTCGCGCTCCAGTGATCCCCCAGAATCACAATTTCCGCGGTCGTCCGTTGCCGCGCCTCGTGAATGAGTTGCTGGTAGCGGACGTGATCTCCGTAGACGTGGAAGACCATCAGGTCCGGTTGGAAAGGGTGGAGATCAAATCTCGCCGTGCGGTAGAGCAGAATGGAACTGAACCCGCCCAGCGCGCGGTTCTCGATCTGAAAATCAACGCTCGGATAGCGTTCCCGCAGCCAGGCTTCCGTCAGCCGGTGCCACTGTCCGCCCATGATCGATTGCCCATAGAAAAGAATGCGCACCGTCCGCGGACGTTCGAAGGAACTGTCTTCCAGCAGGCTCATGGTCCGCTGCAGATGACGTGCGCTCTCTGGTCCGGGTGGGTCAAAGGGGGCGGAGGGGAACTCACCAGCAGGCAATGAGGTAATCATGCAGAAAGAAAGCACCGTCGCGGCCAGACCAATCCTGCAAAGACGGGGAGCGTTGGCAGAAGAACAAAGAGGCGGGAAGGTCATGCATGGACTAATCGCCGTGGTGAGGCCTTCATTTCACGCCGGGTCTCCGGGCAAAACGGAAGGGCTTGCTTTTCTGCGTTGGAAATGTGGAAAATGTTTAGTACTAGTTAAATAGATGAAATGCGTCATTGGCGCAACCGCTTGAACCTTCGCTTCTATCTTGCCCTTGAACAAAACGACTACGCCGCCTTCCGCCGCTCTCACCTGGGATCAGCTTCACTCCGTCGTTGTCGTAATGGGCGGGCCCGGATCTGAACGTGATGTCTCCCTGAACATGGGTGCGGCGATTGCCGAAGGTCTGAAGCAGGCGCGCCCCGATCTCAAGGTTGAGGCGCTCGATCTCAAGGGGCCGGACTTCGTCCTGCCAAGCGGCGTGGATCTCGTTTTCAATGCCCTGCCGGGCACCTTTGGCGAAGATGGGCAACTACAGGCCGAACTCGAGCGGCGCGGGGTGCCTTATACCGGAACAGGGATTACCAGCAGCGCGATGGCCTTTGATAAGATCAAGAGCAAGGAACGCTTCCGCATTCTGGGTGTGCCGACTCCGGAGTGGTTGCTGCTTGATCCCACGCCGGAAGCGGCCAAAGCCATCCCCTATGAGATACCTTTTGTCATCAAGCCGCCGGAGGATGGATCCAGCGTAGGGGTTTCAATCATCCAGAACCCGGCGGATATCGAAGGAGCGATCGAGCGAGCAAAACGCCCCGGCCAGAAAATTCTCGTGGAAAAGTTCGTCAGGGGGCGTGAGCTCACTGTGGGTGTGCTCGGCGACGAAGTTTTGCCCGTGGTAGAGATCCGACCCAAAAGCGGTTTTTATGACTATCAGAATAAGTACACCAAGGGGCAGACGGAATACCTTGTCCCCGCCCCGTTGACCGATGACGAGACTCGCCGCGTGCAGGGTGCGGCCTGGCATGCTTTTCAGGCCCTGGATATCGAAGTCTATGGCCGGGTCGATGTGCTGCTGGATGAGGCAGGTGAACCGTGGGTCCTTGAAATCAATACGATCCCCGGCATGACTGCGACCAGTCTCCTGCCGAAGGCGGCCGCCGTGCAGGGCTATGATTTTCCCTCCCTGTGCCGCCGGATTGCGGAACTGTCTCTGGCCTGCGACCGTCAGGGGAAAGGCCGGGCAAAGAACACTGGTTAGGCAAAACAAACCCATGAATCACACGCGATATACCGGCCCGGAAGATGGCCATGGAATCGCGGAGGCCGCAGACTATCATGCTTCACGCCGCCGCCGAGGTGGAAGGCTGCGCCAAGCCCGGATCACATCGACGTGGAGTGAAGACTTTGGGGGGATGACAACGCCCGATATCCTCCTGGAAGCAGAGTTGCCCACCAGGAATTCCCGGGTCAGCCTGCGTGAATCTGTCCGGGGCCGGCCTGGCCTGACCGGATTATTGGCCCTTCTTGTCCTGGCCGGGACCGGCTTTGGCGGGCACGCTCTCTGGCAGATGCTTTTCCTGGATAACGCGGACTACGCGTTGCGGCAGATTGAGCTCAAGACGGATGGCTGGCTGACCGAGACGGACATCATGGACGTCGCCGGGCTGCTCCCCGGAGAAAGCATCTTCGCCATTTCTCTGACCGGCGCCCGCAGGGAATTGTTAAGCCTGTCGCAGATTACAGACGTGGAGATGCGGCGGGTGATGCCTGACCGCCTTGAACTTCTCCTGCGTGAGCGTCAGCCCGTGGCCTGGATAAGTGGCGGCAACTCCGGCCAGAGCAGAGGACCTACTCTTCCAAAACTGATTGATCGTGACGGCATGGTCTTTGAGGTCCTGCGCGTGCACGCCTCAGCTGTGCATCTGCCGTTGATCATTGCCCCGGCGGATGAGAGTCTGGAAACCGGCCATCCAGTCAGCGCCGAGATCATTTTTCAGGCGCTGGAACTGGTTGAACTGGCGGAGGCTAAAGCAGCGCGGACAGGCTTCGTGCTGCGTGTGGCCGATACCACCCCCGGCCATTCCCTGATCGCGACGGGAGCCAGCGGCGCGGAGATCATCCTGAGCCGACATAACCTCGGAGATCAACTCGACCGGCTCGGCATGCTCCTTACCTATGCAGAAGAACGGGAAGGCCGTCGTCTCGGCTCGGCGGATCTGCGTCTGAGTAAGAATACACCGGTGACCTTTCAGGCCAGCCACCGGGTCGCCGCGGATCAACCCGCAGTTTTTGAGCCGGCAGAGGGGCGGCCAGAAATCCGGCGAGCGCTGCCGGTGGATGAGCCGGAAGGAGGTGAGAACGATGGCTAAGCGGGAGTTTATTGTGGGCCTGGAGATCGGCACCTCGAAAGCGGTCGCCCTGGTCGCAGAAGCGCGGAAGGATGGGACGATGACGATCCTGGGCGCAGGTGAAGAGGCCTCCAAGGGGGTGCGCAAAGGAGAGATTGTGGACCTCACGGTGGCGCAGAAATGTGCGACTGATGCCCTTTATGAGGCGGAAGAACGGACGGACGTGGTCATTGAGCAGGTGTTCGTTTCCGTGACCGGCAACCACATTGAGGGCTTCAACCAGAGTACGCGGCTGGATTTCGGTGAGGAAAAGGATGAGGTGACCGAGGAAGACGTCCAGCAGATCGAACGGCAGGCGCGCCAGAGCAATGTGCCGGGCCGCAACGTCATTCTGCACTCGATCATCCAGAGTTACCGGCTCGACGGGAAGGATAGCGTGCTGGACCCGGTCGGCATGCCCGGAAGTCATCTGGAGGCAGATTTTCATGTCGTCCACGGGGTGCGCACGCGCATCCAGAACACGGTGCGTTGTGTGAGGGAGATGCAGGTGGACGTAGGCGGGGTCGTTTTTGCGCCCTTCGCTTCTTCCCAGGCGATTCTGACGACCTCCGAGCGCAATCTCGGTTCGCTGGTGATCGATTTCGGCGGGGGCACCTGTGACTACATGCTGTGGGTGGAAGGCAAGGTACAGGCCAGCGGCTGTCTGGCGATTGGCGGAGACCACATCACCAATGACATCCATGTCGGTCTGAGCATTCCCACCCTGGCAGCGGAGGCCCTGAAGATTGAAGAAGGCAGCGCACTCACCGGCAACGCGCGGCCGGGCGAGACCATCTACGTAAAGGACGAGACCGGGCTGCACGGCAAGGATGTCTCCCGGGAAGCGTTGAATACGATCATTTCCTTACGGGTACGCGAAACGCTTCTGGAGATCCGGCGCCGTCTGGAAACGATCGGGGCGCTGCGCCAGGCAACGCGGGTATCCCTGACGGGGGGCACCAGTCTTCTCCATGGAATCGACCATGTGGCGGGAGAGATCTTCGAGCTGCCGGCCGCTCTCTCGCACCCTCCCTCCATGACCACGTCAGTGAGCACGCCCTGGGACAATCCCCGGTATTCGACCGCCATCGGCATGATTAAATACGCTCAGGCCCTGCAGCGCTACAGCGCCGGAAGAGGAGAGCGCGGAGCGGGTTTATTTGACTGGCTGAGAGACTTGTTGCGACAGCACTAGAATGGCCTCCATTAGGAGGTAAGCCGGCCGTCCTTTCCTGTACAATCGGCGGCTTTGAACTATATTCGCCCTGAGATAAAGCATGATTGAGTGGAGGCGGCAGCATCATAACCCGTTCAGCACGCGCCAGGAGGTGCGGACGAAAATCATCGGCGTGGGCGGGGCAGGCTCAGACATGCTGGATCGCGTGGTGATGCAGGGCATCAGCAAGGCGGATGTCATCGCGGTGAATACGGACATTCAAAGCCTGCGTGCATCGGTCGCGACGAACAAGGTGCAGCTTGGTAAGGGCCTGACTAATGGTCTGGGCGCGGGCGGCGATCCGGAAGTTGGCTATCAGGCGGCACTTGATGCGGAGGACGAGTTGGTGGGCATGCTGGATAACTCACCGCTGGTCTTTGTAGCAGCCGGGTTGGGCGGTGGAACCGGGTCTGGCGCAGCGCCGGTGATCTGCAATCTGGCCAGGCGCCAGGGAGCATTTGTGGTCGTCTTTGCGACGCTGCCCTTTGAGTTTGAAGGGCGGCGCCGTCAGGAGCAGGCGCGCGCCGCACTGAATGGCATCCTCCAGTCGGCGGATTGTGTGGTCTGTTTTGAGAATGACCGGCTGGGGGAGCATATCGTCGCAAAAACCGGAATTCACGAGGCCTTCGCTTTCACGGAGGACACGATCAGTCAGAGTATTCTGGCCATTGCCAACCTCGTGAATACGCCCGGGCTGATCGAGGTCGGCTTCGATGAGCTCCTTACCGTGATGCGCAATCATGATCCACGGTGCCTCTTCGGCTATGGTGAGGCTGAGGGTGAGAATCGCGCGATGGAAGCGCTGACCAATGCCCTGAAGAATCCGCTGATGGACAAGGGCCGCCTGCTGGGTCACGCGGAAAACGTGCTGGTGAATATCACGGGAGCGGAAACGCTGACTCTGGAAGAGGTCGAGAAGATCATGAAGGAGCTGAACAGCCACGTAAAGGAGTCAACCCACATCCTTTTCGGCACAGCCCTGGATCCGCGGCTGAAGGACAGGATCAGCGTCACGATCATCAGCTCCCTATCCGGCGAGGATTTTCAGGCGGCAGTCGATAAGCGCTCAGTCCGCGCGAGCCTGAGTGGGGACCGCAAAAAGCCGGAGCCTCCCCCGATCACTCCTCCCGAACCAGTGAAACGGGAGGACCGTGAAGACCATTCCTTTGAGGTTCAACCGGCTCCACGGCCGGCCGCGCCGGAGGACCGGGGAGAACTCTTCCATCAACACCGGGAAAAGGACGCAGAGAAGAACCGGAGAGATTTACCGTTACCGGAAGACGCTCCAGCGGAACCACGCAAATTCATTCCGCCCCGGCCAGCAGCCCCTGAAGAAGCCGAGGCCAGATCAGTCCCGGAACCGAAAAACCCAGCATCGCCAGCGGCGGAGGCTCCGTTCTTTCGCAGCCCGAAAGACGAAGACAATCCGCATATTGGCCGCATTTCCCTGAGCGAACAGCCAACAGCGCCGGGGCAAATGGAAAGGCCCTCACCATCAAACTCAATACCGTTTTCCAAAGGCCAGGAATCGGGTCCAGGTAAAGATGTGGATCCGCTTTTGCGCCCACTTACGGGTCGATCCCCGGAGGATCCAGGGATCGCGAGGTTACCGGTGACTGAGCTGAATGGGCGTCCCGAACCGAAGGGCGACGCCACTGAAGATGCGGAGCAGGTCAGCACGATCGAGGAGGAGCTGAAAAAACCGGTGCAGAGCCCCCGGGGACAGTTTCAGGAAGAGGAGCCCACCCTGATCCGCGGGGAGGATTATGATATTCCTACTTTCCTCCGCCGGCGCGTGAAGCTGGAAGATGTCTGACCAGCCCACGGACGCGGAAAGGCGTGGAGGCTCTTGACGTGCGCTTCCCGTGGACTATTATAGAGGCTTATCGTGTTCGCCCGAGATCGCGGCAACACGATCTTTTTCACCATCAGATTGTATAACCCTCGAAACGGAGACTGAATGACCGAAGTTGTAGTTCGCAAAGGAGAGCCCATCGATCGTGCGCTGAAGCGCCTGAAAGGTAAGTTGGATTCCGAAGGCATCATGGAAGAAGTCCGCCGCCTTCGTGCTTTTGAAACGCCGGTCCAAAAAACCCGCCGGAAGGCTCGTGCGAACGCCAAACGCGCCCGGGTGCGTTTCCGTTACGTGGCTCCTTCGTGAGCCGCGTCGAATACTCCCTGCGCCTGATCAGCGGGGGTCGCACTCCCGCACCACGCGGAAACCCAGATCGATGAACTGATAGTTGATCTGGTTAAACTGCCGGGCAGCACAACGCAGGCTGCTGAACTTTGCCCGAAAACTGCCCCCACGGCAGACCCGCTTATCACAGCGGACCGCTCCTTTTGGATTGATAACGTCATCCTCCCGGTAGGGTCCATAGTAGTCCTGGCACCACTCCCAGACGTTGCCGCCCATGTCTTCAATGCCAAAGGCGCTGGCGCCACGTGGAAATGCCCCTACCGGACTGGTGTAGGCATAGCCGTCATCAATCATGCTGTCACTCCAGGCGAGCTTCGCGTTGACGTCAGCGAAATTCGCAAGGTCTGAACGGCCTTTGCTGTTGCCCCAGGGATACTCCCGGAAATCCGTTCCACGGGCGGCATACTCCCATTCCGCCTCCGTAGGCAACCGGTAGATGAAACCTTCTCCCTCCCGGCTCGTGAGCCAATCGCAAAAATCCATCGCATCCTTGTGGAGCACGCTCACGACTGGGTGATCACCTTCCGCCCACTCCATGCGCTTCATTTTGTGGCGCGGGTCAAACAGCTCATACTGTTCGTTGGTAACCGGGAAACGCGCCATGTAAAACCGGTCAAGCGTCACCTTACGTTTGGGTTTTTCATTACCCTTCGCCAGGGTACCCTCGGAGCCCATCTCGAATTCACCGCTGGGGATGAGCCGCATCTCCATGCCCAGGCAATTGGTGAAGTTTGGGTATTGCCGCTTCTCCTGGGCCGGGGCCAGATTGGGTGTGGTCTGACGCCGAGGAGTGAGCCGGGGAGAGGTTCTGCTGTCAGGGGGCTTCTGTCCATTCGGGGCAACGCTTCCTCCACGGCCCGGAAACGCCGGCGTGGACTTGGGCATATTGATGGTTGCTGGTCCGGAGGAAGCAGGTTGGCCAGGCGAGGACCCCGCACCCTGATTGAGGTCGTCCAGGATGTCTGCCTCATCCAGGGCTGTGTCAATGATGTCATCCGCATCGTCTTCATCAATCCCCATATTGACGGCCATCTGCAGGAACGCCCGGCGCTGATCTTCATTCAGGCCCTCAGCCATGAGGCCGCTCATCATCAGAATGCGCTTGAACTCTTCACGCGGATCAGTTGGGAGAGCCTGGGGATAACCGGGAGGCATCTGGTAGCCATACCCCGGATAGGGGACAGGCATCTGGTAGCCATAACCATAGCCGGGATAGCCCGGGACTGGAATGGGAGAGGGATAGCCCGGCACAGGCGTATTGTAACCGGGGGCGGAAGGTTGCCCGTGAGGTTGCTGATATACGGGCGTCTGATGATCCTGCGGAATAACCGGGGTGCTGACCTGGCCCGGAGTCTGCGGCGGGTATCCAAAAATGGGGGTCTGAACCGGCGCCTCCTCCACAATCTCTTCCCTGGAGGCCCCCTTCTCGTGCAGACACTCACCGATGACGGCGAACATCTCGTCCTCCTCTAGGGCAAGGGCCTGCCCCATGCGCAGCAAGTTGTCCTCATCCGAAGCGCGGAGCAGTCCTCCGGAGATGGTGAAGTTCACAAATTTTCTAAATTCCTCTATGCTCTTATCCTTAAGGAGCCCGGCCAGTTGCTCATCAAAGGTGGCACGCTTTTTGGGATTGAGCAGAATGCTGCGCGCTTCGACAAGCCGTTGGGGGGCTTCGTCAAGGCCGTCTCGCAGAAGTTGCGCGAGGGGATTGCTGGGCTGATTTTTCAGCGGAAGCTTTTTCTGCCACCACACAAGAAGGCGCCGGCAGTTCTCCTCAATCTGCGTGTCAGACGGAGAGTCTTCCGAAGCAAGTCCCAGGCGTTCGTAGTAGTTGCTGGAAGAGTAAGTCCTCCAGCCTTCCCACTTTCGCGGATCATCAGGTATGGGGTCAGGTAAATTCATGACTCCACTAGAGAGAGCAATCAGACCCGGGACATCCACCCGGATTCAGCCTCAGGGAAAGGAACAGGTTTACAGCCGAGGAGAAGCCGCGATCCCCAATCAATCCCACCCAGTTTTAAGCCTTCCTTCACCGTATGGGATGAGATCGCGTCCGGCAACGCCCAAAGTAACGATTTTCTTCCGCTCAAAAGCAGACCCTTCGTGTCAATCCACCTTAATGAGTGACAGGTCCGCGGTGGCACGGTCGATTTCATCCGCATCCAGGCCGGTGTTGCGCTTAATCTGCACTTCCTTGGTCTTATCGTAGGCTTCTACCACGACTTCCAGGATCTGGTTCGTGTTGTAACGATAGGTCACGTTGACAGGAGAACCGGCGGGTAAATAGGGCGGCAAGTCGATCTGGGCATCACCCAGCGGGCTGCACTCATCCGGGAGGGAACTCTCACCTTCCACGATGCGGACGGTGACGTTCTCCATGTTCGCCTTGGCCGTGCCGAAGGTGTTTTCCACATTGGCGGGCAGAGGCGTTGCTTTCTTGATCATGGGAAAGACGTAGTCCTCCTGCTTCACTTTATCATACAGGACGACTCCCAGAGTGTGGGAGGCGATATTCTCAATCCGAATCAGCTTCCCTTCCCGTCCGGCGTATTGCTCACGCGTCGTGGCTGGCACGGAAGAAGATTCCGCTTTGGCTTCAGCCGGTAAATCCTCCGACTCAGCGGCTTCGTCTTCCTCTTCCATCAGCGCGAGGATGCCCTGAATCGCCGCACCCAAAGCGACGCATTCATCCGGATTAACAGCATCGACAATCGTCGAACCGGAAAACTGTCCTATCAACTCGCGAATCATGGGCATGCGGGTCATCCCGCCCACGAGGAGAACAGCGTCCACCTGGTTCCAATTCATCCGCGCTTCGCTCATGACGATTTCGCAGATGGTCTTACACTTCTCGACAAGGTGGCTGCTCTGATCCTCAAACTCCTCCCGAGTCAGCTCCTGCTTGATGCTCTTTCCATTGTGACTGTGCACGATGGTAGTCCTGGGACGGCTGGAAAGCTGGATCTTTGCCGCGATGGCCCGGTTCTGCAGCTCCTGATAGCTCTGCAGATCCATGAGCGGATTCTCATTGTGCACGCGGTCAAATTCCTCTGCGATGAAATTGACGATGATATCGTCCCAATCCTTACCGCCCAGGCGATGGTCTCCGTTGGTGGCCTTCACGGAAATGTTGCCTTTGTCGATCTGCATGATGGTGACGTCAAAGGTGCCGCCGCCGAGGTCGAAGACAAACACGGTCTGGTCCTCATTGCGCTTGTCCAGCCCATAGGCCAGGGCCGCCGCGGTGGGTTCATTGATGATTCGCAGCACATTGAGCCCGGCCAGGCGCCCCGCCGTGACCGTTGCGGTGCGCTCCGCATCATTGAAGTAGGCTGGCACGGTGATGACAGCGTCTGTGATCTCTGTTCCCAGATATTTCTCGGCATCCTGCTTGAGCTTGCGCAGGATGAGGGCCGAAAGCTCTTCCGCGGAAAAGCGCTTTCCTCCGAACTCACGGCAGAAGTCATCTTTGCTCTTGCCCATCTCCCGCTTGACGAAGTCCACCACGCGTTCCGGCTCAGCGACGGAATTCTGCTTAGCCAGGGTACCGACAATGGCCTCACCGGAGGCCTCGAACAGGATGACGGACGGCGTGATCCGTTCGCTCTCCGCGTTCGGGATGATCTGCGGTTTCCCGTAGTCATCAATGTGGGCGATGGCCGAGAAGGTGGTGCCTAAGTCAATGCCTACTACTTTTCGCTTCGACATATGCCAGATGAAAGTTTCAACCCGCGCTCCCTTGGGATGAGAAAAAGTACTACCGGCCCGGTGTGATCAGATGGTCAAAAACGATGGCATCGTTAACCGGGGCGGAAAATGCGCGAGAGTGGATGATCAAAAGATAATGCGGAAAGGGCTATCTCTGGGGGTGCAGTAAACAGTTGGCAGCCCTGCGGGCAGGCAGGGAACGGGTGATGTCTTAGCTTAGCTGATCGCCATCGTGCTGGCCGCCGAGGGTCAGTCAACCGGGGATCATGGGTGAAGATAGCTACGGGGAGTGCGGGATGTCGACCACTTTTCGTCCCTGCAAGGACCGTTGTGGTTCAGGGAAGAAGGAAAATTCCCAAAAGTGATGCGAAATTCTCGAAAATCCTGACCATTAAGTGATGTGAACCAACTAAAGGACCCGGGTTGGTTGATCGGGAGGAAGGTCAGGCATACTTGTCCCGCTCAAGCGCGGAGCCCTCATAGCTGGACGTGTCTGCGTCCCATCCCGCCCGTTTAGCCCGTGGTTCGCTGTTCTGCCGGGTGGCATCCTGGGCCGGGGCGACAAACGGCCCTCCCTCAAGGGGAGCTTCTGCCGAAAAGGCGGTATCCGGGACTTCAGAGGCTTTCCCTTCAAGCGGGAAGTCCTTGCGCAGCGGGAAGTAGGGAAAACCATCCCACATGAGGATGCGCCGCAGATCCGGGTGACCGTCAAATCTGATACCCATCATGTCGTAGACCTCCCGCTCATGCCAGTTGGCGGTAGCCCAGACACGGACGACGCTTGGCACGCGGTAGTCCACATCATCCTGCGTGACGGGAAAAACGCGCAACCGCAGGTGCGCCGCGTCATCCAGCGAATAAAGCTCATAGACGACTTCAAAGCGCGGATCTTCACCCATGTAATCAATGCTCGAAATGTCCAAAAGCATATTGAAGCGCAGGCGCTCCTTGCAGAACACGCACACCCGCACGAGATCCTGCGAGTCAACGGTGTAAGTTAGCTCACCTCTGAACTCCTGCCGGGAGTCCTTCACAGCCGGGAACTCCTCCTCAAGCTTCTGGGCCACGACCGACAGTCGCTCGCTCAATCCTTCAAATGACGATGGGTTAACCTCGGCCTGGGAGACATCTTCGCTTTGCATCGGTTCGCTCGGTTAAGGTGCGGGAGGCCCGTGGTCCGTTCAGGCGGTCAAGGCTTCCTGTTCGTCGCGCTTTTTCAGGCGTGAGAAGGAGTGCTCGCCGTCGATTTTCTTCTGCAGCTTGAACAGGCCCTCGAGAAGTGCCTCAGGCCGGGGTGGACAACCGGAAACATAAACATCGACCGGAATCAGGCGGTCGATCCCCTGCAGAACGGAGTAGCTCCGGTACATCCCGCCGCTCGAAGCGCAGGCGCCCATCGCAATGACCCACTTGGGTTCGGCCATCTGATCGTAGATGCGTTTGACCGCATAGGCCATTTTGTAGGTAACGGTGCCAGCGACAATCATCACGTCACTCTGACGAGGGGAGAAGCGCATAACTTCCATTCCGAAGCGTGCAATGTCAAAACGGCTCGCACCGGTGGCCATGAGCTCAATGGCGCAACAGGCCAAACCCATCGGCATGGGCCAAAGACTGTTCTTGCGCATCCAGTTGATCGCGGAGTCGAGCTGGGTGAAGATCACATTCCCCTCGATCTTTGAATCGTAGGCGCCTTCGACGAGAGGCCCGCTCATGCCGATCGGTGGGTGATCTGAGGTGAGTTGGGTTTCCGTAGCCATCGTGCGGATAGTCTAGAGGTTGGAGGTGAGGCAGCAAGCGTTACCGGACAGGCTTGTGAAATTTTTCACAAGTTGTCTTTTGGGGAACGTCCTCGACACAAGGGCGGACTTACTTTCCGCAGCAACCGCGGCCGGCCCGGATGCAAAAACCAATTTATCAGATCAGGCAAAGTAAGCGCGCCCCGGCTTCCAGGGAAAGCGCCGCACGATCAGGGTATGGCGCAGTTCGCCGTCTTCGCGGCATTCCACCTTGGCAACCTCATCACCGAAAAGCTCGTCTGGCGGAAGACTATGTTTCTCGCGCAGGAAGGTGGAACCGCGCGGAAGATTCTTGGTGAGTTCACGGCGTGCCAAAGCAGCTTCAGCGCTGGTGTTTTCGAACCCTTCCGTATGGAGATGGGCGGTAAATAATTCATTGTAAGGACCCTGCGCGATCATCGTCGTGCGAAACCCCTCAAAGGCGGATAGTAAGTCATCTGCCGCCACCACGCATGGCCTCATTTCTTCCCGATCGGCGAATTCAGAAAAGATGAAGAGGAAAGCCGGTGAAGACATTGGTGCTTAATTGGTCGAGGCTGATTTTATTTGATCCAGACAATCTTTAACCGATGGAAGATTTGCGGGATCCTTTAGCCACCATGGCTTTATGCCAAAACCGCGAAACAGGAAAATATCGAGCAGGACTCGCGATCAGGGCACGGGAAACTGCGCTTCCAACCGGGCGATATCTTTGCGCAGGATAAAGAGTGGCAACAGAGCTAAGAGATTTACGGCCCAGGCCGTGACCCAAATCAAGGTGCCAGCATAAAGGAATGTGTTTGGCCCGGCCACTTTCCATGGTACAAACAGAAAGATCATCAGGCTGGCGAGAGTAAACCACGCCACCATGATGCGCCAATTGTAGCGGTCTGATCTGAGATTGCGCGCCAAGCCCAGACGGCGCAAGATATGGGAAGCATACATGCTGCCGATGATGAGGAGTTGAATGAGAACGGTCAGAGAGAATAGACCGACCAGAATCGCAGCTACGATGGCCCAGCCATTGACCCCTGAGAATGCGCTGAGGGTCCAGGCGATCATCCAAAGAACGAAGACCAGTGGCATAACAATGGAGGAGGCAATCCCTTCGATCGGCCTGGGACCGCCCACGCCCTCGGTGCCCGGTGTACGAGCGATCCAGTTGATCCGGTAAGGCAGTTCACCGTTGGGCATACGGCCTTGATCGTTCAGCTCAACGTGGCGAGCCCAGTCCATCGGCGCTTCACGGGCAACCCGCCGTGCGCGGAAATAGGCCCAAAGCTTGAAGACAGGGAAAGCAAATCGGCTGGGCAAATAAGCTTCAGCCCAGGCAGCGGCGGATCGATTCGGGGTGACAGTGGGCTCAGTCATCATCTGATTCGGCTGGTTGTCCGGGCACCGGTTCTCCAAACAATTTATCAATGGCATACCATTGATGCCAATACTGTCTCAGAATACCGCTGAGGCCCCTGGTCCACTGACTGATCGCTTCCCGGGTGGCTGCAGCCTGGTCGCCCCGGCGCCGCTCGACCTGGAAGGGTGGCAGACAAATGACGCGGAACCGGCGCATACTGACCCGCACGGTAAACATGGGATAGATCTCCGCGCCGGAGGCGAGGGAAAGAGCAAATGGGCCCTGTGGCAGGACCACCCGGCGGCCGAACATTTCACCTTCCGTCGTGGAGAGGTTTCCGAAAACTCGATCTCCCTGGATGGCAACGACGTCGCCACGTTGAAGGGCCTTGGTGAGGTCCAGCGCCAGCATGCCTTCCGGCTGATTGAAGTTGATCACACAATTACGCTCCTGGTAGTGGGCGGCCATCTGGCGCTCCCGCAGCTCCTGCATTTCCGGATTAATTTCCGGAGCGCGGACCATGTAGACCTTTCGCGTCATTCGCTGAAAAAAGACATACGCGGAGAGATCATAGTTACCCATGTGCGCGGTGAGAATAATGGCCGGGATATTTCTCTGGGCGTCTGCCACACGCATGAAGTGGTGGTTTCCCTCAATCTCCCAATCCGTGGGAGTGCCGATCACCCGATGCCGGACAGCATCGGTTTCGCAGGAGGCAAAATTCCAGAAGACACGGTAAGTTCGGGCGAGGTTGCGGAACGTGGAGTCAGCGGGAAAGATCGCTTTCAGGTTGTGACTGATCGAACAGCGGAAGTCCCTGGCGAGAGAAAAGAAGAGAAAGGACCAGATGGTGATGAGGATCGGCTCGAGAGGCTGAGGGACGTTCCGGCCCGCCCAGGAATGGAATCGAGCGAGGCCATCCCCCTGCAACCACCAGCGGCGAAGAAGGTCCTGCAAGCGGGCCCGCAGAGACGGACGCGACGACGTCTTTTCTGACGGGATGGTGGACTCGTGAGAGCGTTGCGTGGCGGTCTTCAAGGCGGTTGAGGTGGAGGTCAGGATGATGAAGCCAGTTGAACGAATGTTTGATTACGGGTGAATGCCTCACCGGCACTCGGCGTCGATGGCTTTAGAACGGCTTGGCTTGGCCCCGTATTCAGCCCGGAACATCTCCCAGACTCCAGCAAATCCTAATTTCCCAACGGTTTCACCTTGCCCTCATCATGTCTTCTTCATACAGCCATGCATCTGTCCCACGCCTCAGCTCCGTGAGCGTGGCTCACCGGACACGGACCTCTCAGAAAAAATTGCGCCCTGAGCAAAGAAAAGAGCTCGTGGCCGAGGCCGGTGTTCGCGAAAGTTCCTTGCGGAGCCGATGGGGATCAGGATCAGTCCAGATGAGAAGGTTCATCCCCAACCGAACCGCACCAAGAGCCGCTCACGACCAAGAAATACCCATGCTGGCCTCAGCCGCCATTGCGAAGCCTCAACCTGAGCCGCGGTGTTACCGGGCAGACCGGTTCTGCCTGCGCTACGGAAGGGATCAGCATGCCCGGGTGTGGATGGACGATAATAACGCGGTCACCATCAGCGTGCCGGTGCCGGTGTGCGGTCTGGCTCAAAGAGCAGAAGAAACGGTTCCGCTGCGGGCGGGAAGTGAGGTAATCCTACCGCCGGTCACCGGGAAACTGGTCCTCGCTCGTGACGGCGAGACCGGTGAGGCCACGGGCGGCGTTTGGGTCAGTCAGGTCAGCTCCAACACAGATGGCAGCCTGGAGATGGCCCATGACGCCTACCGGGCTTTTACGGAAATTCTGGCCAGCCTGAACGGTTCGCGCCTCCACCGGGTGTGGGCTTTTGTGCCAAAGATTAATTTCATCCAGCCTGATGGCATGGAGGTCTACCGGGATTATAACCGCGGCCGTCTGCAGGCTTTTGAAGAGCACACCGCGGCGACGGCACCGGATTTCCGCATTCCGGCTGCCTCAGCCGTGGGTACGGAGGCGGACTCCATGGTGCTGGTTTTCACGGCGGGCCGTCAGGCTGTTGAATTTCTGGAAAATCCGACGCAGATGCCCGCATGCCAGTATCCGGAGCAGTATGGCCCAAGGCCGCCCGCCTTCGCTCGCGCCACCGCGACCAGCCTGAATGGCCAGCGCATCGGTTACCTGTCCGGTACCGCCAGCATCAAAGGTCACGAAAGTGTACATATGGATTCTCTCATGCGTCAGCTGGAGACGACAGTGGACAATATGCGGATCATGGCCAGCCAAATGGAGATGCCAGGCGCCTTTGATGCTGCAGGTAGCAAGACGTTCCGCCGCCAGATCAAAGTCTACCTGCGCTCAGCAGATGATTATGAGCTGGCCAAGGGTTTTCTGGAGCAGCAATTCAAACCGGCTGTGGATGAGGAGCTGCTGCTTGTGCGTGCAGATATTTGCCGCGCGGAACTGGACGTGGAGATCGATGCGATGGTCGTTCCGCGATGAACCGGCTTTTGAGGTCTGCCGATGGCAGATCTTCTTTTGCCCTTGAGTTCTCAGCTCAGACCCGCCTGACGTTTCTCCGCGCGCTTCCGCTCGGTCGAATCCAGAATGCGTTTGCGCAGGCGGATATTTAACGGCGTAGCCTCGACATACTCGTCTGCCGCAATGTATTCGATCGCGCGTTCCAGCGACATTTTCACGGGCGGACTCAGTTGAATGCCTTTACCGTCTCCGGAGGAACGCATGTTGGTGAGGTGTTTTGCTTTAGTTGGATTAACTGGCAAATCACCCTGACGTGGGTTTTCTCCAACGATCATTCCTTCATACACTTCTTCCCCAGCGCCAATAAACAGTTTCCCGCGGTCTTCGAGTGCATCCAGCGAATAAGCGGTTGAAGTGCCTGTTTCCATCGAGACAAGAGTCCCCGAAAGGCGGGTGGTCAGTTCTCCGCAATGCGGACCATAATGCTTAAACATATGGGACATAATCCCGCGTCCGTTGGTTAGATTGATCAGGTCAAACTCAAAGCCAATAAGACCCCGGGTAGAAATCGTCGCTTCAATCTGGGTGCCGCCGTGGGCATGATTTTCCATGCCATCGACGATCGCTTTGCGGTTAGCGAGATTTCCTAAAATACCGCCGACACATTCATCAGGAGATTCCACCCAAAGGGTTTCGAAAGGCTCTTCTATTTTTCCTGTCTCCTCGTTCTTTCGCATGATCGCGGTGGGGCGGGAGACGAGGACCTCAAACCCTTCCCGGCGCATGCTTTCGACCATGACCGCAATTTGCATGGCGCCGCGGGCGCTGACATTAAATACGCCGGCCATATCCGAGTCGCTAACCTTAATCGAGATATTTGTCTTCATCTCCCGGTAGAGGCGGTCAGATATTTGCCGGGAGGTAACAAACTTTCCTTCCTTGCCGGCAAAGGGCCCATCATTTACGGCGAATTGCATTTGAATGGTAGGTGGATCAATCTCCACAAAAGCCAACGGCTCAGCCGAATCAGTGGCGGCAATCGTCTCGCCGATGTCGATATTCTCGAATCCGCTGAGGCCAACAATATCACCGGCAATACCAAGTTCAGTGGTTGATGAACCGGAGATGCCCACATACTCGAACACCCGGGTAATTTTGCCGCGGGACTTGCGGCCGTCCTGGTGAAGAATATAAACGCTGTCACCGGTCTTCACTTGGCCCGACAGGATTTTACCAATGGCGACCCGGCCCACGTAATCATTCCAGTCAATGTTGGATACGAGCATTCGGAAAGGTTCCCCTGCCTCAATGCGCGGGGGAGGCACAGACTCAATGATGGTTTCAAAAAGCGGGGTCATGTCCGTCTTGGCGTCATTGAGATTGCGGAGAGCATAGCCATCACGTCCCGACCCATAGAGAAATGGCGCGTTGAACTGTTCATCTGAGGCGCCGAGTTCAAGGAATAATTCCAGCACATCATCATGCACCTTGGCCGGATTACTATTTTCCCGGTCGATTTTATTCACCATCACGATGGGCATGAGACCTTCCAGAATGGCCTTACGCAGGACAAAGCGCGTCTGTGCCATGGGCCCTTCGTAGGCATCGACGAGCAAAAGCACTCCATCTACCATGCGCATAACCCGCTCCACCTCTCCTCCGAAATCCGCGTGACCCGGGGTATCCACGATATTGAAGATGTAATCTTTCCAATGCAGGGAGGTGTTTTTGCTTTTGATTGTAATGCCTTTCTCCCGCTCCAGATCCATGGAATCCATCGCGCGTTCAGCCACGACCTGGTTATCGCGGAAGGCGCCGCCCTGCCGGAGTAACTGATCGACCAGGGTTGTCTTGCCATGGTCAACGTGCGCAATGATGGCGAGATTACGGATTTTCCCGGCAGCATTGACCGGAGCAGAGTCCGGCGCGGCCGGGATGGCAGAAGCGGGTGTGTCCATGATAGGTGTGGTGTAAGAAGAAAAAGAGAGAGGATGCGTGAAAATGAGGGACCGACGCGTTTTATTTATCGCGCAAACGGATAGGTCCCCAGTGTGAACCGAAAGGGAAGAAAACAAAAAAGGCTTTGCCAACCGCATTTCTTTTCGGCACCGGACCAAAGTTCCGTCCGTCCCAGCTGTTGTCCGAGTTATCCCCCATCAGGAGAAAATGATCTTCCGGCACGGTATAGGTGGCTTCTCCGCGGGCAACGTCCATCACGGTGGTATTGGCTCCGTCCCGGTTGGGCAGAGTATATCCCTCATAGGGAGCTTCCGCGGAGGCCACCCTCATGATGCCGTCTGCTTTTTCCGGTTTCTCGCCATTGATGAGGATCTGCGGAGGATCAATCGTGACCTCATCACCACCGGTGCCGATAAGCCTCTTGATATAATGTGCTCCATCGCCCGATTGATGCCGCTCTTCAATCGGCTCAATGCCACGCGTATCGAAGACGAATATCTCGTCCCGCTGGGGTTTTCGAAAATGATAGGTGACTTTATCGACGAAAACAAAGTCCCCCTTGGTCACATAACCACGCACCACGGTTTCACCCGCCTTGACGCCACGGCGCATTTCAATGCCGTACTCGACCAATTGCCCTGGAGGGATGGGCAGCTTAAATGACTCTCCATTGGAAAGGCGAACCATGGAGCCGGTAAATGGGGTGGTCGGCTGTCCACGCAGTGGATTGAGGTCGATCACCTTTTTTCCGGCCATCCCGTCGATATCCTGAATTTGTCCGTCATACTCCGGCGTAAAATCAAACCAGGTCCGGCCGCGGATAAGAAAATCCCAGCTCCGCACAATGGGATTAGGCATCGATTTTTCTGAACCTACGTCCGTGATAATGTTCCCGTTCAGGGTGGGCTCCATCGACCCGGTGGGAATGCGAAAGGGCTGGACAAAATAGGTGCGCAGACCGCCCGCAATGACAATCGCGACAAGAAAAACCTCCACCCATTCGCGGATGGCGGCGTGCTTGCGCGAGCCACTGTTTTTCTCAAGGTGTTTGGTCAGGGCCGCGCTTAATTCATCAACCTTCTCTTTCGGCTGGCGATCCTTCACCGCCTGTTTGAGATCCTTGATCGCCTCCCGCAGTTCCTTCAGGGGATTTTCATCTATCACATCGCGCCGGTATTTTTCCAGGCGTTCGCCATACCGGACCAGTTCACGGGCGCTGCGGAGATATTTCGGTGAAATAAAAGGAATAAGCACAGGACAAGAAAGGGATCAGAAATGAGATGACGGGCTTAACTGGCCAGCTTTTTGACGGCGTGCTGGGTCTTGCGCAGGCGCTGCCAGAAAAGAAAAATGTACCAGGCGTCGGCGAGAAGGACGACGACAACGAAAATGCTGAGAAACCGGAAGGTCCAGGTCCGCTTCACGAGTTTATCCCGGGTTTCGTCAGCCAGCCTTGCCCGGTAAATCGCTTCTTCCTTTACGGTCTCGTTGCTTTCCGCACGTTCCACTCTCTCACGCACTTCTTTTTCTTCGATGTGTCTTTCCGGCATTTTGGCGCCAATGAACACCGTAAAAGTGACGGCCGCGACCAGCAGGAGATTGATCAGAACGAGCACGATCATCTCAAAGAACTCTTTCCCACGGGGTGAACTGGGTTTTTTAGGTTTTTCAGAGGTAGCTTCTTTAGACATAGCAGTTTCTAATATATATTTTTGGGGTTGATCAGGATTTAAGAACTTCGATAAAGGCATCCTGAGGAATGCTAACCTTGCCGATGGCCTTCATGCGCTTTTTGCCTTCTTTCTGCTTCTCAAGCAACTTTCGTTTCCGGGTGATGTCACCTCCATAACATTTAGCCGTCACGTTTTTGCGGAGAGCGCTGATATCTTCCCGCGCAATAATTTTAGCACCGATGGCAGCCTGAAGTGCCACGCGGAAAAGCTGGCGGGGAATGACTTCCTTCAGTTTCGCCACCAGCTGGCGGCCCCGAAACTCCGCTTTGTCCCGGTGCACGATGGCCGAAAAGGCATCTACGCTCTCACCGTTGACCAGAATATCCAGTTTGACCAGATTCGATGCCTGATAACCGGAATACTCATAATCCATGGAGGCATATCCCTTCGTGAGACTTTTAAGTTTATCGACGAAATCTACGACAATCTCATTGAGCGGCAGAATAGCGGCAAGAATAAGGCGGGAAGCGTCGAGGGTCTCTGTGTTTTCGACTTGGCCTCTTTTTTCGCGGACCAGCCCCATGACTTCGCCCAGATAGTCAGCCGGAGTCAGAATGAAACATTTCACCATGGGCTCTTCTAGAAAAGCAATGTAGCTGGGATCAGGCAGGTGCATCGGGTTGTCGACATCCAGCACCTTCCCATCACTCTGGTGGACTTTGTAGACCACGCTGGGGTAGGTTGAGATAATGTCCATATCATATTCCCGGCGAAGCCTTTCCTGAATGATTTCCAGATGCAGCAATCCGAGGAATCCGCAGCGGAAACCAAATCCCAGGGCGGCGGAGGATTCCGCCTGATAAACAAACGCAGGATCATTGAGCTGGAGCTTGCCCATGGCCGCTTTGAGATGTTCAAAGTCCGCGGAATTTAATGGGTAAATTCCACTGTAGACCATCGGTTGGATCTCCTGAAAACCGGGCAGCGGTTTGGGCGCGCCGCCTTTGGCTTCAGTCACCGTGTCCCCGACTTTGACGTCCGCGGTGGATTTGATATTGGCAATAAAATACCCAACCCCGCCGGAATAAAGAGCATCCTGGGCCAGCATTTTCGGCGTGAAAACCCCCACCTCCTTCACCTCATAGGTCTGCTCCGTGCTCATCAGCCGGATCTGCTGACCGCGGCGGATCACGCCGGATTTAACCCTGACGTAGACGATCACGCCCCGATAACTATCAAATACAGAATCAAAGATCATGCCGCGCAGGCAGCCGTCATCCTCCACATGTACCGGGGGCGGAATGCGTTCTACGATGGCCTCAAGAATATCTTCGATGCCGATGCCTGCCTTCGCACTGGCCGGAATGGTCTCCTCCCGGGGCAGGGCCAGAATGTCTTCCAACTGCAATTGAATGCGCGGAACATCCGCGGCGGGAAGATCGATCTTATTGATCACGGGAATGATGACAAGATCCAGCTTGGCGGCGAGATGCGCGTTGGCGACGGTCTGGGCTTCTACCCCCTGGGCGGCATCCACCAGCAGGAGAGCGCCTTCGCAGGCGGCCAGGCTTCTGCTCACCTCATAGGAGAAATCCACGTGGCCAGGTGTATCCAGCAAGTTCAGCACATAGCTTTTTCCGTCCCGCGCGTGGTACCGCATCGTCACCGGATGCGATTTGATCGTGATCCCACGCTCCTTCTCCAAATCCATGGAATCGAGCAACTGATCCGTCATTTCGCGGTCGGCCACGGTATCCGTAGCCTGGAGCAGGCGGTCGGAAAGGGTCGTCTTGCCATGATCAATATGGGCGATGATGGAAAAATTGCGGAACTCCGCCAGGGTCGTTTCTTCTGTGCCTGCCATGAGGGTTAGGATGGATCGTAAAAAGTCAGCGGAGGAACGCAGGGTGAGGCACTTGCCTCGCCGGAAAGGGGCACCGCTTGGACAGCGCGGAATCAACCGTCAAGACGAGACGGCAAGCCGCCAGTCCGAGTTATTCCCACGATCTGTCCTGTCTTCTCCTCCCAACGGGCTCCGGCCGGGCAAGGCCGCAATTATCCGGTATATCAGCAAGCGCGTCAACTGGCATGGCGCCGTGGTGAAAATGTGAGGTCAGGCGCAAAGCTGGTTCGGGGTCAGCGGCACGGAGCCTTGAGGGCGTGGGGGACGGGAAATGCTGATTCGCTCCGGCAAAATTTCCAAATTGTTGCTCTGTTCAACGCGGGACATGGCAGCTGTCATCAAATCCAGGAGGGTCTCCGTGTCGTTTTCAATCCACACTTCAAGGTTGATGGCCATTGGGTTGCGATCGCCCTTTCGGCACAGGCTGATATGCCGGTCCTTGGAGACCGGGCAGAGGGTGGCACAACAGCCGCCCTCATGGCAACGCATCTCAAGGGTGCATTGAGGGAGGGGACAACCAATCTCGCGGCTGCATTCCTGGATTGCGGAGGAGAGCTCATCCAACAACTGGTGACAGTCTGTTTTCTGATCAGCGTCGCCAGGACGGACCCGGAAGACTCCCCCATACCAGGAAAGCGCGGAAACCGCCTCCGTGTAGCGGGAATAGTCAATCTCCAGACCTTTGACCGGCCGGACCCGCCGGTCAAAGCTGAGGGCCTGCTGGAGCCATTCGCTGACGCCCTCTCCCGATTCCGTGGACAACCAGAAGACATGCTGATCCGGGAATGTTTCGGCCAGCTTGCGGCTCAAGTAGTCCCGTTCTTGCGCCGAGGTCTGCTCGAGGCGGGTCAGAAGGATAAAGTCTGCTTCCTCAATCTGTTTCCAGAAGATGTAGCCTGCCTTGGGGGGCGGCTCACCGCGGTTACCGGACAGGGCGTGGGCCAGCTCCACGGGATCAACCAGAACGCTGAGGGGCCCAACCCGGAAATCATGCCGGTAACGGGTCCGGAGCGGCTCCAGCACCGTGGAGGTAAGGTCCGTATAACTGCCAAGGGATTCCGCCAGCACCACGTCAACCCGGGAGCCATAGTAAAGACTGCGCGTCCGGTTGACAAATGACTGAAAATCACCCGCCAGCGAGTTTCCGGACACTTCGCGTACCTGATACCCTCCACGCAGTATGCTCTGCACATCTTGCAGGGCAGGCTTCATCGTGTTTAAAATGATACCCGCGCGATGCCCCTGTTGCTGAAGAAGACTAGCCGCGTGCTGAAAGAGTGGAGTCTTCTTGATCCCTAAAAACCCCGCCACGAAAATAAGTTGTGGTTTCATAGGTCCCGGGGGGGAAAGGTGGATTTATCCGATTAGTAGCACATTCCCAGTGACGGCCTAATTCCCTATAAAGTCAACCGTTTATCAGTTTATTTCTTTATTAATAACTTATGAGTGAGTTTTACGGAGACCCGGCGGATAGATCATCGGGCTTTCCATACCGTGGTGCGAACGCTTTAAGCAATCGTGAGCACAATTCGGACCAGGAGGAGCCGGATTATCGGCCTCTCCTGGATATATGGTTTTCGACCCGTTCAACGCTTCGTTACATTCTTTCGATGGATACGGATTATGGCGTCGCCTTGCTGGCTGGCATGAGTGGATGGTTCCTGACGCTCAACCCGGTGCTTCATATTAAACTCGGATTAAAGTTTACATTTGCTCAACAGATTATCGGCCCCATCCTTGGAGGAATTGGCATCGGATTTATTTTTGTTTTCGCCTCCGCTTTTCTCCTTCACCGCATCGGCCGCAGATTGGGCGGACAGGGGGATAATTTTGAGCTCAGGCTCATGATGGCATGGTCCTGCGTCCCTCTCGTCACCGCCATGATCTCGGGATTACCCGTCCTACTATTTCTGGATGATAATTTTTTTGAGTTTCGCGTCTTCCCTTCGAGCATGCTGGTCATGCTGGGAATCCATTCAACCCTGGTTGTATTGATGATCGCGTGGCATCTGATTTTACTCGTCCGGGGTGTGTCGGAAATCCATGAGTTCGGCCTAGTGCGGACGTGTCTGCTGGTTGCGCTCGTGGAAACCGTCGTGCTGGGCCCGGTGGGAGCTCTTTTGTACTGGCTCAATGGGGCGGCGCCAGCGGCCGGGTGATTTCTTTGCATTCCTCGCAGGACTGATTCTAATCATTGCCATGCAGGCGCGGTCGAATGGGTCAGCTACCGCAATCACTCCGGAAAGGGGCCCGCACATCGAAGTCTTTGGGATCCGACACCACGGGCCGGGCTCAGCCCGCAGTCTTTGCCGGGCGCTGGAGGCCTATGCGCCAGACATCCTGCTGATTGAGGGTCCCATGGAAGCGGAACCCCAACTGCCTTTCGCCCTGCATGACGGGCTGATCCCTCCAGTCGCGCTGCTCGCCTATCAGACGGATAATCCCGCCCGGGCGAACTATTACCCGCTAGCTGAATTCTCACCGGAGTATCAGGCCATCCGTCTGGGCCTCAGGCATGGCGTGACCATCCGGATGATGGATCTGCCAAAGGCCTACAGCCTGGCTGAGGCAAACTACAGCTCGCTGGATGGGAGGGAGGAAACGACAGATTGGGACGGAATCGGTCCCGGAGAGGAGACAGTCGATCCTCAACAACCGGATCTTTTCGCCGCCAAAGCGCCTGAGCCTGTTCAAGAGGAGACGCCGGCCAGCGAAGCTCCGTCTGAAACTGAAGCAGAAGAACAAGCGCGATCTTCTCTCCGCGGTGATCCTCTTGGCCGTCTGGCCGAGAGCGCTGGCTACACTGACGCGGAGCTGTTTTGGGAGCGCCTCTTTGAGCAGCGCCAGGGCGATCGTGAAGAGGGGGAGGAGCCGGGCGTTTTTCAGGCTGTTCTCGAGCTGGTCACAGCCGCGCGCGAAGATGAGGAGCGCGAGAATCCTCTTCCCAAGGCGGATGACCCGCATGCCCGGACTAGAACCGGCGGACCTGATCTTTCACACCCTGGCATGCAGGAAGCCTGCCGTGAGGCATGGATGCGCAAGACGATCCGTGAAGCCCACAAGGAAGGCTACGCCCGGATCGCGGTGGTCTGCGGCGCCTGGCATGCCCCGGCCCTGGTCAGCCTACCACCGGCTACCGCTGACCGTGCCATCCTGAAGGGACTGAAGAAAGCGAAGGTGGAGTGCACCTGGGTGCCGTGGACCTACTCCCGGCTGGCAAACCGTAGCGGCTATGGTGCGGGGGTGGAATCACCCGGCTATTATGAGACCCTGTGGCGTCATGGGCAGCGTCGCCATCTCGCACCGCGCTGGTTCTCCCGGGTCGCTCATTTGCTGCGGTGCCATGACGTTGGTGATACCAGCACGGCCAGAACCACGGACGCGGTGCAGTTGACAGACAACCTCACTGCTCTGCGCGACCTTAGTCTGCCGGGCTTGAATGAGCTTCAGGACGCCGCGCAAGCCGTCTTTGCCGGTGGACGTCCCACCGTTCTCAAGCTCGTCGAGACCAAAATGATCGTGGGTGAGGCCATTGGAGAGGTCCCGGAAGACGCGCCGACCCTGCCACTGGTGAAAAACTTTCGGAGGACTGTAAAAAGCCTCGGAATCCCTCAAAGCCAGGAGCCTGAGCCTTTCGACATCGACCTTCGTAAACCAAAAGGCGCTCCTCGAAGCCATTTTCTCCACCGGTTGCAGATTCTCGGCATCGACTGGGGCAAACCGGATAGCGACCGGCGCCGCCGTGATCAGGGCACCTTTCATGAGCGCTGGACCCTCCACTGGGACCCTGCCTACGAGGTGTCACTCGTCGAGGCCAACGTCTGGGGAAGCACGATCTCCGAAGCCGCTGAAGCGTGTGCTCTCGATCGGGCAAGGGCAGGCAACCTTCAGACGGTCGCGACCTTAATTACGCAGGTCCTCAAGGCGGACCTGCCGGAGGCCGCTCTCGCTCTGGTCAACCGCCTGAAAGACCTCTCCGCAAAAACCGCCGATGTCCTCGGACTAATGAAGTCCATTCCGGCTCTCGCTGAAGTCCTGAAATATGGCACCGTGCGAAAGCTTCCACGCGAGCCGGTAGCAGCCATCCTTCATGAAACCGTCGTGCGGGTTTCCGCCGGTCTTGCTCTGGCCGTCCGTCCCCTGGCACCGGAAGCGGCCAATGAGGCGGCCGCGGCTCTCAGCAGAATGATCTTTGCCCTGAGCGCTCTCGAAGCTGGGCTCTCTGACAGCATGGCGGATCAGGGTTACCTTTCGCGGATCTTTGGGGCTCTGCCGCGCATCGCAGACGACCCAAAGGCGCCGGCCCTGCTTTCGGGCTACTGCGCCCGGCTCCTTCTGGATCACCGGGAATGGAGCTCTTCCATCGTCTCCACGATGATGTGGAGAAATCTATCACCCGGCAGCTCACCCGAAGACGCGGCCTACTGGATCGAAGGTTTCCTGCGCGGCAGCGCCCTGCTTCTGCTGCACGACGACACCTTGTGGGGTATCATCGATGAGTGGGTCGCCGGACTGGATGATGAAGCATTCTCCGCGGCAGCGCCGATTGTCCGGCGAACATTCAGCACCTACCCCCGGCCAGAGCGCCGCCTGCTGGGCGAAAAAGCGTGCCATGGAAGACAGAAAAATGAAGACAGGCCTGAAGACCGGCAAGCTGCGGAGCGTGAACGTTTCTACTTCGACTCCGGTGAGATCGATTGGCAAAAAGCCGGGCCCGCACTTAACACAGTGGAATCAATTTTGCGGTCACAATAAATTGAAGTGACATTAAAGCGATGACTTCCTCCACCCGTCTTAAACGCTGGCGACTTTTATTGGGGGACAGTGTCGGGCAGGATGGATCATCCAGCGATGGCACCGGGGTTCTGCTGGAAGGCGATGACGCGGAAATCGATGACACCCTCGAGGCGCTCTATGATTCGGAGAAGAAAGGATCACTGGGTGATTCGTCCCCTAAAATAGCCAAATGGCTGGGGGACATTCGCAAATACTTCCCCAACCGTGTCGTGGAAGTTATGCAACGCGACGCACTTGAACGGTTGGGGCTCAATGAAATGCTGCTTCAGCCGGAACTCCTGAGCAGCCTGAGCGCGACGCCGCAACTGGTCGCGACTCTCCTCACACTGAAAGATGCCATGCCCGGGAAGACCAAAGAGACGGCGCGGGAAGTAGTACGTAAAGTGGTCAAAGAACTGGAAGACCAATTGCGGCAACCCGTCATCTCTGAATTAACGATGGCCCTGAACCGTGCCAGCCGGACCCACCGGCCCCGCCCAGCTGATATCGATTGGCGTGAAACGGTCCGCCTGAACCTGAAGAATTATCAATCCGAATTACACACGATTATCCCTGAGCATATCATTGGGCACGCGAGGCACCGGAACGGCCTGCGACATATTATTCTATGTATCGACCAAAGCGGCTCGATGGCAGAATCAGTAGTCTTTGCCGGGGTTTTCTCGGCAGTGCTCGCCAGCATGCGCGCGATTGAAACGACCGTCATCGGATTTGACACGACCGCGGTGGACCTCACTCATGAAGTATCGGACCCGGTCGAGCTTCTTTTCGGGCTGCAATTGGGAGGCGGCACGGATATTGCCAACGCTCTCGAATTTGCCCGCCAGAAAATCACCGATCCACAGAAAACGGTTCTGGTTCTGCTTTCAGACCTCTATGAAGGAAATCCTCACCCGGCACGCATGCTGTCTCACGTCAAGGAGATGACGGGACATGGTGTCAATTTCGTGACGCTGCTTGCGTTATCAGATCGGGGGACGCTGGGATTTAATAGCGTGATCGCTGCGGAGCTTGCGGAACTGGATATTCCAGCCTTCGCCTGCACCCCGGATCTGTTTCCAGAAATGATGGCCGCGGCGATTGAACGACGTCCCCTGGATGCCTGGGCCAGCAAAAATAACCTGCCTTTGGCCAGCGGTATCGGAAGCAATGACGGGTGACCGTTCAATCGATTGCCACTGATTTGCGGCCGGTATACTCCATCAGCCAATGAAGCGCAGGCCGGGGAGAGCCATCGCTCCGGATCAGATGGCTGTGTTTCAGCCAGGTCAATCCCTCACGATATCCCCAAAGAGTAACTCCTCGCACTTCGGGATGCTCCCAGAGAATCGGAAAAATCGCCTGATATCTGGCCAGTTGCGCCTGATCGTCCTCTAGGTTCAGATCCAGCTCGGAAATATAGATGGGCAAACCGGCCTGCGCCACCCGATCCAGTCGCCGGCTAATTTCCGCAGCTTCGGTATCTTCCAGAAAGTGCGCCTGCAGCCCAATCGCATCGATTAATTTTTCTTCTTTTAACAGCTCAACGATCTCGAGAAATTGCTGTAATTTCTCGTCATTTTTCAGAATCGTGTGTTCATTTAGAATTAATTTTATTTCAGGGCGCAAAGTACGTGCCAGCCGGTAAGCTTCTACAAGCCAGTCCCAGCCTGATTCACCCGTGCCGCCCAGCGCTTCCACCCATGGTCCATCTGGAAAGGTGATGGGTTCATTAACCACATCGACGAATTCCACTTTCTCGTACCGGCCAAGGATCAATCCGAACCATTCTTCGATTTCGGCGCGCACTTCTTCCGCGGACAGTTCATCGAGCCATTTGGGATAACTCATCCCCCACATCAGGGTATGCAGCTTGAGCGGCACTCCAGCATGAGAAACGATGCGATAGTGATCATCCATTATCTCCCAGCGCATCTCATCGCGATTCTTTTCCACCCACCCCCATTTACTGGCATTCTCTGGCGTAACCTGATCCCAATAATCAAAAAACGCCGGAGGAGCCTCGCGGTCCTTATTGCTTAAGATATTGCCAAGAAACTTACTGGGTTCGGCTTGGAGCGGAGCGGACATAATCAGGCACAAAAGCAAACTGTAAGCGGGAACTTCAATTCTTTTCCACCCATCGATTCGATTCCACGGCGAGCCGGCCGTTAGCTTCTGACGGGGCAACATCTCAAAGTTCATCCCGTGATTGATCGCATCCCGCCAGCCGCGCTTTCAGCAGATCCATGGTCAGCTCGTGCTGTTCTCAGCGGCTCCAAATAATTTCGGGCCGATTATCGGAAGGTTGCGGCGCTCTAGCCAGAGCAGAATGGCGCAGGTAACGGCCACGAGGCAGGCCAGCATGAAGAGGGTTCCCCCATCATCTTTCACCACAATACCCAGGGTGGTGAGATGAAAGAAAATGGCGCCACTGATTGTGCCGAGAGCCAGGATGGCACCTAGCCAGGTTAAAGTTGGAATCAGCAGGAGAATCCCGGCGATCAATTCAACAACTGCTGACCCATACCGGCCCGCTGGTTCGAGGCCGACTTTCTCAAAGATGTAGATTGATTCCTCCGCTCCACTGAATTTAAAGAACAGAGTTTGCAGGAGAATGAGGGCGGGAACAGCCCGAAGGATCCATTTCGTTATTTTCATAGCGGCTTTTGTATTTCTTTCATCTGCGCTTTTTCGGCAGCCTGCCGGGCGCTGCCTTTTGGGAGAGCCTGCCGGCCCAAGTATTCCTCGCGCCTCAAGGGCGATTGTGCTTAGAGATCAGCGCTATGGCACGAAATAAATCTGCTACCCGTCCCTCTCCCGGTCCGGCTTCAGGACCTCGGCCTCCTTTTCCCGTCAATCTTGATGCCATTCCCTCCCAGGGGGCGGTGCTGATTCTGCTGATTGTTTCGTTGCTCTTATTGCTCCCGGGCACCGGTGTCCTTCCCCTCATGGACCGGGATGAACCGCGGTTCGCACGGGCTACCGTGGAAATGATGCAGCGGGGAGAATGGGCTGTGCCCTATTTCAATGATGAATATCGCTTCGATAAGCCGCCTCTGACCTATTGGTGGATGAGCCTGAATTATTTTATTGGCGGCATCACTGAACTGACCGCCCGTCTCCACTCCGTTATCTCCGCCTTTCTGACCGCCATCGTCATTTACTTCATGGGCCGCCGTTTCTTTTCACCCTCGGCCGGTTTTCTTGCCGGGATCGCCTGGCTGGCATCCTTTCAGGTACTGGCACACGGCCGTCTGGCCGTGGCGGACATGCCCATGGTGCTCTCCACCGCCCTGAGCTGCTGGGCGATCTACGAATTATTATCCGCCGCCCAGAGACCGTCACGCTTTGGTAAATGGTTCTGGGTGCTCTGGCTCAGCCAGGGACTTGGCTTTCTGGCCAAAACTCCGGTGCCCCAATTAACCCCTTTGCTCGCCCTGCTCCTGCTGCGGTTTCTGTTCTGGCGCAAACCGTTGCCCTGGGGAAATCTTCAACCTCTCAGTGGATTGTTTATTCTCGCCATCTTCATCCTTGGCTGGGGACTGCCGGCAAACCTGGCGACGGATTGGGAGTTCGCCAAAATTGGTTTAGGCTATCATGTCGTGGAGCGCGGCACTTCTTCCTTCCACGGCCGGATCAGCTTTCCTTTTCTCTGTACGATTTTTGCGATCGTCAGCCTGCACCCGTGGCTTGCCTTGAGCGGGCAGGCTTATAAGACAACCCGAAAGGATTGGGATCTCAAACGTGCCTGGCTGGTCTGCTGGTTCCTTGCCCCACAATTAATTTTCGCCTTTTATGCAACGCAACTTCCTCACTACCCCATGCCAGGGTTTCCGGCGTTCTTTCTGCTCATTTTTCAGAGTGGTCTCTTCTCCCTGGGGAAAGTTGAAGAAGGTTATCCGCGACGGATTTTCCACGGCATCCATTTGCTGTGGGCCGCGGTTTTTCTGGGTGCGATTGCCCTTTTGGTCTGGCTTCCGCTGCCGTCCAATGTTCAGCCGGTCAAGATTCCGTTCATTACCCTTCTGGTGATGATGCTTTTTCTACAGTCCGCCGCGCTTTTTCTGCAGCGGGGAATTGTCCCGGCATTCTTAGCCGGGCTGATCCTGGTCGGTATGTGTCTGCATTTTGTCGCGGTTGACCTGAAGCGCATGCACCCCAGCCTGCTTGTCGCGGCGCAACTGCCCGGAGCGCAGATCAGCCAGAAGAAAGAGCTCAATCCTGAGCCCGTGTGGATGGCGTCGGAGTATGAGGAGCCCAGTCTGGTTTTTTACGCAGAAGGCAAATGGAGAATGACCAGCCTGAAAAAGGCGGCGCGGCGAATCGAGGAGCATAATCCGGACGCCATCGTCATCCAGCGGCGGCAATGGTCGTTGGATGATAGTTTCAAGGCGATCTTTACCCAGGGCCTGCGTGGCGATGACATTCCGCCCAGTGAGGACCGCCGGAAAAAGATAGATGAGCTTATCTCCGCGACCGGCGGCCGCTATCAGCCTGCGGGCGAACCGATCCAGGGCTACAATGTGGCGAGGACGGCCTGGACGGAGCTGATCGTCCTGGTGCGGGAACAGGAATAAGCTCACGGAGTATTCCCACCCTGGACCGGCAAACAGAAAAACCCGCTGCCGGCCGGAGCCAACAGCGGGTTTTTATTAAGTTTTCTAACTCTTCAAAGAAATCTCAGCTGATACGTTGATCAGCGAAGTTTCTTAGAAGTGGAAGCGGAGACCCGCTTTGATGATGACGTTCTCAGCGTCAGCGCCATACCACTGGTAGCGAGCGTCAGAGAAGATGCCAGCTTGGCCGAAGCGGTATTCGATACCAGCGCCGAGGTGAGCACCACCGGTGTTGACGCTGTCAACGGCGTAACCGCCACCGACGAGGACATACGGAGCCAGGCAGAGCTCTTGGAATGGGTAGCGCAGGATCAGGCTGGCCGTGAAGTTGTGGATCACTTCGTCGCCGCTATACCAGAACACGTCACCGCCGAAGCCGAGTTTTTCGAGCGGGAAGTAGTTGAAGCCGATACCACCGCCAATGCCGGAGCCGTATTGGTCTTCGGTTTCGATCGCTGCTGCGAAGAACGCATCAACGGAGAAATCACCAGCCTCAAAGCATTTTGGCGGAATCGGCGGGGGTGGGACTTCTTTTTTAGAGACGACGGATTTGCTGTAAGAGGTGGGACCCGCGACAGCAACAACAGCCAGGCTGAGAGCAGCGCCGGCGCCAAGGAGTAGCTTAGCAAAGGTGCTTTTCATAGGATTCAGATAAATAGGAGTAACTGAGTTTCTTTTGGTTAGCGTGGGAGTCACTCGCAGCCCCGACCGGAACTGAAGCTCTCCCTTCGGCTTCAGCGTATGCCGGAATCGTTGGATATCGGCAAGAAGTTTTTTTTGGAATTCTTTGAACAGGAGAGCACCTTAGACAGGGGAAACCCGTAGATTGACCCCGGGGGAGCAGTGGTTGTCTGAAGGGCTTTGTGTGACGGAATTGTCAAATACTTTTGTATTGTAAACCCAATATATTGTGGTTAGCGTGTCAGCGTAATCAAGATATATGCTTTCATTTCCAGTCTCTGAGGGTAAGCAACGCGATTTACATTCACGGATGTCTTCTTTGAAGGTCCGTGAGGAGGACTTGAATGAGTCCTACTACCGTCCGGCGGGCAAAGGTGCCCGTTCCCGCAAGGCACTCACCGGAGTCTGCCTGATCCATAAACCCACCGGCATTCAGGTGCGGTGCAACCGCGAACGAAGCCAGGGTATCAACCGCTTTATCGCCCGGCGCAGCCTGGTGGAGGAACTGGAGGCCCGTGAGCGCAATATGACCCGTCACCAGGTCAAAGCGGAGCAATTGCGTGATGAGAAAGCCCGTAAGGCCCGCGGTCATCAGAACCGGGCACACTCCAGCAGTCGCTCGTGCGCGGGTTCTAGCGCGCAGCGGGCAAATTTTGATCCCATGCGACCGGAACGCGCCTTTGCTCTGCGCATGCCCACCCCGGAGACGGACACCCATCAGCAGCTCGTTCAGCGCAGCATCCTGCAAGCCCTGGCCTGTGAGCAGCATGGCCTGGAAAGCTGAGGAGGAGCTTCCTCAGTTGGACGCAAAACTGGCCGGCTGGCCGGATTGATAAATCGTCCGCGCCGCGCGGGCCACATTGAGCGCTTCGGTCGCGATGCGGCGGTCGTCCCAGTCCCAGTCTTCCACATTCACACGGCCAGGTTCACGCGTCGGGATACGGCCGGGTGTGCCAAGCAAAATCGCGCGGCAAAGTAATCCCAGGGAAGCGTTGGTCTGCTTGATAAGCAGATCGGCTGATTCATTGAAGAAAACGGAGGTCGGCGATTGATCAAAGGGAATGCGCCGGGTGAGCAGATCATAGGTTGTCAGGCTGTCCATCTGCTGCTCGACAAACGCACGGAACTGCTCCGTCGACCCGCTGAAGGAGTAAAAAAGTCCCATCATCTGCTCCACGCTGCTTACCCCCAGACTCATGGAGAAGTTTTGCCCGGTTGGAACCAGATCTTCCTCCGGCACTGCTTCGATGAATTGCCGCGCTTCTTCCAGCACGGTTAGATTTTTCTCAATCACTCCCGCACAGCGCAGGATTTCCGAAGTGGTCATGTTTGAGGAATCACTCACCGGTTTTCTCTGCCTCCCTGAAATCGCGTTACTGTTTTGGGTGAAGCCGCCATGACCAATTTCTGCCCTGCTACCATGCCTTCTTTAAGGCTCAAGGGTAGCGCGAAGAGGCGGTCGCGGGAATTTTTCTCGCAGACGCTGTCGCAGCGCCACATAGCGCTCCAGCAACCAGTCGGGCGGATCCTCCCATGATAACTCGTTTTCAATGTACTCCCTCAGACTCTCACGCGGGTCTGACTCCCCCGCTCGAAAATCATAGGGCGCAAGGTAAAGACTCACGTTCTTCATTCCGGCTTTGGCGATGAGGATGAACAGCTCCTCCATCATGGCATCCCCCAACGCCACGCAGCCGATTGAGGCATTGCTTCCATGGATCATGATGTCCCCACCCAGCTCCTTGGAACGGTCCGGCCGTCCCGCTTCCCGGTCTGCCTCGGCGGCTTCCCGGTCCGCTGCGCTGGGATAGTTCACTTTGGCCGCGAGGTGGTAGGTGCTGTTCGGATGCAGCCAGGTCAGTGAATATTCACCTTCCGGTATGTGCCCATCTCCCTGGCGAAGCTTGGGTCCGAGTGGCCCAGTCCAGTTTGCCATCGGCAGATCGTAGACGTGAACATAATGGCTCGCCTCTCGTGGCGATAAAGGCGTGGCCCAGATCTCGACCAGCCTTTCGGTCTTGAAGACGACGATCGCCAGCCTTCCAGGTGGCCATGCCGCGCCCGCTTCGTCAAAACGTTCGTGCCAGAGTGGTTCGATCCGTGGTCCAAAGAGCGCCTGCACGGAGCGGACGGTGCGTTCCCAGCGTTTGCCTGCTTCTGCCAGCTTCGGCCAGTCTTCCGGGCGCCGCGGCGGGATGAAGGGACGGCAGAAAACCGGGCGCGTGCTCCGCAGCAGATCGCGGCCATCAGGCGGCTCGATCATTGGCCGAAGGTCTTGCCCCACCGATCCGGCGCCTTGCGCAAGGCCAATGAGTGGGAGGGACAGGCCAAGGAAAATCATCTCCCCGAGGCGACGCAATACTTGCCAGAGTTCTTTGACCTCCCTTTTCATGCCCATTAGCCAATCATCCACGTTTCGATCGAGCTTTAGCCTACCCTAGACCTGACCTGATATGACGACGGAATACATCCGCCTTGGTATCATCGGCGCCGGAGACAATACGCGCAAGATGCACCTGCCCAACCTGCAATCCATCGGAGGGGTGGACGTCCGCGGAGTGGTCAACCGCAGTTATAATTCCTCCAAACAGGTCGCGGATGACTTCGGCATCCCGCGGGTCTACCGGGATTGGCGGGAAGCGATCGATGACGAGGAAACGGATGCGATTCTCATCGGCACCTGGCCCTACATGCACTGCCGAACCACCGTGGCCGCGCTGGAAGCGGGCAAACATGTCCTGTGCGAAGCCCGCATGGCCATGAACGCAGCGGAGGCCCGCCTGATGTATGAGACTCACATGAATAACCCGGACATCATCGCGCAACTGGTCCCGGCGCCCTTTACCTTTAAGTGTGATAACACCATCATCCGGCTGCTGAGCCAGGGTGCGATCGGGGAATTGCTCGCCGTGGAGATCCGCGGTGATGGCAAGTTCATTGAACCCACCGCCCCTCTGCAGTGGCGCCAGATTCTGGAATACAGCGGATACAATGCCCTGTGGATGGGGGTGATCTATGAAAGCGTGGCCCGCTGGATCGGACATGCGCGCAACGTCATGGCCCGCGGCCAAGTCTTTGTCAAAACCCGCCGCAACGCGGATGGCAATCTGCAGTCCGTCCGGATCCCCGATCACATTGATATCATCAGTGAGATGGAATGCGGGGCGCAGGCCACGATGAAGTTCTCCGCCGTGACCGGCCACTCCGGTCCGCTGGAAGTGTATCTCTACGGCACCGAGGGCACCCTGAAATACTCCGGGGAACGGCTCTTTCTGGGCCGTCGCGAGGATCCTGGATTGAGCGAGATCGAGATCCCGGCGGACGAACAGTCGAGCTGGCGGGTGGAGCAGGAATTCGTCAACGCCATCCGCGGCGAGGAAGAGGTGCGCCTCACCACTTTCTCAGAGGGCCTGCGTTACATGGAGTTCACCGAAGCAGTCGCTCTGAGCATGCAGAACCAGCAGGTCGTTCACTTACCTTTGATGTAACGCGGTCCGGGTTGCGGGCCGCATGGGTGGTGGTAAACTGTCAGGAATATGAGATCACTCCCCACCAGATTCTGGGCGGCCGCTTTCCTGGCGGCTCTCTTTCTTGCTGTAAACGCCGCGGGACAATTGTCCTTCGCACAGGACAGCCGCGATACGGCGGGCGCGCAGGCGCTTTATAATGAGGGACGCAAAGCGTTCTACGATGGGAATCTGGAGCTGGCTGAGCGCCTCTTCAGCCAGGCTCTGGAGAAAGATCCCACCCATGCTCCAACCATCGCGATGCGCCGTCAGATCCTGGCTAACCAGGATCAGATCAACCCGCAGGTTCGCCAGCTTTCTGCGCTCATTGTGCCTAAAGTGGAATTTGATGATGCCAGCTTTGAGGAGGCCTTGGACTATCTCCAGCACGTCGCCGAAAAGGAATCTAGCGGTGTCGTGCTCCCGAACTTTGTCATCAAGGACAATACGGGCGAAATCAAACAATCCCGGGTCAATCTGCGCCTGCGTAACGTTCCCCTGCTGACCGCTCTCAAGTATCTGACGGACCTCGCCAATGCGGAGTATCAGGTTCAGCAATACGCCATTGTCATCACCCCGCTGATGACACAGGAAGAAGCCATGGTCGAAAAGAGCAGCCGCCCCGAACCGCAGCAGCAATCTAGTCCATCCCGGCGAAACACCACGAGCTCTTCCAACCAGTTCCGCTTTCCGTAAACGTCAAGCCCTTCAAGTCTAAACGATTGCCACCACGCCTCCGCTTTATTCCAGCGGTTACGACCTTTCAACCGACGAGAAACACTTCGGATTTCTGAAGGATTCCACCGCGATCGCGGATGATCCGGAATCCTTGCGCGAGGTTTTCGCGCAGGATGGATACCTCTTCCTGCGCGGGTATCTGGATGTCGATGAAGTCATGGAAGCCCGCCGGGAGTGTTGCGCTCGTCTCCAGCAGGCCGGCGTTCTTCATCCTGATCGCGATCCGATGGAGGGCATCGTGAACCCGCAACGTCAGCAGAATTTCAGCCCGGACATCGCCCGGGACAACCCCGCGGTCGAGCAAGTGCTTTACGGGGAGCGCATGATCACCTTTTTCGAGCACTTGCTGGGAGGGGATATCCTGCATTTTGACTTCACCTGGCTGCGCACAGTCGGTCCGGGCAAAGGCACTCCCCCTCATTGTGACGTGGTCTACATGGGCCGCGGAACACGCCGGCTCTACACTACGTGGGTGCCCTACGGGGCGACCTCCCTGGAGGTGGGAGGGCTTATGATCCTGGAAGATTCTCACAAGAAAGCGGATCGAATCCGCAAGTATCTGGAGTCAGACGTCGACAGCTATTGCGAAGGCAGCAAGCTGGCCGAGAAAATTCAGGCCGGCGAAAACAAATGGTCCCACCGCGGTTGGCTGACTCACAATCCGGTTTCGCTTCGTGAAAAACTTGGCGGACGCTGGCTGACTGCGGAGTATCAGCCTGGGGATATGCTGATCTTCGGCATGGAAACCATTCATGCCAGCCTGGACAACCAGACGCCGGACCGTCTTCGCCTTTCCTCGGATTCCCGGTATCAACTCGCTTCTGAGCCGGCTGATGAACGTTGGATTGGTCCAAACCCGGTAGGACACAGCCTCGCGGGCAAACGCGGCCGGATCTGTTAAGCCTTCGCCTCGGATCGCAGTTCGCGTGGGCTCAACCCGGTGGCCGCTCGAACGGTTCGCGCGAAATAGTTGGGATCGGCAAAGCCTGATTCGTTCGCGATTTCCTGCACGGGCGCGGTGGATTCGCGCAGGCTGGAGATACCCCGCTGAAGGCGAAGATTCTGCAGGTAGGCACTGGGCGTCTGACCATGAGCAGCCTGAAACTGGCGGAAAAGGGTGCTGCGATGCACCTGCAGCTCAGCGGCCAATTGTGTTACACCAAAACCCGGCTGGGTGAAGTGAGCCTGTACAAGAGCCTGTGCCCGCTCGGCAAGCGACCCAGGGGCGATCGCCGGGCTGGGTGTGGTTGCCTCAATCAGGATCTGATGGCCCAACTGAGCGGCCTGGCATTCACCGGCAAGGGTCGAACGCTGGAGTGCCACAGAAATATCCAGAAAAAGCGGTTCCGGACATTTCCCCGCCCACTGCGTACGATTGGTCAGACCGAAGGATTCAAACCACGCCGCCGATGCCGGATGGTCAAAGGTTATCCAGCAGTACGTCCAGCCCTCCGAGCCGGAACGAATATGGTGCACTTCACCCGTGCGGTAGATGAAGATCCAGTCCGGGTTCAAGGGAACCCATCGCCCTTCCACCTGAAACGCACCCGATCCGCGCACTCCCCAGAATAGCTCCATGAACAGACGCTTGCGCGGCTTTTCGATCGAGCTAAGCCCGAGTTCATAGCGTCCGACGGAGCGAACACGAAGGGGCAGATGAGGCGCGGCCGGAGATGGAGAACGGAAGGAAATGATCCGCGGCGGATAGCGCGACATAAATGCTAAAATAGCAACATCTTTGCTGTCAGCAACCATTTACAGAAGGATCTATGGGTCCAGACATGAGCAACATGAAACCTAAAGTCGCCGTTATTGGGGCGGGCAGTCTCTTCTTTGGGCGCAAAGCCGTCTGGTCGATGAACCACCTGCCCGGCCTGAAAGGCGGGACACTGTCCCTCGTGGATACCGCACCTGAAAACCTCGACCGCATGGTGCGGCTGGCGAGGATGGCGGCGGAAAGTTCTGGCTCCGGAACCCGCGTCGAGGGCACCTCAGATTACCGCATCGCCCTGCGTGACGCGGATTATGTCGTACTCAGTTTTTCTGATCGGAACTCGCACTTCCGCAAGATCGATTGTGAGATTTCCGCGAAGTATGGGATTCGCATGTGTTCAGGTGACACAATTGGGCCCGGGGGCGTATTCCGTGCCATGCGTGAACTGCCGGATATTCTGAAGATCGCCAGAGATGTGGAGGAGATCTGCCCGGAAGCGTGGCTGATCAATTACATCAATCCCTCATCGGTGATGGGCATCGCCCTGATGCGTCATTGCCGGGCAAAAAGTTTTGCCCTTTGCGACAGCCACCATTTGCCCTTTAAGAAACTGGATTATCTCAAACTGCTCGGACGAGACGCGAGCGAAGCCGACGCCTTTGATATGCGGATTGCCGGGGTAAATCATTTTACCTTTATGTTGAGCGCCACGCTTCACGGCAAGGACGTGCTGGCTGACATCAGGGAAGTGTTTCGGTCATGGGCGGCCTCCGAGAAGGATCAGGGCTATTCCAAAGGCCGCTTTAATAATTTCATCACCGCGCAGTTGGCGGATGTCTTCGGCGCGATCCCGACCTGCACCGGTCACACCAAAGAGTATGTTCCATTTTACCAGGGACATGCTGCTATCCAGGAACCCATTCCCCCGCTGGCCGTCTTTGACAGTGACGAACGGGCCGAGCGCACGGAGGAAATGTGGGCTGAGATCGATAATTATCTTTCCGGCGAAACCCCTATATCGGTCTTTCATGAGAAAGAAAAAGCGGATCACGCAACGGACATTATCAACACGATGGTGACCCAGGATGGGAGGAATTATTTTATTAACCGTTCGAATAATCATTGCGTGGATGACGGAGGACGCGCCGTGACGAATCTGCCGGAGGACGCTTTCCTGGAGATGGAGTGTGAGATGACTCCGGAAGGTCCGCGTCCTCTTCCCGTTGGCTCCATGCCATACGGTCTGCGTGCTCTGCAGATGCTCATTCTGGATGTTCACGAGCTAACCGTAGAAGCCATCCTCAGGCGCGATCGCGATCTGCTCGTTCGTGCCCTCGCCATCGATCCTCTGGTTAATTCCATCGCCACGGCCCGGGCGGTGATCGATGAATTATTTGCGGCGCATTCTGAGGTGCTGGGAGATTGGGACAATAAAGACGGCGTGCGGGACAACCCGGGAATTTCCACGGTCAAAGCCGAGGCGGTGCCACAGCTGTATTAGGAATTTTTGTACAGACCAGGCCCGTTCTGCCGTTCCATGATCTGCCGCATGAATGACTCTTTCATGGGGGCGAAATGGATCTGGCTGCCGCATGAACCCGAGGCCACCTTTTACCGGGCCATCTTTTGTCAGCAGGTTAAAGCAAGCCAAAGCGTTACGATTTCACGCCTGCGAGTGCGGATGACGGCGGATGCCCTCTATCAACTCTGGATTAATGGTCAGTGGATCGGCCATGGTCCGGCCCGGGGTGATGCCACCCACTATAGGTTTGAGGAATACGAAGCTGAAATCCCGCATGAGGCGGTGACCATTGTTGCCGCGGTTATTCCACCAAACCGCTGGCTCGCCACGGGTGAGGTCCACCTTCAGGCCGGCTTACTCCTGTCCGGAGAGATCCTTGATGAGACTGGCGGGATCATCGAGCGCCTCGAAACAGATTCCACCTGGCAATGCGCGGTTGACCCTGCCTTTGACCGGAATGAATGCGACGATGCCAACTGGCAGCGGACACCGATGGGTGCGGTCGGTTATGGAGAACTGATTGATTTCCGCCAGGGAACAGATTTTGCCGCGCGTGGTCTGGAAGCCCCCCTGCAGTGGACGAGGGCGAGCGAGATCATTGACCTGACCGGAGAGGACGGAAGAGCGGCAAGAACTCTGGAACCGTCTCCTCTGCCACCGGCCGAGCGTCGGTTGGAGGACCTCGGGACTTGGTTTCAGCCTGGGGTCGGGGAAGTTACTTTACCCGTGGAGGTCGGCCCGGAAGCGGCCAGTTGGTTCGTCGATCACGGTGCGTTAACCACAGGATATCCTGAACTGGTCTTTCAAGGGGGGCAGAACCGCAGAGTCCGTCTTTATTATGCGGAGGCGCTTCGAAACGGAAGCGACGAGAACTGGCTCCAGGCGGACGGAAAAGCAGGCGCGTGGGCCGCTCGATGTCACGAGCGAGATCATGCGACGTCTCAAACAGACGTTCCTCCGATGGCCTATTTTGATGAGGTGATCCTGACGAAAGGCGAAAGCAAGTATCGGCCGTCCTATCTGCGCACTTTTCGGTTCTTGAAAATAGATTTTGAAGCAGGTGAGCCGGTTACCTTGGTGAGGACAGATCATATTTTCTCAGCCTATCCCTTTGAACAGAAGGCCCGCTTCGAATGCTCGGATCCATCCCTGCAACCGATCGTGGAGGCCGCGTTTCGCACGATGCGGCTGTGCGCTCATGATCACTTTGAAGATTGCCCCTACTTTGAACGCCTGCAGTATGCAGGCGATACGGGGTTGCAGGCTTGGCTGTCTTATCTGGTGACAGGCGATCTGCGTCTGGGGGATCAGGCGATCCGGCAGTTCGCCTGGAGTCAGGCCCCTGCTGATCCGCGCATGGTGCAGACCCGCTACCCCGCGAATACGCCACAGGTCATCCCGATCTTTGGTCTCTTTTGGGTCCACATGGCCGAGGACTGGCTTCGATTCAGTCATGACCTTACCCCCGTCATCCAAGCCGCTCCACGCATGGCGGAAGTCATCGAGTGGTTTGATGAACAAGAAACCGGAGGATTCATTCCGGATAAAAGCAGCAACTTTGTCGACTGGGCTTGGGGGCATTGTCTTCAGGGGTTTCGCATGCCGAGATCTCCGGAAGGCTTCTCCGCGATCGTAAATCTCCAGGCTGCGTGGTGCCTGACTTCTGCGGAGAAAACATTCCGCAAGGTCAGCCGTCCCTCCGACGCTGATCTCACCCTGGATCTGGCCAATCGGCTTAAGGCAGGCGTGAAAGATAGGTGCGTGGATCTCGCTGACGGTTTGATTGTCGATGGCCCAAGTCTTTCAAGCAAAAGTCAACACGGACAGATCTGGGCGATCCTGACTGATCTGGTAGAGGAGCCATGGCAGCACAGGTTACTCGATGCCATTTTGTCGAACGATGATCAGCTGGTGCGCAGCAGCCTCTATCATGACTACTTTCTTTTTCGGGCAGCGGATAAGCTGGGACGTTACGATCAGGTTTGGCCCATGGTCCAGCAGTGGCGTGACCTGATTGCGAAAGGTTATACGACTTTCCCGGAGGAGGACGGACGGCACGGATTCATTCGCTCTGAATGCCACGCTTGGACGGCCTGGATTCTGGGCGACTTTTTCACGCAGATCCTCGGGATTCAGGTGCTGGCACCTGATCAGGTTGAAGTGCGGCCTCAGCCCGGCGGGTTGGCATGGGCAAGAGGCTGCGTTCCATTGGGTGGTGGGTTTGTCAATGTCGACTGGCGGATAGCTGAGGGGGTCTGCCAGATTGACGCCACCTTTCCTGAAGGCGTAGAGGGAAAAGTCATCGCGCCGAATCTAAGGAGGGATTGATTAAGCGGGATTGGGAATGGCCAGGACGGATCAAGTCATTCTTCTGACGGGCGGCAATGGTGCGCTGGCCCGGAAAATCGCTGAGCAAGCGCAGTCAGGTGGGGAGTTCGCCCAGGTTCTCTCTCCGGGACGTGAGAAGCTGGATGTGACGGAGGCCGCTAGCGTTGACGCCTGTTTCTCCGGCCTTTCCCGGCTGGACCTCCTGGTGCTGAATGCGGGAGCCGCGGAGGATGGTCCGGCGCTGCGGCTGTCTTCCGAAAGCTGGGACCGGGTGATGCATGCGAATCTGAAGGGCGCCTTTCTCTGCGCAAAGGCTGCCTTCAGGCTGCTGTCGAAGAGCTCGGCGGGCCATATCGTCACGATCGGATCCTGGTCGGGCCTGCACGGAAATGCCGGACAGGCCAGCTATGCCGCGGCCAAAGCCGGGCTGATCGGTCTGACGAAGACCCTCGCTCAGGAACTGGCACCGAAGAATATCCGGGTGAATTGCGTGCTGCCCGGCTGGCTGGAAGGGACAAAAATGACGATGGCGGTAAATGAAAATGCGCGGGAGAAAGCTCGCCAGGCGCATGCTTTGGGCCGGTTCAATACCCTGGAGGATGCTGCGCGTTTCGTCCTTTTTCTCCATACCATGGAGCACGTCAGTGGACAGATTTTTCAGTTGGACAGCCGCGTTGGTTCGTGGGGCGGCTGAAACAATCTCACGGTGCGGAGGGACCACCCGCGGCACGGAGCTTCTCCAAGTGGTCTGCTTCCGCCGAGCCATTCGCCACCGGCTCGACACTGAGGGGTTCATCAATCGGCAGGATGAAGAGATTCGCCAGATGGCGCAGATATCCCCGGTAATCCGGGTGATAGGGCAAAATGGTCGCCACCCGGTATCCGGTGGGCGGGCGGCCTTCGCGGAGAGCGTTGACATTCGCCGGATCAGAAAAAAGACCCATCTCACTCACCCGCAGGACCTCGTCATTGAGGCGTGCCAGAACAAGGGAGTCAGCAGGGCTTCCCCAAGTGATGGCGGGGCTGATGCCGTCCCGCAGAGCCATCTCCTGCAGACGCATCTGCCTCGCCAGGAATAGCGCCTGACAGAAAGAAGCCTGCGCCTGCGGCTCGCTGTAGGAGTCCCGGCGCTTGGGCTGCAGCAGGTCAGAGAAATAGGCCGTGAGGACACGTGAAGTGAGTTCCCCCTCCGGAAGAGTGATGACCGGTTCGGTCGCGCGAGGGGGTGGAGGTTTCGGCGTTTCATCGGATTCCTTCGTTCCATCCTGATTCTCCTGCTCCTGAATTGCACCGGGATTGAAGAGACGGCTGAAAATGAGACCGATGGTTGACCGCGGCCCAGCCGAAAGCCCGATCAGCGCGATGGCCAGGATCAGGAAACATAGAGCCAAGACGGTAGTAAAAGTGCGCACCGCCTTGCGCTGTCTCTCGCGCCGGGCCGTCTCCTCCTGCCGCGCGGCGATGAGAAAAGCATCCATCTGGCTCGTCACGGCGGCCTGTTTTTCCGCCTCCCCGCTTCGGCGGAGTTGGAAAACGTTAAGAGAGCCGTCGATTCCCGGGAATGACTGCGGGCCAAGCGCCCGTCCCCGCAGCTGGGGATCACTGGTCGCCTCTCGCAACAAATCGTGCGCGGGCTGGCTGAGGCGGATTTCACCTGGAAGCCCACTCTCGGCCAGAGCCGAGGCCAATTCGTCCGGGTGCGCTTCCCCGCCTGACTCTCCGACGTGAAGGCCAAAACTGACACCCTGATTCTGGGTGGCTGTTTCCATGGCTTCGATGGCAAAACGCGCGCCCTGCGAGACGGTTGCAAAGCTGAAAAGCATGCCTCGCGCCAGGACCTCTGCGTGATAACGCTCAGCCACGCCATCCAGGGAAGGCCCATCCGCTGGCTGGTTGAGGGCGACAACCGCAAGGATACGGCTGGCTTGAGGCTCGTCTGTGGAACCGTCACCGGCCGGAACGGAAGATGGTGCGGGGAAATCTGATTCGCCGGGCATCGCCATACTCGCTAAAGCATAGTGACCGTGAGCGAGGGGACCAGCCGGAAATCAACGCAAACCACCCCTAAAATGGTGCGCGGTACTGGGTTCGAACCAGTGACTTCTTGCGTGTGAAGCAAGCGCTCTACCGCTGAGCTAACCGCGCGACGCAGCAGATAAACCGGTAGCCCGCAATAGAAGCCCAGAACTGCGCGGTGTCTACCGGACTTTGAGCTCCCTGGAGTGTTTGGGGATTGAACCGCCCACAGGCGGGCACTAAGAGTGGGCCCAAGCATGTTGGGATTCATTATCAGGCGGGTGGTCATGTCCGTGTTCGTGGTGTTGTGCGTGATCGCGATCACCTTTTTGCTCGTGCGGCAAATGCCGGGGAGCCCCTTTGCGGCAGAGCGCAGTATTGATCCGCTGATTCTGGAAGCGATGGAGGCGCGTTATGATCTCGACAAACCGTGGTATGGCCAACTTAGCGCCTACCTCCACGGGCTCTCTCCCATCGGTTTTCGGGAGATGGAGAATGGGGAGCGCACTTTCGGCTTCAAGCCGATGGATTTCCAAATTTCCAGCGTTTACCGCAATCGCTCCGTGGCGGAAATTCTCAGTCAAACCCTGCCCACATCCTTTCTCCTTGGCGCGGTTAGTTTTGTTATCGCGACGACAGGCGGAATCTGGCTGGGCACACTAGCGGCCAGCCGGAAAAACACTTTGATCGATAACAGCGCCATGCTTGCCGCGCTCTTTGCCATTTCCATTCCGACCTTCGTCACCGGACCGTTACTCATTCTCATATTCGGCATCTGGCTGGGTGTTTTCCCCCTGTTGGGCTGGGAATCTCCTGCTCACATGGTTTTGCCCTCTATCTGTCTGGCTCTTCCTTATATGGCCTATATCGCGCGGCTTCAGCGCAACAGCATGCTCGAGACCGTCACGGCGGACTACATCCGCACGGCCCGGGCCAAAGGCCTGGATGAGAAACGCGTGATTTATAAACACGCGCTCAAAGTCGCCATTCTGCCCGTCGTTTCGTTTTGCGGGCCATTGGCCGCTCATCTGCTGACCGGATCTATTGTCGTGGAAAAGATTTTTTCCATTCCTGGCGCGGGCCGCTTTTTTATCGAAGCGGTGATCAACCGGGACAGCTTTCTGCTTGCCGGGGTGGTCATCGTTTATTGCAGCCTGCTCGTCTTTTTTAATTTACTGGTTGATTTAATTTATTTCGCGCTGGACCGGCGCATTTCTCTGGATGGCTGAGGAAAATGACAATCCAAGGGGCGCCACCGCGTCGAACGCTCAGGTCGAGACTCCGTGGGATCGGCTGAAGCGCAATCGCGCCGCCGTGGTCTCGGCGGTGTGGTTGATATTTATCACCATGGTCGCCTTTCTCGCTCCGGAGTTCATGCCGGATGAATGGAAAGGCGGCGAAAATCCGCAATTGGCCGCGCCCTCTGGAGAGAATTATTTCGGGACGGATCTGAATGGCCGCGATCTGTTTTATCGTGTTGCCATCGGCGCGCGCATTTCGATTACCGTGGGTATTCTCGGCGCGATCTTCGCGATGTTTATCGGGGTGACTTACGGGATGGTCGCGGCCTACGCAGGGGGACGGACGGACAACATCATGATGCGTGGAGTGGATATCCTTTACGCGATTCCTCGCCTCATGGTTGTGCTGATTCTGATCGCCGTGCTGGACGACCCCCTGAAGGACTTTATCGGGCGATTATTTACACAAAACTCCACCTTCCACGGGCTGGACTATCACATTGCAGGAGGCGTCCTTCTGGTCGGAGTGGATATTGTCTGGCCAAAATTTCTTTTCGACGGCTTCGTTGAACTCTGTAAATCCGCTCTCACGCCCTTGCATGGTTGGGATCCTGAAAAATCTCAAGCCCTGCTCTCAGCCTGGACCAGTTCATCCAAGGTCATTGTCCTGATCTTTGCGCTCGGCCTGATTGAATGGCTCACGATGGCTCGGATTGTTCGGGGCCAGGTCCTGGCGTTGAAAAATCAGCAGTTTGTCATTGCCGCCCGTTCCCTCGGTCAAAGCCATACCCAGATTATGCTGAAGCATATCGTCCCCAATATCCTGGGAGTCGGGATCACCTATCTCACCCTCACCATTCCCGCCGTGATCCTGGATGAGAGTTTTCTCAGCTTTCTCGGACTGGGCGTGGAGGATCCCCTGGCCAGTTGGGGATCACTTTTGAGTGCCGCAAAAAGCGTTATTAATCCCCTGGAAAGTTATTGGTGGCTTCTGCTTTTCCCGGCTCTCGCTATGTCTCTCACCTTACTCGCACTGAATTTTCTCGGTGACGGACTGCGGGACGCCTTTGACCCGCGTAGCGAGCGTTAATGGGGCGTCAGGGAATGGGTTTGCCTATGCGGGAGCGAATCGCCATCGACCCATTCGGAGGGCAACAACAGCTCCACGCCGGTATCGGAGAAACCTCTCTGCCGCAGGAGAATTTTATCATGCATAAATTTCAGCACGGTCTCGGTAATCTCATCGCTTTCCTGCCGGATGCCCGCAATCGAGTGTTTATCTTTGGATGAAACATTGAGGGCGGCAAAGGGCAAGGGCTCGGGCAGGGCCCAGAAGGTAGCTGCGCTGAAACCAATAACCGCCTCCGGATGATACTTTGAACACCACCTGGAGATCTGTTTCTGGGCTGCGATTTCATTAAAAGGAAAAGTGAGTAACGGAATGTAGTCCTGCTTTTCCTGTTGCCTCAGCATCGCATAGGCCGCCCCGATGCGTTGATGGTCACCTGGCAGGAGGGGGTCGTGGCAGGCCATGGCCACACCGGTTCGCCGGTAGCCCGCTTCGCGAACCTTAGACCAGACATGAATAAAGCTGTCGAAGATATCGCGTCCCAGATAATCCACGCGCTGATAGCGCAAGAAACTCGGCGCGATGGAGACCAGAGAGAATGGTGCCCACAGTTTGAGGTTAAGGGCGTCCGGTTTCTCTTCAAGGTGCCATTGGCCCAAGATAATTCCATCGACGCCCGATCGATAGGCGCGCTTCAGAAGGCGTTCCACTCCTGTAACGCTGGTGGCAATTTCCAGCGTGAGATCAAAACCCATGAGCCGGGCTTTCTCGGAATTCAGCCTCTGACTCAAGGCTGCGCGAAAATTCGGTGATTTCATGTTCTCAGGGCCCGCGCTGAATCCCAGCAGTTTGAAGGTCGCTCCGCTGCGGCGGAATTTATTGGCCCCGGCCAGGGACAGGGAGGGGCTGAGAGAATAGCCCAGCTTTCCCGCGATAGAACACACATGATTCCGGGTGACCTCAGCAACTTTGTGGTTTCCGCGAAGAGCATCGCTGGCCGTAGTTTTACTCACGCCAGCGGCCTGCGCGACGTCACGAATGGTGACCGGTTTCGGCGAACCAGAGGGATACACGAGTGATGCCACGACCAGAGCTACTCCATCCGGACGTGTCCGGCAAGCTATTCGGACGTGTCCGGGCGCATTTCCGCCTGTATCAACCCCGACCTCCTTGCACCTTTGCCAGGTCCGAAAACGGGGGCAGTGTTTCTGGCCCCTCCTCCCACCTTACGGTAGATCCGTTCACCTCAAGCTTTTTATTCCATGAAACCCAGACTCCTCTTGAAGGTCGGTATCGTCGCCTTGACCTTCCTCCTTCTTCCCCTCTCCGGGTTCAGCCAGACCCTTCTGAATTCAGCTTTGAGAATGGAGGCGTGAACATCGATGAGGCAGTTCCCTTTGGAGGCACTTCTATATTCGATTCCAATCTGGCGGCCTTTGGTTCCGGCTCGAGCGGGTTGATAATTGGCCCCGGTTTGGGCGCAGTTTCAAGCATCGATGCCTTTGTCTCGCGATTTGCGGATCAAACCTCTCTGGCCGACGCAGTCACGGTTGGCGACTAACTGGCCTTACCATGGTGCGCCGGCGTCTGCGCGGATAACTAAGAGTCCTGCACAGCAAACATTTCAGGAGGGAGGGGTCGTCAGACATTTGTCTGGCGGCCCTTTTTACTTTTGCCGGGGCAAGCGCTCAACTCTGACTGATCGCCTCCGGTTGCAGGATCAGGATATTGCTCTTATGTATAAATCTGGTAGTTATGAAGGCCTTTAGGTATTACTCTTTTATTATCGTCCCTAAGGTTCTGTTGCTGACCACCCTTACGGCTGACGGTCAGATCACGGCGGATTTTGAGCACGGCAAGGGTGAAGACACGCCCCATCAATTTCCCGGGAAAGCCGGTGACGGATGGGCGGGTCCATGGAAGAAATTCATCCGGAATACAGAGGAGGCTCAAACCGGGCAGAAACTTATTTCAAAGGATGCGATCTCCGGTGAAGGGGCTCTCTTACTATCGGACCGGCGCTCCCCGGGAAGCGGTCAGACTAAACGGAGCAACACAACGCGGGAATGGGAACGCTCCCAGGATGTGGATCCCTTTCAACCTTTCGTTTTGGAGTATCAGTTCCGCGTTCTCTCCTTTGATGGCCGTAAGCGTTATGAAAGTGATCTGTCTTTTTTTCTCCGGGGATCCCGAGATGCTCAGGCGAACTACCAGGGCGGCGCGGCCGCGCTTCGGCTAACCGGTTATGAGGATCTGATCGGTGGGTTCTTTGAATATCGCGATGGTTCCCAGAGTGTGGAGTTCTCGAAATTGAAGTTTTTATTTGGGGAAATCTACACCGTTCAGGCGCGAGTTGATCCGGTCTCCAAGACCTATGAGATGACAGTCTCGGGCACTCGGCCCGATAATGTAGAGACAGTTACAGGCACCTTTCCTGAGCAAAATGACGGCGTGACCGTTTTGCATCTGGGCACCTCCCTCAATCGCAAACCAGCCCATGTTGTCATGATTCGCGCCGTCGTCGACAACATCGTCATTCGCGCGGCGGATTGACGGTTTGAGCGGTCGGACGAGCCAGACATTCTCTTCACAAATATCCGCCGGTGGCCTGCAGGATGCGTGTACCGGGATCGGTGTTCGGGCCGTCCGTGATCCAGATCGCGATTGCTCCCGGCTCGGCCACGAGATCGCCCTCGGCGGGAAGCTGAACGGCAGCCGTCCAGATGCCTTCGCTCTCGCCCGCTTCGAGACGCTGGCTTTGCAGGTTTAAGGCCACAAATTCATGTTCCAGAGTGCGCCCTCGGTTTTCACCGCGTTTAACTTCCGTGCGCTGGTTCATGGCCAGCGGCGCGATACTGACGAAGAGGTTCGATCCAGCTTCGTCCTTGGGATTCACGCGGAAGGAAATGGAAACGATTCCCTTTATGCGATCAATTTTTACTTGGAGATCACCAGCAGACTTCACGCTGTGACGATTCAATTCTCCACCACGATGGTAGCCCCGGGCTTCCCGTCCATTGATCACGACACCTGGAGTATAGATTGTCCGGCTTCTCCAGGCGGCCGCATACCCGCGCTGACGCTCCGTAAACCCGGCCTGGGCAAAGCGGTCTGGCCAGCCAAGCCGGTCCCAGTAGTCAACATGCCAGGCGATGGGCACGACCTCCGTCCAAAGCCTATCCTTCTGGCTGCTCAAGGAGTTCAGCCATTCTTCCGCGGGCGGACACGAGCTGCAGCCCTCTGAGGTGAAAAGTTCTACCAGGGTTACCGGCGTGGCCGCGCTGCTCGAGAAAGTGGTGACGGACTGATTCGGCCGGTCCACCAGCCTTTTTTCTGTCTGAGCAAAGCTGAGCATCCCAAGGTACAGGCCGAGACCAAGCACGATAACGGTTAGGAGAACCAATTGCTTCATGCCTGTCGGATATGTTTCACCCCGGCCGCATTCCCTGATTAATTAATTTCACAATCATTCATCACTATGAAAATCTCACCTGCCTTTCCCGTTTTCTTTTTTGTGATCACCGCTTCGTGTTTCACTCAGGCTGAACCATCATCATCCTCTCCTGCCTTGAAACCACAGCAAAACTCCATCGGAATGACATTACTTCATGTCCCTGCCGGTGAATTCCTTATGGGCTCGACGGAGGAAGAGCTCGCCTGGGCGAAAGCCAACGGTCCGGATTGGTGGTCCGAAGAGGTCGCAGATTCTTCCATTGATCTGGAGGGACCCCAGCATCGTGTCGTCCTGACGCGTGATTTTCTGATGAGTGAAACCGAAGTCACCGTTGGGCAGTTTCGAAAATTCGTCGAGGAAACGGACTATGTGACGCTTCCGGAGCGCGATGGTTTAGGCGGCATGTATTATCGCGACGGGAAACAGCAGGATCCCAAATTTAACTGGCTCAACCCGGCCGAGGGCTATCAGCAGACCGATAATCATCCGGTCACCCAGTTGACCGTGGAGGATATGGAGGCCTTCACCGCCTGGCTGAGCGAGAAAGAAGGACAGAAGTACCGCCTGCCTACCGAGGCAGAATGGGAGTATGTCACGCGTGCGGGCACTACCACCAAGTGGTTCTGGGGTGATGACCCGGCAGAGGCGGAGCGCTTTGCCGTCATGCGCCAACCCTGGCCAGAACCAGTCCGGAATCGTGAACCCAATGCGTGGGGATTCTATGATCTGCTGGGCAACGTGTGGGAAGTGGTGCAGGATCGTGCCTCGAATGATTACTACAGTAAATCCCCGGTCGAGGATCCAACCGGGCCGGAGGAAGGAGATTCCCGGATGCGCCGGGGCGGCACCTACTCCCTGACAGATTTTGCCCAGCTTCGTACGGCTTTCCGCAAGGCCCAAAAGCCGGGCTACCGGGGGCTGCACGTCGGGTTCCGGGTCGTCGCGGAGCTGCCGGAGTAAACTTTCCGCCACCTGGAACCGGATAGTGTTTACTTGGCAGAACTTTCCCGGTATCTTGATGGTGTGAATGTTTCTCCACAGCCGCATTGTTGCGTGTTTTTCATTGTCCTCGTCGCCACCGTGGCAGGGCTTGCCCCCCTTCCGGCGCAGTTGAGAGACAAAAAGGGTCTCGATGGTCTCAAGGCCGTTTCCTATGATCAACTCTCTGAGAAAGCCATCTCAAATCTTGGCCTGACGGCCCTGGGGGTTTCTCCGGAAACATGGAATCACGCGGAGACGGAAAACTTCATCTATCACTACCGGAACAGCTTTGTCGGCACACCGGTCTCGGTGGAGGCAGAGTTCTATTATCGTGTCATTTCCGGAGATCTCAAAAAGGATACTGCTTCATGGGAACGGAAATGCCGAATTTTTGTCTTTGAGGAAAGCAATAACTGGGACGAATTCAAGGTGGCGGGTGAACTTGATCCGTGGACGGGCGGTCTTCACGTCAATAATGAGCTCTACATAAAACGTGACCCATCCTATAAATGGCAGGACCATATTTTAGGTCACGAAGTCGCCCACCTTGTGATCGACCGTTTCTACGGCGGCAGTAGTATTCCTCTGTGGCTGAACGAAGGTTATTCGGAGTTTATATCACGTATTGCCTATGCATCCTATTGGCGGGCCCGCGATGAATTTGCCAAACCCACCTCACCGCCGGTGCCACTGGAGCGGTTCATGCCGCTGCAGCGATTGACCAGCTTTCGTGATTACCCGAGAGAAAGTGAGCTCGATGTGTTTTATGGGCAGTCCGAAAAGCTCGTCCGTTTCTTGCGGGGCAAGGGACAGGATCAGTTCGTGAAATTCTTTGACAGCATGGCCCGGGGTGCCCGGCTGGAAACGGCATTGAGCTCTGCCTATGGGTCAGAGTTGGCCACCATTGCTCAACTGGAGAAGCAGTTCATGGACTACTCCGGCCGGATCGCAGATGTGGATGGGCGGAGCAGCTCTTCCAGTGATGCCCCCACGCCACCGGCCACCACCCCGCGTCAGCCAGACGCCGCGCTGGCACCGAAGAAAACTGAGGAGGCGCCAGCAAACGAACCGGTCATATCCAGGCCGCAAAACGATCTCTTGCCGAGCACCCTTCGCTGATCTCTTTTTTCGGCTGTGCCTGCCAAGAAAAGCGCTCCTACGAAGAAATCCAAGGCCGCCGGTTCGTCGCGTTCCGCCTCGGCGCGGCCCAGCCCGCAGAAGGTGGACGGGTTGACCGTGATCCTCGGTTCAGATGAAGCCGAGGTGAAGCGGCAGGCGCTTGAAGCGGCTTCTCAACTCACCCCGGATTCCGCCGAGGATGAGTTCAGCCGGGAGATTATTGATGGCGCGGCCGAGAACGTTGAGGAAGCCATTGAGCGTCTCGGCGCCGCAGCACAGGCAGCGCAGACCTTCCCTTTCTTCGGCGGCAAACTGGTCTGGTTGAAGAGCGCCAATATGTTTGCGGATAACCAGCTCGGACGCTCCGAGCGGGTCCAGGCCGCGGCTGACGATCTGATCGACACCGTTCTGCATGGGCTGCCCGATGGCGTGCACTTCCTGCTCAGCGCGATCGATGTCGATAAACGGCGCAGCTTCTACAAAGCCCTCCAAAAGATGGCTGATATCCAGGTCTTCGACAAAGTTGATGTAAGCCGCGGCGGCTGGGAGGATGAAGTCATGGCTGCGGCGGAGAGCTTCTCGCGGGAACGCGGTTTCCGTTTCGACGCCCAGGCGCTCGACCTTTTCGTTCAGCTTGTCGGTGCTGATTCACGCCAGTTGCGTAATGAGCTGGAAAAGCTCGATCTTTTCCGCGGCGACATCGAGACGGTGGCGATTGAAGACGTGCGGCTGCTCGTCCCTCGCAGTAAGGCCAGCATCATCTGGGAGCTGGGCGGGGCAATTTCCCGGCGGGATACGGGCTGGGCCCTGCAGATGGTCGATGAACTTCTTGCCCAGAACGAGAGCCCCATGGGCCTGCTCTACGCCAGCATTATTCCCACCGTGCGCAATCTGCTTCTGGCGGCCGATCTCATGGAGCGGCATCGCTTGAGTCCACCGCGATTTCCGGGTGCCTTTGGCAAGCAGCTCGAAAGTCTAACGGATCGCGCTACCGAACATTTGCCCCGGCGCAAGGATGGCAAGCTGAACACGTTTGCTCTCGGTATGGCCGCGATGGACGCTGAGCGGTTCACGGTGGACGAGCTGCGCGAGGCGCTTGCGCAGTGTCTGGAAGCCAACCGCAAACTCATCACCACAGGTCTTGAGCCCAGGATCATCCTGAGTTCGCTCGTGGTGAGTATTACCGGGTAACGGCCATAGAGGCGAGCACAGCTTCAGCTGCACGCCGGCCAGAGCTGGCCCCGCCGTTCATGTAGCCCTGGTATTCATCACAGACATGTTCACCTGCAAAATGAAAGTTGCCTACGGCAACGGGCGTGCCGGGGTCGTCATCGGCGAAATACATGTGATCCCAGATGAAGCTGGTATACTGACCTGGCCGGAAGCACGCGTAACTGCCCAGAGCCAACGGTGAAGTGCCCCAGACAAAGCGGCCTACTTTACCGTTGTGCCGGTCCTCCGTCGCCGCGGGCACGGTGCGGGAGAAGCCCGGAAACGAGCGAGAAAACTCTTCCGCCGGAGTGCCCTCGCCGATCTCCAGGCCCAGCTTCCCGCCGTGAAAGAAGGTCAGGCCAGAGGTCTCACCAGCCTGTTGGAGGGTATGTTCCCAGGCGAGCTGATACCGTTCCGCGCCGTAGAATGTTCCCTGATAGCCCATTTCCCTCCATGGCCTGCCATGAAAGCCTGCTACCACCTTGCTGTTGGTGCCGTAGTCAAGCTCCTTGATGAATTGCTGCAAAGTTGCCGGCACGTCAGAGCCCAGGCGCAGGTCAATCTGGCGCAGAATGGAGAAAGGAATCGAACAGATAACCACCTCGGCATCTGCTTCCCGCCCACCTTCAAAGCTCAATCGGAAGCCACCATCTTTGGCGTGCACCGCCTCGAGTTTTCGACCCGTTTCGATCCGCTCCGCGTGGCGTTTTGCCATGGCTTCAATGAGGGCTCCGCTTCCCCCGCGGATCCGATACTGCTCATCACTCTCGCCGAGGATCCGGAGTTCGTCCCGATGAATGTCGGGCATAAGCCAGAGCAGATAAAGGCAGGTCTGTTCTCCGGCATCCCGCCCAAACTCAGTCGCCAGCATGACATCGAAGAGCTGCCGGACCCACCCATTCATCCCCAGTTTGTCGAGATAGGCCGCGGCGGAGAGGGCATCGAGCTCCGGGTAAGCCGTGTCTTCCTCGTCTTCAAGCCGTTGTGTATCGCGGGCAATGAGTTCAACATAGGGTCGGCAGGCTTCGACAAGTTCTTCCATGCCGATGAGCCGGTTGTCGAAGTAGAAGCCTTCGCGAATCAGACCTGCTTCAGATTCAGCGAAGGTATCGTTCAGCTCCAAGCCGTAATCAGAGACCAGTTTGAGGACATCTTCATGGTCGCTATTGACGAACTCTCCGCCCAGGTCCGTGTAGGTCCCGGGTCCGATTAATTCACTGGCCGTCATCATGCGCCCACCCAACCGGTTGGCTGCTTCATACACGGTGGCGTTCACTCCAGCATTCCGCAGATAATGCAAAGCGGCAAGACCGGCCATTCCTCCACCCAGGATAGCGACGCGTGGACCGTCAGCATCGTTCTTCGCTTTCGGCCGCTGACCCAGACTGACGCCCGTGGACAGAACGAGACCCGCTGTCCCCGCGCGGATTAAAAATTCTCGGCGGCTAAGGTGTTAACTTCAAATTGAGGTGAGGCGTCCGGCGTGGCTGACAGGCGGAGTGCGCGGACGAATTGTTGAAAGGCAGGAGAGTGACCCATGGCAGGCTTATACCATCGGCGACTTTTTCTCTGCTATAGAATTTCACGTTTCCCATTCAATTTGCTGGGATCTGCAGGGTAAGACAGTAGTCCGCAAATCCAGCCGCCCTCCAGAAGGCCAGTCCGGCCTCATTGTGCACGAGGACGTCGACGCGCAGGCGCCTGTCCTTAGGCCACAGGCGGGTTCGCGCCAGATCGATGGCGAGGCGTCCCAGACCCTGCCGCCGATGCTCGCGCGAGACGAAAAAGTGCCTCAGGTAAACCTCCTTCTCGTCCTGGGTGTAGAGCAGGTATCCGACGACTTGAGGGCCAGTGACAGGCAGATTCTCCCGATGAAAGAGGATCAGATGCGTAGCGCGATCAAGGAGCCAGCCGCGCATTCGGTCGCGCAGTTGGGGGACGGTCATGGGATTGATATGTCCCTCATCTTCAATGAGTTGCTTGTTCCACACGGCAAGTTGGTCAAGGTCGGATTCCTGAGCCGGACGCAGGCGCATAAGACCTGAATATGGAGGTGGCGGAGGAGAGTTTGAAAGAAAACTGTTGCAAGGCTGAGCACAGAGGCAAATACTTAACCGATTGGTTAAGTATTACCATGCAAGCTCCGCAGCCTTCACAGCTTCAGTCCTCCGGCACCGCTCAGATTCTGCTCTCGGCCGTTTTTCATGCTCTGGCCGATCCGACCCGGCGTGCCATCGTACGGGAACTGGACGACGGCACAGAAAGGCTCGTCAGCGAACTGGCACAGCCTTTTCAGATGTCCTTGCCTGCGGTGTCCAAACATCTGCGCGTCCTTGAAAAAGCTGATCTCATTCAGCGTCGACGGAGCGGCCGCCACCATTTTCTCCGGCTGAATCCCAAGCCGCTCCAGACCGCTCATGAGTGGCTTTCTTTCCACCAGAAGTTCTGGGAGGAGAAGCTGGATGCCCTGGTGGATTATCTCGAAACCGAAGCAGAACCCGGCGGTTCTGGTTTCCCTGAAGAGGGCGAAGAAACCAGCAATAAATTTTCCCGACGTGCGGCTGATTCGATCAGCACCGGATGCAACAACAACACCAACCCGGACAAAAGCACGTCTCGAAAAACCACCAGCAATAACAGCAACAACAGTACAGACAACCAATGATGACAATGGCACCTGAAACGATTGTGGAAGATAATAAAGTGCGCCTGACGCGCTTTATTAAAGCGAGCCCGGAACGGGTTTTTGACGCCCTGACCCGGCCTGAAGATATGACCAGATGGATGGGGCCTGAGCCCGTTTCCTGTCCTGACGTCAAAGTTGATCTTCGCGAGGGTGGGGCTTACCGCCTCAGAATGATCGGACCTGATAACTCAGAGTATATTGCGTTGGGAGAATATATTACGGTAGATCGGCCGTCTAAATTAGTTTTTACCTGGCAATGGCAGGATGAGGAATGGAAGGCGATGGAAGACAGTCAGGTCACTTTCATTTTGCGTCCGGTTGTTGGCGGCACTCAGCTGGAGCTTCTTCATGAGCGCTTTCCCACTCCGCAGAGCGCCAGGAACCACGCTGAGGGCTGGGGAGGAAGCCTGGATAAACTTGAAACGCTTTTCGCGTAATCACGTCAGAGCCCTGCGTATGAATTACTTCAGTAAATCTATCCTCTCAACCGTGGCTTCGGCCATGATGATCATGACGGCTGGCCCTCTTTTTGCCCAGGAGGGAGAGTCCAATGGAATGCCGGCGGGACGCTTCGGCTGGAACGAGCTTGTCACTACGGACGTAGCCGCCGCCAAGAAGTTCTACAGTGAAGTCTTCGGATGGAAATCCAAGGATTGGGAAGGTGAAAGTTCCTACGTTTTCTTTGAAGGCGAGGACGGCAGCCAGATCGCCGGTGCGATGAATATCGAGGGAGCTGACGGTGGGTCACCGCACTGGTTTTCCTACATCACGGTCGATGATGTGAGTGGAACTTGTGAGAAGATCAAGTCAGCCGGTGGAAAGGTTCTTCGGGAACCCTTCGACATCAAAGATAAGGACGGCAAAGTCATGGTGCAGATGGCAATTGTCCAGGACCCGCAGGGGGCCGTCTTTGGTATCTCCAAATACTTTGCCGCCCCCGCGAGTTGATTCGGAGAACCTTAAACTGAACCTGGCAACCGGTCCTGGCATCTTTCTATGTCAGGGCCGGTTTTGTTTTCCCTGGAAGTCGGTCCATTGAACAAAAAAGCGCTCCCTGAATCTCTTCAGGAAGCGCTTCTGAAAAAGGGTTGAGCCGTCGTTTCGCCTGGCCCTGCCTTAGTAAGAATCCGGCGAGTCATCTCCCGCCAGAGCCCGCACCGGCTGTCGACCGCTGCGATTGTCAGCAAGCCGTGGCTGTTTACCACGAGCCTTGTCACGCTGGCTGCTGTAATAGTAGTCGTAGTAGGCCGTGTAGTAATCGTAGCTGCGATCGTTCTTCACATCGACATTGTTGAGAATAACACCCAGCAGCGTTCCACCCACGTTGACGACGGAGTTTTTCACCCGTTGCAGCATGGATTTCGGGAAGCGCCGATGCTGCACCACCATGACGGTCAAATCAACTTCGCTGGAGAGAACCGCTGCGTCACTTACCCCCAGAATTGGCGGCGAATCAAAGAAGACGAGATCGAAGTGCTGCTTGAGCTCCGCAATCAGATCACTCATCCGCTGAGAATTCAGAATTCCCACCGCGTCTTTGGGCAGCGGACCGCTGGGCAGGAAGCTCAGGTTATCCAGGCTAGTACGGACGATAACGTCCTCCAGGCTCAGATCACTGGTCAGGAAGTCCGTCAGCCCAACGCTATTATCGACATTAAAGAAATGGTGCTGAGCAGGGCGGCGTAAGTCCGCATCCACGACGAGGACATTATAGCCCCCCTGGGCAAAGGTATAGGCCAGATTAAAGAGGGTCGTCGATTTACCTTCACCTGCGCCGCCACTGACGATGGTGATGGCATTATCATCTGCATGACGCCGGTTGAATTCGATATTTGTTCGGATAATTCGGTGGGCTTCCGCGTCGGGTGTATCCGCGCTCTGCGAACTGAGAATGGAAATTCCCTTGGGGATAACACCCAGCACGGGCACTTGGAGAGCGTTCTCCACATCCTCGAGCGTCTTCACGCTGGTATCGAGATATTCAATAAAGAACGCAAGGAAGAGCGCAAAAACCAAACCTACCACCACGCCGACAAGAATATTCAAGCGGGTATTAGGAGAAGATGGGACGATTGGCACCTCCCCACGCTCATGAATCAGCATCGGAACAAATGGGATGGCCGTCTGCATCGCTTCCGAGGTGTATTTCGTCTTTGCGGAAAGCAGAATACGCAGCTCCATCTGATAATCATTTTTCGCCTGCACATAGTTGGCGGCGATAATTCGATCGTAGCGCACATTCTCGCCAATCTCCTCCTTCTGATTATCCAGCTCTCGCAGGCTATCGCGCAGGAAGGACAGACGCACTCGCATCGCATCGCGCATCGTTTCCACCTGACTTTGAATGCGCCCTTCTGTTTCCCTTTTCTGTGCGTAGAGCGCCTCCATTCTTGGGTGCTTCGGACCCAGTCCGGATCCTTCGCCCGCGATCAGCGCATTCTCAATCCCGTCCAGCTGAGTCACTGCCGCAGCCAGTTTCGGATCACTCACACCAAGGGTGGCCAGTGAATTCGCCACCTTACTGGTTTCCCACTGCTCAATCGCTTCGAGTTGAGCTTCCAACATGGCAATGTCCGCACTGAGTTTGCGGATATGACTTTCCGCTGCGGTAAACATCCCGGCCTCCGGAGAGGCTGAAATCGGGGTCAGCGGACTGGAAAGGTCCACCACACCCAGCTCCTCCTGGAGCTTGTTCATTTTCTTGCGCGCTTCATTTACCTTTTCCTGCTGGAGCGCCAATTCCTGCTGAAGCTGGCGCAGCGCCGCGCTCTTGATCTGCGTGTAGTATTGAAGCCGTCGGTCCTCATACGCTGCCGCTACCGCGTTTACGAGTTGAGCCGCTTCTTCGCGATCCTGGCTGGTGATGGTGATCTCAATCAGGTTCGTGCCGCGAACCGAATTGACCTTGAGCATGCTCTTCAGTTTGCCGATGGCCTGATCAAAGGTCAGCGGTGCGCCATCGCCTGACCATGTGTTCGTCAGATCAAATCTCTCAATCACCGGCTTGAGCACCTCTTTCTGCTGGATGATCTCATATTGCGTCGCCGCAAAGGGCCCACTGACGCGATCCATGCTCATGTCCCGATTACCGAAAAGGCCGACACTCGGAACCGTCTCCTTCACCTCTACCACCACTTTCGACGTGTATTTTTTCGGGATCAGGTAGGTCGCGACTACCACCGCGATAAGCACGAGAAGGAAGGTGAGAAGAATCAGCCAGAGGCGGGAGCGGATAACATTCCAGTAATCCAGAAAGTGCAGACTCTTCTCGGAATTGGTTTCGTTCATAATCGCGTGAGGCAGTTAAGTTCAGCCGGGGTGAGATTTAGCAGAGGTGATGGAGAGACGGGGAAGCTTTCGCAAAGAACCCACCTCCACGGCACTTTGCATCACAAGGCATGTTCGTCAACAAAACATGGTTTCCTTGACGGGTCTTCTCTGTCTGACTGAATGGTTCCTGGATCTTTTCCGCAACTCCACGATGGCAAAGGGGTTTCACAAAGAGTGTGCTATCCTTGCCCGGCCAGATCATGAGGAAGAACCCGAAGATTCAACCCACTGAAAAACGCGGCCTTGAGCAAGATCTGTGGCGCTTGTTGGGCGCGGCTTCGCGATCTGAAGCCCCCCCGGATTTTTCCCGCCGGACTCGCCGGCGTGTTCAGGATTTAAATGCTTCGCTCGATGGTCAGGAACGCCATGGGGCAAGCAGTTTCCTTGCATGGTTGATCGGTTCGCCTGGAGGGATCGCGATAACCGCGACCGCGATAATCACGGTTTTTGCCGCGGTCATGATCAATCTCACGAGTGACCGGGCTATCGTGCCCGTCCAGACCGTCGCAGATGATAATCCGGCAGAGACTTCCGGGACGGTCCGGACAACCGGAGAATTGCCTGAGAGGAATCATGCGCCGTCCCGAGATGAACTGATCGAAGCCGAGCTTGCCCGGGTTGATCCGGCCGATCTGGAAGTTATTCTCGAACTGGATCAGTTGATGGCGGCTCGGGACAGTGAACTTTGGACGGAACTGCAGCTTTGATTTTTTTCTCCACACAATTCTTCTGCCATTCTGGCAGAGCTTCCCTGTTCGGACTGATTTTGCTTCTGGCCTGCGCCGTTTCACAGCCGAGCCTCGGCGAGGAAGAACAGGACACCGGGACCTTGGAGCACTCTGCTCCAGTCGAGGGTCCATCGTCCGGGCCTGATCTAAAGGAGCCGAAGAATCAGCCGGAAGCCGGGAAGGAGTCTGTGCGTCCGTCTCCTCGCCCTCGGGTTCCCATGCGGGATCGGCTGGAGGATGGGGAGTCACGCCGGTCATTTGGTCCTGGAAGCGGAGACAGGCCTCGCCGGCCGGGAGGTAGAAGATTTTCTGGCGATCCCTACGAGCCCTTCCACGGAACGACAGATTCCAATGAGGACAACCCTATGTCTCAGGAAGAATTGGACGAGTTTCGCAAGCGCATCGAAGGCCTTGAGCCCGATGAACGGGAACGGGTTTTTCGTAATCTGGCGGCGTGGGAACGACTTCCCGATGAACTGAAGAATGAACTCCGACGGCGCCACCGGAAAATGCTCTCCCGCCTGCGGTCTCAGGTTGAGCGGCTCCTGACCGCGGCTGAGGCTCATGACAAAATGGATCCGGAGCGAAAAAAGGAGTTTTTCCGGGCTTACGCCCGCGCCCGTCAGAAGATGGAGCGTGAAATCCAGCGGGAGGCGCAGCAGATGCGCATCGAGCGGTTACCTGCGCTCTTGGAAGAGTTGAAAGAAGAGTTTCCAGAGATTCAGAACCTGGACGTCACCGATCCGTTAGACTTCGTGCCGCGGCTGGAGGAAGAGCACCCCTATGGCCCTCGTTCGGGCGAGAGGTAGGAAATGACCTGGCTGGAGCAAATCTTCAGTTGAGAAGACATCGACCGGCACCCATGGTCCGCCTTCTGCGTAAGATTCGCTACACGCTCAACGCTCCGCGTCCATGTCCACTTCCCCGACTCCTTCAACTCTCGAGAACTCTGCGTTTTCCGGCTTGGTTGTAAACGAGCTGCACTTGCCGTCAGATCAGGCGTTGCAACAGCTCGCCGCCCAGTATGGCACACCGCTTTGGGTTTATGATCACACCGCGCTGAGGCAACGGATCGACGTCGTCGCCCAAACCCTGACAGGCAATGAGGGCTTACAGGCAAGGTATGCCATGAAGGCCGCTTCGGCTTCCGGGATCCTTCGGGAGATGCGGCAGGCTGGTATCTGGATCGATGCTGTGTCCGCCAATGAAGTGCGCCGGGCCCTGCATGTTGGTTACGGCGCGGGTCATCAGCCACCAGAGATTCTCTACACGACGGACGTTTTTCGGGACGGCGGCATCGACCTGATCCAGGAAACTGGCGTTTTGCCGAATCTCGGCTCCCCGGGCATGTTGCGCCAACTCATTGAGGCAGGTTACGACGGCCCGGTTGCGTTCCGGATCAATCCAGGGTTTGGCCACGGGCATGTGCGCCAGACGGACACGGGCGGCCCGAGCAGCAAACACGGCATCTGGTACCGCGAGGTCCATCATCTGAGGGAGACCGCCTCCGCTGCGGGAATCCCGGTGACCATGCTGCACGCTCACATCGGCAGCGGGCCGCGCCTGGGTGAGTTCCTCTACAACATGCAGCAGCTCACCAAGGAGTTCTGCGATCTGCTCCCGGACTTTCCGGAGGTGAACGCGGTCAGCCTTGGAGGCGGCATACCACACTCCTATCAGCCGGGCGGAGAGCAGATCGATCCCGCTCCGCTGGCCAAGATGCTGGTTGAAGCGCACGAACGCATGCAGCATGCGGCAGGGCGCGAACTGCGCCTGGAGATCGAGCCAGGCCGGTATCTCGTCGCTGGGGCCGGTCACCTCCTCACCCGTGTGCATGACGTGAAACAGACTCATACCAACGACAAGGGGCCGGGCATGACCTTTGCCATGGTTGATGCGGGCTTTGTGGATCTCGTTCGTCCAGCCATGTATGGCGCCTATCACCAGATCGAGATCGCAGAGGACAATCTGGTGGATCGCCCCATGGAAGAGGTCGTGGTGGCAGGTCCTCTGTGTGAATCGGGCGACGTCTTTACCCAGGATGATCAGGAGTTTCTTGTTCCGCGGGAAATGCCGCTGCCGCGGGCTGGAGATCTGATGATCATCCGTGATGCCGGCGCTTACGGGTTCACCATGAGCTCCAATTACAATTCGCTGGGCCGGCCGCCTCAAATCCTGCTTCGGGAAGATGGAAGCCATGACGTGATGACGCGCCGGGAAACCTTCGAAGATATTCTTCGCTCCGAGGAAATCTGAGCGTGCTCAGAAACCAAACTCCAATTGCTCACCGTCATCGTTCGGATCGTCATGGCGGATTTGCGGTGGGCCAAAATTGCGCGCACTGAGCGGAGCGACCCGGTCGCCCTCCAGACCAAAGCGTTTTCGTGCGGCCTCCGCCAATTGTTGGATTTGCTCAGCCCATGGCCCCGTGCCGCTAAAGCGCTCTCCGAACTGGCTTTGGTTAAGCTGTCCGCCGCGGATCTCCCGGATGCGTCCCTCGATCTTCGCTCGATGTTCCGGGTAATGCCGATCGACCCAATCCAGAAACAATTCCTTCATCTGGTAAGGCAGACGAAGAAGGGTTACGCCCAGTGAGCTGGCGCCTGCTTCTGCCGCGGCTTTGGCGATGTCCATGATCTGATATTCCGTCAGACCAGGAATGACTGGAGCCATGAGCACACCAACCGGAATGCCAGCATCGGCCAATCTTCTCACCGCCGCCAGCCGGGCCACCGGCGGGGAGGTTCGAGGCTCCATGACCCGGCGCAACTCCGCGTCCAGCGTCGGAATGCTAAGGTGCACGCGGACCGCCTGATGCATCGCCAGCTCCTTCAATAGATCCAGATCACGCGTGACGAGCGCGTTCTTGGTCACGATCGTCACTGGCTGCCGAAATTCCGCCAGCACTTCCAGGCAGGCACGGGTGATTCTGAGACGGCGTTCGACCGGCTGATAGGGATCGGTCACCCCGCTGAGGGCGATGGGTTCCGGCATCCACTTTGTCTTACTCAGCTCTGCCCGCAGCATCTCTGCGGCTCGTGGTTTGAAGAGAATCTTTGTCTCAAAATCCAGACCCAGCGAGTATCCCAGATACTCATGAGTGGGCCGGGCGTAGCAATAAATGCAGCCGTGCTCGCAGCCACGATAGGGATTCACGCTGACATTGAAACCGATATCCGGGCTATCATTGCGGCTGATGATCGTGCGGCTGAGATCCTCAATAAACTGAGTCTCGACCGGGCGCATGCGATCCATTTCATCCAGGCCCGCGTTCCAGAGCACTTCGTCATTCGCATACTCCGCGCTGAGATCCAGCTTGTTCCGCTCAAACCGGTTTTGTGGCAGGATCGAGGCTCCGCGTTTGGCAATGGGCTGATCCGGCAGGAGCAGGGGAGCGCTGGCTGAGGCTTGCGCCATCGTGCGGTACTTTTCTGCCGGAGAGGAGGCGCTCGTGCCGGCTTCCTGGACACGTGGTGAAAGTGTCGCGAGGGGACCGTTTCCGGGACGACGCTTTGGAATGGGTTGAGGCTGAGAGCGGTTCATATGAACATATTTTAAACTGTTCATATGAACCTGCAAGTGCTGCTTTGCATTCAACACAGCAGCCTACCAAACGATCCATCCCGGCCTGATGATTCAGGTCGAAGCCCGCCGACGGCGCCGTGCCGTCGCAAGCAATGATATCCCGGAGATAACCAGCACCGCGGCTGAGGGCTCCGGGAACGGAGAACTGACCGGGTTATACGGATCAAAGGCGGTGCGCAACTCCCCGCCATCCACGAGCAGATTCCGCTCCCCGGTCGGACTCGTACTCTGGCGGACATGATAGATAAACTCCACCGTAGCAGAATTCTGCACGGTGTAACCCACCGCGACATCGGCCTGCTCCTGAGTGAAGCTGGACAGTCCGGATTGCCCGGGGATGGCTTCCGTATTTACCCCACTGAATTTCAGGCCGTCTGCGGTGGTGGAGATTTCCAGATCAGTGGTGCTGGTCACTGTGTAGGAACCCGGCGTAATCAGGGTAACTTCATCATAGGTGCCTGATCCGCCATCGATATCATAAAAAGTCAGGGTCCATTCAAAATCCGTGCCCGGATCATAAACGGTGTCAAAACCCGAGCCTGAATCAGCATCCCACAACTGCAGGGTCAGATAAACATTCTCGCCTACGTTTGTGTTGACGCGGACATCATCCTGGACAGAGCCATTATTGCTGGGGGCAAGCGAATCAAATGGGTCCTGCGCAAACAGAGTGGCGTTTACTCCGGCGGATACGCCGAAGTAATCTATTCTCAGGTCGCCTGCCTGATTAAATGTTTGATCGGACACATTGCCAAAATCCAGGTCGAGAACCAGGGCCTGTGCTGAACCGGCAAATCCCGTGGCAGTAATCAGGCTGGCCAATAAAAGTCCCCAACTCCGGCGCCGCCGGCGATAACGTTGTTGGCGATCAGTGATTTGCTTTTGCTTGGAAGTAGAAAGTAAAGGTTTCATGCAGCAGCTGGTTTAGCAAAAACAGGACCAGCCGCCCTGATCGCCTTTTCTTTACCCGCAGAAGCCCTAATCAGGGACTCTAGGCCGTGTTGCCATTCCTCCGGTGACCGGTCCCGAGGCGCTTTTCTCGCACACTTGCGAATCAATTCTGCGTGCTGGCACTCATTTTGCGCCTGCGGCGGCATAAACTCATCACGGCCAATCCGGACAACACGAGCACGGCGGCGGATGGTTCCGGAAATGGAATTGCCGTCGGCTGATAGGGTTCGAGAGCCGTGCGCAGTTCCCCACCGTCAATGAGGATATTGCGCCCTGTGTTGGGGGCACCGGCCCTTACTTCATACTTAAACTGGACGCTGCTCAGATTCTTGACCGTATAAACCAGAGCCGCATCTGCCTGCTCCTCTGTCAGGGGAGGGGTGATGCCGGACTGACCGGGAACCTCTCCCACGCCCTTCCCGCTGAAAAAGTATCCGCCCGTTCGCGGATCAACCGTCCCGCCAAGAATCGAGTTCTCCGTGAGAATATAGGTCCCGGGCGTCAGCAGGGTGACTTCATCCCAGCTGCCGGACGCCGTGTTGCCACTGTCCAGATCATAGAAGACCAGGGACCACTCATAGTCGGTCCCGGGATCAAATTTTGTCTCAAAGCCGGACCCAGCTCTTGCATCCCACAGTTGCAGGGTGAATACCGCATCGTTCAGCGGATCATCCGCTCCGGTCGCATCCATGGATGACTGGACATTAACCCGGATATCGTCACTCACCGCCCCGTGCAGACTCGGGTTCGCTGCCGCAAAAGGGGCATCCGCGGTGAGGCTTGCGTTCACTCCCTCGGCGACATTCGTGAAATCCATGCGGAGATCGCCGGACTGATTGAAAGTGGGGTCAGACTGCTCGCCGAAGTTCAGCTCCAGCACGATGGCAGCGGGCGCCACGGCGCTGAAGCCAGCAAGGAGCAGCAACACGATCAGCCAGAACGGCCAGGAGCTGTTTGAAAGCACATTTTGCATGCCGCTGTTCCTAGCAAACCGGAGACCAATCTTTCCCGTGAGCGCCTACAGCCCCTTCTCATGGGCGTCCAGTGTCTTTCCGCCAGCCTCACCCAACCCTTGCGCAGGACCGTAACTCTTATAAGCTCCTGTAAATTATGCCGAAAGTTAAGCTAGACCCCGCCCTGCACCAGGACCGCAAGCCGGACTGGATCAAGGTGCGCATCCCGAAGAATCCCGTCTTTTTCTCCACCAAGTCCCTCATCTCAGACCTGCGCCTGAACACGGTCTGCGAAAGCGCGGAGTGTCCCAACCGCTGGGAATGCTGGAGCCAGGGCACGGCCACCTTTATGATCGCCGGGGAGCGCTGCACGCGCGCCTGCGGATTCTGCGCGGTGAGCACCCTCAAGCCGAATCCCCTGGAGGGTGACGAGCCGGAGCGCGTGGCCGAGGCGGTTAAGCGCATGGATCTCAAGCACATCGTCATCACGGCCGTCGCACGGGATGATCTCCAGGATGGCGGCGCGGCGCATTTCGCCAGGGTGATCAACAGGGTGCGCGAGGTTCGCCCGGAGATGATTATCGAGGTGCTCGTGCCGGATTTCAACGGCCGCCGGGAAGACATCCGGAATGTGACCGAGGCCATGCCGCACATCTTTAATCACAATCTGGAAACCGTGGAGCGGCTCACCCCGGTCGTCCGCCACCGGGCGCAATACCGGCGCAGCCTCGAGGTGCTGCGCACTGCCAAGGAACTCGATCCGGAGACGGTGACAAAGAGCGGCATCATGCTCGGCCTCGGCGAGACGGAAATAGAGATTTTCCAGACCATGGATGATCTCCGGGAGGTCGGGTGCGGCGTCCTGACCATGGGCCAGTATCTGCGCCCTTCGCCTCAGCATTTACCCGTCGTAGAATATGTCGAGCCCAGTCACTTCGAATACCTCGGCGAGATCGCACGCGGCAAAGGCTTCGACTACGTCGCCTCCGGTCCCCTCGTCCGCAGTTCCTACAAGGCTGCGGATTATAATCCGCCCCCGCGCAAGGCCAGCGGCAACTCGCCGGCTGCCGTCTGACCTTTTTGCGGTTGGGTTGGGAAGGGCAGATATTAAGCTTCTCTTAGTTCCGGCGGCGGCAGCGTTGAGCGCTGTGCACCATCAGAAAAACCATGGGCAGCAGGACGGCGGCGGATGGCTCCGGAAACGGCGTCGCTTCCGGCTGAAACTGATCCAGGGCCGCGCGCAGTTCCCCACCGTCCACCAGCAGCACGCGGGTGCCGGCCATACCGCCGTCTTTGACGGAGTAGGTGAAATCCATCCTCGCGGTATTCTTCACCGTGTAGATCGCGGCCACATCGGCCTGCTCCTGGGTGATCGGCGGGGCCAGACCGGATTGGCCAGGCACTCCCCCTGCCCCTTCGCCACTCAGGTTGACATACCCCTGCTCCGTGGTGGTCGGATTGAGCTTGGTCGTCTGCGTGGTGACATAAGTACCAGGCGTGATCAGGGTGACCTCATCCCAGGTGCCGGAGGAAAAGTCGTGACTGTCGATATCATAGAAGCCCAGGGTCCATTCATAGTCCTGTCCCGGATCAAACGCCGTATCGAATCCATTACCGGAATTCGCGTCCCATAATTGCAGAGACAGATTAATGTCTGATCCTGAAAAAGCCGCAATCCGGATATCGCCACTGACTGATCCATGGTAGTTGCTGAAAAAACCATCAAAGAATGATTCCTCAGCCGTCAGGGTGGCGTTAACGCCGTTCGCGACATTCCGGTATTGCATTTCCAGATCATAGGCTTGGTTGAAGCTGTAATCGGTCTGCGTGCCGAAATCCAGGGTGAGCACCAGGGGTTCGTTGGAGAGAGGTTCCTCAAAACCGCTGTCGTCATAATCAAAGTATGCCGCCCCGTAGGCAGGAGCGGCGGCCAGTCCGCACAGGGCGGCCAGGGTGAGAAGAGAAGAACGTTGTCGTGGTATCATTTCGGTCCTCCGCCCGGTAGTGGCCGGGCGTTTGTCGTTGAGCTGATTGATTGATTGATTTCTTTCTGGGTATGGTTGGTCGGTCGGAGATCATCCTGCCCCTTTAACCGCGCGCAATTCCCGCCAGATGACGGCGCATCCGCAGCACCGGGAGCAGGTGGGAGGGAATTTCGTTATTCCCGTTTTTAGCGGGACCGGCTGCCGCGGTCATTTCAGTCCGTGGCGAATGGCTGCGCACGGTGCGCAGTTTATTGAGAAGATAGGTAAACTCGGTCATTTGTTTTGGTGAGTGGTTGATTGAGTTTTGGAGCGATGACCGCTCCGTGGGTGTGTATATATCTGTGTGCGTGGTTATTCGAATCGAGGGCGTCCGCGAAGGGCTCGCGTTCCCGGTTTTCTTTTTTTCTTTCGCGCATCCACTGGCGGCTCGGCCTGACCCGGTAAAAACGGGTGCAGATTATTCCGCCCGGTGCGATTGGCTGCTCCGCCACGCAATCCCTGTGCCAGCACCCTCTTCCGCGCACCGGCCACCACCGCTGGAGCCCCTCAGCATGGGCCTCCAGCCTACCCTGACATAATTACCATAACCCCACCCCTCTCCGGGTCACCGCTCCAGCTATCCCTTCCTTACCGGAAGCTTTTACGGGGCGAGTCAGTCTTCAACAGGGGCCGCTTTTTCTTCGCTAGATCTACCACGGAGACGTTCACGTAATTCGATGGCCCGCTGTCTAAGATTCATATAATCCTCAATCATTACATCAATGTCTTCCTGTGTTTCACGAATCTTACTCACCTCTTCCTGTAGCTCGGTTGTGTCTTCCTCATAGTTTTGTAGATCTGGTGGAGAAATGAAAGTGAAAAGAATAAAACCTACTTTTATGAATATATATGGTCGTAATACGGTCAGCAGCGGCCGCATGAGAAACCAGTGAAAATTGAAAAAGCTCCAATACTTTACTTTCGCTGGGGTATAGCCACTTGACTGCTCATTGCGAAACATTTCATTCACATTCCAGGCGACAATCCCTTGAGCAATCGCGGTCGTGATTAAAAGAATATTCAGCGTGATGATCCACCAAGCTTCCCGATCGAATCCCAGGATTCTGTAGAGGACAAACATATTTTCACCCTCAAAAGTCATCAACTTTTGCCCTATATTTGGTTCGGAGTCTATCGTCTCAAGACCCTCCCTTTCCTCCTTCGCTATTACCTTTCGTAATTCTTCCTCCGAACTCTGAAGGATTTGCCAGCCCACCGCTTGCGCGATATATGGCAAAAATCCTAGAAAGATAAAAAGCACCAACAGTCCAAAGCGAAATCCGGTGTATTCCCGCCTCAGTTCTGTCCAGGGTTCATTCAGCTGTTCAGGGAGCCTGGTCCGTTCGATGAGCGTTTCGTCCCAGTCAATAAACGGACCGCGACGCAGCCCGCACCATTGCGAGAAGATGAAATACGACAACCGCCGCAGGGGCCAAAAAATCCAAAGGATCCCGGCCCACCACAATGGCCGCTTTTCATCTGCATTGTGCCGATGGGCAAACGGCACCCCGAGCCCGAAGTTCGCATCGCGCATCTGGGTATCGACCAGCTTCGCCGTTTTGAAGTTGGTCGGCGGCAGCTTGACCGTTTTGGACAGATCTTCTTCCGAGGTGAACTGTTCTTTCACCTGTCGGCCCTCTCTCAGGGCGGCCAGGCGGATAGCCACATTCTTCAGCGCTTCGCGGCGCTCTTGAACCTCCTCCCGCTCCCCCTTCCGCACGGGCAGGATTTCTTTAATGGCGGCTTTTCTCATCTCATCCGACTTCGCCTCTATCGCTTTCTTCAGACTCGATGATTGATCAGCCAGAACGGCCCCTGAGCCCGGTTGATTATGAGGCCGCCGCCGGCCTTGGGCCCCTGACCAGAGAGTCCGGGCACCATCCAGATCACATCCGGACAGATTGGCTCCTGCGAAATTCACCGCTGCAATGTAGGCACCGTTTAAGCTGGCGGCCGGATAGACCCGCGTCTCGCCTGGTGGGATCTTTTTCTTCTCCTTCAGGAGCCTCTTCAATTCATCACGCTTGGCGCGTTGCGCCCAGGGAGAGATCCCTTCTCTGGTCGCGCCCTCCAGATGGGCCATGCGCAGGCTTGCGCCCGCCAGATTGGCCAAGTCCAGGTTTGCGCCCTCCAGATAGTCCCCAAACAGATCCGCGCCCTCCAGATGGGCCCCGCC
>CAZUPP010000015.1:0-83008 GCA_964622095.1 uncultured Verrucomicrobiales bacterium
ATGCAGCCCAAGACTCCGCAAGCCCGCTCCAGCTACCGCCGCCACAACCGGCCCATGCCCCGGCGCCGCATTGATATTCAAGTCGCCGACATTCACTACAAAAACGTGGAGCTGCTCAGTAACTTCGTCACGGAAAGCGGAAAGATTCTTGGCCGTCGCATCACCGGAGTTCCCGCTCATCTCCATCGCAAGATCACTCGGGAGATCAAGCGCGCCCGCGCCTGTCTGCTCATGCCTTGAGTTTCAGGCCTTTCTGAAGGCCTCAAACAACGAGCGGAAACCGTCCGAAAAGCGGTCAAACTTCGTGGCCGCGGACTGATCGCTTTCCAGCACCGTCGAAAAACCATCGAGATGCGCGTCCGCCACATCCTGATTGAGCCTCCGGTAACCCATCGTCCAGTCCGGGAAATACCGCTCGGTGCTATTTTCTATGAGACAAATCTCACATCGGTCGTGACGTTTATCCCGTTTGATTTTCTCATAGAGCGCTTCGACCTCGGCCTTTCTGCCTTCGAGTAATTGAAGGAAGAGGCCCCGGTCATAAACGTGCCCGTATAGAAGAATACCGGTGACATTTCGCCAGCGATTGTTGCGATGTGATTTGGAAAGAATCTCCGTCAGGTCGTCTTCGCTCATCTTTTTCGTGGCCTGACTGAGGTAGGCAAGCTTGTAGATTTCTTCCGGTTGAACCGCGAATTCCAGGCGATTGAAAACATCCACATACACGGACTCCCACTCTTTCGGAATTCCATCCTCTTCTTCAATGCGCTGCATTGCAATCGTCCGCCAATTGCGAATTTTTGAGAACTTTAAAGAGTCTGTTCCCAATTGGATCACCATGGCGTGCAGAATTTCCAGGTAAGTACGGCAATGCTTCACCGTTCGCGCATCCATTTGCGGCCTTGCCAGAAGCTCCTCTATCCGCTCGGCCACCGAATTCACCACGCTGTCCCTCACCTGCCCGTCCAGTCCCCAGAGATTCTCGTTCTGCATCATCTCTTAATCATTCGCCACCACCCTGCTCTCGGACGCGTCAGGCCGTAATTCGCTGCTTTAATCCGAGAGATTATCGGAAGCCTGCAACGACAAGACCTGATCCAGTGAATCCTCACGCAGTTCCTGTTGCTGAATGGTCTCCGCCCTCTGCATCTTCCTAGGATAAGAAGAGGGCGAATTCCTTTACGCAATCATCTCGAAAATCAGATTTGCCCAGTGAATTTATCCACTCACCAGCGGCGTTTGCATCGGATTCTGCGAAGGTTTCTACGAGCCAAGGAATACTAGCCTGCCGTGTCCCAGCAACATCGATCTGGAATACCCAATCAGCGGCGCGAGCTGGATCGGACTGTGGCTGTCGCGCTCATTGCGAAACCCATAAAGTGGTGCAGGAGGGTCTCATGAAGGAGGAGAGCTATCTGTTATCATCCTCCACCGCCTGGATGAGTTCGGCGGAAAACTCGGGCAAAGCGGAGTTAACGCGATTCCAGTTGGGGATGTAAGGCGAAGACTGTTCGCGATCGAGAAAATCGGTTTCGGCATTCAGCAAAGCCTGGCCAAAGGCTTCCACGGCGGCGGCTTCTTCGTGGCGGAGGAAACTCAGGTCATTCATGAAAGCGTCATCGGCGTAGCGGCCGATATTATCCTTGGCAAGCCGTTCATAGGTAAGGCGCAGGGTGCGAAAGTGGGATTCACTCAACACAACACCTTCACTGCTGAGATTGCGGAAAAGTGAACGGGAAATATCGGCAGCCATTTTTACGAGGCCGCTGCTGGCGCCCGCGCTGCTCGCGCTGCCGAGATCCTGATGTTTATGATCGAAATTATGCGCGATATCCACCTGGCAAATCCGGCGCAGGGTGGCATTCCGGTAAACCTCACAGAGCAAGCCGATCTCCAGCCCCCAATCTCCCGGAATACGGATAACCCGCGCGAGATCGGTGCTGATGCTGAACTCACCGCTGAGTGGATAGCGAAATTCATTGAGAAATTCCAGGAGCGGATGATTGCCAATCGTGCGCATGAGCGCGCGAATTAACGGGAAAACAAAAAGCCGCGTGACGCGGCCATACATTTTATCAGCGATCCGGGTGTAGTAGCTTTTGCAATACTCATAGGTCAGGTTCGGATGCGCCGTTGGCAAGCAGATGCGCGTGAGCATATCCTCATGATAGGTGCGGATATCACAGTCATGCGTGGCGACGACACGCACTTTTTCATCGGTCAGAACGACACCGTAGGCCATCCAGACATTATATCCTTTACCCGGCACGTAACTGGTGAGTTTGGCCTCCTTTAATTTCGTATAGAGAGCCTTCATGCGCGGGCCATCATTCCAGATGATCCGGTATGGCATGGGCAATTCACGAAAAAACTCTTTAGCCTTGGCAAACTGCTCATTCGTCATCCGGTTCATGCTGATGATGACTTCCTGCAGGTAGGTCACATGCTTGAGCCGCTCCTTGATCAATTGCATCGCTTCAGTCTCCAGCTCACTGTAAAGGCTGGGCAAAACCAGAGTGATGGGGCGCTCGCGCCCGACTTGCCCGAGCTCGGAAGCCATCTGGGCCATGTCCGGATCTTTCAGGCGGTGCAGGGTGGTAATGGAGCCGTGCTGATAAAAATCACTCATTGCTCAAAGGAATAGCATCTCCCGCCTTGGCTGACCAGTGCTCTCCCTCCACCGGCTCCCGTGACTTCGCCGGGGTCAATCCAGATCTTTCTGGCGCTCAGGAGGCCGCAATCCATTCCATTCGTCCACATACTCCAGGCAATGCAGGCACATGGTCGTGCCCAGCATGTCACCGGCTGGTTTGGGCTCTGAGCAGAGCCGGACGGAATGGTGATTGGTAATGCAGTGTTCCCCGTGAAAAGCGAAGCCGCCATCGGCCTTCAGATAATCCTTCATCAGGCAAGCGCAGGTGAGTTCCGCGGCGCTGACAATATCCGCCCGCCGATAGTTGCCCTGCAGCTGCTGGTCCATGACACGGAGCACCCAGAGGGCGTCCCAGTTCATACACATATTGCGCGGGTAGCCAAACTCACCATTCTCCGCCTGCAGCGCGAGGGTGAAGTCAATTGCCTGTTCCGGATATGGATAGGGCCGGCCGGTGGCAAGGTAGCCGTTCATCAGCTTGAAGGTTCCAGCCATGGCGCGAGGCGCATCTTCATTGCAACCACCTGCTGTCGGCATGCCGGTGGACGGATCAAGCACCTTTTCTTCAACGGCCTCAAACATCTCTGCCAGCACCGGGTGACGGTCATTTCTCTGGTCAGGTGGCAGATGCGGCAAAAAGGCCTGGATCGCACGGGACCAAGTTTCACCGTTCTTCCATGGGTTCGACCAGTCGAGGCCTAAAGTCCAGTCGCGTCCGGAGTGGGTGCGTAGATCGACAAACTGAGAAGGCGCCGGCACAAAACGATGCGCCGCACCCAAAGTCTTCAGGGCCGCAACCGTGGAGCCATTCCGCTGGCCCCAGATGTCTGCCCAGCTATGAGGGCCCTGATGGTCTGGCTCCGTCTCGAGAGGGTCTTTGAATAGCCCGTCTGCCGGATCCTGGCAGCTCAGGAAAAGTGCCACCGCGTTCTCCCGGTCCGCAAAGGACACCTTGTCGAGCGCACCCAACCCGTCGAGCAATTGCACGGCAATCCCGGAGGCCTGCAAAGACCACGGCCTCTCCATCGCCGTGTGATACTTCCAGCGTCCCCAGCCATCTCCAGCGAAACGCACTTCTTCCAGCCAAGCCAGAAGGCCAGGACGCACCGCATCCACTAAACCGGATTTCTTCTGTTCGTTCACAATCTGAAATGTTGAATGCGCATTATGGCGCTCCTGTTTCCAGTCCCAGCGCCAGACGATAAATGAACCACAATAAATTCATCATATCCGAATCGCCTATGACCGCAAAAGCTTTTCTGAAATTGCTCATCGCAGGGGCCATCATGAATTCTGCCACTTTTCTGACGGCAGTCGAAGGTGAACCGGTGGACGGGAACACCTCCAGCAATGACAGTGCACCGGAGCAGGCTCCCGACCCGGAGGTTCATCAACCGGTTCCGGTGGTGCGCAAGTTCTGGGAGGAAGTCTGGAACAAGCCTTATAACTATGACCTGATCGATGAGTTGGCGGCGGAGGATTTTGTTATTCACACCAGCCAAACGCAAATCACTTCACGCCCTGCCTTTAAGGATTGGGTGATCAGTTTTCAGAGACAGATCAAGAATCTGAAATTCACCATTGACGATATTTTTGTGGGTGGTGACGACAAGGTCGTGACGCGATGGACCTGCACCGGATTGAACAACGGCATGTTTGGCAGTGAACCAGACGGTCGCCCGGTTGTTTTTACGGGAATCACCATTACTCAGGTGAAGAACGGTAAGATGGTCGAAAAATGGGTCGAGCGCAGCGCCTGGGAACTTTTCCGCAACACCTTTATGGAGGAGACCATGAAAAAAGCGGGCGCAGGCGCGGCGACTAATGCCAAAACACCGCAATCTGAGTCAGCCGAACCATTCTGATCAAAGGCGCTAATATTTTAGAGGCACCCGAGAGAAAGAAAAAGGCCGCGCGCCAGGGATGATTCTCTCCAGTCACGCGGCCATAATCACTAAAGACTCCGAGGCGGTCAGGGCTGAACCTGCGCGATCTGTTCCGGTTTGGTGCGGAGCAGTTCACTCTTGGTCAGGCCAAAGACCTGCGGCTTATACATGAGCTCCACCTTCGCCTGCGGGGCCATCGCCACCCCGTCCGCACGCACCCGAGCCAGGTAAGTCACTTCATATTCACCGGGGTAGAGCCGGTCATCAAAGAACAGCATGCGCGTGGTGCGTGTCTCGCGATGGCTCCGGAAGCCCCAGTTCCAGGAAACCGCATCGGCGGCGGCACTGCGCTGGGTGGCGAAACTCGGATTGACCGGCTCCAGGATGCTCGGCAGCGGATCATCAAGCGCCACCCAGGGAGCGAATTCACCTGTGCTCACCTTTAGCGTTACCAGAACACGGTCTCCGACCTGCAGGTCATCCGTGCCGGTGAGCGTCCCGTCATCCTGAATCTCATTGTAGAACCGCGAGATCTGTATGCCGTTGGATTGTGCCGGCATTTCCTGTAATTGCGGCACCGCCTCGGCCTTCAGGTAGGTGAAGATCTTGCCTTGCGGATCTTTTTCCAGCAAGAGCTTGGTCAGGTTGCCGGAGCCCTGCTCAAAGGTGAATTTCTCGTCAATCGAGCGGGCTTCCTTTGTGAGGATGAAAGGCATTTCCCTGGCGTCCGCGACGAACTTGGCGCGAATCTGGTCGGCCTGGGCGGCTTCGGTGGCTTTCAGGTAATCTGCCATGGCGAGGAAAGTCCACAGGTTGTCCTGGGTCGTCCCCCAGTGCCTTGGGCCGCGGGCCTGCATGAGCTCATCGGCCAGTTCATCCGCACGGTCGCCATTGGGTTCCAGCTTGGACCAGCAGAGGAGCTGCAGGGCCAGGTCACGCACGTAGCTGCCAAACCAGTAGCGCGGCATGTCAGGCCGGTTGGCCGCGATCGCGAGCAGTTCTTCGGCACGTGGATCGGTCCCCTGATCCTGGATCATGGCCAGAGCCAGAAAGCACAGGGAATCCCGGCTGAGATACTCCCGCTTATCATAGAGCAGATCGTGATAGGCGGGTTCTCCTTTGCCCAGGAGCGTGAGCGTGTAGGCAGCCAGACAGCGGGTAGACAGTTCGTAGTCGTGCTCGAACTTGGATACGGAACGCATTTCCCGGCTGAGATAGCTGGCCAGGGTATTCAAGGATGCTTCCGGGACTTCGTAGCCCTGCTGGTCCGCCATCGCGAGAGCGATTCCTCCGTAGGCCGATCCCCATAGGAAAGGCTCCCGGCCTCCCTGCCAGAATGCCAGACCGCCTGATGGGGTTTGCATGGAAACGAGCGTATCGACCGCATCGGTGATGACTCGTTTTACCTTTTCATCTGAGGCCTCTGCCATCTGCGGGAAGATTTGCCGCATGTCATCGATGGCCAGCCAGGGCAGGACACGGGAGGTTGTCTGCTCCAGGCAGCCGTAGGGGTAATCCAGGACATAATCCAGACCTTCATTGAGCTGAACAGCCCGGGTGTTGGACGCCTGCACGAAGACTTCGCCTTTACCCTCCAACAGCGCCGGATTGACATCGGTGAGCAGGTCCTGGCTTTGCGCCGTAATGACATCCCAATGGATTTCGCGCAGCAGCGGCATCGGATACTCGATGCCCAATCTGGTCTCGACGGCATCGCGAAAAGCACCCTCGCTGGTGTCGGTGGCCCTCCAGGTCCAGACAGCTTCGCCTTCGCGCAGCACTTCGACAGGCACGCTGACGACTTCCTGGCCTTTGGCGGCGACCTCAATTGTGCGACGGAAGGTTTGTCCTTCTCCTGACCGGGAAATCGCGGCGATCTGCGCGAAAAGCGGTGCGGAATAATCCAGGCCATCCAGCACCCGGACGCGATCGTCGAACTCCGCCACGACCTCGATCTGCCGCAGCTGATCTGTCTGGTTGTTTACGATGCCGCGCAGGACCAGTCGATCGCCCACGTTGGCAAAGCGAGGCAGAGCCGGGTTGATCATGACCGGTTTCGTCACGGTCACCGGTGAATCATCACTGCCGAACTGCGCTTCCCGGGTGTTTACCACCGCGATCAGCCGGAATTCCGTCAGGTTATCAGGCGCGGTGAATTCTCCGGTAACGCGGCCGTTTGCATCTGTGATCAGCCTGGCTTGCCAGAGGGCGTTGGCCTTGAAGTCCTTGCGCACCTCGGGCATGGGACCGTCTCCGCCTCCACCAATCAGATAACCTTTGTTGCCATAACTCAATGCCACCGGCGCTTCCCTAAAGAGATCCGGCAGGGATAACACCGTGCGGACCTGAAGAGGGACGGACTGATAAAAGAGCTCAAAAGGATCAGGCGTCTGATAATCCGTCAGGCTGAGAACGCCCTCATCCACGGCATACAGAGTCACTTCGGCGGCCGGGACCGGTTGCTGCTGGTTGTCTGTCACAAGAGCCGCGATTTTCACCGGCTGACCGGGCAGATAGGATTCATTCTCCGCGGAAACCTGCACGGTCAGCTTCTTCGCGGGATCCATCACCTTCAGCTCGCAGTAGCCGTAGCGGTAGTGAGGCATTTCGATCTGATACGTGCTGTCCGCTGCCCCTCGAATCTGCAGGACGGAGACCGCAACGTTCGGGCTCATTTCGGCGCTGATGGGGATCTCGAGGAAGGTGTCTCCTTCTTCCAGGAGCTGCACACTGATGCTCTGCACGCCTTCGCGTTCCATCGTGACCAGCGCGTGTCCCTTGATCGGGGTGCGCACCAGTATCCGGGCGGTGTCCCCGGCGGTGTATTGCTCCTTGTCCGGAACCAGTTGGAGCGTGACCGGGGAACGGTAGGCTGCCGGATAGGGGTTCTCACCCTTAACCTCAATGGTATTCCAGAGAACCACGTCGCGTCCGGCGGAATCTTTCGTCTGAGCGCGAATGATCCAGGTGCCTTCCTCCGGCACGGAAAGCTTCACCGGTGGAGTATCCGGCGCTACGGAGCGAAGGCCGTTGACTTCAACGAGCGGCGAAGTCCTCACGGTCTGAGTCATTTCCTCGCCGAAGACCGCACGATTCTTGTAGGCACTCGCTCCACCCGCCGTGCGGTAATGGACCGTTTCCCAGGCCACTCTCTGCAGTGTGACCTGTATTTCGACAGGTTCATTGACCGGCTTTTCGGTCATGGAATTCGCCGCCACAAAGTGCACCTCGACCTCTTCACCGGCGGCAATCGCTTCCGGAAACTCGGAGACGCCCAGATAAAAATCACTGCTGTGCCGGGTGAACTCGATGGTTTCTGTTACCAGTTGCTGATTAACATCCGTGATTTCTGCCGTAGCCGAACAGAAGACCGGTTGAGGTGCACGAGGGTTAAAGGTGATTTCCGGAGAGAATGAGAATTTTCCGGATTCTCCAATTTTCAATTCTCCCTGATTGGTGAAGGCCACGTTCAGGTCCAGATCGAGATCGCTGGCATAGCGCACATAATTAGCGAAGCTGAAGCCATCGTAGCCCTCGGGATAAAAGGAAGAACCATACACATCCACCGTCCATTTCACCTCGGCATTGCTTAGGTTGGCACCATTGTAATAGTTCGCGCTGCCTTCGATCGTGAGTTCCTCGCCGATGCCCTCCAAATCACGGCTCGATGGGGTGTTAACCTCAAAGGCGTTAGGTTCAAATTCCTGAACGAGGAATGAATGGTAGGCGTTGGCTTCGCCGCTGCTGATGTTGATCGAGTATCGGCCGATATTTGAATCCGGTAATTCAAAGGCCAGATCAAATGTGCCGTATTGAGAAAGAGAAACGTTTTCATCGATGATCGTTTCCCATTTTGCATCGCGTACTTTTATGTTAACTGTGTCATTTGGTATTCCCATCGTGCTGCCTGTCCAGCGGCGCACAATTCCCTTTAAATAAGCAGTTTCACCTGGCTTATAGACCCCGCGGTCCGTGAAGACCTCGAAACGGTAATCCTGTGGCGCACTATGGTAAGGCGAGAAATCTACCCCAAACTGCCATGAGGACAGCGTATAATTAGTCAGACCAAATTTTTGAGCCAGCACATCGTCCCCGGTTTCAGCGGTCACCCATTGCGCGCTCTGGGAAAGCGGCATCCGGGCCAGCCCGCTCGTATCGGTCTGACTGGAAATCAGTTCACTTCCATTGGCATCACGGAGGGTTACTTTGGCGCCGGACACAGGCTGGCCGCTACGCAGAGAAAAAACGTATCCGTGAAGCTCCCGCCCATCGTGTTTCCAGACAATTCCCAGATCCGTTACCTGCACGACAGCCTGCGCACCAACCGTGCTTCCCTCACGATCTTCTACATTAAGAAAAATACCGCCTGTGCCGCCTTCGCCCAGCACCTCATTCCAATTTAGAACGGTCGTGCCAACCTCATCAATCTTTGCGGAGCCCTCATAGACTTGATGGTAAATCTCTGTGCCCGGCATCAACTGATAGTCCAACCCGCGGAAAGGTTCCAACCCGTCCTGACGCTCATTCCAGGGTTTCCGGTAGCGTTCGTATGCGGTGAGAGCCTGAATGAGTTCAGGCGCCTGGAGCTTCTTCGCTTTGATCCGGAAATTCGGAAGATTTAAATCCAGGATACGGATTTCCCGGTTTCCGTTGGCTTGCTGGTAGGTCTCGAAGACCGGCAGATAGAGACGAGGCGGCAGCGGCTCAAAGCGAACCGTTTCTGTTTTGCCGGCAGTCATTTCGCCAAAGCCAGGCTGGATGGAAGGCAGGCCGGGTTTTACCGTGACCTGATAATCTTTGTTTACCTCAAAGTCGCCACGCAGCGAAACGGTCGCTCCAAAGGACGCCACGGAAAAATCGGACGGCTCCGGAGAAATTTCGATGTAGGGCGCAGCGGCATTCTTCTCTTCAGTGAATTCCCGCGGCATTGATTTGGACAAAGTGAGATCAATCGTCTTCGGACGATTCAGAATATTTATCGCCTCGATTTTTGTGACTTCGAAGGGCTTCACCGAGCCGAGCTCAAGCTCAAATCCTTCCTCTAAATTAACCGGCACATTCGTAGCGGGGACTCCGCTGACAATCATCAGCTTCCATTCCTTGGCCGGGCGCAGAGGCTGCGCCGGCTGGATCGCCACCAGATTCTCCCGTGTTGAAAGTTTGTCGGGCTGAATCTGGCCGACAAGGTCGGCGCTTTCACGGTCAGACTCGGCCGGGTCTTCTTTCAGTTTTGTAAATTGTTCTGACCAGGTCAGCAGCGAGTTGGTCTCACTCTTCCAGGATGGGAATTGATCTTCATCATCCGCCCGGCTCACCTCCGCGCGGACGATCTGACCTTCATCGTTTACGAACTGCGCGGACTCCGCGACCCGTGCCGGGTCAACCGCTTCATTGAAGAGAGCGAGAACCCGGGGCTGCGAATAGAGGTCGCTCGTAGGCTGAGAACCGGTTTCATATGGATAGGTCCCGTTGACCTTCAGACCGGGGGTTTTCAGCGTGTGTTCCAGAACGATCTGCCGCGGCTCAGCCTCAAGGGTCTGAGCCTCCATCCGGAACTCATACTGCTGTCCAATCTGGAAAGGTTCGCTCGGCGTGAACGTCCCGCTGCGCACGCTTTCCCATGTGAACTTACCCGGCACCGCGGGGGTGATCGTCAAGGGCAGCTCCTCCGGAGAGAAACCGATCCGGCTGGGCTCAATGACGGGCACATCGAATTGGACCCGGAGTGTCGATCCGGGCGTGAGGTTGTCTCCAGAGACTCGGATTTTGCCGCCGGGTGAGTCTTGAGCGATAGCTTGCGGTTGGCTGTGTAATATTAAGAGAACCAACAGAGAAGGGATCATCCGGGAAAAAGAAAGGGCGCCCGGAAAGGAGTAGCGCAGTTCCATAAGGTGTTGTAACTAGAGTTGAAGTCAGACAGTTGGAGAGAATTTAGACCGGCCCCGGCTGATTCTATTCAATGCCTGAGCCCTCCGCTGGCATGAATTACACGAGTCCCCTACACGGCAAGTTTCCCGGGTTATCTGACCGCATCGATTCGGGCGGTTCCCTACCCGTTTTCGATCTGGTGTTGCTTGACCAGCTCTTCGGCAAAGTGCCGGAGGATCTGGTGCATCTCTTCGGAGAACTCTTCGCGGAGCTCTCTGATCTGCCTGCGTCATGGCGTGAGCTGGTCGCAAAAGCAGACTGGGCAGGGCTCGTCCTGGAGGCTCACCGGATGAAAGGCGCCTGCGCGACCTTTGGTCTCAGTGAGGTAGCCCGCTTTGCGGACAGTATCCGGCGGCAAGCCAAGGATACCCAAAACGAAGAGCTGGCCCTCGCGGAGATAACCGTTTTTGAGCAATCGATTGAAAAGGCCTTTGAGGGAATCCGGCTCTTGCGCCCAGACTATCTGCCGGAGTGCCTGCGCTAAGGCAGGAAGCCGCCGGACCAAACCTACTGCGCCGCCTTCTTTGGCGGGCCAAACACATGCGCGTGCGCTGCACAGAGGCACCCCCCAAGAAATAGGATGTTCCCGGACATGAACAGCCACACCATGAGAATGGCAATCGTGCTGAGCGCTCCGTAGATCACGTTGAACCGGCCGAAGTTGTCGATAAACCACAGGAAAAGCAGCTGATAGAGCTGGAGCATCACGGTCACGACCAGCGTCGCCGGCCAGATATTGCGGAAATAAACCGTCTCGCTCGGCGCCAGTTTATAGATCATGAGAACGGCGTAGGCCAGGATCAGGGTCGGAGCCAGGGCACGGATGACTGGCGCAACGCGGCGCAGCGGACCAAAATCCACCGTGAGATTGAGTTGCGCCAGCACCTGATCCACCGCGGCGGTGACCACCGGAGTGAGCAGCCCGGCAAAGAGCGGGGCGGCCACAATGAGCAGCATCAGCAGATTTTTCACCGGTAAATGCCACCACGGGGTCGCCGGGAAACGCCACGCCGCGTTGATCCCCCGGACGAGGCTCTGGAAAATGCTCTGCGCCAGATAGGCCAGAATTATCAGCGCGATCACACTGGCCTGCCGGTGGCTGGCCAGGACGGCGCGGATTGTTTCGATCAGCCCGGTCTGCTGGCCTTCGCTGATGATCTTGATCTCGCGCAGCCAATTCAGGAGATATTCGTCCGCCTGTTCAACGCTGACAAAAAGGGTGGAGAGCGAAAGCAGGAAAAGCAGCAGGGGAAAGAGCGCGAGAAAGGCAAAATACGCGAAGGCGGCTGAGCGAATATTGCCCTCAATCCGTTCGAAGTGCTGGATAGTCTTCTGAACGAGAAGACTCAGGCGGGCAAAGAAGCGAAACACAACACAGCGGCAGCGGGTTTAAAGGCAGGGTTGGCACGGGCCGGCGGGCGCATTTTCAAGCCTCGAGAACCCGCCCTTTCCCGCTAGACCGGCAGGATTTCCTTGGGCAGCTCTTTGCGCAATGTCTTTTTCACGGCCTCACGGATCGCCCGGAGCAATTCCACGTTCTCGATGCGGAAATTATCGTCCACAAACTTCACGCTCTGAATCCGGGCGTCTTTGAGCAGGCCCGGGGGCACCTTCAGAAATACCCGGTATACGGTCAACTGGCCCAGAGTTCCGGGGCCGGACAGGTTCTGGATGTAATCGATGATGGGCTTGAGCAGCACGCCCCCATCGGCCAGGTGGCCGTTTGCTTCGGCGGCAAAGACGGGTGCGTCATCCTCCACTTCCTCACTGTGTGCTGGCTCCTGCTCCTGTGCGAAGTCCGGGTCGGGCGTCTGGGACAGATCCTCATTGGCAAACCGGCTTGTGACGCGGGGGCTTTGCTGCGGAATGAGGGGAGAGACATTCACCGCAGCCGGGCCGGTGCCAGTGCGGGTGACGGATTGTCTGGCCACCACCGCATGCTCAACGGCAACCGCCTCGTGCACGACGAGACCGTGCTCCACCAGCTCACGCATGATCCCCGGGATCCTCTCCGCCGAGGCGCCGGTGAGATCCGCGACCTGCTGGCCGCTCATTTTCCCCTCAAGCGCAAACAACACCCGCCACGCGGCCCTGCGCATATGCAAGTCCCGCGCAACTGTCTCCCAATTGCCGGCACGAGTGTATTGATCACCAAGTTTCATGGGCGGATGCACCCTCAGGCTTCAGCCTATTCATCGCCATCTTCATCTGCTGTCATACCGATGACCATGAAAGGATTGAAGTCTTTCCACTGAATAGGTACTACAAAATTGGCGAAAGGTAAATCAGGGTGTTCTTTTTTAGAGCCCCCCACCGTCACCGGCACCGAGATCCGAAAGCTTCCGCCGAACTGTTTCCGGACGTTTCCGGAGAGAGTCGTGGCGATTTCTCCCACGTAGTCCAGCAGCGTCTCCTCAGACGTATCTGACTCGCCGATGCGCAAAAGCAGATCGTGCAGCATGGCGGGCTCCGTCGTGATGTAGAAGATCCCTTCGCCCTTGCCTGCGATCTCAATCATCCCCGTGTAGTCAAGGAGGGGTGGCGGCTCAAAGGAGATATACGGCTCCGCCATCCGGGCCTGATCACCCGAAATCTTGTCGAAGTAGTTCATGGTTACATCGACGAATACCTTGAGGTCCTCTTCGGTCATGCCTGCTTCTGATCTAGCGGTCGGGGTGCGCGGATTCAATCTCTAACTGCCACGCACCTTGCGGGTTGACCGGCAGATGCTCAAGCGGCAGCGCGATGTTTCTTGAACCAGTCCAGCGTTTTCTCGCGTTCGGCCTTATGGTCAACCATGGGCGCCGGGTAATCGTCTGCCACCGGCAGGCCATCCGCTGGTGGTTGATGGAGTGCTTTGGCCGGAACTTTAGCCAGCTCAGGCACATTTTCGCGGATGTAAGCACCCTGCGGATCGTACCGCTCGGACTGCGTCCAGGGATTCTGAATGCGGAAATACGGGGCGGCATCGGCTCCGGTGCCCGCGCTCCATTGCCACCCGCCATTGTTTGAGGCGATCTCTCCGTCCACCAGCCGCTGCATGAAGGCGCTTTCTCCCGCGCGCCAGTGAATGCGCAGGTCTTTCGTCAGGAACATGGCCACGATCATCCGGAGGCGGTTGTGCATGAAACCCGTCCGGTTCAGTTCGCGCATCCCGGCATCGACAATCGGAAAGCCGGTGCGCCCGGTCACCCAACGCTCAAAAGCTTCTCCCTGTCCTTCTTCCCAGGGCAATTCGGAAAAACTCGGATTAAAGCTGGTCTCGAGCACCTCCGGATAGTGATTCAGCAGCGCCAGATAAAAGTCTCGCCACGCCAGCTCATCCATGTAGGTGCAGAGCCCCTTACGCTCACTGGCTGAGCTACTCGCGTCCAAGGCTTTCTGGCATTCCGCATAGACGGTGCGGATGGAAAGGGTGCCCCAGCGCAGATCCTGGGACAACCGGGAGGTCGTCTGCCCGGCAGGCGTATTGCGATTTTCATCATAGGACGGAATGATTCCTGCGATGGCCTCCTTCAGCCGCTGGCGCGCCGCTTTTTCGCCCGGTTCAACGTGCCCTTCAAAATCATCCGGCCGGCTCAGTTGCCAATGCGCTACCGTAGGCAGATCAAGGCCCTTGGGTGAGTCAGGTGTATTCAGGCTCTTCGGCTTGGCCATAGGGCCCGGTTTTTCATGCTTGTACCAGGCCCGTTTGTAGGGCGTGTAAACCCGGTAGGGCCTCTCATCACCCGTCAGAACCTCGCCACTCTCGTGCAGACTCACATCTTTGAAGGTGCGGAATCGGCATCCCAGCTCAGCGCAGATCTTTTCCAGTTGCTTCTCCTGTTCCTGCCCGAACGGATCGGGATCGCGGTTGGTGTAGAGAGCGTCCGCCTGAGTGCTTTTGATCGTCTTGCGCAACTCTTCGACGGCGTCACCGGAGCGAATGATCAGACGCCCTCCAATCGTCTCAAGATTCCGCGCGAGGGATTCCAGGCAACCGCAGAGAAACGATTGGCGTGCATACCCGGTCCACCGGTGGCTCTTTTTCCACTCGCTCAGCACATAGACCGGGATCACCACCTCTCCGTCCTTGGCAGCCTGCGAAAGGGAATGATTATCCGCGATTCGGAGATCCCGGCGGAACCAGTGGATGATGCGTTTCATGAGCAGATTGCAGAGAAATCAGAGGTGACGCTAAGGCTACGGTGAGTCATTCTCTCCCAGATGAGTATTGGCGGACGGCGGCGAATTTATCTGGTGGCGGGAGAGATCAGCGGAGACGCCCATGGCAGTGAGCTCATGGAGCAACTCCGGGCACGCGATCAAGCCTTTGATTTCAGCGGTCTCGGGGGCGACCGGATGGAGCCACTGGCCAAGTCGCCTTTCCGGAACTGGACGGAAAAAGCGGCGGTGGTGGGACTCGCGGATGTGCTCAAACAATATCCTTACTTCCGGAAAATGTTTCATCAGTCCCTCGATGAGATCGACCGTTTCCGGCCAGAAGCCGTCATCCTGATAGACTACCCGGGGTTCAACCTCCGTCTGGCCAGACAGATCAAGAAACGCCACCCCGCACAGCGGATCATCTACTTCATCAGCCCACAGGTCTGGGCCTGGAACCGGGGGCGCATCCCGAAAATGGCCCAGGTCCTTGACCTCATGCTCTGCATTTTCCCTTTCGAAAAGCCGCTCTATGAGAAAAGCGGCCTGCGCACAGAATTTGTCGGCCATCCCCTGATTGACGCCCTTGAGAAAAAGCGGAAACCCGGTGCCACGCGTGATCCCAATCTGATCGGACTCTTTCCCGGCAGCCGCACCCGTGAGGTGGACCGCATTGCCCCGGTTATGCTCCAAGCCGCGGCCTTGCTCAAGGAATGGCGGCCGGACCTGCGTTTTGCCATCGCTTCCGCCCGGGACGCCCACGTGAGCCTCCTCCGGAAACTCATTGACGGGAGTGAACTCGATCCAAAGCACATCGAGCTTCTGCCCAATCAAGCCTATGATCTAATGCAAACGGCCTCCGTCGGGATGATGGCCTCCGGCACCGCAACTCTGGAAGCCAGCTTCTTCGGCATGCCCTACGTCATCGTTTACAAGGTTGCTCCCCTCACCTGGGAAGCCGGTAAGCGTCTGGTCAAAGTCCCGCACCTCGGTATCGCCAACATCATCGCCGGACGCGAAATCATTCCGGAATTTCTCCAGAATCAGGCCCGGCCCGCTGACATCGGCGAAAAAATTATCGAAATCCTGGAAAACAAAGACGGAGCGCATTCGGCCATGGTCAAAAATCTGGAAAAGGTCATTGATGCTCTCGGCCGCGAGGAAGGCGCCATCCAGCGTGCCGCCGATATCATTATGGCAGAACTGGACAGCACGCCCCGGTGAGGTGAACGTCCCCGGATATGCACTCAGCAGATGCCGATCACCAACCAACTGAGGAAGCCAGGGCTCCGCAACAACTCGCCAAAGGACCCGCCACACCTTTCCCGGGAGCTCACCTCTCATCGCTCTGGTCCCCTTGGCGAGTGGAATATTATGAGCGCAAAAAAGACGCGGACGTGCAGAATTTTCTGCTCACCGCTGCGCAATCATCGGACGATGCGTCCTGCCTGGTTGTCGAGCGGCGCAAATCCTGTTTTCTGCTCATGAACGCCTATCCGTATTCGACCGGTCATTTAATGGTCGCGCCCTACCGCGAGGTCGCCGAGGTTGAGGAGTTAACCGACCAGGAAGGAAAGGAAATGTGGGCCCTGACCGGCTATGCCCAGAGACTCCTCCGCAAAGTCGTCAAAGCACAGGGATTTAATATCGGCCTGAATATCGGCGAAGCCGGCGGGGCCGGTGTCGCGCATCACCTGCATTTACACATTGTTCCACGCTGGGAAGGTGACCATAATTTCATCACCGTGCTGGGAGATAATACCCGCATCATTCCCGAGGGCCTGCAAAACACCTACCAGAAACTCCTCGAAGCCAAAGCGGAGCTACCTTAAGCCGATTTGAGGTTGTGGGAAGATTTCGTGCGATAGTTCCTCTCCTCCCTTAATGCGCACGTTTCTCTTTTTTCTTGCTCTGGCGGGCTGGGCCGCCGGTCTGACCGGGCTGACCATTTTTTCTGATTTCCATGTCAGGCATCACCAGGCCCTGCCCTTTACCCTCAGCGGGTTTTTTGCCGGGGTCTGTTATCTGGTCCTGATTTATTCCGGGTGGCGCGCTGGTTTTCTTCGGCAAAAGCGTGCCATGTGGTGGGTCATTATTCTGGCCGTGGCGGGCAGACTCATTCTCCTGTCCGCTGCGCCGGGTGATGATGTCTGGCGTTATCTCTGGGAAGGTGAAGTTCAATGGCAGGGCGGCAATCCTTATGTGCTCGCACCCGATTCTCCGGAGCTGAAATCTCTGCGCGAAACCTGGCCGCACCCAATGCCGAATCATCCGACGGTAACCGCGATTTATCCGCCGCTCGTCGAAATGATTTTTGCAATGAACGCTGCTTGGGGGGGAGGCCTCGTAGGACTAAAAATTATTTTCGCTCTCGCGGATCTGGCGGTTCTAGCCGTTCTTTTTCGCCTGCCCGTCAGCAAACTCCGCCGCAAAATAGCCGCGGCCCTCTATGCGCTCAATCCGCTGGCCATCTACTCGTTTGCGGGTGGAGCGCATTTCGACAGCCTGATGATCTTGCCGCTGGTGGGTGCGATTTATTTTGCCCTTCGTTTTCGGCGCGCGCTTGGGATCGCCTGGGTCAACGCTTTGTCCTGCGCGATTCTTCTGAGCGTGGCCATTGCTATTAAAGCAACCCCGATCCTCCTTTTGCCTGCTTTTGCTCTTCTACTTAGTCATCTACCGCCCCGGTTGAACTGGCGAATATTTCTCGAAAGGAAACCGTGGAAGTTCCTCGGCAGCGCCCCGATTCTTCTCGCGACACCGTTGTGCACTTTGGCCCTGGCGATTTTTTATGGTTATCCGCAGATCGATATCTTTTCTGCTCTTCGTGAATTTTCGCATTGGGCGGAAATGAATAGCCTCTTTATCCATTGGATCGACCAGTCCGTGCCGATTCATCATTGGGACTATTTTCCGGCGTATGCGCTATGGATTGCCGTGGCGGTCACCTTGGCCGCAATTTTTGCCTGGATAATGCCGCGGCGGAAAAATGAGTTAACCGTCCTGTTATGGCCGCTTGGCTTAGCGCTTCTTCTCAGCCCGGTTCTGCACGCCTGGTATCTTACCTGGATCTTGCCGGTGGCTGCCGTTGCGCGCAGCCGGTTCTGGCTGGCTTTGAGCGTCAGCGGGTTTGGCTATTTTCTGCTCTGGCACCCAGCCATTATGCCATCGGCGGGAACTGTTGCCGTCCATGATGAACGGGTCTGGCTTTACCAGATCTTGCCGGCGCTTTTTCTGTGGGCAGGCCTCAGCGTGAAGGCGCGTCAAGGTCACGAGGGACGTTGAAGCGCAGGGTCAGCCAACCCTGTCCGCTGGAGTCATATTCAATGACCGCCTGACCTTCTCGGCGAAGCATCATCTCGACTTCTTCTGCTCCGCTGGACATGGCCGGAAGCATTTCCGTAATTTCCGCTTCACCGGTGGCAAAGCGCGGGTCAACCGCGAGCAGTTCCGGAGAGAATATGTCATCCGCATGACCCATTGAATACACTTCCTGGTGCGAGACGGGCGTGATCAGATCATGATAGACCGCCGGGAGCTGAAAACCGAGCCGGCTTGACTCAACCACCGCCTTGACCGGGTCAATCGGGTGAGTTTCGGCCAGTTCAACTTCGTTCGTGGTCGCAGAATCCTGGAGAGCGACTTTCTGCCCAGAGTCACTATTGCTGACCAGAGATGGGCCTGCATTTGGGTCAGCCGTCTGATTGTTCCAGACCAGAAGCGCAAAGACCACCGTGGCAAGTGCTCCACCAGCCAAGGCGGGCCACACGTTATTCTTCGGAAGCAGTGAATCGACCAGCGCGTCTATCCGGTCACCAAGGGTCAGCCGCGGAGAGATAACGGCCAAACGCTTTTGCACTTCATCCGCCAGACGCTCGAAGTAGTCATCCGTGGGACGCTCATAGCGTTTGATCTTCAGCAGCTTATTTAGAATTTCCTCGTCGCGCATGGTGTTCCGAAACCTTCCTTAATCGTTCTCAGGGCTTAACAAACATTGAGAGAGCGTGCCGAGCACGAAATTTCCCAGGTATTTGCTATTCTTTGCGGTTCTCCCAGAATTCACTGAGGTGCGCCTGCAATTGGCGGTGCGCATAGAAAAGACGCGAACGGACGGTGCCCTCAGAAACTCCCAGGATCTTGCTGATCTCCGCGTGTGGAAGTCCTTCGATGTCAAACATCGTGACGACCGCGCGGTGATTGGCTGACAGCTTCTGGAGTGCCTCGTTCAACTTCTCCTGCAGCTCCGTTAAGTTAGTATTGCGAAGCGGTGTATTCGTTGAATTCGAGGTGAGCTCAAGGAAATCTTTGTCGTGATGCACGCCGGAGTCGATGTCATCCAGACTCATGGCGCGGCGGCGTTTCTTCTTCTTCAGGAAGTTGATCGTCATGTTGACGCCGATCGAGTAGAGCCAGGTGTAGAAGCTGCTCTTGCCCTGAAATTTACAGATAGACTTGTAAGCCTTGGCAAAAATGTCCTGAAGCAGGTCGTTGGTATCCTCGTGGTTGCTGGTCATGTTGTAGACCAATCCATAGAGGCGCTGGCTGTATTTGCGGACCAGTTGATCGAAGGCTGCGGCGTCGCCTTCCTGGGAGCGGGCTACCAGCATCTTGTCTTCGTCTCGACTGTCAGCCTTACCCGTGGTGGACATGCGTTGCTTGTCTAGCGCTATTCCCGTCGATTGGAAAGCGCTGATCTGCATGCCTTTTTGAGGTGCCTTAACGGTATCCGTCATGTGGTTTTCGTGCGGTTAAGCTCGGGCGAGAGGGGCGTGAAAGCAAAAGAAAGCAGTGACCGGGCCTGAGTGGTAATCAGGTGGTCACTGCCTTAGAAATGGTGCGCGGCTAAACGTTCGATCAATTTAACGAACTTTTTGCCGCACCATGGACGAGTCTGTTTCCCGGCGCTTCCTACTCGCGGTTGGCGAGCAGGATCATCAGGTAGTAGGCGAGGTTACCCAGCGTCGCGACCAGGGCGGCCACATAGGTGAGCGCCGCCGCATCCAGCACCTGGGAAACTCCGCGGGCTTCCCCACCACTCTGGACAAGGCCCATTTGCTCGAGGATGACTTTGGCGCGTTTGCTCGCGTCAAATTCCACCGGCAGCGTGATGAACTGGAACAGCGCCAGCACGGCCAGACAGATCACCGCGGTGAACAGCATGCCCTGCCCCATGCCGCTGCCCATGAACATCAGGAAAATGGCGCCCAGGATCACGTAGTTGAAGACGCTGGACGCGATCCCCGTAATGGGCACCAGGGCGCTGCGCAGTTTCAGTGGGGCATAACCTTTCGCATGCTGGATGGCATGACCCACCTCATGCGCAGCCACCCCCGCGGCGGCGACGGATTGCTGGCCATAGACCCATTCACTCAGGTTCAGGGTTTTATTGCTGGGATTGTAATGATCCGTCAGCTGGCCGGGAACGCTCTGCACCGTCACGTCATGAATGCCTGCCGCCTGCAGAATCCGCTCCGCGACCTGCCGGCCGGTCAGACCGGTGGTGGTACGAAGTTTGGCGTTTTTCTTAAACGCGCTCTGCACCCGCATCTGCGCCCAAAAGCCGAACAGAAGCGGCCCGATCATCAAGATGATTGCCCACATCAACATATGCTAATTAGTCTTCCTCCTTTAAGTGTTCTGATGGTTGAATGAATCCATGTGATAACTGCGCGGATTGGCCGTGAGCCAATCTGCTGGTAATGAAAGAACGACCGGGGAAGAAGGGTGGCCGTTCAAAGTTCCATGAGGCCTGATTCACGAATTTTATTTCCCCTAACCAGGGATGATTTCCATCCGCTTGGGGTGAGTTGAGAGCACTTCACAGCCGCTTTCTGTCACCACCACGATGTCTTCATGCCGAACGCCGCCGAGGCCGGGGACATATAAACCGGGCTCCACCGTGAAGACCTGGCCGGGCTTGAAGACGGTGCGGGAAATGCGTGGCTGCTCATGAAGGTCCAGACCCAGACCATGCCCCAGCCCGTGGAAAAAGCCGACCCAGCGGCCATTGCGCTCCTCCGTGGGAAAGCCGCGATCGGTGAAAAACTCACGGATCTCATCCTGCAGCTCCTGTCCATGGACGCCGGGCCTGATGCGGTCGATGGCCATCTGCTGACCCTCCAGAACCGTGTCCCAAAGAGATTTCTGCTCCAGAGCCAGTTGGCCAACGGCAAGGGTGCGGGTGAGGTCTCCGTAAAATCCGGTGCGCGGATCACGCGGAAAACAGTCGATGATAATCAACTCATTGGCGTAAAGCGGTCCGGTTCCGCGTTCGTGCGGATCGCAGGCCTGCTCGCCCCCTGCCACGATGGTGTTGAGCGCATGACCGCCCGCGCGCAACACGGCGATGTCGATTTCCGCGCGGAGCCGTTCACTGGTGAGGGGCTGGCCCAGCCAGAGGAGCGGATGACGGTCACCGGGATCAATCTCCGTCTCGGCAAGGACTTCTTCGGCGCGGCGGAAACCGGCTTCGGTCATGGCGATGGCCTTGCGTAGGCCGGCCAGCTCCGTTTCGCCCTTGCACTCACGTTCCGGCCAGAAAATCCCATCGACCACGACGAACTCGATGCCCGCCTCGCGATAGAGGAAATCAGCGAGGCCCAGGGGAAAATCAGAAGGAACGGCGTAACGCTGGTAGGGCTCCTGCGCGAGAAAGCGTGCCATGACCTCACGGCCCTTGGGTTCGGCGCCATCCTGTTGCTTTTTCAGTTCCTCGCGAAAGGGTTCGGTCGAGACGATCTCATCCACCGCGGCTTCCCGCCGGGCGCGGTCAACTTCAAGCTGGCTGACAAAGAGACGGGAACGACCGTCCGGGGAGCGCAGATAAACGCAGGCATCCGGAACGAAAAAGCGGGTAGCGTAAAGCATATCCGCACTGGTCTCACTGGCCGCAACGATCAGCCTGGGCAGACGGCGCAATTCCTGCTCGTCAACCGCCTGGCGGGTAAAGCTGGGGGCATCGTTCATGGTGGCAGCGGTCGTCATAAGTTTTGAGATGGTCGAAGTGCGGCGACACTGTCACCCGCATTCACTTGACGGCAAGCGCTCCTTCGCGATGAGTCTCCCATTCACCGGCCTCGAGCCGTTCTTTCGCCTCACACCATCCATCGGAATGCTATGAAGACCATGGTTGTTACCATCGCTGCTTTTGCTCTGCTTACCCTGGCGGGTATTTTCGCCGCGGTGCTTTGGGAGGGCTCGCGGCCAAACGATCCGCTGCGCGAAGAGGCGCAACTGGTCGCGATGAGCGTGGAATATTATCAGGAGCGCAATGACGGCCAACTGCCGGAGGATATCCAGGAGCTGGTTCCGGAATATTTCATTGATGGCGGCGAAGAAATGTCCCGGCGCATCCTCGCGCAGTACGACTATTTTCCCGAAAATCAGCATCTCATTCTGGAGCGCAAAGAAGGGGCCGGTAAAGAAGCGCGCTCCATCGCCATCTACCGGGATGGCCGGATCGTGATCAAGGGTGACGAGGTGGTGGCCACGGCGGATTATTGAAGGCGCCCGGCCGTCACCTTCTTGCTCTGAGCAGGCTTTCGTTCTTAGATGGGTGCTGTGACTGCTGCGACCGCACCAGAAAATCCGGCGACGCAGGTGAGGGAAGCCGCGCCGTTTTCTTTCTCCGCGCAGGGCTCTCTGCTGGATGCGATGCGGGAGGCTTACGGCGGGGACCTGATCAATCTGGCCGCGGGGGTGCCGTCTCCGGCGGTTTTGCCGGATGAGCATCTGCACGCAGCCTATGAAAGGGCGCGGCAGAAAGACGGGAACGCGGTGTGGGCCTATCATCATCCGGAGGGTGATCCCGGGTTAAAGGATGCGTTGGCGCAGCTTTTGCGTGAGCGCGGGGTGGCGGCGGCCCGGGGTGAAGATTTGCTCACCGTGACAGGTTGTTCGCAGGGTCTGAATTTACTTGTATCGATTCTGGTGCAGCCGGGCGATGTCGTGGCATGTGAGGTGCCGACCTACTATGCGCTCCTGGAAATGTTGAGCGTGGCGGGGGCGAAGTTATTGCCGCTGCCAGTGGATATTGAAAAGGGATTGGATTTAGGCGCGGTGGAGGAGGCCTTGGAGAAATGGAAACCGAAGGTTTTATTTACATGTTCGACTCTGGCAAATCCAACAGGGGCGACGATCCCGGAGGCAAACCGGCCGAAACTGGTGGACTTGTGCAAACGGCACGGGGTGCAAATCATCGAGGATGACATTTACACACCGCTCTGGTCCGGGACGGAGAAATTACCAACGCCGCTCCGGGCTTTTGATGAAGACGGGGACACGGTGCATTATGTGAGCAGTTTTTCCAAATCGGTCAGTCCCGGAGTACGGGTGGGATATAGTTTAGCTGGGCCTGCGATCCGCGGGAAAATGGCGAGGCTGAAGTGTCAGCGGGATATGCACTCGAGTGTGCTGGGTGAGGCGATCGTGCGTGAGTTTATTGTGAATGGTTTATTGGAGCCGCATCTGGCGCAATTGCGTGAAAAATTCACGAAGCTCGGGCAAATGGTGCGAGAGGAAGTGCTGGCCGCATTTCCGGAAGGGACAGTGATCAGTCCGGCGCGGGGAAATTATATGCATTGGGCGGTGCTGCCGCAGCGGGTGGATCTGCACGCGGTGCGCGAGGCCTGTCTGAAGGAACGCATCACTTTTTCGCACGGCGCGATTTTCCATCCGCGACAGCCGGAAGTCAGCGCGATGCGGTTAAACTGCGCGGCGGCGACGCGGGAAGAGTTGATTTTCGGTTTGCGGAGATTGGGAGAGATTTTGAAGGCGTATCTATGAAGGGGAAATTCCCGCCACGAAGAGAGCAGAACCGGATGGGTGGCGGAATGGAGGCACGTGAATCACTTAATTAATATGTCTGAACCTCAGATAATCGATGGGAAGGAAATAGCGGCGCGGGTTTATGAAGGGGTGCGCACGGATTTGGCGGCGCTGGCCGCGGACCATGTCGGGCTGAAGCCTGGACTGGCGGTGGTGCTGGTGGGGGAGCATCCGGCCTCGGTGGCGTATGTGCGGGCGAAGGACCGGAAATGTCAGGAGCTGGGCTTGCACAGTGTGAAGATTGAGCTGCCAGGGGACACCACGCAGCAGGCGCTGGCCGATGAAATCCGCCGTCTCAATGATGACCCCGCGATCCACGGCATTCTGGTGCAGAGCCCACCGCCGGAGCACATTGATGAGCAGGCGATCATCGAGCTGATCGCGCCGGAGAAGGATGTGGATGGGTTCGGTTATGGATCGCTGGGGCGTCTGGTGGTGGGGGAGAGTTCGCCTTCGAGCGTGGACGGAACCGGGTTCGCGCCATGCACGCCGCTGGGGATTCAGCGCATGCTGATGGAAAGCGGGATCGATCCCGCAGGACAGCATGTGGTGATCGCGGGGCGGAGCCGTCTGGTGGGTAAGCCGCTGGCGCTGCTGCTGCAGGCGAAGGCAGCCGGAGCGAATGCGACGGTGACCATTGCGCACAGCCGAAGCCGGAATCTGAGCGAGCTGACGCGGCAGGCGGATATTCTGGTGGCGGCGATTGGGCGAGCGCATTTCTTTGGTCCGGACGATGTGCGGGAAGGAGCGGTGGTGATCGATGTGGGGATCAACAAAGTGAATGACGCAACCGGTGAGCGCGGTTACCGGCTGACGGGTGATGTGGATTTTGAGGGGACGAAGCCGAAGTGTCAGGCGATCACGCCGGTGCCGGGCGGGGTTGGGCCGATGACGATCGCGATGCTCATGCAGAACACCGTGCTGGCGGCGCGGCGAAGGGCGGCGGCTGATTGAGGAGGAAAAGAAGGGTCAGGCCGGAGGGGTTGTATGGTGTTTTACCGAACGTTCGGTAAAAAGAAAAGAAGAGGGGATTGGCGTGGCGAAGGAAGGGGCTGGAGAACGGAATGAAGGGGTTCAGAGGGGAATGAGGGCGATTTTACCAACCGTTCGGTAAAATGGAAAGGGGATGGTCGATGCACGATTGACCGGCCGTGCAGAGCCGTTTGGTGGAGAAGGCAGGAGGGGCCGGGCGGGCGGAAGGCAGGCCGTGTTTGGCGGGGGATTCGGTTTCATCTGGCTGGGTAGCAATCATCATCACCTATAATAACCTACCACGGGATGGGAGGGATTGCATCACGTCCGGAACGTCCGGGACGTCCGGGTGGAAAAAAACTTTTTAAGGGATGGGTTCCCGGCCATCACGGGCGATGGGCTCTCCGGACATCGGGCCCTGGTCCGAAAGCTGGGCGGGCCTTGTCCTTTACTCTCTGGCCGGAGCGGCCGGGAGGAGCAGCAACGCTCTGGTTATGTAAGTTTAGGCAAGACACGAAGGGTTTGAAGAAATGGCAGGGTGGCCGGGTCTAAGGGATTGTTATGGCAAGAACACAATTAAAATTAGGGACGCTCAATCTATACAATTTAAATGAACCGGGTCTGCCGATCTATTTCGATACGGACGGGTTATCCCGGGAGGATTACGATTCGAAACTGGCGTGGACTTCGCGGATAATCGGGAATTCAAAGGCGGATGTGTTCGCGTTTCAGGAGTTGTGGCATGGGAAATCAATTGAGAACATCTTTTCCATCGCGGGGGTGAAGGACGATTATACGTTGCTTTACCCGGAAGGTCACAGCGGTCAGCAAATTGTCTGTGGCGGGGCGGTGCGCAAATCCATCCTGACGGGAGAACCGGAGTGGATCGTGGATTTTCCGTGTGCGTGCATTCTGCAAAGCAGCGGGGAGGATGATCAGACCCCGGAGATTGAGGTGAAGATCAGCGGATTTTCGCGTCCGGTGCTGCATTTTCAGATTCAACCGCGCTCAGAGGGTCAGGTGATTCACGTCTTTGTGGCACACCTGAAATCCAAACGGCCGACGCCGGTATTTCGTGAGGGCTGGTATGAAAAAGAAACGCATTCCAAACATCGCACGGCCATCGGCTATGCCCTGTCCTCGATTCGCCGCAACGCGGAAGCGACAGCGCTTAAGATGATCTTGACGGATTTAATGAAAGATACAGACACACCGGTCATTCTGCTGGGCGATCTCAATGGCGGGGAGCATAGTGACACCCTGAATATTCTCACCGGTCAGCCGCGTTATCTGATGGGATTATCAAAAGGGGGCGGTGATACGTCGTTGTATTGCTCAGAAACGCTGCAGAAATACCGGAGTGAAAGTGATGTCTATTATACGCACGTTTATCAGGACCGGCGTGAATCGCTCGATCATATTCTGGTGAGCCAGGAATTTTATGATAACAGCCGCCGCCGGATTTGGGCGTTCAAAGGATTAACGTTGACCAATGATCACCTGAATCACGAGGAGGTGGAGGACGGCAAGGAACGCGGCAGCTCCGATCATGCCCTGGTGGAGGTGTGCTTTGAATACCGGCCGGCGTAGAAAGCGCACGCTACTTGCTCGAAGAATTATTTTCGGGTCTTTCCCTGTATCGCGCTCACTCCATGTCTTCCCGTAACTTCTCGAGGACTTTCTTCTCGAGGTCGAGGTAAAGCTCTTTATCGGCTTTGAGGACGTCTTTGGCGGCATCACGGCCCTGGGCGACCTGGCGGCCGTCATAGCTGAACCAGGCGCCGCGTTTCTGGATGATGCCTTTTTCGACGGCGACATCGAGGAGGCTGCCGGTGTTGGAAATACCCTCATTGTACATGATATCGAACTCGGCCTCAGTGAAGGGCGGGGCGACTTTATTTTTGACGACTTTAATGCGGGTCCGGTTACCGGTGACGGTGCCATCGGTCTGTTTAATGGCGCCGATGCGGCGGATATCGACACGGACGCTGGCGTAAAATTTGAGGGCTTTACCGCCGGGCGTGGTTTCAGGGTTACCAAACATGACGCCGATTTTTTCGCGGATCTGGTTCGTGAAGACGCAGATGGTGCGGGCTTTGGAGATAAAGCTGGTGAGTTTACGCAGAGCCGCGCTCATGAGGCGGGCCTGAGCGCCGACGGTGGCATCACCGATTTCACCGTCGAGTTCCGCGCGGGTAACCAGAGCGGCGACGGAGTCCACGACGACGACATCCAGGGCGTTCGAGCGGACGAGGGTCTCACAGATGCGGAGAGCTTCCTCACCGCTGCTGGGCTGGGAGACGAGAAGGTTGTCCAGATCAACGCCGAGTTTTTTGGCATACTTGGGATCAAGAGCATGCTCGACATCGACGAAGCCCGCGAGCCCGCCCATGGACTGGGCTTTGGCCACGAGGGTGAGAGCGAGGGTGGTTTTACCGGAGCTTTCCGGCCCGAAAATCTCCACCACCCGGCCGCGGGGGAAGCCGCCGACGCCGAGGGCGCGGTCGATGAGGATGTTGCCGGTAGGAATGGCGCTGACTTCCGCGTGGCTGCCATCGCCCAGCTTCATGATGGCGCCCTCTCCGTAATCCTTGTGGATCTGCTGAATGGCGAGGTCCAAGTTCTTGGCGCGTTGTTTGGCCGTGGCATCGTCCATGACGGGGGCGGGATCATCATCGGTCATAGCGAATTCCATCTCTGGATTATCAGAGGGCGCCGTGTCAGCTTCTTTGTCTTTGGCGGAAGCGGCGGCTTTTTTGGCAGCGGCGCTGGAGGAGGGAGCGGCCTTTGCTTTCGAAGGGCCGGAGGAAGAGCTACTGGTAGATCGAGCGGCCATGGCTTGGCAGGGCGGAGATAGCGGGTGTTGAATTCAGGGCAGGAAAACCGCGTCAGAGGCGGTAATCAGCGAACATGGATAGCCGTTAGTAGTCCATCAAAGCAACCGCGGCGCAAGCATAAGACTGTTCCTGTGCGCAGCTTTCTTTCCGTCCCCTCCCAACCAGTGAATCTGCGATGACCAAAAGCGCCCGCGCCATCATCCTGCTGCATGCCCAGGGATTCCTGCTGGGGGCAGGCATCTTTCTGCTCATCCTGCGGCTGGCCCCGGAGGCGGACTGGGCAGCGCCCTGGCTGGGAGAGACACGGCTGAGCCTGATCCTGACGATTCTGGGAGCGTCACTGGCGGCGTGGCTGGTGGGAGCGATGCTGGGGGGATCAGCTTCAGCGGTGCGCCGGCCGAGCGCCCTGATGAAGGGGTTGCTGCCATTGCAACTGATCGTGCTGCTTTTGCTTTATGCGGCGCTGGAGACGCGGAACACGATCTTCCTGGCTGGCGCGTGGCTGGCCTTGAGCGGAGCGATCGGCGCAACGGTGCCGCCTGGGTTTGCCATTCTGCGGCTGCAGAAGAAGCGCGAACCGCGGATACCCGCTTCGGCGTGGCTGGGAGGGGTGATGCTGGGCATGATCGGGGGCCTGAAACTGACCAGTTGGCTCTATGACGTGCGTCTGGAGGCAAGCTCCAGTCCCTGGCAGGCGGCACAGGAAAGCCTGTATCTGCTCATCCTGCTCTCTCTGTTCGGGCAGATCGCGGTGTGGCTGCTGGATCGTGTGCCAGAGAAGCAGGAGGATGAAGCACCGGCGGGAGGTGGGATGTTTGGCGGGGTAGGCCGGGGCCGGCAGAGCCGGGCGGGTGTGGTGATCCTGCTCTATGGCGTGGCAGTGGGCTGGAGCGGGCTGCTGCTGCTGGGTGATGCGCCACTGGGCCTGAAGGAGCCGAGCCCGGTGCAGGAGCTGCTGAGCTGGCGGCCGGGGCCGCTTTTCTTTGCCACGGTGGGAGTTATTTTCGGGGCCTTGCTGGCGGGGATGATCGGCCAGGGGCGGGCGAGTACCGGAGCGGGTGCACTGCCATGGGGCGTCATGCTGTGGTTCGCTTTTCTGGCGGCATTGACATTTCTGCCGGGGGAGACCCAGGGAATGCCAGAGCTTCAGCTGCTTGAGCCGGTGGTATGGTTTCTTGGCGGGGAAGCGCTGGCGCTGCTGCTGGTACCGGGGTTCATGGCGGTAATTCGTGCAGCACCGGCTGACCAGGCGGGAGCGGGGCGTGCGGGAGGGGGGATCGCGCTGATCCTTGGACTGGCGGTTGGCATTGGCTTGATCTGTGCCTACCTTGGGCGCATTTATCTGGACCTGCCGCCACGGCGCGCGTGGCTCATCACGGGACTCCTCTTTTTTCCACTGCTCATTTATGGTCAGCTGCTTATGAAGGAAACGATTCTATTCTTCCTGAGAATTCTGTTCCGGTTGGTTTACCGGGTGAAAACGATTGGGCATGAGAATCTACCGGAGGGCGGCTACCTGCTGCTGCCCAATCACCAGACCTGGGTGGACACGATCATTCTGCATCTGGCTTGTAAGGGGCGCTTTATCCGGTTCCTGATCATTGATGAGATTTATGACTCCAAGATCCTGAACCCGGTCTTCCGGTTCTTTGGTGCGATCCCGGTTTCCTCGACCCGGGCCAAGGATGCCATCGCCAAGGCGGCCCACTTTCTGGCGGAAGGGGAGATCGTGTGCGTCTTCCCGGAGGGCGGGCTGAGCCGGAGCGGGGCGCTCTTGCCGCTGCGGCGAGGGTATGAGCTGATCGCGCGCAAGGCGGGCGTGCCGGTTATCCCGGTGTGGCAGGATCGCCTGTGGGGCTCCATTTTTTCCTTTCAGGGCCAGAAGTACTTCAACAAATGGCCCCGGCGCTATCCCTTCAGTGTGACCGTCAAATTCGGCGAACCCATGACCGGGAAAGAGACCAATCCGGCGATTCTCAGGGAACGGATGCTCATGCTCGCGGCAGATTGTTTTGAAGAGCGGCCGGAGGTGAAGGGTCACCTGGGACGCGTGGCGGTGAAAAATCTGCGGAAGCGCCAGTTCAAGACGCTCATCTGGGATGGAAATGATGATACAACCCTGAGATGCGGCACGCTCCTGGCGGCGGCCATCGTCATGGCGCAAAAGCTGAGGCGCGAAGTGAAGGCGCCGCGGGTAGGCATCATCCTGCCGCCGAGTAAGGGCGGGCTGGTCGCGAATCTGGCCGTGACGCTGGCGGGCAAAACACCTGTCAATCTGAACTTCACGGCCGGGAAAGCCTCTTTGGAATCCTCCATCAAGAGGGCGGAGATCGATACGGTGATCACGGCGGTGAAAATGTATCAGCGGGTGAAGGACGCCGTGCCGTGGCCGGACAACATCCTCCATCTGGATAAGGAGTTGCCGCCGCTGAAGAAGAAGATCGTCTTTTGGCGAGCTCTCGTTTTCCTTCTCCCCGGCGGGGTGATCGCCGATCTCATGCGGATGCCGACCACCGGTGGGCACGCTGAGGGCACCATACTTTTTACCAGCGGCAGCTCGGGTGAACCGAAGGGGGTCGTCCTGAGCCATCGCAATGTGCTCGCCAACGTGGCGCAGTTCAGTGAAGCGCTCGATCTGCCCAACGATGCGAAGGTGCTGGCCAGCCTGCCGATCTTCCACAGCTTCGGCTCAACCGTGACGCTGTGGTGGCCGCTGCTGCGCAGCCAGCCGATGGTGACCTATCCCAGTCCGCTGGAAGTAGCCAAGAACGCGGAGCTGGTCGAGAAGCATCACATTCAGCTCATGGCAACGACGCCAACGTTTTTGCGCGGCTACCTGCGTAAAGCTTCCAAGGAGCAGATCGCGCCCTTACAGATGATCGTCACTGGCGCGGAAAAATTGCCGAAGGATCTGGCCTTGAAATTTGAAGAGCATTTTAACGCGCGCGTGCTGGAGGGTTACGGGCTGACCGAGACGTCTCCGGTGGTGAGCACGAACTTGCCTGACCCGCCGCCCCATCCCATGGCAGCGGGTGAGCAATCGCGGTATAAACTCGGTTCCGTCGGGTTGCCCATGCCCGGATTAGCGATTCAGATTCGCCACCCGGAAACCGGTGAAAAACTGTCCATTCACGACAGTGGGATGATCTGGTTCAAGGGACCCAATATTTTTGAGGGTTACCTGAAAGATCCCGACCGCACCGCGGAAGTATTTGATGACGACGGCTGGTTTAAGTCGGGCGATCTCGGCCGGGTTGATGAAGACGGGTTTATCTTTATCGAAGGTCGGCTTTCGAGGTTCTCGAAAATTGGGGGGGAAATGGTGCCGCATGCCACGATCGAGTCAAAGATTATCGAGGCGCTGAATCTGGAAGGTGAAGACGAACAGAAAGTCGTCGTCACGGGAGTGCCGGATGAAAGCAAAGGCGAAACGCTCGTTATTTTGTCGACCGTTGAGATTGAGATGAATGATCTTCGGCAAAAACTGCGTGCGAAAGACGTGCCGAATCTTTGGATTCCGAAAACAGTGACCCGGGTGGATGAAATACCGGTGCTGGCGAGCGGAAAACTCGATCTGCGGAGTATAAAAGAAATCGCCGAGAAAAAAGCGGCGGAGGGAGAAGCGGAGCCGGAGCAATCCGCGAGCGAGATATCGGCGGAGGCGCCGTCTGCGTCCTGAGATACGGCGTGCGGCTCAGATGGAAGGCGGCTCACGGCCACTGGCATCACCATTTCCAGCGCGCCGTTCGGAGTCGTTCCACGCCTCAATAAAGAGGTTGAAACGTTCCTGATCCCGTTGGCGGGATTGCTCATGAGGGGCGAGAGCGAAAACGGGTGGCTTGCCGAGCTGAAAAGTACCGCCGAGAGTCGTTTTGCGGTCCCGGATCAGGATGTTTTCGGTGAGTTTTTCTCCGCGGTGCACGCGGAAATTTGCTCCTTCCACCTGCAAGGCGGTGATAAGCTGACGCAAATCTTCGGTCGCACTTTCATGAACGAGCAGATTCACCGTAACGCCCTGGTCCAGTTCAGCGATTATTTTTTCACGAACTTCGTTCGGAGCCATGATGGGAGACTGGAAATATAGATCGAGTGATTCCTGCGCTGTCTCAATTTGCGTAATAAAACGCTTTTGCTGGACGAGCTCCGCGGTTCCTTCGGGAGCGGAGCGGCGCACCTTCATGACGAAATAAAGCGCCACCACGGCGAGGATGACGAGCACAACGAATTTGGCAATGCCGAGCGCAGTGAAACCTTTTTTTCTGACGGGCATGATGAATAGGAGATAAAGGGACGATCCAGGAGAAATCGGCACGGTGAGACTGCCGCTTTTCGCCGCTGGTCCGACCGTGGTCCGAAGGGGATTGAGGCTCAGCGCAAGACGGGAATGGCGAGCCAACGGTATCCCGCAACTTCGACAACTGTTCTCTCGCCCCGATCAACTATTTCAGGCAAGAGATTTCTATGCCGTCTCAGGACGCGGCAGCTTGGGCGGTGCTGGCATCCTGAGCGTGATGAGCGGAAGGACGATTATCTTGGGCCATCCCATCGGTTTCACCGCTCGAAAGGAGGAGACCGACAAAGCGATCCTTCCGCGCGCTGATGGCATTGAGAGAGGCTGCTGCCGCGGGACGGTGCGCCAGATCCACCGCGAGACCGGCGGCCCGTTCAGCCTGATGATGAATGGCGCGGCCCATGGCGTGGACGCAATCCTGGAGGTAGGCTTTCCGTTCATCATCACGCTGGATGATGAGGCTGATCTGCTTGAGGAGACGCGCTTCCTGTTCCGGCAGCTGATCAAGGCGAGCCGGTTCCACCTTCAGGTCCTCGTAGAGTTGGCGCAGGACGCCCAGAACTTCGAGAGAGTCATCGAGAAAACGTTCCAGGGTCTGAGTGAGCTCGCGATCTTTCTCGTGAAGGGCGGCTTGCTTGAGCTGGAGAGCAGTGGTGGCGTGACGATGCTCCGCGGTGAAAAGCAAATGCAGCTTTTCCGCGGGCACAGCGGTGGACAGGCGAGTAGTGATTTTCACAGGGCAGGCAGTGCTGAAACGGAAGACGGGAAATTTGGCTCGAGATGAATTCGCCGGAGATGCTCCTCAGGGTGCAGAAAAGACAATCACGAATCGGTTGACGCCTTTTCAGTGCAACGTGAGTGCGGATCCCGGGACTCCTCGTCGTTCCCTTGAGAACCAGACGAAAAATTTCCGGAACCGATTCACCGGTGGCGAAGATTTCACCAATCCCGGAGCACAGTCTGGGCCAGCTTGCGGAAACCTGTCTTATTTTACCGCGGTAGCGACGTTGCCGCCGCTCAGCCCCGGAGATGCAGCATCATCCTCTTTATGGGAGGATTGGGCCGCGATGGCTTTTCGGACAAGGGACGGCGGCAGGGTGAAAGCGATGGCAATAATGATCAGCTGGCTGATGACAAAGATGATGAGCCACCAGAAGGCCGCGTCGGTAAAGCCGTAGCTGTGCAGACCCACATTCAGCATATTTGTGCCGAACCATGACCAGCTCACGATGATGTTGCCCACGATGGCCATGGCAAAAATGCCCCGTTCACGCACCATGCCGCCCCACCGGGCGTGCAGCATGATGGCGGTCCACAGGACGATCATGAGGGCGCCATTTTCTTTCGGGTCCCAGCCCCAGAAACGGCCCCAGCTCTGATCCGCCCAGATGCCGCCGAGGATGGTGCCAACGAAGCTGAAGAGCAGACAGAAACAAACCACCCCGTAGACGATCTTGCTGAGCAGCCGGAAATTTTTTCCGGAAGCCACGCCGGTTCCCGGTCGGGCAAATCGTGCGACGAAAATTCCGATGATGGCAAGGAAGCCGGCCAGAAAAGCCGCGGAATATCCCAGCGTAATGACCACGACGTGGGTGCCGAGCCAGAAATTGTCATCCAGAACAGCGCGCATCATTTCCAGGGTGTCCCCGTCAAGAGAGAGACCATAGGCAATCATAAGTGTGACAAAGCCGACCGCGGAAGCGGCCGCGGTGGCCAGGCCATTCTTCATCACCCACTCCAGGATGAGGGCCAGAATCACAGTACCCCAGCCGATAAAGACGGCGCTGGAATAGAGATTCGTCACGGGAGGCCGATCCTGAATGATCATGCGCACGCCCAGCCCACCGGTATGGATGAGCAAGGCAACAAACGCCACCAGCAACGCGGCACGGGCGAGAAAATTCGGCCACGTCATCCAGGAAGCCGCAGCCGCGAGAAACGCGATGATGTAGAGCGCCATGCTCGCTTCGAAAGGGGCGATCTGAGCGAAGACCGCTTCGGTGCGGGAGGTTTTCAGTGCCTCCGGCTGGTTCACCTTGAGCCATGCATAGTACTTATCCAGCTCTTTGTTGAAAACCTCCGGCTTATCCGCGATCCAGGCCTGCGCCATCGTACCCCAATACTTAACTGGCTTGGGATCTTCACCCTTGGGAACAAGCTCAATGATGGCCGTGCCGGTGCGCATCCAGTCATCCGTGGGGGCATTTTTTTTGTTCGGCGGGACCGCAAAGATGCTTGTGCGGTCCTTATGTTCCGCCAGCATTTGAATGGCACGCTGGCCCGTCTGGGGGTCACTAATGTTCCAACCGACGGGCCAGATGGCGTTGGTCAGATCACGGTTGTAGTAAATCACGTTGCGCGTCAGATCGATGACTGCGCGCTGAAATCGTGAACGAAAGGCAGCGGGCTCCTGCTCGGCTTCACGCGCCTGTTCCAGCAGCTCGGCATCCCGATCGTCTTCGAGAATCTCCGCGAAGGTGAAGCGCTTTTTCGTTTCGCCTCCCGCTCCAAGCATCTCCAGAAGGTCCGGATGATAAACAAGGAAAACCGGATCCTCTTCGGACTTGGCGGGGGTGAAGAAAACACGGGCGGCCCAGTGCGCCGGGGTGACCTTTTCGCCCTCAGCCGTATTGGCATAGCCGCGGTGATGAAAACGCAGAAGCGAATTGCGCGCGAGAGCATCAACCGACTTGATTCGGCCATTGGCCAGAATGGGAAGCTGACCAAATTTTTTGAGGTTAAAACCATGATCGGTTTTGTCTGCCTGAAAAGGACGCGCCACCACGTAGAGGCAAAGCGCTCCGATAAACAGGCCAATGATCAACTTTGAGTAGTTCATAAATCAGCTCCCATCTCAGGATTTACGCGTGCGCTTATTCACAAAAGAAAACAGGTGAAATCCAAACTGAAAAAGCAGGCCCAAGGTCATGATGGAACAGCTCAGATAAGGCGAAAACGCGACCGGGTTCTCCACCACCTGCAGCACGCTGGTGCGGTCATCATTCTTAAAGCTCAGCTGGTAAAAGGTATATCCCCGGTAGCGCAGCGGATTATTCATCCAGATCCGCACGTCCCGGTTCTCATTATGCTCCGGGTCATTGATGGTGACCATGCTCGTAAAATCCTTTGGCACTTCGGTGCCGGGATAGCGCTCATGCCGAAAATCATTCAGCCTCACGCTGAAAGGCAGATTAAAGCGGCGGGGGCGCAGTTTCATTTCGTAGACGCGATCGTCAATGACCAGACGCTCCGGCCGGAACGCCGTGCAGATCGCCCAATGACCGAAATCTTTTTTCTCACCCGCTTCGGTTTTAGCTTCGATCTCAAAGAAAACAGTCGGGATGTTCCCTTCCTCGATTTTATTAGCTTCGTTCACCTCGATCAGCTCAATGCCGCGTTCGTGGACAAAACCTCGACTGATTTCTCCTTCATATCCGCGGAGCTTGCGTTTACCGGAGCCTAGCTGGCCCGGTGAACGGGTATTGGAAAACCAGTCGTCCACTTTCAGAGTAAAAGGCAGGGCCGGGTTGTCCTGCGGACTGAGAGTCGGTGTGTCTTTGAGGATTTGCTGTGGGATAGCGACCACCCGCTGCTTTTCCGGGTCCGTCACGTCAATGATCGCCAGCTCCACGTCACGCACGTGCTCGGTGTAGGCCTGTGTTTCCCCTTCATCGAGTTCCATCTGGCTCTCCCGGGTTAGGATACCGGTGAAGAACTCGCCCAGCAGCAGCATGATCAAGCCGGCATGAATAAGATGGATGCCGAACTTCTTCCACGTAAGCCGAAAGCGCGAGATGTGCGCGGTGATGAGATTGAGAATGAGCAGCCAGCCGATGGTGTAGCCGCCTGGCATAACAGGGATGGATAGCCCGCCCTCACCGAACTCATACCAGACGATGAAACTCTTAAAGAATTTCTCTTGCACATAAAAGAGCCCAAAGGTGGCCTGGGCGAGGGTGGCGACAAAGACGAGAATGATGCTGAGCAGGAGCAGGGTGACAGTCAACTGCAGGGAGGACAGAATCCGCAGGACCGGCTTAAGCGGACCACCGCTCAGACCGCGACGCCGCGAGGGAGTATCCACGGCTGCCGCCGCTTGCTCCAGCTTCTCATCAACCCCCTGGTCAGCGGTCGGTGCAGGGCTGGAACCGGGGTTCTTACGGTAGTCAAGGGAAGTGTCCATTGCTTCAAAGGGTTGCCGCGTATTTAAGCACAGCTAATACAGGTTACGAGCTTTGGCGCTTTCAGAGGCCAAATCTTTACAGGTCGATCGAGTCTCTTATCGGGACTATCTTCTCCGAAATGTCGGCGGAGCATCTGATTCGTTTCATGGCTCAAGCGTAGAATCGCGGACAGGCCGCGCAGAGCCATCCCTAGCGCGTAAATGAGTAGAAATGACAAGCCGACCCCCAAGATGCCGAGAAGGGCAAGTAGGTTCTGAGCGAAGAATGCGATAACGATATAGAAGAGAATGCCGCCAATAAGGACGATGTATGCCACGTCCCTGAGCATTGCACCCAGTTGACCGAGTCTCCTGACCAGTTCCGGTTCGGTCTGCTTTGGTTTTTTGGCGTTGGAATAGTCCATCACTCCGTAATCAGTTGGGCAGTTGCAGGGTTGAGACAAACTGGGTGAAGGCTTTTTCGTTAGCAGCCACCAGCTCACGGTCGCCGGTCATTTTGATGAACCAGGTCACGTCACCCTGCTCAGCGATGGCGGCGAGGATCGCTTTCTCGGCTTCATCCCCGGCGGCATTCGTCACGTTGAGCAGATCAATCAGGCGGAAGACGTGATTCTCGGTTGCTAATACATCGCCAAGCGTGGCGTTCTGATTTGGATCATCCGGCAACGGGCCGAGGCCGATCTGGCGGCGCCAGCGATTGACGTTGGCAACGAGCGAGCCGGACTGGCCGGAAAGCGGGATCACAGAGACCTCGATCTCATTCGAGGTGTGGCCGCTGAGCGTGAAGGAAACCGCGCGCATCGGCTTGGGCGGCTGACGCTCCCAGCCATCAGGCGTCTCATACTGCAGAGCGGTAGCGGCTTCGGGATCCTTGGCCGCGACGGCGTTTGGCATCACCTGATTGGGATCCATGTCCGCCGCGGTTGGAGCCTGGGCCGGAGTGTCAGACGGTTCAACGCCCTCCGCGGCGGGACTGGGCGCGGTTGTATCCGGGGTGGAGACGGCGGGTTGCGAGGGAGCCGGAGTGTTGCCGCCCTGAACCTTTACGCTATCCAGAAAAGTGCGAAACTCGGGGATCCGGGGCCGCATCGCTTCCTCCGGGCCGGTAAGTTTGAAAAACCAGGTATCGCCTCCCAGCTCGAGGATAGCCCCGAGAATCATGTTCATCCCCCCACCGGCCGGAGGCTCGGGCTGTGGTGCGCCGGGGCGGCTCATCTGGCCGGTGCCAGTGCCGGTCATCTCGACGTAGGCGGCGGGGCGGCCATCGATGGTAATGTTTTCGATCGAGTCGGCCATGCGGGCTCCGCTCAGCGGCTCGAGCTCCAATTGTTCGCGCCAGCGGTTGATATTGGGGATCATTCCACCGGCGCGCCCGCCGAGCCGCGTCACACTGAGGTCGCCATTTTCACCGACTTGAAACGAAGCGAGACGCATGCTGCCGGGTGATTTCTCCACCCAGCTTTCTGGTGCCTCCCAGAGCAGGGAAACGCTCTGATCTCCGCCCGACTGGGGCGTTGCGCCTGCGCCAGGAGCCGGCTCTTCCACCTCTTCGGTGGACTCCTCTTCGACGGTGTATTCCTCAATCTGCGCTTTCTCGCAGCCATTAAGAAAAAGGAGCGTTAGAAGCGAGGTGAGGAGAGGCAGGGAAGGATGGCAGGAAGTCAGATTCATAGGGAGTCATGGGGTGGTGAGATGTGGGACAAAAAGGGAGCGGGACGAGGGAAGGAGCACGCGAGAGAGGTAAAAATCCAGTAAATCGCGAGAAAAACGGGTTGCATTGTTACAAAACTGTAACAATTTAGGTGCATGTCATTTGCCTTAAAGGTGGTGGATGATCTCCCAGGGGAAGCGCGGCGGGTGCTGGACGACCAGATGGTCAGTGCCTTGCAGAAGCTCGCGCAGAACGGAGGATATCATCCCCAGGAATCCATTCACTTTGCCCGGAAGCGCCTGAAAAGGGTGCGGTCCTGTCTGCGCCTGCTCAAGGATGCGCTGGGTAAAGAAGCCTATGCGCGGGAGAACAATCGCTTCCGCCAGATTGCGCATGGCCTGGAGCCGGTGCGCTCGGCTGACGCAGCTCTGGAGACGACCGAGCGCCTGCGTGAATTTGCGGGTGATCGATTCGATCTCAGCTCCCTTTCCAAAATGGAAGAACGTCTCGAGCAGGCGCGAACTCAGGTTTACAATCAGGCCGTTTATCGGGACAAAGTTCACGAGCGCGCGGCTGACCAACTCTTTCACGCCACCCAGGCACTGCGGCACCTGCCGCTTGATGGGCTCGATTGGAAAGAACTCAAGGATGGTCTGGAGCGGATCTACGCGAAAGGACGGAGCGCATTCAAAGCGGCTAAGAAAAATCCTGACGCGGAGCAGCTTCATGATTGGCGCAAACGGGTGAAGGACTTGTGGTACGCGCTCGACCTGATCAAACGCATTCGCCCGCCACACCTGCGTGGCCTAAGAGACGGTGCACGGCTTCTGGCTGATCTGCTGGGCCAGGAACATGACCTGGCCGAGCTTGAGAATATCCTGGAGCGCCACTGTGAACGCGAAGCAGAAGCAAAACTGGAAGAGCTGCGCCGCAAACGGGATGAGGCGATTGAAGCAGCGCGTCAGCGTGAAGAAGGCGGGTTTCTGATCGTGGGACCACCCGTCACGGGTCCAGTGAAGACCGGGCTGGAACCCTTGCAGGAAGCTATCGCAGCGGAGCGCCAAAAGCTGCAGGCGGAATGTTTCAAGCTTGGCAAGACAGTGTACGCCTCTATCCCCGAAGATTACGCGGAGTATCTACTCGGTTATCTGAGGCTGCGACCGATTGCCGAAGCCGCCTGACCGCGGCAGACAGATTTTTTGGAGAGGCGAGGCGCCACCAAGTGTTCCTCCGGAGAGCTTTTGGGCTTTTCGGGGACCTTGGTGGCGCTGACTTTTGCAGGCGTGCCACCCACGAAAATTGATCATTCGCGCCTGAAAGACTGGCTGGCACTAGGGCCAGCCTTGACCCTGCCGTTTTTTTTCTCGCTTTTTTATATGACGGTTCTGGACACACCGTCTCACCTCGCCCTGCCAATCTACCTTCTGGCGAAACTGAATCTGATTTTGTGGCCTCTAATCAGCTGGCGGATCATTTTGCGTGAGCCTGAACCGCGAAAGGACGAGTTACGGCTGACCCTCCGCGATTTGGGTTGGGCATTACTAACCGGTGGCAGCATTGCCCTGGCCATTCTGGTTTTCGCGTATTTGCCGCCCGTGGGTCAGATGCTGGAAAACTCGGTTCCAGCTATTCTGGACCGACTAAATAACTTAAATGTAACGCGGGAAAGCTTCTGGATTTTCGCAATCTACCTCGTGTTCATCCACTCGGTGCTGGAGGAATTTTACTGGCGCCGATTTGTCTTTTCCGAGCTCTCCAATCGAGTGGGAAACAGCTTCGCCCATTTAGCGGCTGGTATCGGATTCGCCTCTCATCACATGGTGATCACCGGGACTCTGTTCGGGTGGGCATGGGGCCTCTTTATGGGTGCAACAATCGGTGTCGGCGGGGTGATCTGGGCGGTGCTCTATCGAAGAACAAAGAGCATCCTGGCGGCCTATGTTTCCCACGCGTTGGCCGACGCCGCGGTGGTCATTGTGGCGTTGGATTTGTTAGTTCCTCACTAAAGTCAGGTGCAGGTTCGGCAAACACGATTTCCTGAGACTCCTGCGACTTTTTATATCCGGTCGCGTTTTTTGCGCTGTCCAGGCAGCCCTTGAAGGCGAAGAGCATAAAAATCAACGCAAGGGCTCCAATCCCGATCATGATGTAGCGCAGCTTTTTGAGGGCTTTTTCGCGAATGAGCAATTCATGCTGCATTTCGGTGAGCTGAATGCTGGTGCGCAGATCTTCTTCATCCAGCTCTTTTTTCCTGAGTTCCGGCCCTCCGACTCGCGGTCGCTGGATGCCATTTTCAGCAGACTCATCCGCTTTCGTCGCGGACACGGCGGCAAAGGCAGCGCCGGAATCTTTCTGGCTTTTCACCACAGCGGGAATGGCGCTGCCACTGCCAGTGCTGTAGCGGGGAAACCGTGGATCGGAGCCCCGGGAAGATTCGCCCAGGGCTTTGTCGGCCTGACCAGCACCTCCCGCCAACTGAGAGACGTCAATCTCGGCACGCTTAGCGATTTCGCGGACGGCCACGGCGATCTCCTTGGGCGTGAGGCTGTCGAGATAGTCGGGAATGCTCATCTTTTCCGCCGGAGCAGGGGCGGGCGGCACGGACGTCGGGGCTGGCTGACGGCTAAGCGGTAAAGCAGGTGCGGCGGACGCGGGCTGAGCTGAGGCACCCGGTGCAGGCGCGGTCGCGAAACCTTCCGCTTCCAGGCGGGCATGATGATGCTCCTCAGAGACATCGAGAAAATGGTTTTCTTCGCGATTGAGCGGAGCGCCGATATTATCAAAATCACCACGCAGCCGCAGGTCCAGGGCCCATTCCAGATGACCCGCCTGCCAGAGCTCGGCCTGGCCGAGTTCTTCGCCCCGGGTGCTGCTTACATAAATCCAGCGCTCCGTGCTCTCTTTGATCTGATTGCGCAGTGCAACGATCTCCTGAACCTCGCTCATCCAACGGCGGAACCGCGGCCAGACCAGAGTGTAGGTGTGAATGGGCAACTCAATGACGGGCCGGTCACCGGTGCTGCAGAGGAGCAGACGATGGGCGATGAGCTGTTTCACGGCGGCCAGTTCATGAGGGTCCGTGATGTCAGCCAGGGGCGTAGCCTGCGGGAGAGGCACCAGAATACCTTGGGTATCGGCAAGGGTGGCCGAGACGTCCACGAGCCGTAACAGTATCTGGCGCATGGCAAATTTTTCGTCGTCACTGAGGTTGGAAAACACCGTCTCCAGATGGCGGCGCAGGCACCCTTCCAGACCACCGTAGCTGAGGTAATCATCCAGCAGCAGGCGGGTCTGATCTTCCCGGCGGTTCATCCAGAGGAGGTGCAAAGCGTGCTGAAGCAGCGGCAGGGAACAGCGGTTGATCTCATGGTAATCACTGAGCAGATGCTCGACGAGAGCGTCCTCCGCATTGGTATGGCGCTGGTTCAGAGGCAGATTGATAGCCTGTCGCAATTCCTTTTCCTCCAGGCGGGCCATACGGAAGGTGCACTGGCTGGCTTGCTCAGCGAGCTGCGGATACTGCCCGAGCCGCCAATAAAAGTCATCCCGGAGCGCGATGATCACCTTAACGGGGCTCTCATCCCATTCCGCCAGCTCCACCAGGGAACTGGCAAAGGCCGCGTAACGCGCAGGCGATTCCTCGTCACGGTAGCGGCCAAATTCTTCAAATTGATCGATGAAGATGATCCACTTTTCATCCGTATCGATCAGTTCGCTGGCCAGGCGCACAAAGAAGTAATGGCTGGGCTCCCTTGCCATTTCACAGGCCTGCCGCTCGAAACCGGCATCAGCCAGCACCCGGGCAATCTCCAGATAGGGATCAAACCCGGGGCTGATAACAAATGAGCGAACGCGGGCGTCTTCCAATTCCGTGTAATTGGGCACTAGACCGGCACGAATCAGGGATGATTTTCCTGAACCGGCTGGCCCCAGGACGGTGAGGAGATTGTGCTCATCCAGCGCGTCCAGCATGTCGGCCAGAAGCTGACGCGGGCCGGTGTAGATACCCTTGTCCCCAGCGTCAAAACGGGTCAGCCCCTTAAACGGCGAATCGTGACTGGTGTTTTCAACCAGTTGCAGAATCTCTTCCGCGCCAGCGGCTTCCAGGCTGTGAGGCCGGGGAGGCAAGCGGGGGGAAATGTAGGGAGATTTCCGAGTTGAAGGGACCGAGACCGAAGGCGTCATCGGGACGGAGAATGGAGTCTGGTGAGCGGGCTGCACCGGCGGGGTGGGCACGACGTTGTCCTGCGCCAGTGAAGGTTCAGCATCCTCGTGCGGTTCCTTCTCCTCTTCTACCGACGGTTGCCGGCGAAGCGGCTCCATGGCACCGGAAGGCGAGCCCTCCACCTCTGTCTGAGCGGGCTGACGGCGAAGCGGTTCCCATGCACCGGGGGGAGCGTCATGGTTGGTTTGACCCAGATCCGCTTCCGGTAGCTCAGCAGGCACGGCGGGTGGCATGTCGTGATCCAGCGGCTCCCGCAGCATCTCCGGTGGCGGGGTCAGTTTAAGGGTTAATGGTTGATCGACCAGGGGCGGGACCGAAGCCGACTGAGGGACGGGCTCCGCCAGATCGTCATCCGCATCCGCCTCGTCATCCTGCAGCCACTCCTGAGCCCGCTCAGGCCCGGGCGTAAGGAGCTGCGGGGTTTCGTGTTCGGAGTCGGTCAGTTGGATTTTGATGGGCGCACCCTGACGGCTCTCATAGATCGCCGCGGCTTCGTTCGCTGCGTCCGCATAGTGCGAATCATTTCCATCTTCGGAAGGTCTCGCAAAACCGGGTTGCGGCATCTTGATACCTGACGGCATTTCCTGAGAGAGCGAACGTTCGCGAGCGCGCTCTGTCGCTTTGCTTTCCGGAGGCGGAGGCGCTCCTACGGGGAGACGAGTCGTCAGGTGCCGCTGTTGGGTCTGGGGCGGGTAGCCGGAAGGATTGATATCATTATTCGGTGCATGAGGAACGCTCCGGGAAGCCGGCGGATCATCAAAAACCTGATGGTGAGCGGGAACGACTTCTTTGACGGGCGGTCCACTGCGCTGGGCCGTGCGCTTTGGCCGGGTGGAAGGGGCCGGTGGAATGGAGCGGTCCCTCCCCGCGGCACCGGCTTGAGGCAGAGCCTCGGTTGATGATCCAAAACCGCCCTGATCCGGACTCAACGAGACTTTCGGCGTCATTCCACTCTCGTCCTCGGCCAGCGGATCACCCGCTCCGGAAGGGCCGCCCAGACTGATACCCCGGCTGAGCGGCGGTAGCTTGCGTGACTCATCACTTTGCAGGGAAAGATTCACGGGGAGCTTCGGCAGCCCGTGCGCTTGGGCCTGGCTGGACGAACTCGGGGAATCTTCCGCTGAATAGCTTTCGTCTTCGGGCTTTTGTGAAGGGTCCGAACTCATGGACAAATTCCTGCAGGGGAGAGGTAGGCGAAGGGCAAAGGGACAAAGCGGCCTGATGGATCGCTCCCTTGAAACCAAGACTCTGGCTGAGGCGGTTACAACCTATATCCAGGACACCTTATCTACTCAACTTAAGCCGCCGTGTCTGATTACGAAACCCCTTTTTAATGCCTCCCGCGCTGGCTTAGCGAAGGGAAACCTCACGGCAGCAATAGAGCATCACATCAACAAAGGGCCGGGCCAGATAAAGGCGGACGGCCCGGTTCACTTTAAGATCAGTTCCAAAATAAACGGTCTCTACACGGAATCGCGGGCTGTTTGGGTAGGTCTCGTTTTCGGAGGTCTCAATCAATTCACCGTCGATCTCTGCGTAGATTTTATGCCAGATATCAAAGGCAGGATCGGCCTTAATCTGGCCGGTCGCCAAATCATAAACTTCCCAGCCTTTGGGAAGGGGCCGGTATTGCAGATACCAGTCCTGCTCAAACCGGCTTTGCGAGAGCTGGATGGCAACAACCTGTTCCCGCTGGTCGATAATCAGGAGCACTTCATCAAAGACCATCTGAGAGTTCGGATCGATACCATCCGCGATGATTCCGCCAAAACGGATCAGTCGAAGGGAGTTCCTTGGAAAGCCTGGCACACGCAAAGGGGCTTCCTGCGCTGTTCGCAGGTCCAGCTTCATCTCCGCGCAGGCTTCCTGCAGGGGCATGAGATAGGTCACCGCCCCATTCAGGGTAAGTCCGTCATACCGTTCAAGGTGCGGACGCGGTTGGCCGAAACGTCCTAACAGGCGCACGATCTCCCGCGCCACAACCTCGTTGCTCTGAGCGGGTTGCTCCCATCCTTCCGCCAGGGCCAAACCGTCTCCGGGATCGGTTACCCCCCCCTCCGTTGCTGAATCTGTCCCAGCCTGATCCCCTGGTTCTGCTTCTGTCTGGCCTACGGGCGGTGGCTGCTCGACCGCCACAACTTCCTCAGGCTCACGCTGAAACCCGAGCACCGCCTTTTCAACGGAGGCAATCTCGGCGCGTACCGCCAAGGCAGAGTCCTCATCTGGAGGCCGCCGTTCTTCATAGAGTTCAGCCCAGCGTTCCAGCTTCTGGATGTAGCGGTTGGCGAGGACCCGGAACTTCTCTCGGTAACTGCGCTCAAGCTTCTCCAGAGCGATCAGATAGCTTTCGCGCAGGTCTCCAAGCCGTTCACCCCCTTCTACGGCCTCGGGATAATACCCTTTCCCGTCGCGGAGCTGGGCTTTCTCAATCTTCACCGCGACAGCACCCAAAGGATTCTCTTCTGAGAGGAAATCACGTCCCAGCTTGTCGAGTGCTTCGTCGTAACTTCTCTTCAGCTTTCTGAGATCCTCACGCTGCTCGTCTTCCAGCGGCTCAAGATCCCTCACATACTCAGCGCGGATCTTGGACAGCTCGGCGGGGAAAGGGGGTTTCTCTTCCGCGCTCCCATGAGATGGCGCCAAGATCAGGCACAAGGCCGGAGTCAACAGACGACGGCCGACCCTAACGCGGCAAGTTCTGCCGTTTGACTTTTCCTTCAGTGTGCAGCTCGCCTTCAAAGGTGACGCTCAGGACGGTTTCAAATGTTTCCGGTTCTAAGAGGGTCTTCCCGCCGTCCAGATAGACCCGGCGGTTATCACCCTGCAAAATGACCCATTCCTGATCCGGGTCAATCGTGGCTTCATCGGCGTAAGCGAAGGCAACATCTCCGAAAACCGCGGACTGCTGGAGGTCCAGAAAAACATTGCCCTGCGCGATCTGCCCGACAAAGCGGTCCGCGTAAATTGTGACTTCATTGGGCAGGTCGCGCTGCTCCCGGTTGATGTCCCGGAAAGGCAGTTCTTCAGGCCTCAGCTCGCGGCCGGCCACGCCGTCTTCCAGAGTGGCGGGAGGCCGCGACCCAACCGGCTCGGCTTCATCCTCTTCAGCATCGCCGGTCTGGGATGACTCACCCAAGGGAACGGTCACCTCGCAGGAGAGAAGGAAAGAACCCAACAACGCGGCGAGGAGAAACCGCAGAGGGCAACTCAAACTGAACCGGGATTTCATCGTGGGGATTCTTGCCAGAAACGCAGGTCAACAGGCAAGCCGTATAAGGCGCCGTAATCAGTCTAGCTAAAGATTTCGATTCCCAGAATTTGACGTGCCGCCTGCTGCATATCTTTGTCTCCGCGCCCGGAACAATTCACGACGATGATTTCATCAGCACGCATATGCGGAGCTTTTTCCATGACATAGGCAAAGGCATGGGCTGTCTCGAGCGCGGGGATAATGCCCTCCAGTTTGGACAGCTCAAGGAAGCCCTCTTTCGCCTGCGCGTCAGTGGCATAGGCATAATCTGCCCGATGACTATCCTTGAGCCAGGCATGCTCCGGTCCGACTGCCGCGTAGTCGAGCCCGGCTGAGATGCTGTGAGTGAGCTCAATCTGGCCGTCCGGGTTTGTCAGCAGAAGCGTTTTGGTTCCCTGCAGGATACCAAGCTGTCCACCCGCGAAACGCGCGGCATGGCCGCCGGGAGTGATGCCGTGACCACCGGCTTCCACCCCGACCATCCGAACGGATTCATCATGCAGGAAAGGATAGAAGAGCCCGATGGCGTTGCTTCCCCCACCCACACAGGCCACCAGCAAATCCGGCAAACGCCCTTCTGCCTCCAGAATCTGAACCCGGGCTTCGTCACCGATGATTCGCTGGAAATCCCGCACCATCATCGGGTAGGGGTGAGAGCCGAGCGCGGACCCAATAATGTAGTGCGTGGTGCGCACATTGGTCGTCCAATCCCGCATCGCCTCGCTGATGGCTTCCTTGAGTGTGCGCTGACCCGCCTCAACCGGCACGACTTCCGCGCCCAGGAAACGCATCCGGGCAACGTTCAGGGCCTGGCGTTCCATGTCCACGGCGCCCATGTAGATGACGCACTCAAAGCCGAAGCGCGCGCAGACGGCGGCCGTGGCGACTCCATGCTGCCCGGCGCCTGTCTCGGCGATGATGCGGTTCTTACCCATGCGCTTGGTGAGCAGAACCTGGCCGAGGGCGTTATTGATCTTGTGCGCGCCGGTGTGGAGGAGGTCCTCGCGCTTCAGATAAATCTTGGCCCCACCCAGTTTCTCCGTCATGCGCGACGCAAATGTGAGCGGTGTAGGCCGCCCGGCAAATTCATGCAGCAAATGTTGGAGCTCACCTTGGAAAACAGGATCCTGGCGCGCGGCATGGTATTCTTCCGTCAGTTCCTGCAGCGCAGTCATGAGGGTCTCCGGAACGAACATGCCGCCATAAGGGCCGAAATAGCCATGGTCATCCGGGAGTTGAGCGGCAGCCGGAGAGAGTGGAGGGGAAGAGATGGAGGAAGGCTCAGTCATAGTGGACGGAAAGTAAGAGGTGCGGCGGGAAGACGCCGCCGTCAACTTCCGTTACGAATCTGCCGCTCCAAGCAGAACACGGATCGCTTTGCGGTAGGGCGCGGGCATCGGGATCTGCTCGAGCTCCTCAACCGGTTGCCACTGGACGTCGCCCAACCCAGCTGGCTTCTTATTGAAGCAGTAAACCTCAAGAGAGACCCGGTAGCGGGTGATGGCATATCGTGCACGATAGTCAGGTTCCATCTGCCCTGCCAGTTCCTCTGGCATCTCCGGCAATAGCGAGAGGCCGCGCCATGGAGAGGTTTCGTTGTGCCGAAGGAGCAGCTTTCTTCGTGCCCGATCAACCACGAACGCCCGGCGGTCAAGCCGCTCTGCGTATTGAATTTTCTGTTTCTTTCGCGGCAACGACTCCGGGTCGATGGCCTGACACCACCGCTTCACGGGGCAAAGCATACACAGAGGTTTGCGGGGCAGACATACCATCGCTCCCAACTCCATCAGGGCGGAGGTATACCGGTGACCGCCATCCGTTTGCCTTCCATCAACTGTGGCAAGGCGCTCGGCCAGCGCCCATAAAGCTTTTCGGCCTTTGGCGGAATCAATCGGCACCGGATCATTGCCCAGCCTCGCCAGCACCCGGGCGATGTTGCCGTCCACCACTGGCACGGCCTGATCAAAAGCAAAGGCAGCGATCGCTCCGGCGGTGTAGTCCCCCACTCCGGGCAAGGTTCGAATAACGGGGACCTCGTGAGGCATACGGCCTTCATGTTCCTCAACCACGGTCCGGGCCAGCCGGTGAAGATTCCGTGCCCGGGAGTAGTAACCCAACCCTTCCCACAGAGAAAGCACCCGGGATTCCGTGGCCTGAGCCAGCGCCTGAAAATTCGGGAAGGCTTCCATCCAGCGTGCATAGTACGGCAGGACTGTCCCGACCTGCGTCTGCTGAAGCATGAATTCCGCGACAACGATGCGATAGGGGTCAGGCCGCGCTGACTGGCGCCAGGGAAGATCTCGCCCGTGCTCGGCATACCACGCCTCCAGAGCCCGGCGGAAGGCCACCATTTGCCGCCCGGTCAGAAAAAAACCGGACGCTGCGTTTTCTTTCGCTTCCATTGTGCGATCTAATTGCCTCTGAGCCGAACTTGAATCTCCTCCCATTGCTTTGCCTTGAGCGAAACGCGCAAAATCAGCAGCTACACGGAAGCCCTTACCGCCGAGCAGGCTTCTCTGCTCAGAGAGATACTTCAGGCCGAGGGCTATGAGTTTAATGAAAAACCCTACACCCTCTTCGCTGCCCGCAAAGGCAAGCTGAACATCGCGGTCTACGAGAAAGGTCCCAAGATCGTGATCCAGGGCAAGGACACGATGGACTTTGTGCAGTTCACCCTGGAGCCGAAGGTTCTGGGCGAAGCGAAGCTCGGATATGAAGAAGTTCACCATCCGGAGATGTTTGAGCCCCATATCGGAATCGATGAAAGCGGCAAGGGAGACTTTTTTGGGCCTCTGGTAATTGCCGCGGCTTTCACCGATCAGGATTCAGCGAGGGCACTGATCAACGCCGGGGTGCAGGACAGCAAGCGCATCGGCTCAGACGCTCGCATCAAGGATCTGGCGGAAGCCATCCGTGCAACGGAAGGTTTCATTTTCGAGACGGTCACGATTGGCCCCGCAAAATACAACGAGCTTTATGAGAAGATTGGCAATCTGAACCGGCTGCTCGCGTGGGGTCATTCCCGTGCGCTGGAAAATCTGCTGGGCCGCACGCCTCCGGATTGTGAGCGGGCAGTGTCTGATCAATTCGCCAATCCGACGGTGCTCAAGCGTGCGCTCCTGGAGAAAGGAAGGGAAATTGAACTGGTCCAGCGGACAAAAGCGGAGAGTGACATTGCCGTGGCAGCGGCCTCTATTCTGGCGCGGGAACAATTTGTGCTGTGGATGGAAAGACATGAAATCGAGTTAAACCTGAAGCTGCCCAAAGGCGCTTCCGCCAGGGTCAAGGAGGCGGCCCGTGAAATCCTCTCGGCTCGCGGGCCCGAATACCTCCCGCAGATAGCCAAGATGCACTTTAAGACGGCGGCGGAAGTCCTGGGACAACTACCCGGCATGTGACAGTTCTGCGACGGGACCAATGACCGGTTGTCAGCCGTCGTAAATCAGTGATAGTCAGAAGGTAATAAGCCACCACCCCCTCATCACCAGCCTCAACCGTGTCACCGCAGAAAATCAAGGTTCTGCTTCTGAACCGTGAACCGGTCTTCCACACGCAAACGTGGGAGCTGTTGGATCTCACGGATGATATCAATGCGCGAATCGTCCGGCGCGAGTCACAGATGGCGTCTCTTGTCATGGAAGAGCGCTTTGATGTGCTGATTTTTGATAATTTAGATGATCGCAATGTGCAGACGGCGCTGGATTTCCGTCACCATTTTCCAAACGTCCAGATACTGGCAATCAACACCGGGGCACGCCCGTCAGATCTGATCAGTGAAGCGAGAAAGCGCGGTGTTCAGATCATTCAGCGGACTGCCCTCATGCCGCTGCTCAGCGCCCGCCTGCTGGGAACCACCCGGCAATTGGCCCAACGCGCGGCCGCCAGCCAGGGTATGGGAGGGCCGATGGTATTCTCGCTCATGGGTGATATGACCGTCTTTCGCCCTCCGGACGTGCTGCAGATGCTCTGCATGAGCGGGAAAGGGGGACGATGCACTTTCGCGTCTGATCATGGACGCGCTATCGCCTACATCCACGCAGGGCGGATTCTCCACGCTGAATATGGAGACCGCGAGGGTGAACCAGCCATCGCGGAGATCTTCCGCTGGGAACATGGCCGCTTCTATTTTGACGAAGGGCTCACCCCAGAGCGCAACACCATTCAGCGCAGCTGGGAACATGTCATCGTGGACAGCGCCCGGCAGCGTGATGAGGCGGAGATACTTTCGCCGCTTGATCTGCCCGGCGGCAATGAAGCACGCCCGGAAACGGTGAACCAGCCAAACAGTCCGGGCCAGCCGGTCCCGGGGCCGCTAGAAAGTAAGGCAGCACGCCCCCTCACATCTGAAGCAACGGCCGCCCCCTCCGTTCCTCCTCCGCCTCCGCCCGAAGCGCGCATCCCACCCGCCCCACGATTCGCCGTCGAGGATGATGAAGAAGACGAACGGGAAAAATCACGGGACGAAATGGACCTGAACGGAAATGGCTCGGAAGAATCCTCCGGCTCTCATCCAGCCATCGTCACGGGCGGATCAACCCGGCAATAGTCGCCCATCACTTAACCGCAACCACTCCAAAATGGCCAAACGACATCTGCTTGAGCGCCGCATCCGCCTGGTCGGACTTTTCCTGGAAGGCTGGAGAGAATTCTATGCACTGATTTCCGAGGCGCAGGACAGCACCAACACCCAGGTATCCTCTGATAAGGAAGAACAGTTTCTCCGTGTCCGCAGTCAGCTACTGCAGGAGCATAACACGATCATGGAGGAGCTGGGCATGAGTATGGAGATGCGCCGCTGCGCTCACCAGGCTCTGTATAACGCGTCTTCCCTCCAAGCCCTCCGCAAGATGGACGGGAGCAACGTTCAGAAGATCGAAAACTGGTGGAATGAAGTTTTTACCCGGTTCGAGACCATCCTGGGTGAATTGAAACAGAAGAAAAGTGAACTTGCCAGCCGTGGACCCTTTTCTCTAATCTGGAGGAAGGTCAGCCGGATCAGCCTTTACGCAGCCGCAACCAGCCTCGCCGCTTATCTAGCTTCCTTCACCCCGTCCTGAACTGTCTCCAGGTCTGGTTCCTGCGCGGGCCGCTCTGGCCACTCAACCGTCGATTCGATTCTTTCGGCCGGCCTTTTCATACCACCCACTACACCGCTTCGCCTCCTTCTCTCTCACTCACTATGGGAACCGTTACAAAACGGGATCTTGTCATCCGCGTCAGCAATGAGACTGGCAAAATTCAGCAGGACGTTTTGGATATTGTCCAAAAAACGCTGGATGTCATTACAGAAAGTCTCGCCGAAGGCGACGACGTCGTGCTGAGAAACTTTGGAGCGTTCCAAATTAAAGTCAGCAAAGCCAAGGTTGGACGCAATCCCAACAAACCAGACAAACAAGTTGAGATCCCGCCGCGGGCGATCGTCAAATTCAAACCTGGCAAACAAATGAAGGAACAGGTGAGCGGCTTGTCGGAAAAACTGGTTAGCCACCAAAAAGACGGCGCAAAAAAGCCGGAGTAAAACCCTTTTCCATCGTTCAGTTAATCGTCGCCCACCGCCAGGGACGCTGCGGCCTCAGCAATTATCCTCACGCTCGTGCGGATTAACTCCGCATCCGCGCACAGGGGCAACATCAGAACCACTGCATTCCCGATTGCACGGGTAAGCAAGCCCATTTCCTGCGCGCGCTGGCAGACTCGTTTTCCATCCGTTGCAAAATAACCGGCCGGCTGAGCGCCGCCGTGCGGAGCAAGGTTTACTTCAATGGCCGAGATCATTCCGAGGCTGCGCGTTGACGCAACTCCCCGGCATGTTTCCGCCTGCTTCAGCGCGTCTGCCAAAATCAGCGCGGACTCGCGTACGCGGGACAAGGTGTTTTCTTCAGAAAATAATTCGATATTCGCCAAAGCGGCCGCGCAGCCCAGCGGATGTCCGGTGTAGGTGTGCCCGTAAAGAAGCGGCCGGTCTTCGGCCAGCTCACCTCGATAGCGCTCCATGATGCCATTTGCGGTGATCGTCGCCGCGAGCGGACTTAATCCACCGGTTAAACCTTTTCCCAGCGCAATGAAGTCTGGCTGAATGTTTTCATTCTGAAAAGCGAACATCTCTCCGGTCCGCCCAAAGCCGGTCATCACTTCGTCAACTATCAGAAAAATATCCCGCTCCTGGCACCATGTGCGAACCTCTCGAAGCATGCCCGCCGGCCAGAATTTCATCCCGCCGGCCCCGCGGACGAGCGGCTCAATAATGACCGCAGTGACCTTGGAAGCGGTTTCAGCGTCCAGCTGGAGCAGTTCCTCGGCATTTTTGAGCGTCTTTTTCTGGTAGCCTAAATGGCATATATTCTCATGAAAATGATCGAGTGAGCCGGCGCTGACCGCTCCCAGAGTATCTCCATGATAGCTGTCTGAAAAATTCAGAAAAAGATTACGCTGCGGTTGCCCTTCGAAAATGCGGATTTCCAGCGCGATCCGCAGGGCCGCTTCGATGGCGGTGGACCCATTATCACTATAGAATACACGGCCGCCATCTGTACCGCTGATTTCCAGCAGCTTTTCGGCGAGTTTAATCGCACTCGGATGCGTGAATCCCAAAAATGAAACATGAGCGATCTTATTCAATTGCTCATGCATGGCTGAAATTAATCCAGGGTGTCCATGCCCGTGGACGCACGTCCAGATGGTGGAATTACCATCGATATATTTTTTTCCCGCTGTGTCCCACAAATAACAGCCTTCACCGCGCTCAATAACCAGCGGTAGAAAATCCGGGTCACACCATTGACCCATCCGGGTAAAAGGATGCCAGATGCTCGCCTGGTCCCGCCGGCCCAGCGAAGTCAACCGCGTTTCTTCCTGCGATAAAGATGCACCATTCGAGCCAGTGAGGGGTGTGATCCCGTGAGACAGTTTCGCCGCGGACATAGCTCACCTAGAGGTAAGGTAGGCCGAGCGTCAACTTCTTCCAGAAAAACTCCACCGCCTTCAAGGCAAGGACGCTATTCCTCTGAAAGGAACTCTTTTTTTATCTCTTCAGAGAGGTCGCTGCTCTCGACCCAGGCGCGGGCATTCTTTGGATCATAACGGTTCCACTGACTCAAAACATTGCTGATCGTGTAGCGGCGGTTCTCATAATTATCCGGCAGACTGGTCGCCCAGGCAATCGCGGTTTGAGGATCGCTCCCAACAATGGCATTGGCGAAAGTGTCAATCGACGTCCAGCGAAGATTATTGTCCGGCAGATCATTGATCCACTCTCCGGCGGCATTGGGGTCGCGGTAGGCCCAGCTGTTGATCATTTGTCCGGCCATCATCGCCGTGGTGTCATTGGCTTCCTGTTCCGCGATCCATTCCGCCGCCGCTTTGGGTTCAACCTGCGCCCAATTGGAAAGGGTCGTCCCACCGAAGTCGGCCAGCAGGGAGCGCCCATCTTCCTTGTCAATCACGGCCTGATCGTTTTCCTTCAGCCAATCCAAAGTTTTTTGAGGTTCTTTCTGTGACCATGAATAAAGACTACTATGGAGGGCGTTATGGCGCGCATTTCGGTTGTCGAGGGAGAGGGCGTACTCTGAAGCTTCCAGGGGATCGTTTTCCGCCCAATGGCTGATCACCCCGCTGATCGCACTTTCCTGAACGTTTCCAGGAAAGGTTTCCAGCCACTCGAGCGCTTCCTGAGGATCTTCCCGGGCGAGACTGGAAGCGATGGTGTGCACCGCGCTGTTGCGAGCCTGTCCTGGCTCAAGGGTATCGACCCAGGCCTTGCCCGCTTCGGGATCTTTCGAGGCATACGCCGAGGCGATATTACTGAGGGCATTTACCTGTCCCTGACCGGCAGGCAATTCCCGGGCAAGACGCGCCGCTTTATCCAAATCATTCTGTGCGATCATGTTGATGACCGGCGGCAGAGCAGCGGAACGCATATAAGGGTCATCAAGTCCGGTGGCCCATCGCCAGGCCGCGTCCGGATCATTGGTCGCGTAGGCATTGGCCAGTTGTGCAATGGCGTTTTCATCCTTTTTTTCTCGCGGCAATTTTTCGAAGGCAGCGATCGCCGACGGTGGATCTTTTTTACACCATTGCCAGAGAACACTGGCATAAAGATAGTTACCATAATTCGAGTCTGACTCGAAGCTTGAGTCATTCAACAATGTCCACGCCCGTTGCGGATCACGCTGGGAAAGGAATGAGATAAGGGTCTGAATAGACTGGTCTCGCTCGGCGCCTTTCAGGTTTTTCCGGACATAAGCAAGGGCATCTTCAGGTTCGCGTCCGCCCCATGTCATGAGGATCGAACTCGTTGCGGATGCCCGCTGTCCTTCATTCTCAATCGTTTTGGCATACCTTATCGCAGACTGCGGATCTTCTCTCGCCCACAGGGAAATAAGCACATAGCTCATCTGGTCCCAGCCAGTGCTCTTATTCTGCTTTAACGATTCCCCGACCAGGCTCGCCCATTGGTCTTTGCCAATATGCTTCTGCAAGGCCAGCATGCGCTCGAACTGGGAAAACATGTCCGTGTCTTCCTGCAGCGCATTCAGTTCGGCCAGAATCTCCGCATTCGTCCATTTTTCGATGTCCTCAGCGCTCCCGGGCTCACCTGTCTGCGCCGCTGCTTTCTCCTCCTCCATGGACGGACCAGAATCTTCCTCCGCGTCTAATTCCTTTTTCGTGCCGTCTTCAACGGAATCCGCCGAACTTTTGCCGGGGTGTGGCTCATTCTGATTCGCAAAATAATATCCGCCCGCCACGCCCGCGACGAGACCGAGGAGCAGACCCAAAAAACCAGGGATCAAAGCATTCTTCATAAGTAAACAATAAGGGATGAGTGGTGGAGAGGAGGAAAACCCCGCCGGATTTAGAAGCGCACCCGATGGACGCGTTCATTCCTTCCCACGTGCAACTAGCGGGAAAGATCGTGCTGGGTCAGGGTTTTAAATCCCCCGGAACGCAAGGCCTCCGTAGCGCATTCGTGATCTTCCACATGGAGAGCGAGCAGCCCTTCACCGTCCGGCCGGACCAGAAGAGGGTAGCTGTAGTCAATATTGACCTCAGCCATCAGAATCATGGAAAGCATGTGCCCCAACCCGGCGGCGCCCTCCTTCATCTCCACCACGACCAGGCTGCTGGTCACGTAGGCCACGTTCTGCTCGATAAAAAGCTCCTCCAACTCTTCCGGATCACTCACCACGACTCGCAGGATGGCAAAGTCTGAGGAATCCTGCACGCTGAGCCCGATGACGTAGATGCTGCGCTGGTGAAGCATTTTCACGAGATGCGCCAACTCTCCCACCCGATTCTGGAGAAAAACAGAGAACTGGCGGACCGGCCGGCCATACGTGGCCTCCGCCGTCTTGGAGCCGGGGATATCTGAAAAGTCATCCATGAGCTAGATTCTCCGGCAGAACAGCCGCCGCGGTCAACGCTCGGTCGCCTTGGTAATGAAACGCGTGGTCAGCCGATGCAGCTTGTTCACTTCCGGTTGGCTCAGGTAGGGCACACCGGTTACTTCAGCGGCATTCACCACATCCTCCGGAAGACGGCTGGCCAGACGGCCAACTGCTTCTTCCGCAGATCGAGCTGCACTCACGTCAGCGCGCATGGTCACGCTTAAATCCTCAAGACAGGATACGAGATCACGCAGAAGCGGACGCTTGCGCCAATCTTCAGGCAATGCCTGAAGCGCGGAAACAAGTCCATCCGCGACGTCAGCCTGAACGAGGATCCGGGTTTTGGCTTCTTCGTACTCCTGCTCGACCAGAGCTGAACAAATCTGCACACTGCGCAGCCAGCTGCCCGCGTTCATGAGGAGAATGAGCGGCTCGTCATGCTGCTCGGATAATGATTTCGTCACCGCCTCATGCGTTTTGCTTATCTGCTCCCGCAGCTTCTGCCATTCACCGTCTTCCGCCAGTTCTGTGTACGTTGAGCCCTGCAGGACCTCGGCGGGCTTGAGACCGAGCGCTGCAATCAGAGTGAGCGAATCATGCGAAAGGCAGGCCACCTGCTCGATGTCACGGGATTCAACCGCCATGGAGCAATCCGCCTTAAGGATGCCCAGGCTCAGAGCAAGCTGCACCCGGTCATTGAACTTCACTGTCGGCAAACGCTGGAACTGGTTGCGCCAGTTTGGCCGCCCATGCTTGGAAAGCGCACAGAAAGTTTCCGAAGCGGAAGGAAGGGAGAGCTGGGGGCAGAACTCGGCCTCTTCGATCAATTCAGCGGGCAATACCTGCAAAACCTCCGGTCGGCTCAGACGGAGTGAAACTTCACCCAGAAAATCTCCCAGCAGTCTGGGGGCCTGGTGATAACCCCGGTCCTGATCCGCAGACTCGTGGTCAATGCCTACCGCAACCATCGCCTGCAACAGAGCGAAGGCAGTCAGTAGCCAGCAAAAACAAAATCTGGGGATGAACCAGTGGTTCATGATCGAGGGATAAGGACCAATTGGGTGGTGATGGTCAAATTCAACCGTGATACTGTAAAGAGGTTAACGATGGCTCACCCAAGCAGTCTACGGGAAATTTCAACCACTTATTTATTTAATCAACGTTAATTATCGCCCGTGCGTGACTTATTTGCTTCCTTTGAACGCAGGCTGCCCCGTTTATTTCCGTCTCTTTGAGTAAAGGCATGAGCAAAATCAATTCAACCCAGAGATCAGGCGACGAACAGCCGCTCCACATGCCGCGCAAGCCCGCTTCGCGCGGGGTCGCCCGTTTTCTGCCGGGCTGGCTCATTCTCGGCCTTGGGTTGTCCCTGCTGGCGCATGTCGGGCTGTACTATGCCTTTCAGCTAACGCCCCTCAACGAGTTGAGCCCGGACTTTTATAAGGAAGACGAGCCGCCTCGATTCCGAGTTGGCCAGGCACCTGAAACCGTTTCTTACGCGGAGAGTGATGTGGCTCCGGTGGATCTCTTTGAAACCGCCGCTGCTGAGCGCCGCGAGCTGGAATCGCCGGATCCTTTGAAGCCGGATCTGCGTGAAGCACTTCAGGAAACAGACGTTCCCAACCGCGATGTCCGCATGGCGCCCAGTGACGAGGATCTCACTCCTGAGTTCCTGCAGGTGGAGGACCGGGAAGCGTTGAGCGCCAGCACGCTCCGGGAGTTGAGGCAAAGGCTGGACGAGCGCTCCTCCGGAGAACCGGAGACTGGTGAAAGTCTGGTCGATCTGAATGATCGGGTCAGCCCGGACCAGCCTTCGGTCGATATCGGGAGTCTAACGGAGCGAGGTGAAGGTGGCCGCTCGGATCTTGATGCTTTTGAGCAGGGCCAGGGTTACAGCGACATCGACGACTTGCTCGCGGAAAGCGGAACGCTCGCTCCGGACACTGCCCCGCTGCTCATGAGCGGTGATGTCCTTTTTCCATTTGATTCCGCTCAACTTGATCCGCGGTCCTACCCGAGCCTATCAAAAGTCGCGGAGCTGGCCAAAAAGCAGCCAAAGCTCAATTTTGTCGTTGAGGGCTATACGGACTCTTTTGGGACGGATGAGTATAATCTCGCCCTCTCCAAGCAGCGCGCGGATTCCGTCGCGCAGATCCTCGTGCAGCGTTTCGGGCTCGATCCACGGCGTATCAAAACGATCGGTTACGGCGAACGCCGTCCGCTTGTTCCCCAAACTGCCAGCCGCGAAGCGCAAGCGCGCAACCGGCGGGTGGAAATTTTGCTCAAGATGCCGCAGGGCTAGAGCACGCCGTGATTCCCAGGGGTGGTGCGGCTTGCCATCGAGGTTTTTGGTTGAGGCTCCAAGGGCTCAAGCTCTAGTTGATTCCTTCACATGACCCTGACCCCAGCCTTCCAGAGCCGATGGCAAACGATCGTTCTTCTGTGTTTTTTGCCTGTCTACCTGCTCCTCCATTTCTGGCTGGGCGCACTTCGCATTGATCAAAGCAATCTCCTGCGCACCAGGGGCGATCAGCAGCATGGCATCACTTTGGCAAAGCGGATGCAAAAGGATTTTTATCCGTATCAAACGGATGGGGTGGTCAATCCGCTCTGGCCATGGCTGGCCGGAAAAACCGTTCTGCAAACGGAAGGTATGACCGCGGATGAGGAAACGTTTCTACGCGGCAAATGGTTCAATCTGTCTCTCACCGCCGCATTTCTCTTCGCACTCGGATTACTGGGCGGATTCGTGTTACCTGCACCCGCCCTCGTAACCCTGATTCTGGTTGGGGGTATAGGCGGACCACTGGAACGCGCCCCATGGTTCCAGCCGGAACCGCTCTCCTTCATTCTGTTCTGCGCCAGTGCCATTTGTGCAGTCATTCTTTTCTGGCGTAATCCGCTCTGGCTCTACGCGGCATTGGGTGTTTTCGGCGGATTTGCCTATCTTGCCAAAGAAAGCGTCCTCCCCCTCCTCGCTATTTTCGTTGGGTTGAGTTTATTCAATCTCTTCGTCATTCTCTATCCAAAGCTGCTTTTCTGCCAGGACATTCAGCGGAATAAGCTGGCTCAGAGCTGGTCCTGGAAGCGTCACCTTGCAGGCCTGATTCTGTTCGCGGTTATTTTCTCCGCCGTCATTCTGCCACGGGCTATTTACGCGCAGAGAACCTTCGGCGATCCATTTCATAGTTTCCCAAAATACTGGATGTGGCAGGATGACTTTGCAGAGGACAGCGTGCCTTTTCAGACGAATTGGAAAGAATTTAGGGCCCGAGCCGACGCCGGCGAAAAAGACGTCCTGCCCAGCGCAGGCAAATACATCCGCGAAAATGGCCTCGAGAAAGCGATTGACCGCGCCTGGACCGGCTTCACGCTGTCCCTTTCAAAATTCTTTCTGCCCGAAGGAAAAGTCGACCTGCGGCTGGACGAAGAGGGCGGTAAGGACTGGCGCCATTTTTTGCGGCACCGCGGACTCTATCTGGCCGCCCTTAGCTTTCTCCTATTTGCGCTGCTGGTCTGGCTTTTTCTCGCGAAGCAAACGGTTCGCCACTGGCGAGATTGGCATCCGGCCGCTATTCCGACGGTTGCCTTTGTTGTGGGAGGATTTCTACTCTTTATGGCTGCCTTCGGCTGGTATGCGCCGATTGGGAAAGGTGACCGCTTTCTGCTCCTGCCCTGGATGCCACTCACCATTGCAATTATCTGCGCAGCGGAATTTCTCCGACGCCAGATTAATTCTCCCCCGGCCAACCTTACTTTTCTGACTGCGCACCTCTTGATTATTGCCGCGGTCATCGGGCGGTTAATCGCTATCGCCCAGCACCCTTATTTCAAGTTGTAAGGTCTACCGGCCTGACGATTATCCCCTCGTCGCTCAGGTATTTTTTCACATCAGCCACGGTATATTCGCCAAAGTGAAAAATGCTCGCGGCCAGTACGGCATCCGCTTTCCCCAGATCCCCTAGAACGGTGGCCATATGCTCCAGCGTGCCCGCGCCGCCGCTGGCGATCACCGGGATGTCCACCGCTGCGCTGACCGCGCGATTCAGTTCCAGGTCATAGCCCGCCTTCGTGCCGTCCGCATCCATACTGGTCAACAGGATTTCCCCTGCCCCGCGCTCCTCCGCTTCACGCGCCCAGTCCAGTGCGTCCAGCTCGGTCGCATTTCGTCCGCCATGAGTATAAACCGTCCAGCGGTTGGGCCCTCGCGCCGGATCGCGTTTGGCATCGATCGCCACCACCATGCACTGCCGTCCAAAGGCATCCGCGCTTTCACTGATAAAATCCGGCCGTCTGATTGCCGCAGTGTTGATGCTCACTTTATCAGCCCCGGCATGAAGCATGCGGCGCACATCTGCCACTTCCCGAATGCCACCTCCGACCGTCAGCGGCATAAAGCAATGAGCCGCCGTGCGCTCGACCACATCCACCATTGTGGCGCGTTCATCAGAGGACGCCGTGATATCCAGAAAAACCAATTCATCCGCCCCCTGCCGGTTATACTCCATCGCAGCCTCCACCGGATCACCGGCATCGCGCAGCTCAAGGAACTTTGTCCCCTTGACCACGCGTCCGCCGGTCACGTCCAGACACGGGATGACTCGTTTGCACAGCATATCGCCTTCTTTAGCGTGGTCTTTTGAAGCCGTCCATGCCGTCCTCGCTCCAATGACAATCAGTCTTGGCCTAAAAGCATTGGCCCCAGGACTCCTCCTGATCTAACTTTCTGCCCGGTCAGAACACCAACTTCGAACAGGTCGAGCCTGAGCATAGAAACTATGGATGCTTGGTCATCATCAGACAGCGGCAGTGACGAGGCGGGAAATGAGGAATCCCCCAGCCTGGAAGGCATGATGCTGGTCGCGAATCCCAGCCTGATGGATCCGAATTTTCGCCGCACCCTGATTTATCTGCCCGCGCATGAGTCGGACGACGGCGCGATGGGCCTGATCCTGAATCGCCCGCTTGATAAAGTCACCGGTGATCTGGTCTCTGATCTCAAACTTGATGAACTCCGAGATGTTCCGGTTTTCCACGGCGGACCCGTCGGTGAGAATCATCTGACCTTTGCCGCCCTCGACCTCACTCAGGCCGGCGAGGAAGAGGGCAAGGTGCGTCACATCTCCATGTCCGAGGCGATTGAGTTGCATGACAGCCCCCTGCACATTGTCCGCGCCTATGTGGGCTACTCCGGCTGGGCCAGTGGTCAACTTGAACAGGAGCTCAAGCAGAATGCCTGGCTTCTTCACAAGCCCACCTTTGACGATTTGAATATTGACTCCCAGGCTCCCCAAAAAGCCTGGCATGAGATCATTGGCCGCTTCGGGCCGGTCTACCGCCTGCTTGCCCAGGCCCCGGATGATCCATCTCTAAACTGATTTTTGCGCCGCCAACTCCTCCACCGCGAGGATGATCTCCCGTGCGCAGCCCAGTTTGCTCTGCTGAACGATTTCCCGGCTGCGGCCATCCGCATAGAGCAGCAGGAGTTGGTTTTCCGCCGCGCCGAAACCGATGTCCGCCCGGCTGACGTCATTGAGAGCCATCAGATCGCAGCGCTTTGCATGGAGCTTTCCCCACGCATTTTTTTCGTGATGATCTGTTTCCGCCGCAAAGCCAACGATGACTGCCCCCGGCGCTTCGTCACGCAGTCCGCTCAGGATATCTGGGGTGCGTTTGAGCGGGAGGAGAAAGTGGCCCTCCGCACTCAACCTCAGTTTTTCCTTTTTCAGCTTCTCTTTGCTGTAGGACACCGGCGTGAGATCCGCCACCGCGGCCGTCATGATGACTGCGTCCGCTCCCGGGGCATTGGCATAGGTAACATTTCGAAGTTCCTCCGCGCTTTCAATGGGTTCCACCGTTAGCCGCTCATGCGCGGGACGGGTGAGGTTCACCGGCCCGCTCACCAGCGTGACTTCATGCCCTTTCTCGAGCGCCGCCTCAGCCAGAGCATATCCCATCTGGCCCGTTGACCGGTTCGAAAAAAAACGGATGGGATCCAGAGGTTCTCTGGTAGGCCCTGCCGTGATCAGAATCTTCATTGGCATATCCGCAGGATGTGACTCCCTTCTCAGCTGGACATTCCTTCCTGCCGAAGCCGCTCCTGAGCACGGGAGAGTTCACTCTCCAGCACCTCAAAAAATTGATCACTCTTGCTCCGGTGGAGCCGGTGGATACTCAGAGAAACTTCTCCGTCCCGCTGCCCGGGCATCCGGCGAAAAGGTCCATCCTCGCGAATGGTCACGCTCATCCCGCCATCTTCTTCGTGACCGGTGCGCTCGACCATGCGGGGCGTAATGGTCAGCCGCCGGCGCATTACGGTTTTTTCCAGGTTAACGCGCTTGATGTCCTCAAAAAGCACCCGGATGCGTTTCCGTCTGCTTTGGTAAAGACCGAGGACGGCATCACGCAAATGATACTCCAGGACGAGAAAACCCGATCCGATGATGGCCTCTCCTTCGACACGCGCTAAGCCGCACCAAAGGTCCTCTATGCTGAAGGGAAGCGTTGCTTCACTTTCCATAACACACCTTACGCTATGAGCTTAGGCCGCATCAATCCGCGGTTCGTTATCTTTTCCGGTCTCGCGCAGGATTTCCTCGATTCGATCCGCGATCCCTTGGACCGGCCACAGCCGGCCAACTCCTTCATAACCGCAGGCCAGCATCCCTTCTTCCGGACCGATGAAGTGAACTCCGCGATCTTTCAGCAGGGCAGCGTTATGTTGAGTCGCCGGGTGCAGCCACATCTTGCCGTTCATCGCGGGAGCCACGAGGACCGGGGCTTCCGTCGCCAGATAAATCGAAGACAGGGAATCGGGTGCGAGACCGTAGGCCATATTCGCGATGGCGTTGGCGGTCGCCGGAGCGATGACGAAGAGATCCGCCCGGTCAGCCAGATCGATGTGTCCCGGACGCCAACTGTCCTTTTCATCGTGTAAGGTTCCCAGGACCGGGTTACGCGAAATGGTTTGCAGGGTCAACGGCGTGATAAATTCCTGGGCGTGAGCTGTCATGACCACGTAAACATCGTGGCCCGCTTTGACCAGACGGCTGGTTAAGTCCGCTGATTTATAGGCTGCGATTGAGCCAGTTACGCCAATGACGATGGTTTTGCCCATATTTTTGAGGATTAGTTTGCCGTTGAGTTGCACCAAACGGCTGCCGGTTTGACGGTGCTCAAACCAAGACCGGCATTCACTGATGTAATTGCATCATTTTTCATTCCTTTTAATTCCGTTAATCATTGTATTTCAATGAGTTATCGTTGCGAAAGATCGTGGAGATTTTTTCCTCCGGTCAGACGCATTTTGGTTGTTGACTTACCTCCGGTTTATCACACACTAGTGATCGGAGACGGTTAGCTCCTTCTCTTCATATCCGGGATTTCTGAATTTACCTGAAGAGGAGGGGGTAATGACGCGGGCGGCGGCCGATGGCTGTCGCCCGTGTTTTTTTGGCGGGCCGATAAATTTCTTTTCAGTCCCACCAGAAATACCACACCTGCGAGCCCTTCAGAAGCTGCGCGAGGTGGTCGATGCTGCCCACCCCTTGATCGACAATGTCCGGGCAATAGAGGTACTGCTCTGTGGCCAGCGCCAATGCCTCCTCATCTGTCTGGGGCGGGCGTTCGACCATGAACTCGAGAGTCGCGGTACTCATTGTAGCGAGGCTGGCACCAAATTTCTCGTGCCAGTAACGGGCAATCGCCAGGTGCTCGTGCGGAAACGGGCACTCGTTGAACCCTCCCCAGGGCATCTCCGCAAACACTCTCCATGGTTCTTCTGGGCTGACCGGCATCTTGGCAAGGATCACCTTCTCATAGGGTTCACGGGTCAGCACATCCCGATGCGCTGTTACTTCCGCAGGCGGTTCCGCATTTTCGGACATCTCCTCCAATTCCTCGTCAGGTTCCAACTCCGCCGGGTCAAAATTTTCCCGCTGACGCTCAAACCATTCCTTGGGATCGACGGCCGCCGCCTTCTCGATGACGTCAGACGCCGTCATCTGATAAGTATCCTGCAGGTCAGCCAGGCTTTCCACCACTTCAGGCGGTCCCAGCATGATCGCAAGGTAACCTTCCTCTCGGCCCTTCTCCCGGAGGCGGTTCAGCTCTTTAACAGCCTCTCCGCCCGGGACTTCAACTGTGGGATGCGGAAACATGAGTGGATCAAATGCGGGTTCTTCCATGGCCGGATTCAGGCCGGCCACCTCCGGAAGCGCTTCGGTGGTCTCCCCCTCCCCCGGTTCCGGCCCAGAATCGCCGCCGTTTCGCTCTCCGCAACCGGAAAACAGGACAGGCAGGGCGATCAGGACAAGTGACCGGCATGGGGATGTCCAGCGCTTCAACATAGGTGCAGCATACCTGTCCGGTTCCTTCGCCGCACGCTCAAATTACACGCCAAGAATTGGCTCGCGCTCACTCCTCTGGCTGGATACCTCTCGGCGATGAGTGATTTCCCCTCCCCATCCATCTCCACCGGTATCCACCACATCGCCCTCCGCGTGACTGACTTTGACCGCACCTTGAAATTCTACTGTGACGGTCTCGGCTTCACTCGCAAAATGATCTGGAACATGGGCCAGGACGGCGAGCTCCGTGCCGCCATGCTTGATGCCGGTGATGGCAATTATCTCGAGATCTTTTCCAACGGCAAAGCGGAGGACCCGGCCGAAGCGCGCTTTGCCCATGTCTGCTTTCGCACGAATAACGTCCAGGCCAGCTTTGATGCCGCCCTCGCCGCGGGCGCGACGGAGCGAACCAAGCCGACCAGCGTTGACGTGGCCGATCAGGTCACTGGAGGCCCGGTGCCTCTCAAGCTCGCCTTCGTCCATGGACCGGACGGCGAGATTATCGAATTCATCCAGTGCGACGTCCTTTAATCTCGTTCAAACCCCAGCCGGACGGCTCTCGACCAAAACCCAGGCCATTCCCGCCGCTTCGGCCGCTTTGATCCCGGTTTCCGAATCTTCAAAGACGATACATTTCGCCGGATCCACGCCCAGCTTCTCTGCCGCAAGCAGAAAGGGATCCGGAAACGGTTTTCCCCGGCTGTAGTCGTCACTCGTCACGATGACATCGAAGTAGTCGTAAAGCTCTGCCTCACGCAGGGTCTTCTCACACACGTGACGCTTCGATCCCGTGCCGACGGCCATCGGTTTCTTGCCGTGCAGGTCTTTCACGATCGCGGCTACTTCCGGGATCGGTGTAATGTCATGAAGAAACTTGAGATACCGCTCCTCTTTGCGCTGGGCGGTTTCTTCCGGGTCCATATGCGCGCCGTGCTGGCGATTGAGCATCTCAATGATCGTTGCCGCCGGCATGCCGCCGAGGCTGTAGAATTTGTCTTCCGGAAACTCAATCCCGTGCTCGCGTAGCTCCGCCAGCCAGGCTTGGTAATGGACGGGCATCGTGTCTACAAGCGTGCCGTCCATATCAAAAATGTAGCCCTCATAATCCCCGTCAGGTATGCGCAGTTCGATCCCCATGGGCAGAGCATGCCTGGAGGAGATGCGAGAGACAAGCGACTTTCTTGTGACGTGATCCTGAGGGCAGGGAACAAGGCAAAGGGACCCACGAAAAATAGAGCTGGACAAATATTTCGTAAATGTTAAAGATAAGTGTGATTTAAGGAAAAAAATTTCAGCTTGCTGCCCGCCGGCGATGTGTGAGACTTTTTTCTTGTTGTACGTTCGTTAAGTCAGTCCCCCAATCTTTCGGTTACTTTTCATTTCATCCCGTCCCTTCATAACCTGGGCCCTTGCCCTTACTCCTATGAAATCCATCCTGCACATCCTGCCCGCCTCTTTGCTGGCGGGCCTTTACCTTGTCCTCGCGGGCTGTGGCTCTGGAGGAAAAACCGCCAGTTCGGGCGAAGAAGCGCTTTATCTTTTTGACGATGGTTCGCTGGATATTCCGCAAGACAATAACCGCTTTGATGACAGCGGGGACATCATGCTCGCCGATGCCGGCACGGATCTCCCCTCCCTGGACCAGCCTGGAGAGCCCAAACCCAAACAGGAAAGCCGCCGGGACCGTCGGGAGCGGGAAAAGCGTGAGCGTGAGGAAGCCGCCGCCTTGGCCGCCGCGGAACGCGAAGCCGCCTCGGAGCCCGTGCAGATCGCTTCCAGTGCACCAGCCACCTACAGCCAGCCCAGCGTGAGTGACAGCATTTCCTATCAGCCTCAGCCTGCCGCTCCCAGCAGCAGCTCGCGCGTTCGCACCGCATCGGTCTCAACGCCTTCCTCTCCTGCTCCTTCAAGTAGCAGCACCACGGCCCGTTACACCGTGCAACCGGGTGATACCCTTTCCCAGATCGCCCGTCGCTTTGGCACCTCGGTTTCGGCGATCAAATCCCGGAACTCCCTGAGCGGAGATACCATTTACGTTGGGCAGAAGCTTACCCTTTCCGGGTCGGCCGCGGGCGCGGGTTCGGCTCCCTCCAGCCAGCCCTCAGGCGGCGCAACCTACACCGTGCAGCGCGGAGATACGCTCTGGGCCATTTCCCGTTCACAAGGTGCCAGTGTCACCAGCATCAAAAACGCCAACGGCCTGAGTGATAACATTATCCAGCCCGGCCAGCGCCTGAAGATTCCACGCTGATTAATCCTTCAGCTTCTTGGTAATCTGGTTGCTGAAGAGCATGAGCTCTTCCACTCGCAGCATCCAGGCGATGACGAGGTAGGCCAGACCGGCCACCGTGATCACGCCCAGCATCCCTGAAGCGCGGGCCAGCAGGTTCAGGTCTTCGACCGGCTTTAAAACGAATTCCGCTCCGGCAAAGCAGATCGCACCCAGAGCGCTGCCCGCCATCATGACCTTACCGAGGCTGCTGAGCATGCGTGTCCCGTCAAACCGCCCGAGCCGGCGCCACATCAGAATGTAGAGCAGGCCGAAGTTACTGAGCGCAACCAGTCCGGTAGAAAGGGCCAGTCCGCGATGCCCCATCCCGAGGTGGAAAGTAAAGAACCAGTTTAAGACGAGGTTCACTCCGATGGAAATGAAGCTCACGATCATGGGCATATTCTTCATATCCAGCGCATAGAAAGCGGGAGCCAGCACCTTGATCCCCGCGTAAGCCGCGAGGCCGATGACATAGAACTGCAGAGCGGCTCCTGCCATCGCGCTGTCTTCCGCCGTGAAACGGCCACGCTCGAAAATCAGGCTCATGATCGGCTCGGACAGGACCGCCAGCCCGATCGTGCATGGGATGGTCAGGACGAAAGCCAGCCGGATGCCGCGCGACAGGTTCTCGCGGAATTCACTCAATTGCTCGCGTGCCGCATCCGTTGAAATCTGTGGCAGGGTCACGGTCATGACGGCCACGCCAAAAACCCCGATCGGCAGTTGCAGCAGGCGAAAGGCGTTCTGCAGCCAGGTGACCGGTCCATCACCCAGGTGCGAGGCAAAGATGCTATTGACCATGACGTTCACCTGCACCGCGCTGCCGGCAATGATCGCCGGGGCCATCAGCTCAAGCACTTTGTAGACCTTGGAATCGCGGAACTTGAAGTCCGGCCGGAAGCGAAAACCCACTCCGTAGAGACTCGGAAGCTGGATGAGCAACTGCAGGAAGCCGCCTGCCAGCACTCCAAAAGCGAGCCCGACTAGGGCGCGGTCGCCAAAATTCGGATCAAGAAGCCAGGCCAGGCCGATCCCAACCACGATCGCGCCCAGATTGAAAAAGCTCGAAGCCAAGGCCGGGATGAAAAAGCGCTTTTTTGAATTGAGCATTCCCATGACGAGGGCGGCCACGGAGATCATGAGGATGAAGGGAAACATGATCCGCGTCATTGTCACAGTGAGCTCCTCCTTCGCTTCATCAAAGCCCCCGGCCAGCAGGTCAACGACCAGCGGCGCAAAAATCATTCCGAGCAGGGTCACTATGCTCATGACCAGCAGCACCAGCGTCATGACCCGTCGCGCCAGTTGCCAGGCGGCGTCATCCCCTTCATTGGCGATCGTCTTGGAAAATGTCGTGACAAAGGCTGCTGACAGCGCACCCTCCGCAAAAAGATCCCGCAGCAGATTCGGGATGCGGAACGCCATGTAAAACACATCAGTCATCCGGCCGGCGCCAAAGAGCCCGGCAATGGCCATTTCCCGGATCAGCCCAAGCACACGGCTGATCATGATGGCGATGGAAACGACCCCGGCGGAGCGCGCGGATTGCGCGGCCAGACTGGGCGCGGTTTTAACCGCACGCCCTGGCACTTGATCGTCATCCTCCCTCCTTGGCGTCGGCATAGCCAAGCGCTATGCGCTAATTGGCAGGGATGGTCAAGCGGCGGAGCGAGGGAGAATCAGCGTCCCGTTCCGGGATGGTTGACCTTGGTCATCTGGCGCGCTTTGCGCTGATCACTGATCTCCATAAAGACAGGACTGGTCGGCTTCGTGCGCACGTACTTGTCCATCAGGGTCTTCACACTCTGCGCTTCAGGCGGGGCGGACCCCTGCGTCGGATAAGTCTGCACCACGTAAACCTGGCGGCTTTTCTCCACATAAGCGCCCCGCTCCAGCAGACTGTAGGTCTCTGGCTGAGGACCGCTGAGAACAAAAAGATCGCGCCCACGCTCGGTCGTACCGACCATGGCCCGGGCCACGGCGTCATCAAAGGTGTAATAGGGCTTCTTCACGAATTTGAAGCTGGAACTGTCAATGACTTCCAGGTCAGCACTCAGATCACTGAACTGGCCGAGGGTGTAGCAACCGCTGAGAAGCAGGCTGCAGGTGCTGATCAGGATCCCGGCGCGAAACCAGGATTTTGCGGACAGAGTGCGGCCAAGAGACCGGCGGGCAGGGTGATTTTTCATGGTATTGGAAGCGGGCCGTTATAGGGAGAATGCGAAACTGTTCCTAATTTGTCAACCGTCTTTATATTTTTGGTTCTTTAAATATCCCGCTGTCTTTAGAATGATCCCGCCTCCAATTCTTTCCGCCCCTTGATGTGAGGATATTCCAGATCCACACTATGGGCCTTCTCCGAGCTGTCGCCCAGCCTCAAATGACCACTGACCTTTCTTCACGCCACGCAAAAACTGACCGGTTTCTGCGTCTGATCATTCCTGGCCTCCTCCTCGTCCTCGCCGCGGCCGGGACCATTCCCTTCTGGATGACCGATCTGGATTTGCGCGCCGCCGCAGTTTTCTTTGATGCGGGCAATGAGGATCAGCCCTGGCCGATCGCGGATCTATGGTTCTGGCGGCTTTTCTACAAAGCGGCCCCGGCGTTGACCGCCCTTCTGGCCATTACCGGCCTCCTGATGATTGTGGCCGGGGCGATTGTCCCGGAAGAATGGTCGCACTTCCGGCTCTATGGGCTTTTCATCCTGCTCGTTGTCGTCCTGGGACCGGGACTTTTCGTGAATGCCATTTTCAAGGATCACTGGGGCCGGCCCCGGCCCCGTGAAGTGCAGACGTTTGACGGCAAGCACGAGTATCTCCCTCCCTTGCTGAAGGGTCCGAGTGGCCGGGGCAAAAGCTTTCCCTGTGGCCACTGTTCGGTCGCTTATGCCTTGAGCGCTCTCTGGCTCGTTCTCCGGCGGCGGCACCCGCGCCTCGGCTGGGGACTTCTCGCACTGTCCCTCGTCCTCGGTGGGTATCTGGGATATGCCCGCATGGCGGCCGGGGCGCATTTCCTCAGTGACGTTATCTGGTCGGCCGTCATGGCATGGGGCGTGGCGTGGTTACTCTATTTCTATATCCTGAAAATTCCCCAGCGCGAGGTTGCCCTGGAAAACCCGGAATCCCGCGTAACCCGCAGGAACCGGCCTATCACGCAAACCATTGTCTATTCCATCCTCGGCGGCGGCACCCTGGTCGGCATTCTTTTCGCCACGCCTGTCCATGAGGATTTCGCCTATGGCCGGCAAACCACTTCCAGCGCGCCGGACTATATCCGGATCGAAGTGAGCCACGGGGATGTTTACCTTGATATTCATGATCGGGCTGAACCGGTCGTGGAAATCGGCGGGCAAGCGCGCGGCTTTGGCTTTCCCAATGCCAAGGTGCGCACGAAGGGGAGTTTTGAGAAGATAAGCGATGAGCGAGGCGAAGTACTTTACCGCGTGGAACGCACCGGTTTTTTTACGGATTATGGGGCCCGCCTTAATGTGCGCCTGGCGGCCGAAAAACTGGCTGAGGTAACGGTCAACCTTGGCGAAGGGGAACTGAGAATCGAGCGGGAGGACGGGACCGCGGAAGATATTCCCGTCATTCTAAACGGGAAGAAAGTGGAGCGGAGGCAGTCTGAGGAGGAGCGGCCAGCAAATTAGCTGACGGCGTCGCGATCGAAAGACAACGCACTCTATCCACAAGGAAAGAACCTTATCCAAATCATGAGCAAGCTTATTACCAGCCTCACCCTTATCCTCGTCACCTCTTTCCATCTCGCCTCAGCGGCAGATGAAGTGGTAAATACCAACAAACAAGGTGTCGCGATCAAAGGGTATGATCCTGTCGCCTACTTCACCGCCGGTAAGCCAGTCAAGGGAACCAAGGAATTCACCGCCCAATACCAGGGCGCAACCTATCACTTCTATTCGGCGGAAACCCGCGACCTCTTCGCAGCAAATCCAGAAAAATATGCTCCGGTTTATGGGGGATACTGCGCCTATGGTGTCAGCCAGGGCGGCCTTTTTGATATCGCTCCGGATGCATGGTCTATCGTCGACGGCAAACTCATTCTGAATTTGAATCAGGGCGTCCAGAAGAAATTCAACGAGGACCCCGCCGGCTATCTGAAACAGGCCGATCAGAAATGGCCCGGTCTTGCCGCCGAAAAGAAAGGCAACTGATCAATCAAACCCTCCAGCCTAAGCGGCTGACTGTCCCAGCATGTCTTCCCAGGATGGCATGGTGCCGTCCTGGGGGACATGCACGATCGTCATCAAGCCCAGCTTCAGGAAACCATAGATGATGCTGGCGGCCTCCTGCAGGTCCAGCCCCGCCGCCAGTGCGGCTTCCAGCACCGCCCGTTCGCCATCCACAAATTCACAAAGTTTTTCTTCCTCCGGGGATAATTGAATCTGATCCCGGTAATTCCGGAAAAAAGTGGACGGCACCACAATCACTCCCGTGTTCGGCAATTCCGTAATAATATTCGCCACAGGCTGGGTGATCCGGTAGGAAACCATCAATAATTGCAGCATGGGAGTGGGATCACTGAAATGCTCCACAAAATCCGGCAGATGCTGCATTCTCTTGAAGCGCAAACGGGCTGAACGCGTCGCAAAGGCACGCTTCACGCAGGCCTCGCCCTGCTCCCGGAGCATGCGCTTCATTTTCGCCAGCGTCACACGCACTTCTTTCTGATTCAGGGCGATGAAAACGGGCTTGCCACTCATCCGCTGTTCTTCCGCGGCGGCGTCATAAAGCTCATCACGCCACGGGTTTTCCGCGCCGTCAGCGTAGTTTTCCGGATTATTTGAGGTCACCAGGCGCACCTCGCCATCCTTCGTGAAAATGAGAATCGACTCTTCATCGAGCGAGATGGAACACTGACCGGTCAGCTTTTCGCGATTGACGTAGACAAGAACTTCCCGGCCAGAAACCAGCGCAGCCGGGACGTCGATTTCATATTGCCCGGCCGCGGATGGCCCGACCCCGGAAGCGGCCACCGGATTGGCTCCGGCTCCTGCGGGAGCCACCACTCTCTGTGCCCCTGGCCCCCGGTGCGGCTGGACAAGTGAAGTGGCCGGCTGCACTTGGGTGAGACGGCGGCGGGATGGCTGCATCGGCGTCACCCGGCTTCCAGGCTCAACGGAAGGTTCGGCTGGAGAAACTGACTCGGCGGACTCGCCCGCCGGAACCGGGGGAATCGAACCCGTGTCCGCTTCGTGATGCGCCTCCGGCGTCCTGACCAGCTCTGGCGGAAGAGGAAGCCTTTCATTTGCATGCGCTACCTCCTCCCCCCGTTTGCCCGGTGGATTGAAAAACCGGCCTACCTTGGACTTTAGCGCTTTGGCAGCGAAAGGTTTCTCCAGTATCTCCGCGACTTTCACCGTGCCTTCCGCCTGTCGTGAGGTCGCCTCCGGGTCGGCACTCATGAACATCACACCCAGTCCATTATCGTTGCGCTGAGCGGCCGCCAGTTGTGCGATCATCTCGCCATTGTCCATGTCCGGCATGGCCGCTTCAGAAATCACAAGCCGCGGCGCATCCAGTTGCACGCGCTGCAGCCCCTCTGCGCCCGTGCCAGCCACCGTCACATTATAGCCTTCACCTTCCAGGACACTCTTCGCCATCCGGCGAATCGTCTCGCTGTCGTCGATGATCAGAATCTTTTTCTCGGCTTCAGCCATTGTCTCCGGCAATTCTGCTCACTTGCGCGGACTAGCTGGCGCAACCGGCCTGGTCCGGTCTGTCCGCCCTGCACACTCACGCCTTATTCCTGTAGCAGCCTTCCCACGGGAAGGTCAAGGTCACCTGTGACCAGAGGCACGACACGAATCTGACGCCCAAGACGGTAGGCATTATCTTTTCCTCTGTGCAGCTCGTGCACCTCAATCTGATTTCGGCGCGCCCTCACCGCCAGTCTTCCGCTCAGAGGAATAAAGCTGCCCGTATTGATGATCGTCCGGCCGCGGGACCGCCAGATGCCCGCCCGATGGGTGTGGCCGAGCAAAACAACCTGAGGAGATGGATTCATCTTTTCCGCCAGACGGGCAGCCAGCCCGGGCGTATCAGCCCAGACTTTCAGGATCGTGAACGGCCGCACCGGCGGCCAAAGATCCTGTATGAGCGCACCGATTTTTCCAAACCGCATCGAGGCATGGCGTTCCGGCCGCTTCTCCCAAACTGCGTTGGTCGCGCGCACCGCCCGGCAACGCGCTTCCATTTCGGAAAGGTGCGATTGGGCCGAAAGCCGCGTCATCTCCTGTTCATAGATCTCTTCCATCTGCGGCGCCCGGCGTGACCACGGCGTGACGGACGGGAAAAGGACATCCCCGTGCGTCATCAGGATCTGCCCCTGCCCCAGGGTGGCGTAATGCCGGTTGCCGTTGACCGGATCATGATTGCCCGTGACAAAAAATGGCTCCGTCCCGAGGCGCTGACAGAGACCCGTCAGGCGGGCAAGGATCTCCAAGCCCGCTGCCCGGTTCCGCTCATGCCGCAGCTCCGTCGTGTCGCCATTGAAGATGACCGCGCCATGTCCCTCAATGAGCGGAGCGAGCTGCTCAAGCTCATTCACCAGACAGGAACCATGACCCAGGTGCAGATCAGATAAGACCAGAACGGGCTCATCACAGATAATCTCTGGCCGGGGTGAGTCCCCTGCCCTATCCGTCCCGTCTGGTTGACAGGGAGCTGGCCCCGCTTCATTGGTTCTTCCCACGCGATGAGTCATAAGGATCAGCTCCCTTTTCGCAAGCGCATCCGGCACCATTTTGAAACCTTCGGAATGAGAGCCGCGGCCTGGTTGATTCCCCGGCTGCCGCGGCGTGTTAATCTCTGGCTGGCCCGGCAGATCGGAGCTCTGGTTTTCTGGCTGGACCGGCGCGGGCGACATGTCGCTCTCGACAATATCCGCTGCGCTTTCGGGGATAAATATACGCCCCGCCAACGGAAGCACATCGCGCGCCAAAGTTACCAGAATCTCGCCCGCAGCTTTATGGATCTTCTCTGGGCAAGGAATCTGATCGATCCCAGCCACCGTTCCGAGGTTTACGAGGTCAATGATCTCGGCGGCTTAAGAAAACTGCGGGAAACCCGCGGTGACCAGATCCTGCTCGGGTTGCACCATGGTGATTTTGAGTTTGGAAATTTAACCACCGGCTTTGAGAAATTTTACTGCATGGTTCCAGTGCAGGATATCAAAAATCCGAAGGTCGGCAAAATCATGCAGCGTCTGCGGGAGATCAGCGGTCACGAGGTGGTCCGGCGGGATGGTGTGGTCCTTCGAATGTTTCGACGGCTGCGCGACGGGCGGACGGTGGGTTTATTAGGGGACCTCACCGTGAAGCCAAATCAGCCGGGGGTGATCGTGGAGATCCTGGGCCTGAAAGCCTTCATCACAAACATCCCCTATGAACTCGCTATCCGCACGGGGGCGAGCATTTCGATGTGGTTCTGCTATCCGCGTGAAGATTTTCTTCAAAGCCGTAAGTACACCCTGGAGCTGGCCCCACCCATTTTCCCAAAGGAAGGCGAAACGATGCCGGAGCTGGCCCAGCGAATCGCTGACATCTTCACCGAGCGGATCACGGCGAGACCGGAACTGTGGCTCTGGCCTTATAAACATTTCCGCTACCTGCCGCCGCCCGCCGCGGAGGATGAGAAGGAGAGAAATCGATACCCTTATTATGCCGGGCGCTCCTCGCGTTTTGACAGGCTCTGGAAAAACCAATTTCCCGCGGAGAAAAAGGAAGCCGCACCGTTAACCTCAACTTAACCCATCCCGCGGAAATAGCGCTCCGTGCCCTGCGCGGTGAGCGCTTCTCCAATACGGGTCAAGGCCTGCACGTAGGCGGCCGTCCGCATATCGATATCGTGCGCTTTCTGGATGTCACGGATGCGCCGGAATTCGCGGCTCATTTTGGTGTGCAGCTTTTCCTGCACCTCTTCAAGCGGCCAGTAATATCCGGTCTTATTCTGAACCCACTCGAAGTAGGACACGGTGACCCCACCCGCATTCGCCAGGATATCCGGCACGGCGAGAATTCCTTTCTTTGTAATAATCTCGTGTCCCGCGTTGGTCAGCGGTCCGTTGGCCACCTCAATAATTGTCTTCGCCTTGATCCGTTCCGCATTTTCCCCATGAATAACCCCTTCCAGCGCGGCCGGAATGAGAATATCGACTTCCAGCTCCAATAATTCTTCATTTGTGATATTCTCAGCGTCGATCTCTTCACAGAGATTATTCTCACAGTAAACCGCCTTGAGCATGTTGGAAGTCGATTTGACCTCAATCAGGCTCGGCACATCAAAGCCGTCCGGCTTGAAAATTCCGCCGCGCGAATCACTTGCCGCGACAATTTTATAGCCATCGTCAAACAGTAATCTGGCCACTGACTGGCCGGCATTTCCGAATCCCTGGACCGCCACGGTCATTTCCTGCGGGTTCCAGCCATGCTCTTTTTCCAGTTCCTTGATGCAATAATAGGCCCCGCGTCCCGTGGCGTCATCCCGCCCCTGGCTGCCGCCCAGCGGGATGGGTTTCCCTGTGATCACGGCAGGTGTCCGTTGCCGGTTAATTTTCGAGTATTCATCCATCATCCAACCCATAATCATGGAATTGGTGTAGACATCCGGCGCGGGCACATCGATATCCGGCCCGATAAAATCCGCAATGCGCGCCACAAATCCGCGGCTCAACCGTTCCAGCTCCATATGCGAAAGCTTTTTCGGGTCAACCGTGACCCCTCCTTTGGCCCCGCCATAGGGTATATCCATCACAGCGGTTTTGCAGGTCATCCAAAAGGCGAGCGCTTTGACCTCGCTTAAATCAACCCGCGGATGAAAACGGATACCACCTTTCCCCGGCCCGCGGGTGTCATCATGCCGTACCCGGTAACCTTCATAGATTTTTAAAGATCCATCGTCATGCCGGACCGGCACGCTGACCTGATAGCTCAGTTTCGGATGCTTCAACCGGTCAACCGCTTCCTGATCGATGTCCGCATATTTGAAGGCGAGGTCGAGCTGTTCGATCGCGGACAGAAAAATATCCGGCTCTTTCAAACGGCCCTGAGTAGAAGTATCTGAACTGTGCATAGCGTGGGAATGAATGACCCTATTCCTGCCCAACCGCCAGCACCGCGTCAAGCGCGGGCTTCGGTTTTCCCTCATGATCGAAAAGCAGCGGGTAGTCTGTCCGTCCGCGCATGGGATGATGATGCCGCCAGGTTGTGCGGTCGTGTGTATTCCAGAAGGTCACCCGGGTGATGACTTTATCATATTCGACAAAGATTCGGAAAACATCCGCATAGCGCTTCGCCAGTTTTTCCTGAATTTCCGGCGGCAACCCATCTGCGTAGGGATTGAGGCGGGCAGCGTCTTCCTCCGCTAATTCGCTCGCGTTATTGACCTCGGCGCTGACCCCGCCGGGGTGCGGCAGGACACTGAGATCCAGCTCAGTGATCATGATTTCTTCAAGGCCCAACCCGGAAAAATCTTCAATGGTTTCGCGAATCTGTTTCTCGCCGGGCCCGTCGATTTTCCAGTGGCCCTGAATGCCGACACCATGGATGGGCACACCTTTTTCCCGCAGCCCATTAATTAACCGGATCACGCGCTCGCGTTTTGTTTTATTAAACATGCTGTAATCATTATAATACAGCTTCGCCTCCGGGTCTGCCTCATGCGCAAAGCGAAAGGCATGCTCCAGGTAATCATCGCCGATGATCTGACGCCACTTGGTCTTGCGCAATTCATCCTCCCCTCCCTCGGCGATCGCTTCGTTCACCACATCCCAACCGTGAACCCTGCCCTTGTAGCGCCCAACCACGGTATCGATATGGTGTTTCATCCGGCGTAAAAGAATTTCCCGGTCAACCGGAGTACCATCTTTTTCCGGACCAAAAAACCAGTCCGGCGTTCCATTGTGCCAGACGAGGGTATGCCCGATGACACGCTTGCCATGTTTTTCTGCAAACTCGACTAATTTATCCGCCTCCGCGAAATTGAATTCGCCTTCCCGCGGCTGCAGATGTTTCGGCTTCATGCAATTCTCCGCCGTTACCTGATTAAAGTGCGGCAGAATGTTTTCATAAACATAATCAAACTCTCCGCCTTCGTTCCGGATAGTATTTGTCTCCAGCGCTGCCCCAACGAAAAAGTGGTCAGCGAAGGCTTCCTGTAGTGTTTTCATATTTTCCTGGGCCTGCAGAATGCCAACGCTGCCTGCCAGCAGACAGAGCAGGGTCAGGGTTATCTGATATGTTAAGGCGAGCAACGGTTTCATGGGCTAAATCGATTTCTGGGGCGGGAAAGAGGGGCCTGTCTTCGGATGAGAAAAACTCCTTGCCAGCTTGGGGCGGCGGCATATCTTTCCGTCCACCCGTATTCTCCGCGCGGTTAGCTCAGTGGTAGAGCACTACCTTGACACGGTAGGGGTCACTGGTTCGAACCCAGTATCGCGCACCATCCCAAAATCGTTTCGTGAGGGCGGAGGCGTCAGCTACCTTCGGGTGTCCGTGTAGCTGGGATAATCAGGGTTTCACCCACCCGGATGGTGTTTGAGCTCAACTCATTCCGCCAGCGCAGCCGGGTCAGGGTGGTGCCGTATTTCGCGGCGAGCTCTGCCAGACTGTCCCCCGGTTTGATCTCATACTGGACCTCTTTTACCTCAGCGCTGTCGACGGGCGCCAACTGGTTCAGAGCGAGCTGACGGCTGCCGTCCGGCGGCGAATAGGTGGGCACCAGCAGCACCTCAACCTCCGCTAATTCGTCATCCGAGCGAGCATTGAGCCACCGGATGGCTGGCGCGGAACTGCCATAGCGTTGCGCGATGGATTCCATCGAATCCCCAGACTCGACCCGGTGCAAAGTTTCCCAAAGGCCGACACTCTGCGCCATCTCCTCCACGGCATCTTCATTGATCTCCCCCGGTATTTTCTGGGTGACCGGAGGCGGAGCCACGCCCCCATCCGGCACCTGACCGGCGGCGGGTTCCAGATCCTCCTCCGCCTGCTCAACCGTCGCCGTGGAGGTGTCACCTCCTTTGCTGCCAACGGGTAAAATCAACTCCTGGCCGATGCGCGGTGTGCTGGACTGCATGCCATTGCGCCAGCGGATGCGGGTGATCGAGGTATCGTGCTCCTGGGCGATGGTAGACAGGGAATCTCCCCGTTTCACGGTGTATCTGATTTCTTCACTTGCGGCGGAGTTGTGCCCGCTATAGCGCATCTCCGCGACGCCTTCGGGCGGGTTGGTCGTAGGAACGAGAAGCTGGCCATCCACAAAGATCTCATCGGAGACCAGATCGTTCAGCCATTTGATGTCCCGCACGGTGGCATTGAACTTCTTCGCGATGACGTTCAGGCTGTCTCCCGGTTGGATGACGTAGAGGTATTCGACCAGTTGCGGAGCCTGGGCCATGCGCGCAACCGCCTCATCCTGAAGAACCCCGGAAGGAGCAGGGCCCGGCTGACTGGAAGCCTGAGAGCTGCTCCCGTTCTGGCCGGTTTGTTCCTGTGGTGCGCCACCCGCGCTTCCCTTCACGCGCAGTTTCTGGCCGGGCCGGATGACATCGGACTCCAGATTATTGAGGGACCGGATCTGCTCAACACTCAGCCCGTGCTGATTGGCGATCTTCCACAGGCTGTCACCGGGCTGGACCTCGTAGAATTCCTGGGCCGGAGAAGTCAGCGGAGTGAGGAATGTCAATAGCAGGAAAACGGCCAGCGCGCGAAAGGCAGCGGCCAGCGAAATGGCTGGATTGGGAACGTGAAACCTCATTTAACGGGTAAGATGGCCGCAGTCGGACGGACGTTCAAGAGTGAAGAGAGCCCGATGCGCAAGCTCTCGACAGGCTGGCACCCCTCGTATATTTTGCGGCCATGAGTGAATTTCGCTTTTCCATCCTCATCACGATTTTGAGTGGCGGGCTGTTCGTGAGCCTCTTGGCGGAGCAGGCGGCCGGTCAGCTCGAGTTTGAGCAAACCGAAGTCTATTATGAGGCCAAACCGGAAGACGCCGCCTTCCGAACGGCTTATCGTTTCACGAACACGAGCTCGGACACCGTTCATATCTCTGACGTGAAAAGCTCCTGCGGCTGCACCGCCGCAAAGCCCAGCAAGAAAAAATACCGCCCTGGAGAAACCGGCGAGATCGCAGTGGAGTTTGATTTTGGCAACCGTCAGGGGGAACAGGTTAAAACGATTCAGGTGAAGACGAACAAAAACCCGGACGGACATCTGCTCATCCTTCACGTAGACATTCCGCAAATCCTGGAGATCAACCCGCCGATCATCAGTTGGGATCATAATGCAAACCCCGAAGCGCAGGCCTTTGAAGTGAACATTCTGACGAGGGAAAAAATCAGTGTGATCGATGCGAACCTGACGCTGGATGAGGGTTTTACCGCGCGCATTGAAGAGATCAAAAAAGGACGGCGATATAAGGTGTGGATTGCGCCGGATGATACGCGGAAATTCAAAAAGGCGGCTGTCAAAATCAAGACAGATTTCCCGGATAAAAAGTCCGGCAAAGAATATGACGCGTTTTGCATGGTGAAACCTCCCTTACGTTGACGGCCGATCATGCGACTGCACTGGCAAATTCTATTGTTGATCCTTCTGCCGCTCGCCTGGGCGGTGCCGGCGTTTTTTCTTTTCAGCGAGGAAAAGCAACCGCGCTGGAGGGTTGAACTGGCCGAGGACGAAGTTCTGCTGGAGGACATTCTGCGGTGGGAACAGGATTTTCTGTGGGTAGACGCACGTTCGGCGGGGGCCTTTGCCAAGGATCATATTCCGGGCGCTTTTAATCTGAATGAAGATACCTGGAACGATCTGCTTTTTCAGAATCTGGAAAAGATCGTGACGGGAAAACCACTCGTTATTTATTGTGACAGTCAACAATGCGATTCCAGCCGCGCGGTTGCCCGGCGTCTGAAGGAAGAAGGTTACACTGAAGCGGAGATTCACATTTTACATGATGGATGGCAGGCATGGACGAGACACTTGAAACGCCACAAAGAGGGCTTGGAGAACGGAACGCATCCGCACAGTCACGGCGGGGAGGCGTAAGCCAATCAGCCCTTTGGAAAAGCGCGGGAATCTGGTTGCTGCGTTTGCTGGTGGGCGGAGCCTTTATTCTAGCGGGAGCACTGAAGATTGGTGACCCCTATGGTTTTCAACAGGATATTCTGAATTATCGGCTGGTTGGGCTTGTGCCCTCTGCCGCGGCCGCTTTTTTTCTGCCGCCGCTGGAAATTCTATGTGGCCTTGCGGTGCTGACCGGTTTTCGCCCGCTTTATCGCGGGGCTCTGCTTATCATCGGAGGGCTCATGCTCGTTTTCGTAACGGCCTATCTGCTCGCGCTTTTCCGCGGGATCGATATCAGTTGCGGTTGCTTCGGGGAAATGAGTGAGGGTTTCACTCCGTGGCAGGTGATCACACGGGATCTAGTTTTGCTCGGAGCCACGACGGCCTTGCTGGCGGTGGATTTTCTGCGCCCGGCCAGGAAATAATTCGCCTCACATATGATCGACGATGTTCTGGCCAAAGGCGGAGCATTTGATTTCTTCGGCGTCATCCATGAGCCGGGCAAAATCATAGGTGACACGGCGGGAAGCGATGGCGCCATTCATGCCTTTGACAATCAAGTCGGCAGCTTCGTCCCAGCCCAGGTGGCGGAACATCATTTCGCCGCTGAGAATGACGGATCCCGGATTGACGCGATCCTTGTTGGCGTATTTCGGCGCGGTACCATGAGTGGCTTCGAAAATGGCGTGGCCGGTTTCGTAATTGATATTTCCGCCCGGAGCAATTCCGATGCCCCCAACGCAGGCGGCGAGAGCATCTGAAATATAGTCGCCGTTGAGGTTCATCGTCGCGACGACCTCGTATTCGGCCGGCCGGGTGAGGATTTGCTGGAGGAAAGCGTCCGCAATGACATCTTTTATAATGATTTCCTCACCCTGAGGTGATTTGAAAACCTGCCACGGACCGCCATCGAGATCCTCCGCGCCGAATTCTTTGCGAGCCAGCTCGTAGCCCCAGTCACGGAAAGCGCCTTCGGTGAACTTCATGATGTTGCCCTTGTGGACGAGGGTGACCGATTTCCGCCCATTCTGGATGGCATAGTTGATCGCGGCGCGGACGAGCCGCTCGGTGCCTTCGCGGGAAACGGGTTTGATGCCGATGCCGGTGCTGCCCGGGAAACGGACTTTCTGATAAAGCTCCGGGAAATGCTCCTGAAAGAGAGATTTGAAGCGCTCGATCTGATCGGTGCCTTCCTGGAACTCGATACCGGCGTAAATGTCCTCAGAATTCTCACGGAAGATGACCATATTCGTCGCCCCAGGATTCTTCACGGGGCTCGGGACGCCCGTGAACCAGCGGACGGGACGGAGGCAGACATAGAGATCCAGCACCTGACGCAGGGCGACATTGAGCGAACGAATGCCTCCGCCAACTGGCGTGGTGAGGGGGCCCTTGATCCCGACGAGATATTCGCGGAAGGCCTGGAGGGTATCTTCCGGCAGCCATTCATTAAAGCGGCTCTTCGAAGCGTCTCCCGCGAAGACCTCAAACCAGTGGATTTTGCGCTCATCACCATAGGCTTTCTCCACCGCGGCATCGAAGACCAGCTGGCTGGCATGCCAGATGTCCGGCCCTGTGCCATCACCGCGAATGAAGGGAATGACCGGCTGATGAGGGACGCGCAGGTTACCATCACTGATGGTAATTTTTTCTCCGGCGGCGGGCGGGGTCAGATCTTTGAAGGCCATGGGCGACTGAGAACGAGGGTTGGAATGTCGGAATTCAGGTGGTTTGAGGGCGTTGGGTTTCAGGATCGCCTGAAGGGGGAGAAGACCGAACCGGAGCCGGAAGATCGCTTGATCGGCCCTGAGAATTGGTTGCTGACCCCCGATTGCAGGCTAAGCTGCCGCTGCCCTGCCGGGCATTGACCAGAACAGGCAGAGGCGCGCCGCAAGTCAAGGCGGAAGATGGGGGCCGTCCATGACTCAGAGGGACGGCAAGGTCCACCCCGCGACACGTATCCACTCCTTTAAATTTCGAATGAACCAGCCGCGTAAGAAGTCTACCCGCCTGACCATGTTGAAGCGGATCCTGATCATCCTGGCGTCCATCGCCGTTGTCCTGCTCATCACCGTTCTGGTTCTCATGCAAATCGCGCGATCCACCCTTTCGCCCGAACAACTGGTCCGTTACCTGGAGGAGCGGTATAATCTGCGGGCGGAGATCCAGGAAGTTCGCACGAAGCTGGCCACGCTTTCGCCGGAGGCAACCCTGAAGAATGTGCGTCTGACCGTGCGCGATGATTTCGCCAAGGAGCAGGTCCCGCTGGAGGACCGGCCGGCGCTGGAAAGTGCGCCGATCAACATCAAGGAACTGAAACTGCAGGTGAAACTGTTTCCGCTGATGAAGGGGCGCATGGAAGTAGAAGCCTTTCAGGTCAAGGATGCGCAGGCGAACCTGATGGTGTTTCCCAACGGGCTCAATACGGTGGATGTGCTTTTCGCGTCTCCGGGAACGATCTTTGAGCCGCCGCCGATGGATTCTTTCACCGTGGCAGCGGATGAGGGTGAAGGTGGCCGGGAAGGCATGATCGCCCATCTGGAAGATCCAGGCGGCCCCGACCAGATTGAGCTGCCTGCCGACGAACCGGAGGTCACCCCTCAGGATAAGGGGGAGCAGGAAGACACCAGCCTGGAGAGCTTTGTCCTCAAGCTGGCCGAAGGGCGATTTGAAAACGTGACGATCAGCACAACGTTCGCGGCCTCGGCGATGCAGGCGATTCTGGACATTAAGTCGGCGCATTTGAGTGACGTGGATATCGATGGAAGTCAGCCGGCGGATCACAACAGCTTTAAATTCAAGTCCGACCTCAAGGCGCGACTGACCAAATCCAGCCTGACCGGCTGGGCGGGGGACATGGCGCAGGCGGATCTCAGACTGGATGGAAATGGGGTGGTTTTTTCGGGGAATTCCGCGCGGCTGAATCCGCGGGTTTTCGCAAAGGTGACCATTGCTCCGGGGGCGACGGTTGACGAAAAACTGCTGCGTGAAACGGTGGCCACGATTTTTCCGGATGCGGAAGAATATGGATTGGAATTGCCCGACCAACCGATTGGCGCGACCGACCAGCCGCTCCACACAGAGATTGTGCTGGAAGATAACGGGATCACTCTGCAAAAGGACGCCGAGCTGATTTTTCCGGATTACGGCCTGCATCTAGCGGAAAAGAGCGTGTATCAATGGTCACCGGATCAACAGGATCTCACCGGCCAACTGGTGATGAAAAATCAGGCAGCAGACCAACTGGTTGACTCAATTTCGGACAACATCAAAAATCGCATCAAAGAATTGGACCGCGCCTTCATTGCAGAGACCGTTCGTGATACCCTGGTGGAAAAAGTGGAAGACAAAGATCAGATCAGTCTCGAGTTTCAAGTCTCACTGGAGGACGGAGAAGTGGTTTCCTACACATCAGAATCGATTGAGCCGATCATCCAGAAACTGCTGGAACAGGCGCTGGTAAACGCCCTGCAAAACGCTTTCAGATAGCGGCCTCTCTCTCAATTAATAAGAAGCTTTGCTCATTTTATGTTAACCAACCACACAACTACACTGACACGCCCTCATTCGCTCTTTGCTTTTGCGTTGGTGGGGATCGTTGCCCTGACGCTCGCTTTTGTTCCGCGCACCGTGATGGCGCAGGAAACAGAAACAGCGGAGGCGGAAGACTCCGGGCCAGATTTGCAGGCGATTCTCCAGGCGCAATCAATGGAGGATTTCGATGAGCAATTGAAAAAGCTCAAGGAAGAGGGAATCGAACCGCAACTCGAGGCGGAGCTGGAATTACTGGGAGCCTTTCGTTCGGGGAAACCGGAGCGCATCCGGGAGGCGCTGCCCAATGCGCCGCCAGAAATCGATGCGGAAAAGTCGGTCTTATTCAATGATCGGGACGAGTATACAGGATTCGTAAAATTACTGGAGCTGACGCTCGCGCTGGATGAAGGCAATGAAGAAAAAGCCAAGGAATTAATTGGTGAATCAATCTGGCTGGCAACGCGCAACGCTCAGCCGATTCTGCAGATGGTTGATGCCTACAAACTTAAGAAACAGATGGCCGATCTGGAATTGCCCATGGAGACGGAAATTAAAACATCCCAGGGCGAAACCGTCACGCTGGCCAGTCTGGCGGAAGGAAAGAAAGCGCTGCTCATTGATTTCTGGGCAAGCTGGTGTGGTCCCTGCATTCAGGCCATGCCAGAACTGGGAAAACGCGCGGAAGAACTCGAGCCGGAAAATGTGGTGGTCGTAGGAATGAATGTGGATGACACTGCGGAGGCGGCGGATGAATTTCGCAAGGAACGCGGATTTAAATTTCCGTGGCTGATGGAACCGGAGGGCTCACCTTTCAGCAAAATGCTTCAGATCGATTCCATTCCGCGAATGGTGCTGGTGAAGCCGGACGGAAAAGTGTTGTTTAACGCGCACCCGAATGACACGGCGAGTCTGAATGAAGCTCTGTCGGAGCTGGAGGTCAGCGTGGAATTGTAGTTACCTCTCTTTTATCTGTCCGGGTTAATTCTCAGTCGCCCTTTTCGATGGGGACACGGACCATATTCCCCCACTCCGTCCAGGAGCCGTCGTAGTTGCGGACGTTTTCAAAGCCGAGGAGATATTTGAGAACAAACCAGGTGTGGCTGCTGCGTTCGCCGATGCGGCAATAGGCGATAACATCATCCTGAGGCTGGAAGCCGAGTTCACCCTGATAAATGGCTTCGAGTTCGGGGCGCGTTTTGAAGGTGCCATCCTCATTGGCGGCGCTGGCCCAGGGCTTGCTTTTGGCCCCGGGAATGTGGCCGCCTCGCAGGACGCCTTCCTGAGGATATTCCGGCATGTGAGTGACCTCCCCGCGGAATTCGCCGGGAGAGCGCACATCGACCATGGGCTTGCCGGCCTTCATATGCTCCAGGGTATCGACAAAGAAAGCGCGGATCTCCTCATCGCGCCGATGGCTGGGCACGGGGTAATCGGATGACTCGGGCTGAGGGACCTCTCGGGTCATCTCGCAGCCTTCGGCCTTCCACTTTGCACGACCGCCATCCATCACCCTGGCGCTGGTGTGGCCGAAGAGCTGGAAAACAC
>CAZUPP010000016.1:0-79793 GCA_964622095.1 uncultured Verrucomicrobiales bacterium
TGGTCATTCCAGCGGGCAAAAAACCCGTTGCGCATTTGGGTGCCTGATCGATTATTCTTCCTCCCGAATTTTGCCGACGTAGCTCAGCTGGTAGAGCAACTGATTCGTAATTAGTAGGTCACGGGTTCGAATCCCGTCGTCGGCTGGTTTTCGTCCGCCTTTTCTTCTTTTATCCTGCGGCGATAACCGTGTGCGCATACGGCACGGTCCAGACGGCGGGATGACCGACGCGATGTCCCTCCAGACCGTCCTCGCCAAAAAGTGTGCCATGATCAGAGCAGGCAATGAAAAAGGCCCCGCCCCGCCGTTCGATTGCATCGAGCAATCTCGGTAACTGAGCATCTACATACCGGAGCGCGGCCGCCTGGCTTTCGCTTGAATCGGTCTCTGCGTTGAGCAGATAGAAGTGGGTCGGTTGATGAATCGCGCTGACATTGATGAACAGAAAAACCTTTTGAACGGACGGCGCTGCCCTGAGACGTCCCGCGGCCAGTTCAAACTGGCGTTCAGCCGAATCCCGGCTGCGCACACTCATTTCCTCAAACCAGTGCGCTTCATCAAAGAGATCCGGCAGCACCCGGCTGAGGGGTGATTGCCGGTTGAAGAAGTCCACTCCCCCCACGCAGATCGTGCGGTAGCCCGCCAGCTTCAGGCCCGTAACAACTTCCGGGGCCTCGAAAACAACAGTTTCCGGGCCAATCGTGCGGCTGCGGCCGAAACTGCTCGCGAACAGGCGCGGTGGCCAGGGCTGGGTGACGGGAGTCGGCAGAAATCCCGCGAAGAATGCATGGTGCGCTGCATAGGTGAAGCTGCCCGGGCTGTGACGGGGCTCCCATCCCGCTGGAAAAAGCCTGGCGAGGAAGGGAGTTTCTCCACGGGCAAAACATTTCTTCGCAACGTCAAAGCGCAGGGTATCGAGCGTCAGAAAGACGATGTCCAGGTTGCCCAGATAGGGCTTCAGAAAAATGCGTTGACCGCCCGCCTGGGCCCGGCCCGGTGTGATTCCCGAGGCAGCGGGATGAGTGGTAATGAGCTCGACAGACATGGTAAACTATCCGGCAGAAAGGCGGAGGCTAACGATTAGGCAAAGACGAACCTTCAGAGACTCTGGCCGTTCTGCGATTCTTATATTGGAGTGAAGTGCACACCCGAAGCGCTTTTATAAGAGAGGCTTATATACCACTCTCCCCTAAACGATATTCCTTACTGGCGCCATGAAAGTATTCTGCCCGATTCATCATCCCAAGCACATGTCTATCGCCGTCCTCATGGCTGCCCTTTTGTCCGGTGCCATGGTATCGCCAGCCGTCGGTCAGAAAGACCTCACCCGGGGCCGGACCGTACCAACTGACTATGGCAGACGAGATATGCGCGATCTGGAGCCAGTCCTGAAAGATAAGCGCAGAGCAGACGCTATCATGCGCTTTCTGGATGAGCAGGACAACCAGATGGTCGTAGACATGACGACGGCCTTGGTCGCGATGTGGGCCCATGAGAAGAAAGATTTCAGTCTGATTGAAGACTTAGTCGATCGTTACCTGCGCCGTGGCGACCTGGACTCGACAATTCTCGCGGCAGATTTTCTCCTGGAATCTGCACTGCAAGCTCCGGTGAGTTCCTATGCCCTGACGAGAGATGTGAGGGATTTCCCAGACGCGCTTTGCGAAAAAGCGCTCGCCTTCCTCGACCACCCGAATCCAGTCGTGCAAGCACAGGGTGACTGGATGCTGACGCAGCGGGTGAAACTGCAGCATTCCATGACGCGTCACCTCCAGGATTTTTTTGTTCTCGGTAACATTGAAAAGGACTGGTATCATAAATGGAAAACACGCGGGGCAGACTTTGATCTTCGAGATGACTATGCGCGGCAGTTGATTTCTTTGAATCGTCACCGGACCATGGAAGGCGTCAACGAAGCGGTCGAAGTCGTGGCGGCCCGGATGGAGAAATTCCTCGCGGCGGCGGGATCAGATAAAGCCTCGGCGGGTCCGGCGATTGCGAATTACGAAAACATACTGGGGCGTGTTCGCGAAGCGATGGGCAGCGGTGATTTAGATACCGCGCATAAGGCTTACCTGGCTTTGAGAAAAGCAGCGCGGGATGTAATCATTCTAGCACGGGAAGATTTTCCGAAAGAAGGTATCGTCTACCAGACCCACGGGCAGATTCCGGGCGGGGTGTGGAATGTCAATGTTGCTGTCACAGGTCCGGGGACTCCATTGGGCGAGATCTATCTGAAGAAAGGCGCGGATCCGGAAACGTCTTCCGAGCCACTGCTGGGAGGAAAACTGGGAGAGGGCGCCCTGCGGGGACTGGACCTGCATTGGGATGCGGATCGCATTTTATTTTCCTTCTGGGCCACGCCTCATGATGCCTCCCAGCCTCTCGGCTACGGCCGGGATGAAAATGCCCATATTTATGAAATGAATCTGGAGAGCCGTGAAGTGACCCAACTCACTAACACGCCGGGTCATAATGACATTGAACCATGTTTCCTGCCGGATGGCGGCTATGTTTTTGCTTCGGACCGCTCAAGTTTTGGCAACCAGTGCGCCGGCCCCATTCTGCAGAATAAACGTTGCACAACGCTTTACCGGCTCGATCCGAAACGGGCGGACGTCCCCGTCGCCCTGAGCAACAATAAAGATTTCGACCGGCACCCGCATGTGCTCAATGACGGCACGATCGTTTTCATGCACTGGGAATATCAGGAACGTGGTCTTTACCATAGTCACGTCACATGGCGCTGCCGCCCGGACGGAACGAATATGGACGCCTACTACAAGCAGCATATCAGCGAACCCATGTCCATCCGTGATGTGCAGCAGGCTCCGGAGTCCGATATCCACGTCGCGACCGCACAGGGCCACCACGATGGCCACAATGGACCGCTGATTATTTTCAATCCGTCTCTGGGAATAAACAATAGCGAGGCCATGTGGATGGTATCGCGAAATGTCTCGGGAATCGAAGGCGGGTTTGGGCCTTTAACGAAACAGGTTGTCGAGGAAGGCGGGATTGAGAATGCGGGTGGGTCTTACATCAATCCCTTCCCGCTGTCGGAAAAAACGTTCCTCGTCGGGCACGATATGGTCGGCACGGAGGCGGAATTCTCAATCTATTACGTTGATGTCTGGGGCAATAAGGAATTAATCCACCAGGATCCTGACTTGAGTTGTTTCTGGCCGCACCCTTTGAGGAAACGGGAAAAACCACCCATTGTGGCGGATACAATCGATCCCACTGCCTCCTACGCGACGGCCTTTGTGGAGGATGTCTACCGTGATCTGCCGGGTGTCGAAAAGGGGCAGGTAAAGTATCTGCGGCTCAGTCAGGCGCTCATGTTGCCAGCGCCGGTAGAGTATGATGAAGAAGGGGAGCCCTACAACCATCTGCATTATCTGCCCGGAGATGCTACGACCCATCATTTTGGTCACTGGGTTTGGGCGCCGCGCCGGACCATTGGTATTGTTTCGGTGACTCCGGAAGGTCAGGCATTCTTCAAAGTTCCCGCAGGGACACCAGTCTACCTGCAGGCTCTGGATGAAAACTTCTGTGAGATCCGCCGGATGCGGACGAGTTTCACCCTGCAACGCGGAGAGTTTCGCAGTTGCACGGGCTGCCACGAAACCAGACTGGAGGCGGTAGGCAACCGTGAAAGCTATCCTCAGGAGCTCTTAAGTGCCGGACCGGAAACACCTGCGCCGCCCGCGTGGGGTGACCGCACTGTGCTGGACTTTGAGCAGCACATCATGCCGATCTTCCAGCGTTACTGCACGGATTGTCACGGCCAGAACGACCCGGAAGGTGGCCTGGAGTTTACCAGCCGGGAAATCGGTGGCTTCATGCAGGCTTACCGAACGATTTTCGGCCTGCAGCCGGACGACCCCACGCCGGTCAAAGAACTCGATTGGCACTTGGTGCTCGAGCCGGAAGCAAAGAACTTTCAGTACATCGAGGAAAGAGAAGCCATGGCCATTCACCGGCAAATGCAGGCCAATGAGTGGCCGGATCAACTGGTCGCGATCTCCGACCGCCACGATGATGCCAGCATAACCCAGCCTCTCCAGTTTGGATCAAATAAAAGTATTCTCATCCGCACCTTGCTCGACAACCCGGATCATGCAGAGGTGCGCCAAGCCATGAGTGAGGACGAATGGCTTATGCTTGTGACGTGGGTGGATTATAATGCCTATTACCACGGCACTCTCTTTGACGTAAGTCACTACCAGGAAACGAAAACATTTAATCGTGTGCCGTATATGCTGCCAGATGTCTGGGAAGCACCGGCTGATCTGAACCCGTCTTTTCTCAACGTCGCGGATACCCGTCAAAGCATCATGGAGAACGCGGAATAAGCACTATCCAAGCCAAAAGCTGAAATAGAGATATACCGCAAGAACCAGACCCAGCACGCCTGCGGTGGCAAGAATATCCCAGTGGTTCCAGCTCTCGCGAATTTCCTTTTTGTCTTCTGCGGTGAGCGACGCGTAGGTCAGTCCTCTCAGCTGCTCCGGGTCGGGACGCTTGGTCAGATAGGAAACGCCGATGATTATGATGACACTGATCAGCAGGAGCACGCCGGAGTAGTAGAGGAAATTAAACTCGGCAATGAAGAAAAGCGGTCCGGAGTCAATCCCGCTGGCAGATACAACCGCTTCGATGGTCAGTTTGCCCATGCCAAGAATAAAACCGGCGATGAGACCCCAAAGCGCCCCCTCGGAGTTGATTCGGCGCCAGAATAGACCGAGCAGAAAGACGGCGGTGATCGGTGGTGCAAGATAACTTTGGACACCTTGAAGATATTTATAGACACCGCCGCCCGCCATCGCCTTCATAATGGGAATCCAGATAATTCCCGCGATAACAACCAACCCGGTCGCCAGCCGGCCGATGACCACATAGTGTTTCTCGGATTCATGAGGGCGAAGACGCTGATAGATATCCACCGTGAACAGGGTGGCGCAGGAATTAAATAGTGAGGCAAGCGAACTCATCAGCGCGGAGAGCAAAGCTGCAACCACCAGACCACGAAGTCCAATCGGGAGGATGGTGGTTACCATCGTAGGGAAAACCTGGTCCCCATCCAGACCGCCTTCCTTCATCGGAATTTCGATCATTCCTTTCTGGTGCAGAGCCCAGCCGATCAATCCCGGAATAAGAAAAATAAAAACAGGCCAGACTTTGAGAAATCCTCCCCAGAGCGCACCACGCCGGGCATCTTTCAGGCCCTTGGCTGCCAGCGTCCTCTGCACAATGTATTGATCCGTGCACCAATACCAGATTCCGACTACGGGTGACGCAATGAGAATTCCCAACCAGGGGAAATCCTGTTTCGTCGCCCACCACGGTTCGTCCCCCGCCGTCAAGGGTTGCCAGAGTGCAAAATTGTCTTTGTTCTGTGCCGCCATGGATTGGAGCTCACCCCAACCGCCCAGAGCACTCAGACCAATCCAGGTAATAAAAAAAGAGCCGAGCAGCAGCACGACAGTCTGGGCGACCTCCGTGTAAAGGACCGCACGCAGTCCACCCAGGATGGTATATATACCGGTCAGGATTACTGTGACAAACGCGCCCACCCAGAAGGCATTTTCAGGCGTGCCAAAGGTATCTGGCAGCAGGTTACTGAAAACCAGGGCGCCGGCATAGACGGTAACGGAGACTTTGGTAAAGACATAAGCGGCCAGACTCACGATCGCCAGCGTCCAGCGGGCTCGGCCATCGAAGCGCTTTTCCAGAAACTGCGGCATCGTATAGACCCCGCTTTTGTAATAGAAAGGAACGAAGACCCATGCCAGCAGCACCATGATCCAGGCATGCAGTTCATAGTGTGCCAGGGCCATACCTGACTCTGCTCCACCACCGGCCAGACCGACGATATGCTCCGAACCGATGTTACTGGCAAAGAGCGAGGCGCCCACCACGTACCAGGCGGCATGCCGGCCCGCTAGAAAATAGTCCGCCGTGGTCTGCTGCTTTTGTGAAGACCACCAGACAATCATAACCAGGCCGGCGAAATAAATGCCGACCACCGTCCAGTCAATTTCGTGCATACCCTAGCTTTGGTAAGAATGAGGGAGAAGCCGCGAGCGTGTGAGAGGCCCAGACTGCCGCGATCTATGCCTCATCTGCCAACGCAGCGTCAAGACAGCAGCGAATTCAGCCCTCGATTCGCCCCGTTTTGCTGTTTATAATGTCCGTCCGGCATGGGATGAACGTTCCCTGTCTTCAACCGCTCGAAGCCACTTACCATGAATTCACGCCGTCTTCATTTCTGGTCCTTTCCCATCCTCTTTGCCTTCATCCTCAGCCTCGCAGGCTGTGCACGTCAACCGGCTCCGGCAGATCTAGGTTCCGTCCGTGGAGCAGATGCGGCTACCGCCTCTGTCGCGACCGGGATGATGCCTGCCCCACCGCCGACGCCCGCCCGCCCTGGACTGGGCACCGGTTGGGGTGAGGATCGTGATTCCCGGGTTACCTCCGTTGACTTCCAGCGCGCCCGGCCGGATGACCCTCTGGAAGTTGCGACCATCTACTATAATGATGAGCAGGGCGCCGAGATCATGGCCGCCGAGGAAGGAGTGCCAGACAGGGTGAAGGCTCGCTTCACCTCCGCCCAGAGCAATTTCGAGTATGGCATCACCGGGGGCGGCCGGCGCAATTTTCTCAAGGCTTACACGGGAGGTAACCGAAAATTTGTCATCGGCGAAAACAGTGAGCGTTATGCCATTTTCCTGAAGAACCGAACAAACGCCCGCCTGGAATTCGTCGTTTCCGTAGACGGCCTGGACGTGATCAGCGGTCAGCCGGCCAGTTTCCAGAGCAGCGGTTACGTTCTGGATCCGGCAGAATCCATCACGATTGATGGGTGGCGCCGCAGCACGGACAAAGTGGCTGCCTTTCGGTTCGGTTCCGTCGCGGCATCCTATGCGGCCCTTACCCAGGAGAGTTCAAGAAATGTCGGGGTGATTGGAATTGCCGCTTTCCACGAAGCGGGTTCCCGTGCTTTCCGGTATAGCGACGACGAACTCGAAATGCGCCGCCGCGCTAATCCATTCCCGCAACAATTTGCCAGCCCGCCCTCGCGGTGAGGGATCGGCGGCATTTCCGCGTTTCTCTAGGAGTGATTCCATGAGCGAAAAGAAAACTTCCGCCGCTACCTCCAGCAGCGGCCAATCCCCGCGCAAAAAGAACGAAGGTAAGGCAGGCAAGTCTGCCACCGCCGCTCCGGCGAAAACAGCGGCCGCGAAGGGTGCAAAATCAGCCAAGACAGCCGAGGTCGCGGCCAAAGAGTCAGCCGACGCCACAAAGGGCACCCCGGAGGGAGTGCCAGTTAAGCCAGCCGCGGAGAAGAAGGCCGCCAAGCCCTCCAAAGAAAAGTCTGAAACACCGTCAGCCCCCACGGCCTCCAGCACTGGCATGGAAAAGATCGTCAGCCTCTGCAAGCGGCGGGGAATCATTTTTGGCAGCAGTGAGATCTATGGCGGGCTCAACGGCTGCTGGGATTATGGTCCGCTGGGGGTCGAGCTGAAGCGGAATGTGAAAGACTACTGGTGGCGTGTGATGGTCCGCGAACGTGACGATGTCGTTGGCATGGACGGCGCCATCCTCATGAATCGCCGGGTCTGGCAGGCTAGCGGCCACGAGAAAACCTTCAGCGATCCTCTGGTGGATTGCCGGGAGACCAAGGCCAGGTTTCGCGCCGATCAGATCCTTTTCGCGCCGATCGAGATTGCGGACAAAGTGCATGGCTACCTGAGCGTGCCGGATGGACCGCAAGCCGCCGAAGAGGCAGAGGGCAAGGCGCAGAAATTCAAGAAGAAGCACGGGATCAAGGGTGACCTTGCGCCGTTGAAGCTCAAGCCCCTGCTCGAAGCGACCGAGGAGGAGTTCAGCAAGATTCCCTCACCGGCCAGTGAAACTCCGGGCACATTGACCAGTCCCCGCCAGTTCAACCTGATGTTCAAGACCTTCGTCGGAGCGACAGAGAGTGATGATGCCGTCACCTATCTTCGCCCGGAAACCGCTCAGAGCATTTTCGTCCAATTCAAAAACGTCCTGGAAACCAGCCGTCAGAAAGTGCCCTTTGGCATCGCGCAGATCGGGAAGGCCTTCCGGAATGAGATAAACCCGCGCAACTTTACCTTCCGCTCCCGCGAGTTTGAGCAAATGGAGCTGGAGTACTTCTGCCGTCCGGAACAGGGCATGGAGCTCACGGATTACTGGCTGGAGGAGCGATTGAAGTTTTATGAGAATATCGGGCTCCAGCGCGCGAAGCTTCATGTCCTGGATGTCCCGTCTGATGAGCTGGCCCACTACTCCAGAAAAACTTACGACATTGAGTATGACTTCCCCTTTGGCCGGCAGGAACTGGAGGGCGTAGCCTATCGCACGGATTATGATCTGGGCACGCACATGAGGGAAAGCGGGAAACCGCTCGACTATTTCGACGATGATTCCCGGGAACGTTTTGTCCCCCACGTCGTCGAACCCAGCGCGGGCGTGGACCGCACCGTGCTCGCGGTCATTTGCGAAGCCTATGACGAAGAGGAAGTCACGGATGATAAGGGCAAGACGGAGATCCGCACCGTCCTGCATTTCCATCCGCGCGTGGCCCCGGTGAAGTGTGCTCTCTTGCCGCTCATCAAAAAGAACGAAGAACTTGTGCGCATCGCCCGCGGGCTCGAGACAGGGCTGCGCCCGCTCATGAACGTCTTCTATGATGAGACCGGCGCGATCGGCCGCCGTTACCGGCGTCAGGATGAAATTGGCACGCCTTTCTGTATCACGGTGGATTTCGATACGCTCGGCGAGAATGACTCAGAATTGAAGGACACTGTCACCTTGCGTGAGCGGGACTCCATGCAGCAACGGCGCATCCCGTTGGCTGAGGTGAAGTCTGTGCTTCTGGCGGAAATTCTCTGACCGCGTTCTGTCGAGACAGTAACAGGCTACGAATCCTGCTTTTGGTATTAGCAAAAGCCCGGCCGGCATATGCTAATGGTCTCCCCTAACCATCAACGCAACCCCGCCAGCCGGGCTTTCCCCATTTGCTAATCTCCCTAGGTTCGTCAGATGTGTGGCAACGAACGAACTGCTGAAGAGATAAGCATCCGCTGTGCCAACGTAGTTTAGAAAGGTTTTGGTGCCGGGATATCAGTAAGTAACTATCTCATAATCAATGAGTTATGTATCCAGCAAAATAATCAAAAACTTTTCTGGGCCAGCACGGAAACGGATGGACCAGGGCCTTGGCTTTTTTTGATCACCCTTTTGTTCGCTTCCGGCGCAGGATGATCGAAGGGGGACAATGGCTCGAAGCTGCGGAGTCATATGGCAACTACGGCTGACCCATCACAGCCCACACATGGCGTCTCCAGAGAACAAAAAACCCCTCGACCCGTGGTGGATCGAGGGGTGTTAGAAACTCAGCTCTAGCTGACGGAAAGTATTCTTTCCTTAGAAGCTGACGGAAACGGCACAACCACCATAGATCTCATCGTCGAACTGATCGTCGAGAGCTTCCAGCGGGAAGGTTGCCGCGATGAACGGAGAAATGGTGACGTTCTCGAACTTGAAGAACGGCGGGGTGATGTTGGCGGTCAGGCGCACATCAACGGAGTTAAACGCGCCGTCATCGTCACCCGGGTCCGCGAAATAGTCATAGTTGACGCTAATGCCGGCAGACGGGTCAAGAGACAGCCACGGAGTAACCGGGATGCTGGCCTCAACCGTTGCGGCGAAGTACCAACCTTCAACTTCGAAGTCATAACCTGCATACAGGCCGAAGCTCAGGAGATCGATCGGGCTGTAGGACAGGGCGCCGTACAGTTCGTAGGTGGTGTCAGCGTTGCTGTCCGGGAACAGGTAAGCGATGAAGCCGATTTCCGGAGTGAACGTACCTGCACCAGTTTCGATGTCATAGGCGAAGCTGGTGTAGAGATCCAACTCATCGAAATCGGGATCTTCGATGTTGGCGTACCATGCGCCAACGGTCCAGAAGCCGAACAGGGTTGCGCTGAGGTCAACCCAGAAGAGGTTATCACCGAGGTCTTGGCCGCGGAAGATGTACTTGGATTCGTAAGCAGCCGTGAGGGCGCCTTCAATCCAGGGTTCCGGCTCCGGCGGGGGCGGAGGCGGAGCGACTTCTTTCGTGGTCATCGTCGGTCCGGCGAGAGCGCTTGAGCAGATAGCCAGGCTGCTCGCAGCAATCATTGCGATTCGATTCAGTTTCATGTCTTTGTTTAACTCAGTAGTGGTTTTAAGCCCTTAATAGAATCCTGGCCGACCGGCCGGTGTTTCCATCTCAGTTATCCTATCCCTCCGAAAAAATGCAGAATGATTCCGGCTGGATATGCCTAGTTGATTAGAATCCCACTTACGCAGGGTCAAGGAGTTATCTGCGTTTTACCGATCTTTTATTGAACATTGGCGATGAATGGGCAGTCTGCTCACTTCTGGACATTCAACCCACCTTGTGCGTAGCCGTAAACTGATCATTTCTGATCAGTATTGTCTGGAGAATCGTCCCTGGGATCTGGCGGGAGGAACTCAGCTTCAAAGGCAGCTTCCCGCTTCCGCTCCATCATCCCTGCGATCCAGATGCACAGCTCGTAGAGCAGATAAAGCGGACCGGCCATGGCCGAAAGGGTGATGGGATCGGTCGTCGGGGTGATGATGGCGGACAGCAGCAGAATAATGACCACGGCATAGGCACGCGTTGAGCTCATCATGTGATGAGTGAGCAGACCCAGCCTCACCAGAATGATGACGACGAGCGGCAGCTCAAAGGCCAGACCAAAGGCCAGACTGAACTGGGTGACAAAGCCATAATACTGGCTCACGCTCCATACCTGATCCCAGCCAAAACGGATTTGGTCTTTGTAGAAAAACTGCAGGGCCTGAGGCAGGATCAGATAATAGCTGAACGCGACTCCTCCCAGGAAAAGCAAAAACCCGACCCCTACGCCCGGAATGAGAACTTTTCGTTCCGTTCTGGTCAGACCCGGGATGACAAACTCGGCCAGGAAATAAAGTAGAAACGGGAATGACAGCACCAGGCCGAAATAAAAGGCGAGACGGAAAGTTATAAAGATGCTGTCCGGCGCACCGAGCGCGTGAAGCTTGATTTCGGTATCCAGCCGCTCGGAAATCTGTTCGAGCGGAGCGGTCAGAAAATCGTCAATCTGGAATCTGAAAATCAGGCCCAGGACCATGCTGATCATCAGGGCGATCAGCATTTTAACAAACATCCAGCGCAGATCTTCCACGTGGTCGAGGAAAGGCTTCTGCACTTCGTCCGGGTCTTTGCCCAGAGAGTCACGAATCGAAAAAATTTTTTCCAGCCAGTTCATGGGATGATTCGACTAGGAACGCAAATGGTCCGTCCAGCGCTTCAATTCAGCCGCGATATTCTGAGCACAAGGAGCTCCCGTAGAGGTGCGTGAGTTGAGGGATTTCACCGGGTCAAAGAGCTCCCGTACGTCCTCGGCGAATAGTGACGAGATCTGCTGGAAATGGTCCAGAGGTAACTGATTCAGGGGCAGTCCGTGATCCAGGGCATGCTTGACCAGCTTGCCTACCGTTTCATGCGCCTGGCGGAAAGGCATGCCGCGCTTCACCAGATAATCTGCCACATCCGTGGCCAGCAGCATGGGATCCCCTGCCGCCGCTTTCATCCGCTCAGCATTGACCTCGATATCACCCAGCATACCGGCGTAAACTTCGAGGCAGAGAAGCAGGGTCTGCGCGGAGTCAAACAGGGGATGTTTATCATGCTGCAAGTCACGATTGTAGGTGAGCGGAAGCCCTTTCAGGATACTCAGCAGCGAGACCAGTTGCCCGATAAACAGTCCCGCTGCCCCCCGCGTTAACTCGCACGCGTCCGGATTTTTTTTCTGCGGCATCAGACTGGAGCCGGTGGTGTAGCTGTCACCGATCCGGATGAAATCAAATTCGGTCGTAGACCACAGGATCAAATCTTCACTTAGCCGGGAGAGATGCACTCCGCAGAGCGCGACATTGAAGACAAACTCACAGGCGAAATCCCGGTCGCTCACCGCGTCCATGCTGTTGTGACTGAGAGCCAGAAAGCCAAGAGCCTCGCGGGCTTTTTCACGGTCCAGGGCAATGGTAGATCCAGCCATCGCCCCGCTGCCCAGCGGCAGAATGGATGACCGCTTGATGCTGTCCTCGAACCGTTGGGCATCGCGTTCCAGCATCTCCATGTACGCGAGCAGATGATGGGCAAAGTAGACCGGCTGAGCGCGCTGCAGATGGGTGTAGCCGGGCATCACGACCTCGGCATGATCGGAGGCCAGCTTGAGAACGCTGAGCTGTAATCTGCGGAGGGCCTCCTGACACTTTACGGTCAGATTCAGCACGAACAGGCGCAGATCCGTGGCGACCTGATCGTTGCGGCTGCGCGCGGTGTGTAGCTTCGCCCCCGCCGGGCCGATCTTGCGGGTCAGCTCCGCCTCCACGTTCATATGGATGTCTTCCAGTTCTTTGGAAAAAGGAAAACGCCCGTCCCGAATCTCAGCCTCAATCTCCGTCAGCCCGGCTTCGATCTGTGCGCGCTCATCCGGCGTGAGAATTCCGGCCGCCTCAAGGACTGCGGCATGAGCGCGCGAACCCTGGATGTCATAGGGGTAGAGTTTCCAGTCGACAGAAATGCTCTCCCCCAGCTCCTGCATGGAGTCCGCGGTAGGTTGAAGAAATCGGCCGTGCCACATGGTAGGGTCAGGGTCAGGTTAGGGTAAGCGATCAGTCGTGCCGCAGGAGTGATGCCCTACTCCCCTTTGCGGCGGGCTTCCAGAACAAGTTCATACGAGATGCCTGCTTCCGCGTTGCGGCGGCGGGTTCCCGCGGCGGCGATAGATTGGAGCAGCTCAAGCCGCACGTCTTCGCCAACGGTAAAAAAAGTTGCCTTAGCCAGGCATCTCAGGGGCAAAGGTTCATCAAGGCTGGCGGTGTCCAGATCCGGTGGTATCTCGGCTGCCAGCACACCCCAGCCGGAGGGTGCTTCGTAATCGCGCAAAAGGTCCTCGCGCACGACAAGATAATGCAGATTCGCGCAGCCGTAGCGGATGACCTTCTCAAACTTGGTCTGGTCGTAGATACGGGATTGCAGTGTGCGAATGCGCCTCCGCACCTCACGATAGCTTTCGTGGGAGAGATTATCCAAGTCTCCTGTTTCGTAGTCCTGGAAGAGGCTGTCGCCATTGCGAAGATTTGGATAGTGAACCAGAAGCTGGCGCTCCAGGTTGCGGCACCGGTCGTGTAGGGTCTTCAATTCGGCCAGAGTCTCGCGAATCCTCCGGCTGTCCTTCAACAGATCCGGCCGGGCTTGCTTACATTCGAAGACCGCGGTTTGCCCGATAGCCGCGCAGCTCTTCAATCGCTTACTCTGGGATACCGGGTCATGAATCTCCCGCCGCTGCCGCCTGGGCCGGTAGGCCGCCAGATCCGCCCGGTAACGGCAATGCGGAAGGATCACCTCTTCCGCGCAACTGCGAAACCCTTCCTTCTGCGCCCAGAACAAAGCCGCGCGTTTCAGTTCGCGGTGGGCCGCTGTCTCAGTGGAATTAGCCAACGGAGCCAGTCGACAGCTCAGCTTTTAGCTTTGCCAGCCTTTTTGGCCTTGCCCTTCTTCTTGCTGTCCGTGGCGTCATGCGCCTGCGGAGCCGCCTTGACCGCCAGAGCCTGTTTGCCCTTGCGTTCACGAAGGTAATTCAGCTTGGCGCGACGCACCTTGCCCTTGCGGTCTACCGTGATCTGGTCGATCCGCGGTGAATGCAGCGGGAAGACACGCTCAACGCCAGTGCCATAGGAAATTCGGCGCACGGTGAAGGACGCGTTTAGTCCCCCGCCCCGGCGGCCAATAACCACACCACTGAAGCGCTGGATGCGTTCCTTGTCCCCCTCCACCACACGGACATACACCGTAATGGTGTCACCGACAGAAAAGCGGGGTAGCCCTTCTTTATACTGCTCTTGCTCGATCTTGCTGATTACATCCATCGTCATGGCGCACGCTCCTTTCCGCAGCATAGAAAAAATGCAGGCCGGGCGGTTAGCAGATGAGGAAAGCCCGGAGTTTTAGCGGAGAGGTTGCTTCCTTCAGGTTGAGTTCTTTTGCAACCGCTTTGTGCGGTTAGCCCTGGTTTTTTTGCCTCAACCGCCAAATTCATAGGAAAGCGGTCCGGTGACATCCAGCTTGGCACGAAAGACGCCACCCGCAGCGGGTTGATCTTCCGGAGGTTCACCATCTACCCGGCCACCCGCGGTGGTGATAAAAAGTTCGTTGCGATCTGGCCCTCCAAAAGCGGTACAGGTCACATTCTTCACAGGAATTTCCAGCTTGCCGAGGATCTTCCCGCTCACCGGGTCAGCCTTGATCACGGCATGGCCACCAAAAAGCGCGATCCACAGGTGGTCCTGATCGTCAATGCACATGCCATCCGGGTGACCCAGCTCTTTGGGGATCTCAATGGCGGGACGCCGGTTGGTGATCTCACCAGTGCGCTTGCTGTAGTCAAAGGCGTCTACCCGGCCGGTAGGAGTATCGATGTAGTAAAGGGTGTCCTCATGCTTATTCCACGCCAGACCGTTGGAAATGGTCACCCCTTCCACCAGTGTCTCGCTCGTCTTGTCACGATGCAGCAGGAAAAGCTTTCCGGCTTCTTTCTCTCCCTGAAGTGACATCGTGCCCGCGTAATAGCGCCCCCCCGGCCCAACTTTGGCATCGTTGAAGCGGTTGCTCAGGCTATGCCCCGGAGGAATGCTGACCGGATCCGTCTTGCCATCCTTATCGTCAAAACTCGCGATGCACTCGCGCACCGCCACAATATGCCCACCGCTTTTCCGGAGGGCAATGGCGCCGACCTCCCTTCCGACCACATAGATATCCAACTGATTGCGGGTGAGCGGCTTCCAGGGTTCAGCTCCCGGACCCGTCTGCATCGGCTCATGCTTGGGCGCCCGCAGCACCTGATGACTCGGGATATCCACCCAATACATCCTCTTGTTCCGGTGGTCCCACAGCGGTCCTTCACTTAGCTTGCAGCGGCAGTCCGCGTAGAGCTCCAGGGGATAGTCCAGAATGTCCATTGCTCCCGGACTTTGCCGTGCGCGTTTTGCGCCTGTCCAGTCTGCAATTGAACCAATCGCATCTCTCGTGCTGTCTGAGTGGTGCTTTTCTTTAACTAACACCCGATCTGCCCTGATGAGTCACGCATTGGAACAAAAAGCTACCGTCCAACTTTCCCTCACCTGCAAGAGTGCCGGTGAAGCTCTGGAATTCTATAAGAAGGCCCTTGGCGCCACGGAACTCTATCGCATGCCCACTCCGGATGGTGGGGTGGCTCATGCTGAATTCATTATTGGAAACACGCAGATCTACATCTCGGACGAAGATCCTGCATTTGGTGCGATAGCTATGCCAGAAGGTCAGATGGCCTCCTGCCTTTTTGCCATTCGCACGGATGACTGTGATGCGGCCTTCAAACAGGCAACTGATGCAGGGGCGAAGAGCCTGGCTGATCCGGAAGATAAATTCTGGGGAGAACGGGCCGCGGTGATCAGAGATCCCTATGGCTACCGCTGGAGTTTCGGTCAGATCACGGAGGAATTGACCCCGGAAGAAGTCGAAAAGCGGGCGCAGGAATTCTTCAGTCAGGCTTGATGGAAGTCCGGCCTCGACGCTTGCGTTGTTCACGGGTGAACGGCACAAGGAAGGCCTATGCCGAAGACGCCTGAAAAATCTCCTGCCGCTCCCGCTGCGAGCGAGTCCTCTGTCGAGCCCATCGCTGATTTTAAGGATCTGGCCAAGGTGGAGCCTGCGGTTCTGCAAAGCGGACCGGGCCGGGGCGAATTCTATCTGATCAGCGCCGAGCCACGGCCGAAAGCTCATCCGGTCGATCCCCTGGAGGCTCCCTTTGAACTGCCGGGCGCCGGCCGGTGGATGGCCCTGAGCATGGTAAACTGGTATTGGATGGAGCCATTCTTCGGAAGGGACTTATGGGAAATCCCTCGCGAGACACAGTTCCTGCTCTGCGAGGTGGAAAGAATCGAGGCGAGCGCTGAGAAGCTCTATCGCGTTCTCATCCCGCTGATCACAGAGAAATCCCGCGCTACCATCCGGGGCACAACTCGCGGGGAAGCCACCCTTCGCCTGCGTTGGAGCAGTGGCATGCCGCGAGAGACCGAGACAGAGGATGCCTGCCTCCTGTTTGCCGCGGAGGGACCAGACCCATACGCCCTGATTCGTGATGGGATGACCGCCATCGCGGCACGACTGAAGACTTTCCGGCTGCGTGAGGAAAAGCGCCGTCCGGAGGTGTTGGATCACCTGGGCTGGTGCACGTGGGACGCTTTCTATCAGGAAGTCACGCACGACAAAGTGCTCGATGGTCTGGAGCAACTGCACAAGGCAGGGGTAAAACCCGGCTTCATCATTTTGGATGATGGCTGGCTCACCATTGATGGCGAATACCTGGCCGGCTTTGAAGCTGATCCTGAGAAGTTTCCGGAAGGCCTGGCTGGTCTTGGTAAGGCTCTGAAAGAGCGCTTTGGCGTCCATCTCTTTGGTATCTGGCACGCTTTCCCCGGTTATTGGGCCGGCGTGAGCATCGAAAAATTTGGCGCTGACTACGGAATAGTTGAAACGAGTGGAGCCATCCGGCCCTGGGATCACCGGGATACCGCGCTGAATTTCATCGATCCGGATGATATCTCCCGCTTCTATCAGGACTTCCACGGCAGGCTGCGGGAGTGGGGAGTGGATCTGATCAAGGTCGATGGCCAATCTTCCCTGGAGTTATTCAGCAAGGGCTGGGAAACACGGGTCCGCGCGATGGGCCGTTATCAGGAAGCCCTTCAGGCCAGTGCGGCGCGGAACTTTGGGGACAATCTGATCCATTGCATGTGCAATCAGAGTGATGTGCTCATGCAGATGGTGAGCAGCAGCGTGTGGCGTAATTCTGATGATTTCTTCCCGAAACGCGGCCTTCAGCAGCAACTGAAGCACATTCATATGAATGGGCTCAACGCGCTCCTCACTCACGCTGTCACCTGGCCGGACTGGGATATGTTCCAAAGCGGCTTCAAGCAGGCGGAGTTCCACGCGGTAGGCCGCGCCATTTCCGGCGGACCGGTTTATCTGAGTGATGCGCCCGGTGGGCATCAGCCAGAGATAATAAAGCGCCTGTGTTTCCAGGATGGCAGCGTGCCGCGTTGGGAGCAGCCCGCTCTTCCGGCCGAGGATTGTCTGCTGACGGATTGCTGCCGGGAACAAAAGCTTTTCAAGGTTTACAACTTCGCTGGAGACAAGGGCCGGGCCCAACTGGCCTGCTTCAATTGCCGTTTCCGGCTGCATGAGAATGACCCCGCACCGGTCCAAACGGAGGCCGTTGCGCCAGCCGCGGTTCATGGCCTGGAGGGCGAACGCTTTGCCGTCTGGCGTTTTTATCGTGAGGAGCTTCAGGTTCTCACGCGGGAGGAGACGATCGAGCTGAGCCTGGATGAGGCCACCGCGGAAATGCTTTTCATCAGCGCGATCGACAAACACGGCATCGCGCCCCTTGGACATCTCCGGAAGCTGGCTGGCCTGACCGAGGCTGGCGAGGGCCGAAGGATCGATGCGGACCTGCTGCTATGGAAAGTCCGCAAACCGGGTAACCTGGGATTTTACATGGAAAAGGCACCTACGGAAGTGCGGTCCGGTGAGGGCACGGTGAGCTTCCACTTCAATCCCGCCAGCCGCTTGCTGACGCTGGATTGTCACGGTGTCCCCGGGCCGGTTGAGCTGGAAATCTATTTTTCCTGAGTCGTTTCGACGGGCGCGAGGTCGAAAACGGCACTCGCAGTTAGCGATTGAATAAATCGATCGGCCACCTTTGTTCCCTGACATCATGATCTCGACGTTTCTTTCTCGGTCCCGTTTCACTTTGCCGGCTCTTCTGGCTGTCGTTGGTTTTGCTTCCGGGCAGGTTGCTTTGGCCCAGGAGTCGTCCACCAAGCTGAAACTTAAGTTCGCGTCAGAGGACGTGAACGCGGAACAGGAAATCAGCATTGAGATGGATGGCGAGATGAAGAAGCTCGCCCAGGAAAATCTGCGGCTGAAGCTTCAGATGGGGCTGGATCTCCAAAAGCTGCGCAATGAGCTTGCCGAGCTGAAAACCAACAAGGAGCGCATGGAGCTGGAACTGGCCGCGCTGGAAGCCGAGCAAAAACTCGAAGTCGCCCGGATCAATAAGGACAAAGAAAAGCTTCAGGCTGAAGCCGAATTGAAGCTGGAAGAAACGCGCTCCCGCACGGCGGAACTTGAGGCCAGAAAAACCGAGCTGGCGGCGGAGATCGCTTTGGACCAAGAAAAGCTCCAGGCTGATCTCCTCGCGGTCCGGGCGGAAACAGAAAAACTCCAGGCTGAACAGGAACGCGCCCTGGCTGAGGTCGAAAGCGTGAAGGGCGAATACGACAAGGCGATTGCTGAGCTGACCAAGGAAAAAGAGAAACTCGAGGCTGAAGTGGAATTGGCAAAGGCCAAAAACGCCTCGGAAAATTTGACGCCGCTCGAAATTCAACAGGCCAAACTGCGGGAAGAAATCGATGCGCTCGAAAAAGAGATCGAGTTGACCCGCGCCGAAGCAAAGGCTCAGGCCTTTGAAGATCTCCTCGCGGATAGTTCAGAGTACCGGTTGTATCTTGCGGAAACTGAACTTTACACCGCTCGCGCCGCCGCCCGCGCAAGCGAGTCCGAGGCCCATGTCAGTGAAGGTGAAATCGCTACGCAGCTTGTCGAGAACGAAACCCGTCTCATGGACGAAGAGATGGATCGCCTGAGCAAGCGTGACGACTGGAATGAATTTGACTATGATGAAGTCATTTATACCACTGAGCCTTTCAAGGGTGGCGTACTGACCATCAGTGACCGCCGCATTCAGATGAATAGCGTTATTACCTCGGACACGGCCAAGCACGTCACCGAGATGATTGATTACTACAATAATAAGAGCACAAAGTATCCTATCTTTATTGTCATTGATACAAACCCAGGTGGCTCGGTCATGGCCGGTTACAGGATCGTCAAGAGTATTCAGGGCAGCGAAGCCCCGGTGCATGTGGTTGTGAAATCCTATGCCGCCAGCATGGCCGCGGCCATCACCGCCCTGGCGCCGGAATCCTATGCCTATCCCAATGCGATTATTCATCACCACCAGATGTCATCGTTTAATTACGGAAATCTGACACAGCAGAAAGAACAATTGGCAGAAGCTCAGGAATGGTGGAATCGCCTGGCTGGACCGATCGCCGAGAAGATGGGCATTACCCTCGAAGAATTTGTCGATAAAATGTATGAAGTGAATTCCGAAGGGGAATGGAAAGAATTCGCCGATGTGGCCGTCGAGTTAAATTGGGTAAATAACATCGTCACCGAGGTGCAGGAAGAAGGTCTGAAGAAAAAGCCAGAGGAGGAGCGGCCCAGTTATCCGTGGTTCCTGCTTCAGGAAAAAATCGACGATAAGGGTCTGCCATACGTCGAACTGCCACGCCTGCAGCCCTATGACGCATGGTATCTGCATAACCCGGACGGCTACTATCGCCTTCCCGGAACGTTGAATTAGGCTGGAACTATTCCTGCCGCAGAGCGCGGACGGGATCCAGGCGGGCGGCGATCCAGGCCGGAATGAGTGCGGCGAGGGAGCAGATAACAAATGCTCCCGCACAAATAATGGTCACGTCTATGGGCACGACTTTGGCAGGCAATTCGTTCAGGCGATAGATGGCCTGTGGAAATAGTTCAAAGCCCGTCGCTTTCCGCAACCCCGCCAGAATCTCGTTACGATTGAAAACCACGAGCAAACCGGTCGCCAGACCGGTTATGCTGCCCAGCACGCCAACAATCATTCCCTGGGCCAGAAATACCCAGACGATTTGATTTACATTCGCACCCAGCGCTTTCATCACACCGATTTCCCGAGTCTTCTGCACGGTTACCGTGATCATCGTGTTCATCACACAAAACGCCGCCACGATCAGAATAATAAATAGAAGAAAAAACTGAATGTTCCGCTCAACGACAATGGAATTCAGAATTTGCGCGTTGCGGTCCGTCCAGCTCATCGCCTGCGGAATGGGGAAAGCACCCGTTTCATTCGCCCATGACTGGAGTTCCTCATTTAATTCATCTCTGACAAAGTCCGCCCGGTAGGGATCAGTTGTTTTCGCGGAGATCCCGTGGACGGCGTCGAAAAGTGAATAGATTTCCTGGCCAATGTGAAGGGGCACAAAAATAAAGTCGCCGTCATAGATGCCGTGCCCCGTTTCAAAAACACCGGTCACCTCAACCTCGATCGGCTGCACGATCTGTTCGATGCGATTCAGCTCATCTTCGGTCAGGCCAGACGCGCTCACCGTTTCTGCCGTTTCCCGCGCGGTCGGCATGATCTCTTCCGCCTCTTCTACGGTGGCGGGTTCATCGTTATTTTCTGCTGGGGGCGCTGATTCCTCGGGCTCTGGCTCGTTGCCACCGGTTTCCTCTGGTGCGTAGCGCTGCTCCGCCTCCTCCTCGCGCTCCGCTTTGATAGCGTTAATTTCATCGAGTACCTGCTGGAGATTCCCCGGCGGGTAAATGATGAATTTCTCTCCGACAGCGAGGCCCATGTTCTCGGCGAAACCTTTCCCGATGATGGCCTGATCTGAGTAAAGCGGCAGGTAGCCATCCTCCAGCTCGCCGGCGATGAGAAATTCTTCCGCCATGGAGGTGACGTCCTTATCCAGTTCCGGATCAATCGCGCGAATAATAGGCGCTCGAACCAGATTCTTGTACTGGATCAGGACCGGACCCTGCACAAAGGGCGAGGCGTGGAGCACATCCTTATCCGCTTCCATCACATCCAGGATTTCCGGCCAGTCCGTGATGAGTTCGCCGTTGCCGACCACGATGTGGGACTCAAACTTCAGGATCTTTTCGCGCATCTCCAGGTCGAAGCCTGTCATGACAGAGATGACCACGACCAGAACGGCAATGCCCAATGTGACCCCGATCACGGATATCAGGGTGATCACGGAGACGAACGTCCGCTTCGGCTTCAGATAGCGCCAGGCCAGGAACAGGCTGAATGGCCAGGAGGTATTGCTTGAGCGGCTGGTGGCGTCCTTCTTTGTCATGAGATGGTGGTGAGGTCAGGACAAAGCCTAATCCGCCCGGAAGCTCAAGGGCGAATAATTTGACATTGCCCGGCCACAACGGGAGGCTGAGTGCCCGTTTCAGATTGGTCATCGCGATCTACCCTCACTGATGTTTACCGGACTTGTTGAAGAAGTAAGTGAAATCCACTCCCTCCGGCGGAGTGAAGATGGGTATGTGCTGACCGTCTCCGCTCCCAAGATCTGCGATGGCCTGAGGGAAGGCGAAAGCGTGGCAGTGAATGGAGTGTGCCTGACGGTGAGGCGCCTGCGCGGGCGGCAAGTGAGCTTCAATGTCCTGCAGGAAACCATGGACCGGACGAACCTGCAGCGCGCCCGGCCGGGCAAGAAGGTCAACCTGGAGCGGGCGGTGCGCGCGGGTAATCCGATGGGCGGTCACGTAGTGCAGGGCCACGTGGATTGTGTCGCGCGGCTGATCAAATATGCCCCCGTGCGCAGTGACCACCAGCTGGTCGTTGAGCTGCCAAAGGAGTTTTCTCATTATATCGTCTACAAAGGGAGCATTTGTGTGGAGGGCGTCAGCCTCACAGTCTCTGAGATTGGACCGGACTATTTCACCTGCTGGATCGTGCGCCACACCCACGAAAACACGAATCTGCATAGCCTGCGCATCGGCACGATCGTGAATCTGGAGTTCGATATCCTCGCTAAGTATGTCGAGCGCATCCTCTACATCCGTGGCGAAGAGCAGCCCGTGAAACCAAAGACGCAACGAGTGGAGCCGAGGCCGGAGCCCGAGCCGGAAGAGGTCACCGGCACCATTCTCGCTGAGACGGTAGAATGGACGGAGGCAGACGATGAGCGCGGCAAGTGAATCCGCCCTGCTTGAGCTTCCTCCCTTACCTGGCCTGCAACGGCTCCGCAGCGGCAAGGTCAGGGAAGTGTTTGCGCTGCATGATCCTGCGCAGCTGCTGATCGTGGCGACCGATCGCATTTCCGCCTACGACTGCGTTTTGCCCAATGGTATTCCGGGCAAGGGGCAACTGCTTACCCAGATGAGCGTGTTCTGGTTTGAGAAATTAGCCTCCATCGTGCCGAACCACCTGATCTCAGTCGATCTCTCCGGATTGGCTGATACTCTTGGCGATCATCGAGGCCTGCTGGAGGGACGTGCCATGATTGTCGAGAAAACCGAGCCGGTCCGGCTGGAGTGCGTGGTGCGCGGCTATCTGGCGGGATCAGGCTGGGTGGAGTATCAGCGTGCGGCTACCCTGGGAGGGGAAAGCATGCCAGACGGACTCCGCGAGGCAGAGCGTTTGCCGGAACCCGTCTTTACTCCGACGACCAAGCCGGAACACGGTAAGGATGAACCGGTTTCCTGGGCCGAAGCCGTGGAAATCACGGGAGGAATGGAAACCGCGACATTCCTGCGGGACCGGAGCCTTCAGCTTTACGCGGCAGCCCATGAATATGCCCTGCATCGCGGCATAATTATCGCCGATACGAAGTTCGAGTTCGGACGCCGTGCCGACGGGAAACTGATTTTGATCGATGAAGCGCTGACGCCGGATTCAAGCCGGTTTTGGCCGGTGGGTGAGTACGAACCGGGCCGCGCCCAGCCGAGTTTCGACAAGCAATTTGTAAGAGATTTTCTCTCTTCGAGTGGCTGGAACAGGCAGCCGCCCGCGCCGGATCTGCCCGCAGAGGTGGTCGGCCATACCCGCGCCAAATATCAGGAAGCCTGGCGGCGCCTGAGTGAGTGAGATTGTCTCTTGCTTATCTCCCTGCCGCTCGCGTTATTGCCGGTGTGCAGAGCACGCCGCGCCCCATTTTTGGATTGTCTCAGGAGGAAGTCAGTTCAGTCCTCCAGCAGGCCGGGGAGCCGGTCTTTCGCAGTCGGCAACTGCTGCAGTGGATTTATGAAAAACGGGTGTGGGATTTCACCCGCATGACCAATTTGCCATCTTCCCTGCGGACAAAACTTTCCTCCATCTTCTCGCTTGTACTGCCGGAGTATGTCCTGCATACTGGCAGCATCGACACGACTCGCAAATTTCTGCTGCGGCTCCGTGATGGTGCCCTGGTGGAAACCGTGCTGATTCCGGCAACGCCGGGTCGGCAAGGGGAGCGGGCTCGTCGGCGCACGTTATGCGTTTCATCTCAGGTCGGCTGTGCGTATGGCTGCAGATTCTGCGCAAGTGGACTGGATGGGTGGAAGCGTCACCTCAGTGCCGATGAGATTGTCGGTCAGGTCCTTCGGGTTGAGCAGGAAACCGGCGAGCGCGTGCAGAACCTGGTTTTTATGGGGATGGGTGAGCCCTTGGCGAACTATCACGCAGTCTTGGGCGCTATCCGGATTCTGAATGCTCCCTGGGCGGTGAACATCGGTGCACGGCAAATCACCGTTTCCACCAGTGGTCTGGTTCCGGAGATCCGAAAATTTGCTGATGAACCGGGGCAACTGCGTCTGGCCATCTCCCTGCATGGCGCCACCGATGAAGTGCGCACCCAGATCATGCCGGTCAACCGGAAGTATCCGTTGTCCGAGCTGATGGATGCCTGCAGATATTACCTGACCCGCCGCAAGCAGAAAATCAGCTTTGAATACATCCTGATCAAAGACCTCAATGATGGACCCGATCAGGCTCTTCGGCTGGCACAGCTTTTGCAGGGAATGGATTGTAAGGTGAACCTGATCCCATACAACACCGTGGAGGGCCTGGCATGGAAACGCCCTGCTCCGCATGTGCAAGACGCTTTTTTGCGCCGGCTCCAGCAAAGTTCCATCCAGGCAACCATTCGCACAGAAAAAGGCCACGACATTGACGCGGCCTGCGGACAATTAAGGCTCCGGCGCGAAAAAGAAGTAGCGGTCTAAACCATCAGCATATAAGGAGAACTTCGGCATGCGGAGGCAAGAGTATAACCACGGAGAGTGGGACGAGCATCGCTGTGAACGTTATTTGCGGGAGCATGATTCCCGCGCGGACCAGTACATTCAGCTGCTCGAGGAACACCTGACGGATCCTAACCGGGAACAGATCATCGCCCGTCGCATGGGCTGGGAACATCTGCTGGAGGGACACGAAGGCTCAGATATCCATACCCGCGCCTGCCTTTTCTTCGAAGAGATCGAGCAACTTATGGAAGGCGAGGATGACGAAGCCTTCGGAGATTTGGATGAAGATGCCTGCGGCACCGCCTTCGAGAATGGGTTTTCTGATTACACGGAGGATGACGAAGAGGAAGGCTACGGTGCAGAGTTTGCCGGTGATGACGAATCGGATGAAGCCGTCTTTGGCAATTACGGCGAGTTGTTTGAAGGTGACACCCAGTTTCGTCAGGACGTTTTCTTTGACCTGAGCAACCCTGATGGTGCCGATGATCATGAGCTGTCACCGGAGGATTTTGAGGATGATCTGGACGACGATTTCACGACCCATCCGCTGTGTGATCTAGCCATCACCTACCATGCCTGGCTGGAGCGCCTCTTTATCGAGGAGCCAGCGCTGCTCGAGGAGCCAGAAGCAATTCGGCTCGCGGCCTACTCCGCGATCTGCTGCTCCAAACTGAATTCCGGCCTCGACGGAAATGAATTCGAGGATCTGGGCATGTCCATCGCCTACCTCAAACGCGCGGTAAAGGCGACCAACATGAGCCTGAATGCCTGTGCCGGGCTGGAAGGCCGGCAGTTACTCCCGAAGCGCCGCGTCAAGGATCTGCGTTCGCGAATCTTCAGGATTCGGGACGGGATCGTTGAGCTGATGGGCTTTTACCGGTCAGAATGGCTTCGGCGCGCCAGCAACGGCGGGGAAGAATAGGCCGAAGCACAGCCGAAAAGCGAGACCGAAGACGGGAAAAAGAGCGTTCTTTCCTTGAGGGATAGAATCACCGTAGTTATTATAATTACGGTTACCGGACGATGGCCTCAACTTTATGGCTAACCAAAGGCTGCTCTACTTCATCATCGGGGGGGTTGGCGCACTGCTTCTCATTTCTGCCTTTCTCGTGCAGAAATATGGAGTTTTGGGCTACGGCATCATTGTGCTTTTCCTGGGCCTGATCGTTGCTCTGATTCATTTTCAGGGGGACACCCTCTCCAGTTTCTTCAGCTCCTCCGGCGGTGGCTCGACGGCCAAAGGAAAGGTCCTGAAGGGCGCCCAGATCAAGGTAGCGGCAGAACCTGAAGAACTGACGGGGGTGGCCCGCAAGACCGCCCTGGCAAATTCCAACCATCCGCTCAAGGAGCGGATGCGCTTTCTGCAGGTAGAGGTCACCGTGAACCCGCAAGCACCCAAAGGAGCCTCTGATTCCGCGGTTAGCAGGATCGCCTGGAATCCAAGCGCTTTCCGGCTCGTGCCCGCGCAGACCAGCCCGGGTCAGCTCAAAGAAATCATTCAGAACGAGTCGGGCGGAACGAACGTCCTTTCCGAAAAACCCGGCTCACAAAACTATGCCAGGCTGGAAGACTACTACATCTGGTCTCAGCACAGCTTTGTCTTCAACCCTTCTGACGAGGTTTTTGGCAGTACGCGGGTACGGTTTATTTTCGCCGTTCCACCGGATCTGCGACAGTGCAGGTTTGCCTATTATGGTGAATTGCTTTCCCAGATCAATCTGCCCCGCCGCCCGGCGGGCGCCGTGCCGGAGCTGGATGACCCAATGAATCTGGAGAGGGAAGCCACCGGCTCCAGCACTGCACAGGCGGCGGCTGCTGCTGAAGTGCAGAAAGGCCGGGTGGCGACTATTCGCATCGATGAGGACGGCGAGGACGCGGAATCCGATGAATCCGGCGATCTCAGCGTGGCGCCTTGGAATGTGGGAAAGAAAGCATCCTACCATCAGCCCTTGGGAGTGGAGCTGGAAAACTCTCAGGGCAGCGCCAACGGTGATCCGCGGGGGTCCGGGCGCCGACCGCGTGTGGAAGGAACCGTTCGCCCGATCAAAATTGAGGAAGAGAAACCGCAACCACTCTCCCCCTCTGGCAAAGCCCGCAAAATCACCAGCCGGGTGAACATTCCACCGGCCCCTGCCGCGGTTGAAGATGATCTGGACGTAGAGGACGATGTGCGTGAACCCGTCCGTGAGGAAAAGGCTCAACCCGCTTCGGTCCAATCTGAGCCGGCTGTGCAAGGGCACCGGCCAGTGGCGGAGGATCAACCGATTCCTTCCGCGCGGCGTCTCGTAAGGCCAGCCGATGATTATTCTGCTGCTCCCTCTCAATCGTCCCCCCTCGCTTACGAAGAACCGGCGCTTCCTGAAGCGGTTACTGACCATGGCGCCGTCGCCACTCCCATGCCTTCCCGCCAGCGTCCGATTGAAACAGCCGCCTTTGCGGCGAATCAGGAGGCAATCAGGCGAGCGCAGTCCGAAGCGTTGCCCCCACCGAGAATGGCATCCCAGCATCGGCCCGCGCAGGTTGCACAGTCGCGCACCCAACCGGTTCAGCAGCGTGATCATCATGACCAGCCGGCCGTCGCACCCCGACCCGCCGCAAGCGAGCCCGCTCCCGCTGCCCCTCCCACCCCCGCCGGGATGATTCCGAGCATGGACATCCCGCGTTACCGCCGCGTTACCGGGCTTATCCCGCCTCCCGCTCCTTCTCCGGCCGAGGAAGCGCTTCAGCTCGAATCTCATCTGCCGGCAGCGCATCTCCCGTCTTCACAACCGGCACCTGAGGAAATCGTGGCTGCGCCGCCTCAGAACGCCTCACCGCCGGAGACTCCGACCCAGTCCCGGCAGACTTCAGTCCTGCGACTGCGACCGGAACCGGATGACGGCCTGGCCCACACCGAAACCGCCGGTTCTCCAGCGATTACCTTTGGATGGAGCGGCCAGGCGCGCTACGAGGAGCAAACTTCTCGAACAGAAAACGCAGGAAGCTACGGGGCGTCTGATGCGGAGGAAGCCTCGCCGCACGAATCCGTCGCGCCTGTTCCTGGGGCAGGTGATGGAGACGGACCACCCGCTCCCTTCCGTAAGCGCAGCCGGGAAGAGCTTTCCGCTCCACCCGGCGAACCAACGGAGTCCGGCGGAAGACGGGAACGGCGAATCACAAGCAACATCACGGAGCGTCTCATGGCGCTCTCACGTCGCACCGCATCTCAGCAGCCAAACCCGGCCGAAGGTGACCGCGCCCCCCAGCCTCAGCCAAGTGCTTCCCCAACCCGGTCTCGCCCACAGACCCACGAATCAGAACCCCAGCGGGAGGCGGTTCCGGGAGATTATTTCCTGGTAGAGAACGGCCAGCCTTACGGGCCATTCCCGATTGAAGATCTCAATCGGCAGGTGTTGGCCGGTGAACTCGATCCGAATGAGTTCACCTGGACCCTGGGAATGAGTCAATGGCGCACGGTATCTGCCGTGCTCTCGGACAAGGGCCTCGCCTGAGACTCGCGCTTCTTGGATTTTCTTTACCGCGGCTGGAAATCTGGAGCTTTTCTGGGACCATAGGGAGATGCGCTCCTCCTTTATCCATAAGCTGATCGATCGAATCGAGCGGGTTGATTCTTCGGAATTACAACAGCTCTTTGTTCGTTTGGCTCAGGAAGCCGGCCTGCTTGAGACTATTTTCGACGCCCTTCAGGAGGGTGTTATTGTGACTTCGCCGGAGGGTTTGATCGATTATGTTAATCCGGCCGCCTGCGGCATGTTCGGAATCAAAGCCGACAGTGTCCGCGGTCATAAAATCTCCCAGCGACTAGCGGGAGTTGATTGGCATGCCCTGACGAGCAGTGACAAGGTCGTCAGCCGGGATTTGGAGGTCTATTATCCAGAGAACCGGTTTCTGAATTTCTATGTCTTGCCGCTTCGCCCTCGGGGAGACAGCAGTCATTCCTCAGAGGATACCACCCCGGGGCATGATGAAGAAATTGCGGGTTATGCCATGGTTATTCGCGATGTGACAGAGGAGAGAAAATCCGCCGAGCGGATGATTGAAAGCGAACAGCTTTCCGCCCTGACCATGCTGGCTGCCGGAGTAGCCCATGAAATCGGTAATCCGCTTAACTCCCTGCATATTCATCTGCAATTGATGGAGCGAAAGGTGCGTAAACTCTCCAATGCTGGAGTGCGGGATGATCTGCAGGAATTACTGGATGTCTCCAAAGCGGAGGTCAGCCGGTTACATCACATCATCACCCAGTTCCTTAGCGCCGTCCGGCCGAGCGAACCCAAGCTGGAGAAAGAATCAATTAACGAAGTCCTCGAAGAGAGCGCCTCATTCCTGCTCGAAGAATTGCGCGATCGTGGAATTTCGGTTATTCGCGAATTACGTGAAGATTTACCGCATATCCTCGCTGACCGGGACCAACTGAAGCAGGCGTTCTACAATCTCATTCGGAACAGCAGCCAGGCGATGAAGGATGGAGGCGAACTGATCATCCGCTCCGACATGGATGATGAGCATGTGAAAGTGAGTTTCCAGGATAGCGGCGGCGGCATTTCCGCGGAAGTGATGAGCAAGATCTTCAATCCTTTTTTTACCACAAAACCCGCCGGAACTGGTCTGGGCCTGCTTATCGTCCGACGGATTGTTCGTGAGCAGGGCGGGGAGATCGCAATTGAGAGCATCGAAAAGGAAGGCACCAAGGTAACGATTTTGCTTCCGTTGATTAACCGCCGCGTTCGGCTTCTGGAGACGCATCCCACCGAAGAACTTTCCACCAAAACCTGACTGCATTTCTACTATGAACATACCCACGATCGATACCAGAACCCTTGCTGACAAACTCAAACAAAGCCCGGACGAGACCATTTTGCTTCATATCTTGCCGTCCGCCTATTTTGAAGCAGAAAAAATACCGGCCTCGGGCAATGCCTGCGTTTATGAAATGACGTTCCTGGATCAGGCGGCGAAGGTCATTCCCAGCCTGAATACGCCCGTGATCGTTTATGGCACCGGAGATGACTCCAGAGCATCCGCCCTGGCCGCGGAAAAACTGATCGCAGCCGGTTACGATTCCGTCACCAATTATGAAGCAGGATTAAGGGACTGGAAAAGAAATGGCGGCACGGTGGAGGGGACGGGTGCCTTACCCGCGGAGGTGCAAACAACCGATTTCCCGGCGGGCTACGAAAAGCGTGCCGTCGACCCGGAGCGCAGCATTATTCACTGGTTCGGCAGAAACATCCTATCAAACCATTATGGCACCTTGCGGCTGGTAGGTGGTGAAGTGGAAATCGATGGGGGCGATCTGAAGCGAGGTGAATTCATTGTCGATATGACATCGATGGCAAATGAAGATATTTCTGATCCCGACTTGAATCAGGTGTTAATCGCACATCTGAAGGACCCCGATTTCTTTGATGTAGAACGGTATCCTACCGCTGTCTTCAGCTTGCAGGAAGCGGAACTTCTCACCGTGGATAGTCCCGGTGAACCGAACGCGAGAATAAAAGGTAATCTGACGATGAAAGGAATCACCGAGGCGATTGAATTCGAGGCGGTCATCGGAATCAGCATGGACAATATCTGGGCCGCGCAAGCCACCCTCGAGATCGACCGGACACGCTGGAATGTTTACTATGGATCGGGAAAGTTCTTTAAGAACCTGGGGATGCATCTGGTGAATGACTATATCACCCTTAAACTGGTGATCGCGTGTCCTCCCGCGGTATAACTTCCCACAGACGTAGAGGTGAATCATGGAAGAAAGATCCTCTTGCTCCAGTCAAAGCCTAACGTCCACCCAGCCACCAAATCAGCTTTCTGGAGAATCTGCATCTTCCGCGTCTGGTTCCAGACAATCTGTGACGGGCACTTCCGGTAGTTTGAGAATGGAGAGAAGGTTCTGTTCGTCTCCGCGCATCGCACGCTGGGCATTTACGTTTTTGACGAGTCCATAATAGATTTCGATAGTATACAGCACGAGGGTCCGCGGAATGAACCGGTCCAGACCAGGATCTCTGCCTTCCGGGATCATCGCCTGTTCGCCGTTGCGGACACTCCAGAGAATATCGAGGTCAATGAATTCCGGTCCTCGCGCGAAGGTGAGACGCTGACCTCCCACCGCGTTCTGCCTCCGCGAGGGGAGTTCATTCCAATTCTCCTTCTCCAGCCAGGCTGATGCGAGCGCGACGATTTCCTGGGTATCGGAAAATCCCAGGCCAGGTGCGACGATGGTCAGGCGGGATGTTTCTCCGGTTTTCTGAGTCACCGGATCAAGGTAGGCTACCCTCGCCTCGAGCCGGGGCACCAGCGTCAATTCTTCGCCCAGCGCCGTCTGGAGAGCACGTGCTTTCTCAAGTGGTGGAGGAAAAAAGACCTGCTGCGCGGACACATTCAAATGGGTGTGATCCCGCAGCCCCCATGGTATATCTTTTCTCTCATACTCCCGGGCGTCCGATTCTTCCCGCAGACTGATTAATCTCCAACCTCCCGCCTCAGGAAGGTAGCGATAGTAACCGGTGAAGCTGCGCCTCTCCGTGGGAGCCTCGGAAAATACCTGCACCATCTGGTAACCGGCTTCTCTCTTTTCCGTGGTGATTCGGACCGGACCTTCAAAGAAGGGAGCGCTTTTCTGCAGTCCCTGTTCCACGCTCTTGCCCAGAGCGGTTTCCGAAGGAGCGGTCGCCTGCACAGTGGCAGCGGTGTGTCCGGACGCTTCTTCAAGAGCCTGCCAAAATGATTGCGCCGCCTTCTCAGGCGGGGCGGAAATCAGGCGGCATGGCTGTGCTGCCCAGAAGCTGAAAATCATGGCCGTGATGAGAAGATTTCCTGTGCTCTTCATGTCCAGCTTTCTTTGACTCCTGCCGGTCCTGTTCATGTTGAAGCGAGACCAGCTTCACCATGAATCCGGATGTGCGGAAGGTGACAAGTTCCATCCCCCGATGCAAAGCCAAACCGTCAGGCGGCACTCTGGCGGGTTGCGTAAGCCCTTGGTCCAGCCTAAGCTGTATCAAGGAATAGAGCATCTCACCACGGCGCGTGCCGCGAAGAGTCTTTACGCATATGGGTGATTCAATCCAGGAGCGGTCCAAGCGGGCGATGAAGATCAAGAACAACCCGCAGGCCTACAAGGTTTGCGAAGGTTGCGAGTCGATCGTGACCCGCAAGGCTTCCGTCTGTCCAAGCTGTCATGCCTACCGTTTTGATGAGGATGAAAGGCGGGTCATTGATCAGGCGGAGATCCTTGGCAGCCGTGAGCAGACCAGTGTGCTCAGCTCCGACCTCTACTGAGCGTTCTCTCTTGAGGGACAGGCCCCGCATGGTTAATCTGCCTCTGTGAAAAAGGTTAAGTGGGCCTACTTGGTAATTGCGGTTTTGCTGATCGCGGGCGGGATTATCCTGGCGGGAACCGTCACGACGGAGAGCTGGGGGGAAGCGATGGCAGACCAGACCGGTTCAATGCAATCTACCCCGCCGGCGATATCACCCGCCGCCCTTGGCATCGGGCTGATGGCCGGTGGCGTGCTCCTTCTTTTCCTCGCTTTCCGCCGGTTTTAGGCCGTGAAAATTTTACGCAGTCTGGCGGACATCCAGCAGTGGCGCTCTGCGCTGCCCGCAGAGGCCAGTGTCTATTTCGTGCCAACGATGGGAGCGCTTCACGAAGGGCATCTGTCTCTCGTGCGAATTGCCCGGCAACAGGCTTCCCGAGGAGAGGCTGGCTTGGTTGTGGTCAGTATCTTTGTCAATCCCCTGCAATTTGGCGCACATGAAGATCTGGGAAAATATCCCCGGCCGCTCGAGCGCGACCTGAAGCTCTGCGAAGCGGAAGGGGCGCAGGCAGTCTTCGTGCCGGACCCCGCGGAGTTAACGCCGGAAGCCAGTACCGTTTTTGTGGATGAAACAGGTTTATCCCTCGCACTGGAAGGAAGTTCACGCCCGGGACATTTTAGGGGCGTGTGCACGATCGTTTTAAAGCTGTTTAATCTTATCCAGCCGCGCGCGGCCGTTTTTGGGAAAAAAGATTACCAGCAACTGGCGGTTATTCGGCGAATGGTGCGTGACTTAAATGTGCCGGTAGAATTAATTGCGGGTGAAACCGTACGGGAAGCTGATGGGCTGGCGCTTAGTTCACGGAACATTTACCTGAATGAAGCGGAAAGACAGGAAGCGCTCTGCCTGCGTGAGGCACTTACCGCCGCACGCGAAAGAATTTATTGTCAGGAAAAATCCAGCCCGGCTCAGGAAGAAATACAGGAAATCGCACGAACCGTGGTAGGACGATATTCAAGGCCTCGGCTTGACTATTTTGTGGCGGCCGACCGGGAGTCTTTGGAGCCACTGGAAAAAGTGACCGGTCCCTGCGTTATCCTCGGCGCGATCCACCTCGGGCCTGTGCGTCTCCTTGATAATATCGAGGCCTGATCTGACCTCAACGGCCTTTCGGACTGAGACTTTTGCCCCGAGGCGCAAGCGCATCCGGGTCGGTTACCATTTCGGGCGGGGCTTCCGGTAATTTGCCATCGTGGAAAAGCGGATCGTTGGTTTCCCGCATCCAGTAGTCGAGCCGCGTCTGCAAATCTGTCTTCACATCAGATAGTTGCGGATCGTCAATCCGGTTATCTTTCTCATTCGGATCGAAATAAAGATCATAGAGCATCTCCTGCGGCCGGGGTTGATCCAGCCAACCGTTCTCATAAAGAAATAGTTTGGAAAAGCCGTTGTCACAATTCGGGAGAATCGGTCTTTCCCGAGTGTCATAACGGCGGATCAATTTATATCTGTCCGTGCGGATACAACGCTGCGGTTCATAAGCTGCGTGATAGTTTACTTCAGCGAAAATCTGTTCGTTGACGGCCCTTTTCTCGCCAAGCATGAGGGGCAGGATGCTTTTGCCCTGGACCCAGTGCGGGACGGAAATCCGCAGCAAATCACAGATTGTCGGGAAAATATCAATGTGGCTTACCAGGGCATCGGAGACTTTTCCTCCCTCAAATCCTCCCGGTCCGCGCATCAGCAGCATAATGCCAATACCACTGTCGTTAAGATTGCACTTCATGAACGGAAAGGCCAAACCGTGATCCGTCGTGCAGATAATCAGAGTATTTTCACGAAGTTGCGGGGATTCATCCAGTGCCTGGAAAACAGCGCCCATTCTCGCGTCCAGATCCTGCGCGCACAGAATATACTCCGCCATATCCTTTCGCACTTCTGGTGTATCCGGGAGGGGATCGGGAACCTTGACGTAGCGGGCAAGTTCATCATCAGGTAAATCCGGAAATTCACGGTGGGTCTGACCAAAACCCACCGCCAGGAAAAATGGTTTTTGCGGGGGGTTCCGGAGAAAATCTGCCGCTCGTTCGTGAGCTTCACCTGGGTCGCCCAGATGTTGATGGTAGCCGATCGTCTTCCATGGCTCACCTGCATCGTGATTGGCGATATGCTGCACCCCGGCGAGCGCGGAAGTATAACCCTGCGCGTGGAGGGTGTGAATGATATGCTGGCTGTAATCGGACAGGGCCCACCCACGATGAGCCAGCCCAAACATGCCGCTGCTGTGCGCTGCCTGGCCGGTCAGGAGCGCCGCGCGGCTGGGTGAGCAGGTTGGATTGGCACAGTAAGCCTGGCGAAAAAGCACTCCTTCCTCCGCCAGCTTCTGCAGGTTCGGCGTCGGCACGGCGTATCCATAGGGCTGAATATAGCGGCCGGTATCGTGAGAATGGATGTAAAGGATGTTCGGGCGGGGCGGGCTCGAAACGGATTCAGAAGACATGGGCGTGCAAATTATATTTCAGGAGTGTTTAAGTCCGGGCGGAAGGTAAGTTATACCTCGACCCAGATGGACTTCAGGTAGTTGTCCCCCTGAAAATCCGGCGGCATTTCAGTCTGAGAAAGCCTTACCCTCTTGGCAATCCCTTTTCTGATCAACTCCGTAAAGCGCCGGTCCGGAAGCTTCCTTAAATTTGTGCAGCAGAGCAGGTGCCCTCCAGAAGATGGGAGTAATCCTTCGGCAAGCGTTACAAGCTGATCATAATGCTGTTCCACCCTGAATACTTTGCCGCGTTTGTTTCGCGAAAAACTGGGCGGATCAAGAATGATCACCTCAAATTCACGTCCGCGCCCGGCGAGCCTTTTCATCCAGTCAAAGACGTCGCCAAAAATAAAGTCGTGCTCCGGCTGCACAGGATCGAAACCGTTCGCCATGAAATTAGATTCTCCCCATTTCAGATAAGGCTTGGACAGATCCAGACTGCAGGTCTCTTTCGCGCCTCCTGCCGCGGCCGTTACGGAAAAGGTGCAGGTGTAGGCAAAGGTGTTCAGGACGCGTTTTCCGGGCGCGAATTCTTCACGCAGTCGCTGTCGGTTGTCTCTTTGATCCAGAAAGATTCCCTGGGAGTAGCCCGAGCGAAAACTGGCCAGAAACCGCAAGCCGTTCTCATGCACCGGGAACTCTTCTGGGGTGGGGGACTGCGGTTGTTCCCAGATAGGGATGGGACTGCTCTCGCGGTTGTCCTCTGCCAGCCTCTTCCACCAGAGACTCTGCGCGCCCTCTTCACAGGCCACGGCCTGGATGGTTTTGCGTAGAGACTCTTCAAGAGGAACATCCCGCGTGGAGAGCAGCCAGTGATCACCAAAGCGGTCCAGCTCCAAGCCAGGCAAATCGTCAAACGCTCCATTGACGAGGCGCAAGCCATCGGTGTGACCCGGGCGAAAGATGCTGAGACGCCTCCTGATTGAATCTACCAGCTTGTGCCGGAGCAAGTCCATTCAGGGCAATCCTATCCTGCGGGACCGCGCATCTCAAGGCGGTATCAGTTCAGGCGGTCTGACGGAGCTGAATCTTATCCAGACCGGCCGGCGTCGTTGATTCCTTGTCGGCTTCCTCCGGCAGAAAAACTTCTGCTGGATCGGGAAACCGGAATCCGTCTCCCCTCAGGGTATCAATGATCTCCGCCGTGGCCTGCGGCACCCAGGCGCGATTCGCGCCTGAGCGGGAATCATTTTCCAATCCAGGGGCTTCACTCCAGGAGCGGAAACGCAGGTCATGCAGCACGTAAACGCCTCCCCGGTGCAGCCGTGCATTCTTCAGGGTACGCTCAACAATGGTGGAAAAGTTGTCCGGCCCATAAAGGGTGTCATAGGAAAAATAGGTGATCGGGATAAGCGCCACGCCGCGTTCATCCAGGGTCTCGCGAAGCGCCTTGGTGATCACTCCAGCCGGAGGGCGAAAGGCGCGGCACTGAAAGGCAGGCACTCCGATGGCTTCCGCGATGGCGGCATCACACCGGTCGATCTCTTCGGTGATCACCGCTTTCCGGCGCAGCCAGAGAAGCCGGTGCTCCTGCGTGTGGTTGACTAGCAGGTGACCTTCCTCGTAAATCCGCCGGGTCAGGTTTGGATTAGCCTCCACGTGACGGCCGACCACGCAGAAGGCGGCTTTCACCTGGCGCTCTGCCAGCACGTCGAGAATTCGTGCCGTGGTGTTGTGGATCCGGGTCGGTCCGTCATCAAACGTCAGGACGACCTCATTCTCGCGTCCCGGGAGAGCATTCTCACGCTTCTGGATGATGAGAATCTTTCCGAATCCCGCGACTTTGGGGCTGGCCACCGGCTCCTCGTCGCTCGGGTCACCGTCCTGTTTCCTTAGGAATGACATCAGTTCTATTCTCCGTAATTCCGGATGGGGAGCTCGCTGGCTGGACGGATCGATCCTTTTTCTTCACCCCGCATCGGCTCGGGGTCCCCCAAAAAGCGAGGCGGCGTGTCCAGCACGTAGATATCGAGGACCGCCTTGAGATTAGCCAGCTTTTCCCGTGCCTTGCTGCGCAGAGAGAACTTCAGGGGAATGTCTTCCGCGGCAAAAGCAATCGCTTCCAGGCCATGATGCCGTGCCAGAAAAACGCCCCGGTAGGTGTGGAATTTGTCCGTGATGAGCGTGCAGGTTCCCAGACCAAAGACCTTTTTTGCCCGCACAACGGAATCCAGGGTGCGATAGCCGGCAAAGTCCAGCGTCATGTCCTCTTTTGATACGCCACGCCTCTCAAGCGCCTGATACATTGCCAGCGGCTCATTGTAGTTCAGGGAAGGGTTGGAACCGCTCAGCAAAAGGCGCTTCACTTTGCCAGCATGGTAAAGCTCCGCGGCGGCATCTACCCGGCGTTGAAAGTGAAGATTGTTCTCACCCGTGCTGACCTTTGGACTGGTGCCCAAAACGAGTCCGACTTCGCGTTCAGGCACATGGTCGATCTTCTCGTAGATCGATGTCCGGGTGACTTGGTGAATCCAGAAATCAACCACCAGAATGATCAGGACAGCCATCAGGACACCTCCTCCTACGCCAATGGCAGACCAGCGCAGAAGGCGCCACGCGACAGACCGTGCAGCCTTACGGTCACCGCCCCTTTGTGCCGGATCGGCTCCCTCGGCTGACGGACCTTTCAGCTCCTCAGGCTCTGGAGAGTTCTCCGTCGTCCCCCGAGAACCCGGGTCGGAAAGTGAAGTTGCGCTTGGCTGGTTCATGCTGGGGCCGGACAAGAATCAGTCGGCTTCAATGGAGCGTTCAGAACCATTATGACGGGTAATGCGCCAAGCTTGTTCGAGAGGAGAATCTAAGCCCTCTTAAACGGAAACCGGAGCTGCCCCGTACAGGCCGCGAAGGGGAGTGGAGCGGGTGACGAGATTCGAACTCGCGACATCTTCCTTGGCAAGGAAGTGCTCTACCACTGAGCTACACCCGCAAAAATGGGCCGAGCCTTGGCTCGTCTCACCGGCCGGCGTAAGATTAATCCCGAGCCAGAGAAAACCGGTAACATCAGCCAGACGTGCTGCAAGGGATTTTGTTAGCCCTGCGCTTCCTTTTCAAGCTCCATGAGCTTGCGGTAGTCCGCCTGTAAGCGCGGTCGTTCTGTCTTCAGAAACTGCTGCCATTCATTTGCCACCCGATTGCGCTCCAGGATCCGTTCGGATCGCAGAGCGGAAATATTCCGCATTTGATGAAGGACCTTTTGAGCCAACTCTTTGTTCTTTTCATTCACAGCCGTGAGTTCTTGGGCAAAGGACAGATAGGCCTCCCCAAGCTTTCTGGAACAGGCGCGGGAATTAATCGCCTCTGTGATTCGATTACGCACCTCGAACAGGCGGGTGGTCATGTCTGCCTTGATGCTATTGGCGGTGACCTCTCCCAATTGTTCCTCGTCCAGCGATTCGGAATCAACCGGTGGCATCTCGGGCAGTTCGAACAGTTCAAGCGCAATCTCTCCCAGCTCTTCCGCAAAAAACTGCGGCGCTGCCGGTCCCTTGCCTGGTCTATCGAATTTCAGCAGACGATCAATCGCAGACTCACCCTCCTCACGGTCGGATTCAACGCTGTCCTTTTTCAACCCCATTTCCTGCTGGAAAAAGTCAGCAAACTTGTCCACACCCAGCAGCACAACCGCCAGTAATCCCCCAAAAAGAAGAAAACACTTCAGCATAGAATTCCGATTGTTAAATCAGTATCAGTCTTAACCCCCATTCCCCGCCTGTATGACAAATCGGGAGGCCGGTTGTCACGGAGAAAACCCAAGAATTGCCCGAAAGGCTCCGGCGTTATGGTATCCCCGCTGACCACAGGTTTTCATCGACGGTTGCATTGAACCTGCGCTCCTGATAACTCATCGCGCAGAGCGGGTGTGGGAAAGGGCTCCGGGCGATCCGCTCCCCTTGAACGCCGCTTAACCGACCGATCCCTGACATGACTTTCTGGTCTGCCGCCATCCTCTTTCTTTATGCCACCGCCGTGGTGGGGCTCCTCATTTACGGGCTCAACTGCTACGTGTTGCTGGGCATTTCCCTCTGGCACTGGCAAAAGCGGCGCAAAAGTGGCGAGCCGTTGGACAAGGCCGAAGCGCTCCCGCTCCCCGCGCCTCCACGCGAAGATTGGCCGGTGGTCACCACCCAGATCCCGCTTTACAATGAGTACAATGTTTCAGAGCGGGTTATCCGTGCCGTCGCGGCGATGTCCTACCCGCAGGGCAAACACGAAGTTCAGGTGCTTGATGATTCCACGGATGAATCCAGAGACCTGATCGATGAGGTCGTCGCGGCCATTCAGCGTGAGCAGCCCGGGCTTGATATCAAGGTCTTCCGCCGCGAAGACCGGCAGGGGTACAAGGCGGGCGCCCTGCAGGAGGGCATGAAGGTCTGCCGTGGCGAGTTCATCGCGATCTTTGACAGTGACTTTGTGCCGCAACCGGAATTCCTGGAGATCGCCGTGCCTGAGCTGATGCGGCGCCCGGACACTGGCCTCATCCAGGGTAGGTGGACGCATCTGAACGCGGAGGATTCCTTCCTCACTGGTTCACAGGCGGTGGGTATCGATGGACACTTCGCGGTCGAGCAATTGGCCCGCGCTTACGGACATCTTTTCATGAACTTTAACGGCACGGCGGGTCTGTGGCGAAAACAGGCGATCATTGAAGCAGGCGGCTGGGAAGCCGATACGCTGACCGAAGACATGGATCTCTCCTACCGCGCGCAACTGGCCGGATGGAAACTGCACTATGAGCCAGATCTGGCCGTTCCCTCAGAGCTCCCGTCAAATTTCCGGGACTTCAAGAGTCAGCAATTCCGCTGGGCCAAGGGCTCTATCCAGACGGCCATGAAGATTTTTCCGCGGGTCCTGCGCTCGAACCGGTCCTGGCTCGTGAAGCTTCAGGCGTGGATGCATCTCACCCAGTATTCCATTCATCCCATGATGGTCATGATGGCCGTCTTTGCCCTGCCTGCACAGATCTTCGTCGACCTTCCCTTTACGGACTGGTTCCTTGTCATTTCTGGCCTGCTCATCCTTTTCGCGGCTCTGGGACCAAACACGATGTATTTTGCCAGCCAGCGTCTGCTTTACGCGGAAAACTGGACGAAGCGCATCGTCCTATTACCGGTCCTGATGAGTGTTGGTGTCGGTGTCGCCGTCTCCAATACCCGGGCGGTGCTGGAAGCGGTAGCCGGGGTAAAGAGTAATTTTGTGCGCACACCGAAGAAGGGAAATGACGCGCGGCGGCGGAAGAACTACAACGTGGCACGCTCCCTCACCAGTCCGGTTCTGGAGATCGGTTTGGGCCTGCTCTGTCTGGCCGCCGTTGTTTCATACGTAATGAACGGGCTCTACTTTGCCCTGCCCTTCCTCATTATTTACACCTGCGGCTTTCTCCTCGTCGGAATCAGCAGTCTGATTGAGGAAATCATCCGTTTTGGCCCAAGCCCCGGTCCTGAGCCGAAAGCCGCGTGATGACACTGTGTGCTTCGCTCGTCCGCCCGATGTTCTAGCTTGAATAACGGTCGACCATTTTGGCCAGTGAATCGGCTGAGCGGTTTCCCTGAATGCTCTTCTGCAGCCGGCCGTTTTTGTAGACTTCAATGAGGGGGATGGCCTTAACCCCTCGAGCCTTATTGAGCTGTGGATTGCGGTGAACTTCCACCCGCACAACTCGCACCAGATTCGGCATGCGACGCTGGAGGGTGGTCAGATTGGCATCAAGCTTCCGACAGGGTGCGCAGTATTTTCCGGTGAAGAAGATGATCAGGACTTTGCCCTCGGATCGGATTGTCGACCAGTATTCGTCACCACTGATTTCTTCCAGGCTGGAGTGCCAGGAGTTGCTGATCGCTTCGACGCGCTCAAATGGTGTGAGGATGCTCACTGCGATGAAGGCGGAGAGAAAGCAGAGCGGAAGGATGGAGGTGTGGGGAATGCGTTTCATGGCCGTGTTTCACTTGCTGCTTCTGTTTGGGGAATAATCGTGCAAAGTGCACTGGTGAAGCATTGCAATGTGCAGTTGATTTCTCTTGCTTCGTATCCAGAAGCCTTTGGAAGTCTCTCTTCCTCAACGTCTGGACCAAGTATGGGAATTATGACGTTTCTGAAGAGCATATGTCGCGCCAAGCCCGCCGCTCCGCTCCCTTTCCCTCATCTTCCCTCATCTTCCCGTCAAACCTGCGAGATCATCGCAGTGTTTTCTCAAAAACGAGAAGGCGTTTTCCATGAAACCCTTGCCACCTCGTTCGCTGCGATGTATCACCCTCAGGATGTCCTTCGCTGAGAAATACCCCCAACTCGCCTCCCTCTCCAACAAAGAGAAAGCTGAACTCTATGCGACTCTCGGCCAGTCAATGGAAGAGCAGGATGCCCAAGCGATAAGACCAGATTTGCTGGCGGAGCTAAATAGACGGATTGCAGAATATGAGAAGAATCCGTCTCAATTCACGACTTGGGAAGAAACGAAGCGAAGGATTCTTCAGAAGATTTCCTGAAGAAAATGGAATTTATCATTCTCTGGTCGGCCGATTCCGATGCCATTGAAGCATGTGCTTATTACGAAGAGGAGTCAGCCGGGTTAGGCCATGATTTTATCATGTGTCTTGAGGAGGTCTTTTCGCGAATCAAGCAATTTCCCGCAATGGCTCCCATTTTTTACAATGAGTTCTGCAAGATGAAGGTTCTGAGGTATCCGTTTGCTGTTTTCTATCGAGTATATCTAACGAGAATTGTTGTTGCGGCAATCCTTGATCTCCGCCAAGACCCTGAACGGATCAGGGCTCGCCTGGATCCTGCGCTGTAGGATTTCCTGCTGAATCAATCCTCACCGTCACCGGAGGGCGAGGTTTGATCGTTGACCTCATCTCAATCGTGATGTTCGCCGCCGGGCGAAAGGGCCCCTGTCCTTCGGAGACAGTTTCCGCTGACGAATCGTAAAGACGCCAAATGCCGTCAGGTGCGATCAAGCCGATGATCTTTAGTGACCTAAGCTGCCCTCCCACATCACGGTTGAGGGCTAATGTTTCAGCGGATGTCACTTCACGAATTTCCACTTCCCGCAACCGGAATGGATTGCCGGCTTCGCGCCATTTGCTGCCATCACTAACCAAAGCGGCAAAATCAACACGGTCTCCGGAGATTAGCTGCGCCGGTTGAAGCCCTATAAACACCAGTTGATCCTCCGTTCCCTGCTTAACTGGGTTGGCATACGCAATCACGATGGGCTTTCCGCCGGAAACGGCTTGAGCGCGCCAGGCGGCGAGCTTTTTCGTAAGCAGGGTTGCCTGCTGATTCAGTCCCGCATGGCCGCTTGGATTGCGTACCATCCAGATGGCCGTTAAACCGAGAATCGCGCTCAGAATCGCGAGGACGGCCAGTAATTCCACGAGAGTGAAAGCATTCAGCCCATCAGATTTCCGATTGAAGTTTTCTTGCCCGGGCAGACGCATTTGGTGCCACTCTACCGGTTCAACTCCCTTTCTGCGAACTCAAAGCGCTACACGCCGTGCCTCAAGAGCCAGGAATACTTCAACGCCTGATCAAGTCGTGGTTCCTGATCTCACTGGCCGTAACCGTGATGGTGGCCTGGCTGGCGCGGGACTTCATCGCCGGCAACGCTTCCTGGCTTCTGGTCGTGCGGAATGGGGCCATCGTCCTGATCTTCATTTTCAGTGGCCTCCTCATTCCCCTGCATGTCTTGGGGAAGGCGTTGCGCAACGCCCGTGCCCATAGCCTGATTCAGATCTTCTCATTTATCATCTTCCCTCTGGCCGGCGTTGTGGTGGTCCAGTTCCTGGATCTGTTGAGCGTGCAGACTGCGATCAAGGCCGGGGTGCTGGTGATGTGTTGCCTTCCAACCACCATCACCTCGTGCGTGGCCTTTACCCGGGTGGCGGGAGGTAATGACGCAACCGCCCTGATCAATGCGGTCCTGGGAAATCTGCTTGGCGTTTTCCTTACCCCGTTTCTTTTAATCCTTCTCCTGGGCCGCACCAGCCAGATTGATCTGGCCGAAGTGGTCGGCAAACTGGTGGTCCTTGTGGTTCTCCCATTGGCCGCTGGCCAGGTCCTCCGCGGCTTGGGAGCCCGTCCTTCTCAGCCCGTGAGCAAACGCCTCAGCCACGCCAGTCAGATCTGCATCCTGCTCATCCTGTGTATTGTCCTGGGCAAAAGCTTTGCCTCCGGTCTGATGATCCCGCCGGGAACCATCGCCCTTCTGGTGCTGGTGTCCCTTGGCCTTTACCTGATCATTTTCTGGGGAGCCTGGTGGGCGGCGACCGCGGTTCCGGGACTGCGTCTGGACCGTGGCGACCGCATCGCGGCGGCCATCTGTGGGTCAAATAAAACCCTGGCTATGGGCGCACCCCTTATTGCCATCGCCTTTGGTTCCGGGCCTGAGGCCGGGCTCATTCTCGCCCCCATCCTGCTCTATGCCCCCGTCCAGATGACGTTGACGGGGCTGCTGGCCGCACGGTTCGCACAGTTCACACCGGCCGATTGAGTGACGGAGTAACCAGTCACCGGCCTGCTGCGTCTGTGGGAAATGAGGCGGGTGCATAAGCACAGACAACACCCGCCCCATCACCAGCAATAACAACAACAACACTGAAATGTTATGAGCATTCTAAGATTCATCAAGGGCGGACTGACCATACTTGGCGCCGCCGTCGTCCTCGGCGCGACCGGGATCACCCTCACCTCAATCTGGGCCCAACCGAATGGTCCACGCATCCTGGGCAATGGGGATTCCTCTTATGCCAAGGAAATGAGGGAGTTCAAACGCAGCCTGACCAGCGAGCAACGCGATCAAGTCGATGCCGTGCTGGAGTCATACCTGCCCACGTTGGAGCCCCTCGTCCGGCAAGGTATCGCTCAGCTCCGTGTCGTGCGGGATGCGGTGCAGGAAGGCCCGGCCAACAGCCAGCAAATCAAGGCGGCGGTGGCCGCTGCCAATGCGACTCAAGCCGAACTGGCCGTTCTCCGGTCGGCCATTGTCGCTGATCTGCAGCCGATCTTCACTGAAGAGCAGAAGACCGCCTTCCAGGAACGCGAGGTCATGATCGAAGGCATGGTCGATACCTGGCTTGAAACGGACTGGCGCTCGCTCGAACAAACGGTCGAGGAAGACGCTAATGGCTACTTCGCCAAGATCAAAGACCGCCGGAACAACGCGATCAAGAAACTGAAACTGACGGATCAACAACGCGAACAGATCCGCGCCGTGGTCCTGAATAACGAGACCCAGATCAAACCACTGCTCAACGATCTGGTGGAAGGCCGGCGTGCGATCAAGGACCTCGTGCGCGCCGATCAGCCGGACGAAGAAGCCATCCGCGCTCAAGTCGCGGCGCAGTTGCCCACGCAAACACAGGCCGCGATCAAGCTGTCCGTGATCTACCAGCAGGTCACTTCCGCAATGGACGCCGAGCAGCTTGCCAAGCTTGAGAAGCTGGAAGCCAAGCGCGAAAAACGGGTCGATCTGGTCGTGGATTTTATTTTTAACTGGATCGCCACCTGACAGGAAGCACCCGGCGGTAACCTTAAAGAACCCCCGGGGGGGTTATTCCCAACCCCGCGCTCACTCATGGAAGCCACGGAACCCTCAACCCTCACCACCTGCGATGGGCCTCAAATACCTGATGATCGTGCCCTCATTGCGGAAGTCCTCCAGGCTCAGCGGGACGGTTATCCACCTGCTGCTGAGCAGGCTTTTGCCGAGCTGGTCCGGCGCCACAAGAAACGCATCTTTGGCATCGCCTCGAATTTCGCGCGGGATCATCATGAGCTGGAGGACCTTTGCCAGGAGGTTTTCCTCGCAGCCTACCGCAAGCTCGGGAAATTCCGCGGAGATGCGCCCTTCGAGCATTGGGTCAGCCGCATCGCGACGAATCGCTGTTACGATTTACTGCGCAAACGCAAGAACCACCCGGTCCAGACAGAGCTGGACGAGATCGGCTACCGGTTGGCAGATGATGCGCCGGAGAGTCAGCGTCGCGCTCGTGAAGCCCGGGAAATCCTTCATCATGCCATGCAAGCACTGACCGCCAACCAACGCCTCAGCCTCACGCTCCTGGAGCTGGAAGGTTGCTCCGTCCGGGAAGCCGCGGAGCGGACGGGCTGGAGTGAAAGCAAGGTCAAGATCGAGGCCTTTCGCGGACGCAAGCGGCTGCGGGATATCCTCAGCGAGGAAAGTGGAACTCATCAACCCGCGGAGAAATCAGCATGAAGACGCCTCAATCACCCTCATCAATATCAGATAACGGGAAAGAACGCTCACCCGAAGCCCTGCTCTTTGCCCAAGCCCGAGAACTGCGGCCAGACACCTCACGTGCCGAGTTTGCCTTTGAGACACGGCTCTGCGCCCGCTTGAGAGAACAGCGGGTCCGTGGCAGGTCAGCCTGGCTAAGATTCGCGCAGCCCGCAGTCCTTGGAGCATTCGTTCTGGTTGGGCTAGGTCAGGCCTCGCGTGCCTGGCAACTGGTGGAAGACGCCGAAATTCTTCTGACGGGGCTAACAGATGCCCTTACGGTGGGAGGGCTCTTCCTATGAATCAGGCGGAACATCCCTCAACTGAAGCACCCCCGCGGAACCCCGGGCGCAAACGCCATCGCTGGCTCTCCGCGTTAAGCGTAGTGCTGGCGCTTTTGCTCGGCTTTATCCTGGGAGTTGCCGGCACCCTGTGGGTTGCGCTCGACCGGTTTGAGAAAGCAGTGAAGGCTGGTCCAGATCATCACACTCAGCGCATCATGGGAGTCTTCGAGCGCCGTCTGGACCTCAGTGATGCCCAAAAGGAAGACGTTCGGCCTGCCGTGAAGGAGATCATGGACGAGCTTCAGGCGATCCGGGACGAGAACCGGCCGCGGGTGGTCCACACGGTAGGATCCGGTTTGGCGGAGATCCGGCAGGCGCTGAATGATGACCAGCGCGAGAAGCTGGACCAGCTGATAACCCGCTGGACCCGATTCACCGCGGTTGAGGCAGATGAAATCCAGCGGGCGATCCGCCAGTCCCAGGATGGGCCCTCAGATATCAAAGAAGAGTGAACTCTTATCCTGCCCCATGGTGATGATGTCCTGGATCGTACTCGAGTCCAGAATGGTGCAGACATCACGCTGAAGCTTCTTCAGGAACAGGCGGATTGGACTGTTGGCCTCGGTGTCCTCCGGAAGCTCGATAATGGGGCCGTCCATGAGACGAATGACTTCACCCACGGTGATCTGCCCGGGTTCACGGTGGAGGGTATAGCCCCCACCCACGCCCCGTTTGCTGGCCAGGATGTCCGCCTTGCGCAGGGAGAGCAGGATCTGCTCGAGAAACTTGACCGGGATGCTTTCTCTCTCTGAAAGCTCCGTGATCCGGACTGGCCGGGTGCCATTCTGGTTGGAGATGCTGACCAGGGCCTTCAGAGCATAGAGAGATTTTTTGGAAATATGCATGGCTGGAGCGGTCGCTTGCCTCCTCACGTTGCCGGGAATCTGGCAGGGCGTCAACGCGCTGATTCTCCTAATCTCCGCGGCAAAATGACGCTCTTTTTCAAATTTGTCACAATTTTGTCTCTCTGGTGAAAGAGAGTCAGCGTAGACTGCGGATTGGGGCATAGGCAGAATTGCCTATACCTATACCTGAAAGTTGGGGTGTTACCTTCTCATCGTCCCTACTTCTCCCCTCTGGAATAGCTGGTTCTCAGCTTCCTACCGTTTGATAAACATTCTTGACCTTTGCTCACCATTTCAACCAAGGTTTAGGCTTACCCGTAACCTGGGTTGAAGAAGTCTGGTTGGTCTGTTCTGACCAATGTCTTCTCCCAGGTCGATTCATGTGGTTTCCGCTCTTTTCGTGAATGGATAATTCTTACATCCGCATCGCTGGCGCGCGTCAGCATAATCTAAAGAATCTCACCCTCGAGATCCCCCGCCATCAGTTTGTGGTCATCACCGGCTTGAGTGGATCCGGGAAAAGTTCGCTCGCTTTCGACACGCTTTATGCTGAGGGCCAGCGGCGCTACGTGGAGAGTCTGTCTTCCTACGCCCGGCAGTTTCTTGACCAGCTCCAGAAGCCCGAGGTGGACTTTATTGAGGGCCTTTCGCCCTCCATCGCAATCGAACAAAGAACGGCGGCGGCTAATCCACGGTCAACCATTGCGACGACGACGGAGATTTATGACTATCTGCGGCTCCTCTATGCTTCCATCGGCCAGCCCCACGACCCGGAAACCGGCGAACCCATCACGAGGCAAACAGCTGATCAGATCGTTGACCAGATCATGACGTTACCGGTCGGGTCCCGGCTCATTGTGCTTGCACCTATTATCCGTGGCCAGACGGGAGAGTTTCGCGATGTCATTGAAAAACTCCGGCGGCAGGGATTCGCGCGGGTGCGTGTTGACGGAGTAATTCACGATCTCGGGGAAAATGAGCGCATTCGAATCGATCGGGCGAAGGAACATAATATCGAGGTAGTGGTGGACCGGCTGGTCCTGAAAGATGACACCAGCGAATCCCGCCGGCGACTGGCTGAATCCACGGAAATCGCACTGAAGTGGGGTGAGAATAAACTCGAATTACTTTTTCAGAAACCGGATGATGATCGAGAAGTCTGGCAATTGAGCCGTTTCTCCACGGATTTCAGCAATCCGAATACCGGATTCTCCCTGCCGCGCTTAACGCCGAAGCACTTTTCTTTCAACAGTCATCTGGGGGCCTGCCCTCATTGTCATGGTCTCGGACAGGTCCTGGTTGTCGACCCTCAACTGGTGATTGTTCATCCCAAAAAATCCCTCAAAGAAGGTGCGCTGGGCAATTGGAATAAAGGGAACAAGAAATTACAGGCCCTTTTCGATGCGCAATTGGAGGCCCTGGCAAAGACCTATGATTTCTCCCTCGAGGAACCGTGGGACAACCTGGATGTTGACCTGCAGGAGATGATCTTCAATGGCAGCGGGAGCGAAGAAATTGAAATCACAATCGTTCGGGATGGAGAAAAACAAACGGTGCGGCGTGCTTTTCCGGGTATCCGTCCCATGATGGAAACGCTTTTCGAAGAGACCCAAAGTGAGGCCACGCGTAAACACATTCGCCGCTTCATGGCGGACCGCCGCTGCGGAGTCTGCAAAGGTTCCCGGCTTAAACCGGAGATTCTCGGGGTCACCCTGTCAGACACAGATGATACGCAGCTCAACGTTCAGGAGTTCTGTAACCTCACCATCGAAAAGGCCCGGCGGTTTATTGACAATCTGAAGCTGGAGAAAAAGCACCAGGTGATTTGTGGTGAGGTCATACGCGAAATTCGGCAGCGTCTCGCTTTCCTCGGAAATGTCGGCTTGGACTATTTAAACCTGGACCGCGAAAGTGGAACGCTCTCGGGCGGAGAAAGTCAGCGTATCCGTCTGGCCACTCAGATTGGCTCCGGGCTGGCTGGCGTGTTGTATGTGCTGGATGAGCCGAGCATCGGCCTGCATAAACGCGATAATGATCAGCTAATTGAGACCATGAAACGGCTGCGTGACCTCGGCAACACCGTCATCGTTGTCGAGCATGATGAAGAAACGATCCGCGCGGCAGATCATGTGATCGATATGGGCCCTGGAGCTGGTCCGCATGGAGGGCGCATCGTGGCGCAGGGCGCGGTCGATGAAATTATTGCGGATTCCAATTCGCTCACCGGCCAGTATTTATCCGGCAAACTCAATATTCCAGTCCCGAAAAAGCGGCGCCGCCCAATGCCACCAACGAACTATGAACGGAACTGGCTGACGGTGGTTGGCGCCCGTGAGAATAACCTGAAAAACATTGAGGTCTCCTTTCCTCTGGGCTGTTTCACCTGCGTCAGTGGGATTTCCGGCAGCGGCAAATCCACCCTCGTGAATGATATTCTCTATCGGGCCCTTGCGCGCTATTTTTACCGGGCCAAAGATAAGCCGGGTGATCACGACGAAATCCTTGGCATTAATGAGATCGATAAAGTCATCGTGATTGATCAGACGCCAATCGGCCGGTCGCCCCGTTCGAATCCGGCGACTTATACCGGCGCCTTTGCCCCGGTGCGTGATCTTTTCGCCGGCCTTCCCCTGAGCCGGGTGCGAGGCTATGGACCGGGCAGGTTCAGCTTCAATGTCCGCGGTGGCCGGTGTGAGTCCTGTCAGGGTGAAGGTATGATCAAGATCGACATGCAATTTCTGGCGGACGTTTTTGTGACCTGTGAGGTGTGCCGTGGTGCGCGTTACAATCGGGAAACGCTCGAGGTGACCTTCAAAGGAAAAAATATCGCAGATGTTCTCGATATGACGATTGATGAGGCCTTCACCTTTTTCCGCAGTGTTCCGCAGGTCGCGGAAAAACTGGAGGCGCTGCTGCAGGTGGGACTCGGTTACCTGCGGCTCGGTCAGGCGGCCAACACCCTATCCGGCGGTGAAGCGCAACGGGTGAAAATCGCGGCTGAACTGGCGCGCAGCTCAACCGGACGCACCGTCTATATTCTGGATGAACCCACCACCGGTTTGCATTTCGCCGATATCCATAAATTGCTTGAAACGCTCATGAAACTCCGCACTGCGGGCAATACTCTCATCGTGATTGAGCACAATATGGAAATGATTAAATGCGCGGATTGGGTCATCGATATGGGACCGGATGGTGGCGAGCGAGGTGGCGAGGTCGTGGCCATGGGCAACCCGGAGGCGGTTGCACAGAATGATCAAAGCACCACCGGTAAATATCTGCGCAGCCTGCTTCAGATTGACGAACCTTCACCTGCCTCTGCGGAAACCAAATCCAGCTCGGCCAAGACAAAAAAATCGGCGGCTCCGGCCAAGCTGAAAAAAGAGTCCGCGGCTTCTTCAAAAATGAAGGCCGCTCGCTGATCGCCTTTAACCGGCCGCGGCGGTCTTGCCGTTTTCCGTTTTCTCTGCCATCGCAGCGACAATCGTCTGGATCAGCGTTTCCTTTTTGTATGGCTTGGGCAGAAAAGCGCGCAGCCCCTTCTTCAGGAGCCGGGAAATCACTTCCTGCTCAAAAATCCCGGAGCTGAGGACGACCTTGGCGTCCTTACGGATCTCTGTGAGCTCGTAATAGACGTCTTCCCCATTCATGACAGGCATGGAGTAGTCCAGGACGACCAGGTCGATGTAGTTGCCCACGGTCTCGTAGATGTGGAGTGCTTCAAAAACCTCTTCACAGACAATGATGGCAAATCCTTCGGAGGCGAGCATGCGGCTGGCGATATAGAGCAGATGTTCCTCGTCATCCACGAGCAAAATCAATCCACGATTTCCTTCCCGATTGATGATCTCCAGATTCTCCAGGTCTGGATATTCGCGAACGGGTTGCGGACTTGAGGGGGGGCTGAATTGAGGCTCATCATCCTGATATGCCAGCGCAGTCGTCCCTGTGGTCGGCGAAGGGGGTTCACCAATGCGCGGTGAGCGCGGCGGCGGTGGCATGCTGGAGGGCATCTGAGGCAACGGAGTAAACTGCCGCGGAGGGGTAATGCTGGACTTCTTCGTAGAAAAGCTGGGCGGTAAAGGCAGGGCGTCCGTCTGTTTCTTGACGTGGTCCACATCCAACACCGCCGGAGTTTCAGCAGGCCTCAAGGGTTTGGTCAGGCTTTCGCTGAGTGATTGCTTCAGGGTCCCTCCTTCGCCTTCATGCAGGACGGAAGGAATGGGAGGCGGCTGATCATAAATGTACTGCATCAATTCTGAGGCCACTTCATTCGCCCGGCCCACCAGTTCCTTAACGGGCCCGTAGTAAGTCGTGTCTTCATTTTTCTGCCGCGCGGTCGTCTCCATGAAACTGATGTATCCATGCAGCCCAACCAGAAGATTGTTCAGGCTGTTCAGACATTCTTTCATGGATTCTGCCTCCACAGAGTGGAAGGCATGCACTTCGGCATCCCGGCGGCGACCGGAATGTTCTTGAGAAGAATGCGCCATAGGAAAAACAGGCGGTGTCAGAGGGTAATGAATGGCTCCGCGATGATCCATCCAGAGTAAGCAACCAGCCTGCCAACGCTTGTCAAATGGAGCTCTGCGGCACTCAGGCTATAGTTTGTCCGCTGGGCTGCGGGAACTATAGTCGTTATGAAAATGTGTCTTATTCCTATCGCGATTTCCTGCAGGCTGTTTTCTTTCGCAGGAAAAAAATCAGGCGCTTACCGGTTCAGCCGTCTCTTCCAGCGGCGGGCAAGTGCAGAACAGATTTCTGTCTCCATAGACATTATCAATCCGTCCGATAGGCGGCCAGTATTTGTCATTTGCGATCCATTCCAGTGGATAGGCGGCCAAGTCACGGCTGTATCCGGCCGAGCTCTCCCAGTCTTCCCGCATCAGATCCTGAGCGGTATGGGGAGCGTTCCTGAGGGGGTTGCTCTCCTGACTCCATTCGCCCTCCCGAATGCGTACGATCTCCTTGTGAATCGAGATCATCGCCTCACAGAAGCGGTCCAGCTCCGCTTTGGTTTCACTTTCGGTCGGCTCGATCATCATCGTCCCGGTGACTGGCCATGACATTGTCGGGGCGTGGAAACCATAATCCATGAGCCGTTTGGCGATATCTTCCACGCGCACGCCGGTTCCATCTTCAAAGATGCGCGTGTCCAGGATGCACTCGTGAGCCACGAGGTTGTCATTGCCCCGGTAGAGAACTGGATACCGGTCCTCCAGCCGCTTCGCGATGTAGTTGGCGTTGAGAATCGCCAGTTCAGTTGCCTTCTTCAGCCCATCTGGCCCCATCATGGCGATATACATCCAGGAAATCGTCAGGATGCTGGCACTGCCCCATGGAGCCGCTGCGATGGCGTCCTCGGATTTTCCGTTGCCGGGCGCAATGATCGGGTGACCGGGTAGAAAATCCGCCAAGTGTGCAGCCACCGCAATGGGGCCCACTCCCGGGCCACCGCCCCCGTGAGGAATGCAGAAGGTTTTGTGCAGGTTAAGATGACAGACGTCTGCGCCGATAAGCTTCGGAGTCGTCAGGCCGAGCTGAGCGTTCATGTTCGCGCCGTCCATGTAGACTTGTCCGCCGAACTCATGCACGAGGGCGCAAGCCTGAGTAATCTTCGCTTCAAAAACGCCGTGGGTGCTGGGGTAGGTGATCATGAGGGCGCCCAGGCGCTCTGCATATTTTTCACTTTTGGCACGCAGATCCGCCAAATCCACGTCTCCCCTCTCATCACACTTTACGGTGACCACTTCGTAGCCCGCCATTACCGCGCTGGCCGGGTTCGTGCCATGCGCGCTCGTTGGGATGAGGCATACCTTCCGATGAGGTTCCCCGTTTGCTTCATGGAAGCGGCGAATGGCCAGAAGACCGGCGAACTCGCCCTGTGAACCGGCGTTGGGTTGAAGCGAGACGGCGGCAAATCCCGTGCAAGTGGCCAGCCAGTCTTCCAGTTCCAGGATAAGCTGCTGGTAACCCTGAGTCTGATCAAGCGGTGCCAGCGGATGGAGATTGTTCACTTCCGGCCAGGACAACGCCCGCATCTCAGCCGTTGCATTGAGCTTCATCGTGCACGAACCGAGCGCGATCATTGAGCTAGTCAAGGACAGGTCTTTCTTCTCCAGGGATCGGATGTAGCGCAGCAGTTCCGTCTCAGAGTGATGCTTATTGAAGACCGGATGCTGCAGAAACGGTGAAGCCCTGACAAGTTCGCCGGGCAAACTGGAAGAAAGAGAGATGCTCTCATGCTCTGAGGCCAACTTGGAAAGATCAATCGTCTCGCCCGTTTCAAAAATGTTCAGCAGTGTAGCCAGCTCCTCCGCGGTCGTTGCTTCGTCCACCGTGATACCGACCCGGCCGTCCGCGTGGTATCGCAGATTCACCCTGGCGGCGAGCGCGCGTTCCCGGATCTCGTCTGCGCTCAGGCCGTGAGGCTGAATGGTCAGGGTATCGAAGAACCGGTCATGAACCAATTCATGCCCCATCCTTCTCAGTCCCGCGGCCAACAGAGAGGTCATGCCATGGACCCGCTCCGCGATTTTCCGTAGCCCTGACGGTCCGTGATAAACCGCGTACATCGAACTCATGACCGCGAGGAGGACCTGGGCGGTACAGATGTTACTCGTGGCTTTCTCACGGCGGATGTGTTGCTCCCGGGTCTGCAGAGCGAGACGATACCCGAGCCGGCCTGCCGGATCTTTAGAAACACCGATCAGTCTGCCGGGCATTTTACGCTTCAGCGGATCGCTTACCGCAATATAGGCAGCGTGCGGTCCTCCATAGCCCAGAGGAACGCCAAAGCGCTGGCAGTTGCCCACCGCAATATCCGCCCCGAGTTCACCGGGGGATTTGAGCAGGCAAAGCGCCAGCAGATCAGCTGCGACCATGCCCAGTCCTCCGGCTTTCTTCGCGGCTGACAGCACCGCACGGGGATCCGCGACCGCTCCGTGCGTATCCGGATACTGGACGAGCACTCCGAGTGTCGCCTCCGGATCAAAGCTGAAGTCCTCAGCCTTGCCGATAATCACCTCCGTGCCGACCAGACCGGCCCGGGTCTGGATGACCGCGATGGTCTGAGGATGGACATTCTCATCCACATAAAACTTCGAGCCTTTCCCATCCCGCCTGGCCGCGGCACAGATCGCCATCGCCTCCGCGGCCGCAGTGGCTTCGTCCAGGAGAGATGCGTTTGAGACATCGAGACCCGTCAGATCCGTGACCAGAGTCTGGAAGTTCAGGAGAGCTTCCATTCGCCCCTGCGAGATCTCAGCCTGATACGGAGTGTAAGCGGTATACCAGCCCGGATTCTCCAGGATGTTCCGGCTGATCACTTCAGGCACCAGACAGTTGGCATAGCCCATGCCGATGAATGACCGGTAGACCCTGTTCCGGCTCATCATAGCTCTCAGCCGGTTGAGGGCTTCGGTTTCGGACAGGGCTTCCGGCAGGGCCAGCGGTTCACGCAGGCGAATATCCTCCGGCACGGTGCGATTGATCATCTCTTCAATCGAGCTGCAGCCAATTTCCTGCAACATGGCCAGGGTCTCTTCCTCATCCGGACCCAGATGCCTCGCGGCAAAACGGTCATGCAGGCGGAGCCATTCCGGCAGGGCGGCTTGCGGGGCCGGCTCTTCCCGTTGGTGGCTTGAAGTCGAAGGTGGGATGATCCCGGTGGATACGGGGTGTGATATTGAAGACATAGCGAATGTCCGTTTGGGCTCTTGGGCGTGTCCGAGAGCGATTCAGCTTCGAATCGTTCGGTTCAGGCTGCTTCGGAAAGCGGGAACCTGCCACGGAGAAACGGCGGACGCCTGCCTTCCCGAGCCCCTATTTGATCTGTTCCTTGTAGCTGGCTGCGTCGAGCAGGGTCTCAAGTTCCTCACTCTCCGCGCCATCAGTCATTTTGAGTTTGAAAATCCAACCGTCCTGGTAAGGGCTCGTATTGATCGCACCCGGATCTTCTTCCAGGTCTTCGTTGATCTCGATCACCTCCCCCGTGACGGGCGCATACACGTCGCTGGCCGCCTTGTGAGACTCCACTACCGCGGCGGTCTCCCCGGCCTCCAGGGTTTTTCCCATGGAAGGCAATTCGACGAAAACGATGTCGGTCAGCTCGTCCTGAGCATGATCCGTGATGCCCACCGTTACTATATCTTTTTCGATTCGAACCCACTCATGGGTTTCGGTATACTTCAGTTCTTCCGGGATATTCATGGAGCGCGAAGGTTACTAAGGGCAGATAGCAAAGGTTTCGGTTTACAGGGAAGCTGCAAGGCTGGGTGACCGGTAGAAGGGGCGCTTGACTACCTGCGCTTCATACCGGCGTCCGCGGATGTCCACCTCCAGGGAGGTGCCGATCTCCGCCATTTCAGGTGGCAGATAGGCCAAGCCAATTCCCACGGACAGGGAGGGAGAAAGCCCCCCACTTGTCAATTCACTCACCTGCTTTCCGTCCACAAAAATTCCATAGTGCGCCCGGGGTGGCGGCGTTTTTCCATTCAATTGGATACAAACCAGCCGTCGCGGAACACCATTTTCGTGCTGACTCCGTAAGACGGCTTTCCCGGGAAAGTCTTCAGGTTTTTCCAACTTAACGAAGAAACGCAGGCCAGCCTCCAGCGGGGTCGTCTCTGCGTTGAGATCACTTCCATTCAAGGGCAGTCCCGCCTCGAGACGCAGCGAGTCCCGGGCGCCCAGACCGCACCGCGCCAAGTCTTGGGCCGTCTTCTCCGCCGCCAGTTGCAGGCCGGTCCAGAACGCTTCCGCCAGTTCGACTGGACCGAAAAACTCGAGCCCTGGCTCGCCGGTATAGCCGGTGCCTGCGATGATGAGATCACGCCCCTGCCAGGGCAAGACAGCGATGCCCCCACGTTCCGGGAGGCGATCCACCCCGTCCGGAAAAGCTGCCGCGGCGATGGCCACAGCGTTCGGGCCCTGTAGCGCGATACCAAAGAATTCTGCGCTGCGATCACTGAACTCCACCTCTTCGCCGGACAGGTGAGCTTCCATCCAGGCGCGGTCCTCTTCGGTCCTGGCGGCATTGACCACCATGAGAAATTCGTCGGGCGCCAGCCGATACAGGATCAGGTCATCAATCACCCCGCCCTGTTCATTGAGCAGGAGGGTATATTGGCTTTCCCCAGGGTCCAGTTTCGAGGCGTCATTGGTCAGGAGGCCGTTCAGCCAGCGCTCTGCGGCCGGTCCGCGCACGAAGAACTCACCCATGTGGGAGATATCGAAAATACCGGCTCCAGCCCGGACCGCGCGGTGCTCCGCCGCGATTCCTTCATATTGAACCGGCATTTCCCAGCCGCCAAAGTCGACAAAGCGTGCGCCCGCTTCGGCATGGAGACGGTGCAGGGGAGAGCGTCTCCCCGCTGCTGCGTCCTGGACTGTCGTTTCTTCGGAAGCCACGTGAGGCAGCACCCTTACGCAAAGATCACCACTTGCAAGCAGTTCCTCATGGCGTGTCTGGTGCCGGGAAGTAAGTTGCACCGCCCATGACCATCCCGTCCGCCTCCAGCCCGCTTTGTTGCACCCGGTTGATTCTGCTCCTGGCGTGCGGCTGGCCCGTCTGCCTTTTCGCACAGCAAGGCACTGCTCCGCCTCCCCCCCAGCCGCTGGGAAGAACCGTTTCTCCCCCTCTTCCACAGGAGCAGACCGTTGCCGTGCTTCGTGGTGACCGGGTCGAGATCATCCTCGAAGCTGAGGGTCGGCGCAGTGGGAATGTGGACTTCCTCATCCGGGAAGAGCCGAAGCATGGTGCGCTCAGCGAAGTGAGCCGCATCGATCCGTCCTCGGTCTCACTCGTCTACCAGCATGGCGGGGACTATGGTCATGATCAGGATGTCTTTGAGATCGCAGCCCGCGGCCCAGGCACCGGCATGTCACCCCGCGCCGCCATCACGATCAAGGTCGCCGACCCTCCAACCTCCCTGCAGGTGGACCGGCTTGTGCGGTTCGATACCATCGCCGCCGGGGATTCCGGCGAGCGTCGCCTCACCCTTCTCAACACAGGCGGGCGGGCGGTAGAGGGAAAGATCACGGTGCCTGAGCCCTGGTTGATCATTCCTCCGAAAGACGCTGCCTACAACCTGGAGCCGGAGGAGGAGCTGACGGTCATCGTGCGCTACGCCCCGCAGGAACCCGGCCGGCATGAGGGAGAAATTCGTTACGGCAGCGAGGCCGAACTCAGCACTCGCCTCACCGGGCTGGCCTTGGAACCGGTTGTCGTGCAAACGGAGAGAATTGTGCTCCGCGAACCGGTTGATTCCGTCCGGGGTGAGATCGCTCTGGAAAACCGCTCTCCGCGAGAGCGTATTATCACAGTGGCGCTGCCGGATTTTCTTCAACCGGTTGAGCCCGGAAGGAATGATCCGGGCGAAGCGCCGAAGGAAGAGGAACCAAGAGCACACCGCGTGGTTTTGCCTCCGGGCGAACGCGTCAACTGGCCCGTCGAAATCAACCCGAAAACCGCCACGGCTCAGGCTCTGACCGGAGAAATCATCCTGCGTGAGGAGGACGGCGGGAATCAGAAATGGTCCATTCCCGTGACGGTGCAACCGCTCCCGCCTGACCTGCGGCTCGACGTGCTTGCGCTGGACTTCGGTGATGTGGAGCTGGGCGATGAGAAAGTTTTGAAAGTCGAGGTCTTTAATGCGGGCGGGGTTGAAGCGGTCGTCGACGCTACGGTGGAGGACCCATTTAGTCTCATGATGGATGGACAATCTCTGGCAGAAAGCCGTCAACTCCGGATTGAGCCGGGCGCTGCGATGGGAATAGTCGTGCAGGCTGCCGCGGAAAGACCCGGGGTCTTCTCGGTGGAGCTGAAACTGACACCCATTAACTGGTCCGAAGCGTCACGAACGATCAAATTGCTCCTGAGTGCGGTGCGTGAAGCCGCGACTGCAGACGAGTCCGCGGCCAGTGATGCCACCAGTGATGAGCGGGAGGGCTCCTTAAGCGATAACTCCGCTCTCCGTGAAATCACGAAGGACGGTGGGCGTTTTGTCCGACGCAACGCGCAGCTTGTCCGGGAGCGTCTCGCCGAACAGCGAGCCGCAGAGGAAGCTCCGGATGGAGGTGGCCTGCGGCCGATGGATGAAGCGGAGCTGGAGCGTCTGGAGTTTCTGGCGGCGAACCAGCGGCAGCTCAGTTGGCCTGAGGCTATCACAGAGGTCGAACTCGAACGCAAAAACGACGGAACCGGCGAGCTGCACTGGCAGGATATCGGCCAGGGAGGTCTGAGTTATCTGATTGAGGGCCGCTATGTGAAACGCTCCGAAGCAGGTCGGCTGGCCTTTGCTTGGGCGCCGTTTGATGACGTCACCATTACCGGTCCTGACGCCGATAGCCAGATGACCGCCGATCTGGGTGAGCTTCCGCCCCGCGACCGAGGGGCCTTCATCCGGGTCAGCGCGCGATTGCCGGATGGAAAAATCATCCCGCTGAGTCAGGTCTTTGAAATCACCGGTTTTCCTGGGAAAAGCCGTGGGCTGGGCGGTTGGATGGCCGCTGCCGGTGCCGGTGCCGTTGTCCTATTTGGTGGCATTGCTGCGGGAGGGGTGTGGTGGGCTCTGCGCCGCGCTCCCTGGGCAAAATCCGTGCGAACCTCGGCCTCCCGGCAAAGTTCACGGCCGGCCGCGAAACCGAGCATACCACCGTCGGCCAAGAAGACGGCGCGGATCAGGCCGCCAGCCGCTGAGCCGTCCAAATAACCGTCTCCGCCAGTTCTTTCACCCGCCGGTCAACCTCCTCATCCGTGATGCGATCCGCTTCAAAAGCTGCACCAGTGGCGTAAACGAAGCGGGGCACGATGGTCACCCGGAAATCCAGCATGAGGCTGTTCGCGAGGGAGAGGATCGACATATAACTCATCGAACCACCCGCGGCGCAGATGAACCCGGCCACCTTGCCTTCCCAGTTGCGTCCGGTCAGCTCGATCAGATTCTTCGCCGCGGCATTGCCGTAGAAATTGTAGATTGGACAGGCGAGGATGAAGGCACTCGCCTCCTCCGTTTTCTGAGCCAGTACGACGGTGTTTGGGTCGCCATAAGCAGACTCTCCATCACAGAGGGGCAGCGGGTAGTCACGCAGATCAATCAGTTCAACGTCTGCGCCTTGATTCTGCAGATGTCGATGGGCGGCATCGGCCATGATGCGGCTGCGGCTGTATCCTTTCAGGCTGCAACTGATGATAAGCGTTTTCATGTCGAGCGGATTTTTGTGCTAAGGGTTACGCCGTCATGCAAGGAAAGGTGTGGAAGATAAGGCTGATCGTGTCGGCTCTGGCGGCGGCGCTCACTCTGGCGGGCTGCGCCATGCTGGAACAGAATAAAGCGTCCGGGGAGGCTGAACGGGAAATGCGCGATGGCTACCTGCCGGTCGGTGCACGGCCGGGAATTGTCAATGCTCCCGCGCGGAAAGGTCCGCAATGGGAATGGCATGGCGCCCCGTCCATCGGCGCTCCGGTCTCACTCGAGGTGGATCTGAGTGAGCAGCGCCTGCGCGTTAAACAGGGCGGGCAGGTCACGGCATGGACGGATGTCAGCACCGGCAAACCAGGCTATGAAACACCGACCGGAAGTTTCCGGATCACCCAGAAAAAACGCTCTCACTTCTCGAATTTATACGGGGTATTTATTGATGAAATGACGGGGGAAATGGTTGGTGCAGGTCGGTCCAACAGCACTCCGCCCCCCGGTGCACGATTTGAAGGAGCGTCCATGCCCTACATGCAGCGCCTGACTGATGACGGCATCTGCCTGCACTCCGGCGCGGTCGTTGGTGTGCCTGCCTCCAGCGGATGCATTCGCCTGCCAGATTCCTTCGCTCGGCAATTGTTTGCTGCCACGGAAATCGGAACGCCGGTGACGGTCAGGAATTGATGATGGCAGTCGCTTCACTTTCGAGGTGCAGGAAGGCCCAGTCACAGACTTCAAAGCGTTCTTTGTCGTGCGCGCGGTAATTTTTAGAGGGCATACTTTTCTGCAGGAAACGGATTCATTTCGTAAGGTCCAACGCTCGCTCGATTTCCTCAGGCGTTGTTTGTAGAACTGACGACCGCCTTCATGGTAGTTGCTGCCACGACCTGAGCATGGTAGATCAATCGCTACTCATGACAATTGCCGAGCAAATTGATGCCGACCTGAAGGCGGCGATGAAGGCGAAGGAGGCAGAGAAGCTGCAGGTTCTTCGTGCGGTCAAATCTGCGATCAAATCCTATGCGATCGACAAAGGCGGCCCGGAGACGGAGTTGTCCGAAGTGGACGTGATCGGCATTATCCGAAAGCAGATCAAACAACGGGAAGATTCCATCGCGGGCTATGAAAAGGGCGGCCGGCCAGAATTGGCGGCGAAGGAGCAGGCGGAGATAGAAATGCTGCAGGTCTACCTGCCCAAACCGCTCAGCGCAAAGGAGCTGGAAAAAGAAGTGAAGGCCGCGATCAAGGAAACCGGCGCCAGCTCCCAAAAAGAAATGGGGCAGGTGGTGAAGCTCCTGCGCGAACGCATCGGCGACCGCGTGGATGGCAAGACGCTCAGTGAAGAGGTCAAAAAACAGCTGGCCTGAAAGGCGATGGCGTGAGCGGTGAACTTGCCATGGTGGTGGTGGCAGCGGGAAGCAGCCGCCGGATGGGCTTTGATAAACTGACCGCGCCTCTGGCGGGCACACCGGTATATCTGCACAGCCTGCTGATGTTCAACGCCCACCCGGAGGTGGGCACGCTGGTGCTGGTCACGCAAAAGGATCGTTTGGCTGAGCGGGAGAAGGCTTGTAGGAGTGCCGGGATTGAGAAGTTAGTCGCGGTCGTCCCCGGTGGCGGCGAACGCTGGGAATCTGTCTGGGCCGGGATCAGGGCAGTGCCCGGAGCGTTTGGATGGATCGGCGTGCACGACGGCGCTCGCCCATTGATCACCACGGAGGCGGTCACCGGATGTTTTGCCCTGGCACGGAAGTTTGGCGGGGCAAGCTGTGCCGCGCCCGTGACGGATACCCTGAAGCGACAGAGGAAAGAAGAAAACTGCTCCGGGGCGAAGGAGCCCCCGGTATTGGGAGAAGGGGTCCCCCGCGAGGGTCTTTGGGCCATGCAGACGCCGCAAATCTTTGAAGCCCAACGGTTGAGAGAAGCCTATGGGGTTATCCAGAGCGCGGGATTGGCGGTTACGGATGAGACTTCAGCTCTTACTGAAGCGGGGCACCGGGTCGCGCTTTATGCGAACCCGCACTGGAACCCGAAGATTACCTTTCCGCGGGATCTGGCTCTGGCCGAGGCCATCCTCAGCCAGAGCCCGGGATGAAACTCACCGTCACCCGTCAGCCCGCCACTTTCTGGAGGGCGCCGATGATGTCTTCCTTGGGATGAGCGCCGAGCATGGTGTCAGCAACCTCACCGTTCTTGAAGATCATGAGAGTCGGGATGGACCGGATCCCAAACTTCGAAGCCAGCGCCTGATTCTCATCGACGTCGACCTTGGCGATTTTTACGGCGCCGGACTGTTCCTCGGCGATCTCTTCGAGGATAGGAGCGATCCGTTTGCAGGGTCCGCACCATTCCGCCCAGAAGTCGACCAGGACCGGCTTTTCAGAGGATGCGGAGACCACTTCCTGGTCGAAGTTCGCATCGCTGATTTCCACAATATTGTTTGTTGTCATATGCTTGGTCTTTCCATTGAGAGAAAGCGAGATCGGCCGCCTTGCCGAACGGGGATCGTCTCGCCGTGCTTCCTTATGAGAAGTATCTGAAAATGCGAGAGTCGTTCAGCAGGATTTGTTCCCTGAGGTGAAGCAGACGGCTTAGGGGATGAATGAAACCAGCTCAATGGCTGCCCACGCTCCGGCGGCAATGAAAAAGACGGCGGGAAGGGCAATCCCCATCCCGGGCCTGTCCACCTGAGCGCCCGCGCCCTTGACAGCCGCGCGGGCCGGAGCCGACGCGGCGGGCTTGGAGCCTTTCACCGCTGGGCCGGCGCCTCGTGCCGGAGGCTTGACGCCTTTGCGGGCCGGAAGCTGGACACGAGCGGTCTGCAGGCGGGAAGTGAGCTTGGAAGTCAATCGAGCCGTGCCCTTTTTCGTGCCGGACTCCTGGGGTTTGGCCGCTGGCGCCGGTTGCTTGGCCTGAGCGGGCGCGGGAGCCGGAGTTGATTGAGGTTTTGGCGCTCCGCCCGGCTGAGGCTTGGGTGGACCGGAAGGAGTGGGAGCGGGACGGGGCGGAGCGCTTGCCGGAGCCGGAGCCGGTTTGGGCGTAGAGATGGGAGCAGGAGCGGCTGGCTCGGGCTCGGGCGTGGGCGCCGCTGGTGCCGGGACATCACGCTTGATGGGAGACGGTGGCAGCTTACCGGGCTCACCGGTCTTGGCCTGAGGCTGCGGAGCGGGAGCGGGGGCAGTTCTTTCCTGAGCGGGAGCGGGCGCGACGGGAGCTGGAGCCGGGGCGGCCGGCAGTTCCTGTTCCGCTGCTGGTTCTTCCTGACGCGGGACGGGAGCGGGCTTGGGCGGGAGCTTCAGCGCCGGCTTGGCGCCTGTCGGAGCCTCCGGGGAAGATCCGGATTCCTCTCCACGATTGATCACCGGAGGAGCCTTTGCTCCGGGGGGAGCAGGCCGTTCCCGGATGTTCGGAGTCACTTTTGGAACGGGCTTGGCGCTGCCTCCAGTGCGCGGAGGCAGACTGATGCGGACGGTCTCCCTTTTGCCTGCCTTCTTTGGGTCACCTTTTCCCGTCGGAGACGGCAGAGAGATTCTCACGGTCTCTTTCTTGGGCTCGTTCTTCTTGGATGATTCGTCGCTCATGACTGATTCGTCTGGAAACTGGGGTGGTATAGTCTGGGAATGGGATCAGCTCTCAGGAGCTGGGTGCGCAACCTCCGTGCTGTCAAGGGCCCGCGCAGCCTTGGCCTCTTCCATGGACGAAGCCTAACGCCGGATGCCTTCTTCCACAAGGATTGATGAAGGAGCACGCGCTTGACAAGGGCGGTAATACCATGACGCGAAGATTTTTCCTGCCGCAACAGTTCGCGATGATGGGACGAGGTGCCTGAGAGGCAACGGTTTCTGAGAGTTTTCGCTTCCGCTTTTCTCAGAGAGGCTTGACAGGGACGTCGGGCTCGCCTTGCATGCCCCACGCCAGATTTGGCGGCTGGCTGCTTGCCCAATTGCGACGGAGGTACTCCTTGCACCTCACCTCGATCCATCGAGCAGACGGCATGAGTCTTTCTTACCTTTCACCACTGCCGCCCCGCGGCCTGAAGGCTCAGCGAGCACGGTCGAGGTTTTCCTTGCCCCGGGTTTGAGCGAGAAATAGCGTTTTCAGAATGAACATCTTGGTCACAGGCGGGGCGGGCTTCATCGGCTCACACCTTGTAGAGAGGCTGGTAGAGCAGGGGCACCGTGTGACTGTGTTCGATGACTTCAATGATTTCTACGAGCGGGAGATCAAGAACCGCAATCTCAGCGCCGTGCGCGATCAGGTAAGGGTGATCGAGCTGGATATCCGCGACAAAGAGGCGGTCCTGCGTCACACCCTGGAGGGGGAGTTTCAGAAGATCGTCCATCTCGCCGCCCGCGCCGGGGTGAGACCATCCATCAAGGAGCCCGAGCTTTACCTGGATACCAATATCAAGGGCACCTTTTACCTGTTGGACGCAGCCCGACAGTTGAAGACGGAGCAATTCATCCTGGCCTCCAGTTCCTCAGTCTACGGGCTGAGCAAGGATGTTCCCTTTCGGGAAGACCAGTGCATCGCTGAGACGATCAGTCCTTACGCGGCATCGAAGCTGGCCTGCGAGCAGCTCTGCTCAAATTATGCTCACCTCCATGGGATCCGCATGGTTTGCCTGCGCTTCTTTACCGTGTATGGCCCGCGTCAGCGCCCGGACCTTGCCATCTATAAGTTTACCGAACGCATCATCAAAGGCCTGCCCATCGACCAGTATGGCGACGGCACGACCGGCCGGGACTACACCTACATTGATGACATTGTCCAGGGTGTCCTCGGCGCGATGGCCTACGACAAATCCCCCTTTGAAATTGCCAATGTTGGCGGGAATCATTTCACCCGGCTTCATGAACTGATCAGCATCATTGAAGAAGCGGTCGGCAAAAAGGCGGTCATCAAGCAACTCCCGGAGCAGCCCGGCGATGTGCCTTTCACCTATGCAGACATTTCAAAGGCCGCCAATCTCTTCGGTTATAACCCGAGCACGCCTCTGAATGAGGGCGTCCCCAGGTTTGTCGAATGGTATCGCCAGATCCACGGTGAAGTTACGGCCTCCTCTGCCATGGCCGGGCAGCCTGCCGGTCTGGGCGTAGGCTGATTTCCCTTCGCCAGGGTCCCGTTCAAAGCCCGCTGCTTTCTGAGGCAATTGAACGGTCGCTCGGGTCATCGCCCTGAATCGCGAGCTTTTCTCTCAGCAGCAAGCACTCCATGCTTGAGCCGTGCGCCGGGCGGGCATAGTTCTGCCGCTCGCTCCTTCATTATTCTACCCTTTACCGTTCCATCTCGCCTCACCATGGCCAAGCCGCAACCGCCGCAATCCAATGCCGCCCCCTCATCCGCCATCAGCCCCACACGTGAGGAGGACTTCCCGGAGTGGTTTCAGCAGGTCGTCAAGGCCTCAGAAATGGCCGAACACTCAGAGGTGCGCGGCTGTATGGTTATCAAGCCTTGGGGCTACGGCGTCTGGGAGAATATGCGCGATCAGCTCGACGCCTATTTCAAAGCCACCGGCCACAGAAACGCCTACTTTCCTCTGCTCATTCCGCTCAGCTATATGCAGAAGGAAGCCGAGCATGTGGAGGGCTTTGCCAAGGAATGTGCCGTCGTTACCCATCATCGCCTGGAGGCAGATGCAGACGGTAACCTCCAGCCCGCTGCGCCGCTCACCGAGCCCCTCATTATCCGGCCCACCAGTGAGACCATCATCGGTGAGACCTACGCGAAGTGGGTCCAGAGCTATCGGGACCTGCCCATCCTCCTGAACCAATGGGCCAATGTCATGCGCTGGGAGATGCGCACCCGTTTATTCCTGCGCACCGCTGAATTTCTCTGGCAGGAAGGCCATACCGTGCATGAAACGGCTCAGGAAGCGATCGAAGAAACCGAGCGCATGCTCGAGCTCTACCGGAAATTCTTTGTCGAGCATCTCGCCATCCCCGTCATTCCCGGGAGAAAAACGGAAAACGAACGCTTCCCGGGTGCGGATGACACGCTCTGCGTCGAAGCAATGGTGCAGGACCGGAAAGCCGTGCAGGCCGGCACGTCTCATTTTCTGGGGCAGAATTTCAGTAAATCCGCCGGGATCCAGTTCTCCGGGCGTGACGGTGAAATTCAGCATGCCTGGACGACAAGCTGGGGCGTCTCCACCCGCATGATCGGCACCATGATCATGGCCCACGCCGATGATGACGGGATGATTATGCCGCCCCGTATTGCCCCGGCGCATCTTGTTATTCTGCCCGTCACACCGAAACCGGATACAAAGGAAGCCGTTCTCGCAGCCTGCGATCAATTAGCCAGAGACTTGCGTAAGAAGAAATATCACGGCGACCCCCTCGTCGTTGAGCTGGATGACCGTGACCTGGGCGGCGGAGTAAAAAACTGGGAATGGATTAAGCGCGGCATTCCGCTTCGCGTGGAACTTGGCCCGCGCGATCTGGAGAAAGGCAGCGTCGCCGTCTCCAGACGTGATCGCGGACATAAAGAAAAGGAATTCATTCCCATCGCGGATTTTGTCAAAAGTGCCCCCAAAATTCTTGAGGACATGCAGAAAGTTCTCCTCCAGCGCGCCACGGAGTTTCGTGAGGCCCATACCGTCGAGATCACCTCCAAGGACGATTTCATTTCCTTCTTCACCCCGGACAATAGTGAAAAGCCGGAAATTCACGGCGGCTTTGCTCTCGCCCATTGGGATGGAACGCGCGAGACCGAGGAAGAAATCTCCGATCAATTGCGCGTGTCCATTCGCTGCATTCCGTTCGACAAAAAAATGCGCGGTAAAAAAGGTAAATGCGTCTGGACCGGCCAGCCCAGTGAAGGCCGTGTCGTTTTTGCCAGGAGCTACTGAGTTTCTCCCATAAACTCCGCCGCAATCGCGTCCGCCAGCAATCGCCCGCGATCCGTCAGCCGCACCCGTGAATTGTTGTCCGTTTCCTGAAGCAGACCTTCCTCCAGCATGGCGCTCAGCTTTTCTTCATGCGGCGCAAAGATCATTCGCTCCACCCCGAACCGCGTCCGCAGACCAAAGGCAATTTTCTCGCTCACCCGAATTTCCTCGCTGAGATCTTCGGAAAAACTCACCGGAAATTCTCCGCGCGATAACTGGGCGATGTAGCTGTCTGTATCCGCAATATTCTGCCAGCGTTCATTTCCCATACTGGAAAAAGCACTCGGCCCGAGGCCCAGATAATCCGAGCCCTCCCAGTAGGCCAGGTTATGTAAACATTCATTTCCGGCCGGGGCGAAATTACTGATCTCATAGGGCGGATATCCCGCCGCTGATAGTCTCCCCGCGGTCAACTCAAAGAATGCCGCGTCATCGTCCGCGTCCTGCGTAAATTCGCCGCGCTCGAACTTCCGGAAAAACTCGGTATCCTCTTCATAAGTCAGGTTATACGCGGAGACATGATCCGGCTTCATTGAGACGGTTTTATCCAGGGTCGCTTCCCAGGACTCAATCGATTGACCCGGCACCGCAAAAATATGATCCAGGTTAATGTTCGTAAATCCTGCTTCGCGCAGAAAGACATAGGAGCGCTCAGCCTGCTCCTTGGTGTGGATTCGTCCCAGAACATGCAGCGTCTCGTCGTCCCAACTCTGAATCCCCATACTCGCCCGGTTCACCCCCAGCTCCATTAAAAGCCGCGCCTTCTCGACTGATACCGTCGCCGGATTCATTTCCAGCGTCCATTCCCGCAGCTCGGATAAGTCCAGGCGCGCGCGTAATCCCTCCAGCAGCCGGCGCATCTCCGCCATCGGCAGAACACTCGGTGTGCCCCCTCCAAAGAAAATCGTGCGCGGCTGAAGCTCGATCGCTCCTTCTTTGCCGCGGCTCCACCCGGCCAGACGCCCATCGAGTTCCCGCAAAACCGCCCGGACATAGTGGTCAAAGCTTCCCCCCGTCACCCGCCGCTTGTAGAAGCTGCAATAGGGGCAGATCTTCGGGCAGAACGGGACATGTAGATAAAGATGGCGGACAATCATTTCAGAGCGGACGAAGACGGCGACGGAGCGCAGGCTGCCCAGCAAGATGCTGATCTTCACGCCTCGCGCCACCGCTATCTCCTCCTCTACGGTAAGAGCCTGCTCAAAGGCGTCTCCCGCAGCTTTTATCTCACCATTCGCGCCCTGCCCGGGCTCCTACGTGAACCCATCAGCCTCGGTTACCTGCTCGCTCGCGCTTCGGATACCATGGCCGATGCCGGCGCCATCCCCCTCGGTGACCGGCTCCAGCTCCTCGAGCTTTTCGCTGATGCCCTTGAGCAGGGCGGCGGTGAAAAGGTGGGCTGGCTCGCCTTCAAAGCCGCTGCCGCCGCGGAGGCTCAGGTCAATAAGCACGAACGCCATCTCCTCCTCGCCCTGCCGGAGATCTTCGCCTGGCTTGAGGCCCAGGAAAAACCCGTCCGCGCCGAACTCAGGCGCACCCTCGCCACCATTGTCAAAGGTCAGCAGCTCGACTTAAAACGGTTCGGCTACGCCGGGCCGGGTAGCACGGTCATCGCCCTGGAAGATGCCGGGCAACTGGATGAATACACCTACCTCGTCGCTGGTCGTGTCGGCGAATTATGGACCCGGTTATGCGCCTACTTTTTCACGCGCTGGTGCCAGACGAGCGTCCATACCATGCTCGACTGGGGGCGCAATTTCGGCAAAGCCCTCCAGCTCACAAATATCCTGCGCGATCTCCCTGCCGATCTGCGCGATGGCCGGTGTTATCTTCCCATGACAGAATTGGCCCATCACTTCGGCGGACGGGAAAACGTCGATCTCACCGCCCTCGCCGCCGATCCCTCCCTTGCCCGCTCCGTCTGGGAAAACTGGCTCACCCGCGCCCAGGATTACCTCCAGGATGCCGTCCAATACACCCTTTCCTGCTCCCGCTGGAGACTCCGTTTCGCCTGCGCCCTTCCCGTCCTCATCGGGCTGCGCACCCTCCAGAAACTCCGCACCGCCAGCCCGGCACAATTCGCCGCCGGAACAAAAATCAGCCGCCAGGAAGTGCGCCGCCTCCTGCTGCGAACCTTCCTCGCCAGCTTCCGGCAAAAAAGCCTGAGCCGATTATTTCAGGATGAACTAAAACCATAATCAACTACGATAGGATGCTGCCGAAGCAGGAATGTTTGTGAATGTAGTACTTGGAGGCAGTTATGAGAATTGCGAAAGGTGTCTACAGGTCCCAGTTTGCTGATCACGTGAGGCGTCCGCAATGGCTGCCATGAAAATAAAGTGGAGAAGGAGGAGCTGGGAGTATGAAAAACTAGGTGAACCCTTCAATCCTCCAAATGAATCGTTGGATGACTTTGGCGAGGAGTTCTACCAAGTTAGCACGATGCTCGAAACAATATTGCTCAAATATGGTCGGAACCATTCTGGTTTTGACGGAGATCATTATTTCTTTGATGAAGATCATTATTTTGCTCCTTCTGTTGGAAGATCGCGAAGAATTGGCGCAGAGATTCTTAATCAGAACATGCTGACGGTTTCATTCTTTAAAGACATGAAGAATCGAACCAGAATGGGGAGGGGAGGCTAAGACGGTTTCGTTGCAGCCTTGTCGCAACTAGGTGAAAAAGCAGCCAGGCGAGCCTCAGGTGGATGGTATTACGAAATGGATGTTCAATTACTTAAATCAATTCGTTCGTCTATAAAAAGTGGTCACACCCAGGAGTTTCTTGCGTTAATTGAAAGGCACCCTGACGCGCTCGACGCGACGACGGCTTTTGGTAGTTGGCTGCACGTTGCTGCCTCATTTGGACAACTTGATATCGTAAGAAATCTTGTTGAAGAATTTCATGTCGACATTAACAAAGAGGGCGGCATTTCAGACGGTGGCGCATTAGATGGAGCGAGTGGGGACGGCCATTATGATGTCGTTAAATACCTTTTAGATAAGGGTGCGAAGCTGGACACTTCACAGCCCCACAAGAATCCTTTGTTTGCGGCAATTTACGGGAATCACCTCGAGATCGGGAAGCTCCTTTTAGAGGCTGGAATCGATAAGGACGTTAAATATAGCGGCAAACATGGACAACATGTCAGCAATCGATTTTGCTCGCGAGCGCGGTGCTTCTGAGTTCGTTAAGTTGCTTGAGGAGCATGATTCTTAAGTCGTTGCGGCCCGGCTGGCGTTAATTCGACTGATGCCTATCTCCCCAGTGACTAATTGGCCATTGTAATGTGCAATCGTGCGAACCGGCTCCACCTACCCCTCGACAACCCGCCTGAAAACTTTCTTTCACTTCTTTCACTTCTTTCACCCCGAACGACCCGGACGTGTCGCGCCCATCCAATTTCTGCGCTAGATTGAAGTATAGGGTCATTATTCTCCTCCTGCCTCCGCTCTTCCGCTCTTCCGCACCGCCGCGTCAGCGACGGACGAACCGCTCGCCCGTCCAGCTTCGGACTGGCCGGGAGCGTAAGCCCCCGGAACCGGTGTTTGCATATAATACAACGCGCAAGCCCTCGGCTCCAATTGCCCCTTACGCTACCCGCCCGCGCGCTCTTAACCGCCCCGTATCCATCTTCGCTTTTTGCCTCATCAACCGAAGCCACAAGCAAACAACGCCCTGACACAGCTCCGGCCCCGGACTGCCTCACCCAGCTATCCTGAGCAAACCTCGAATTCTTCTCAACTTCGTGTCCTTCGCGTCTTCGTCGTTAGCCCAACCACAACCGGGACAGCTTCCCCTCGCCCGGTAACGAAAGTTTTTCCGCACTTTTTTCACCACGGACGTTCCGGACGTCCCGGACGTGTCGCGCCCATCGAATTTCTGCGCTAGATTGAAGTATAGGGTCATTATTCTCCTCCTCCTTCCGCTCTTCGTCCGCCTTCACTTACACACCGCCTCAAAAGCAAAGCAGCCCGCCATCTCGATCCCTTCCCTTCCCGGATCCCGGCCCTCCACCACAGCACCGCCAGCACCGCACTCCGCGCTCCAGCCGTACGACCCGCCTCCCGCCAACTCACCAGCTAACCAGCCATCCAGCACACCAGCCAATGACCATTGCCCCATCCCGCCGTCCGTTCCCTTCCATTCCCTTTTTTATTTTACCGAACGTTCGGTAAAACACCCCGCTCCCTGCCCGCAGCCCCTGTTTATCAGCTTCTAGCCCTGACCAACCCCTTCAATCTTTCTTTCCTTTCCATTTTACCGAACGGTCGGTCAAGCCCGTTCAACCCCATCTCCACCAGCTCTTCCGCCGCCCGCTCTTCCGCCGGTCTCATTGACATCCCTCATCGCCGGAGCAAGTTACCGTCCTCACCGAATCTTCCGTAATCCACCATGCCGAAGGTCTATCTCAAAACCTATGGGTGTCAGATGAATGTGCGCGACTCAGAGCAGGTCAGCCGCCAGTTCGTCGAGCGTGGCTACACCCTCACGGAGCACGCGGAGGAGGCCGACGTCGTCCTGATCAATACCTGCAGCGTGCGCGATATGGCGGAGCAGAAGGCCCTCGGCAAAATGCGCGCCATGTCCACCCCGGCCACCAAAGGCCATGGCAGCCGTCTCAATGGCAAGGCGCACGGCCGCGGAGCGCTTGTCTACGGATTCCTCGGTTGCATGGCGCAGAGCCGCGGGGCGGAGCTCCTGGCAGATGCGCCGGGCGTCAATCTGGTGGTAGGAACGCAGAAGTTTCACCGGGTCGTGGATCATGTCGAAGCAATCATCGCCCGCAAAACGGAGCGGCAGATGGATGATCCCCGCCTGAGCATGATCGTGGATGTGGAGGAAGAAGCCGGCAGCCAGAATACCATCCGCGATCACGACCTGAAAGAGCAGCAGGTCAGCGCCTTCGTTTCCATCATGCAGGGCTGTAATCAGCGCTGCACCTTCTGCATCGTGCCCGATACCCGCGGAGCCGAGCGCAGCCGGCCCATTCCCGAGATCGTCGATGAGGTGAAAAGCCTGCGTGACCGCGGGGTGAAGGAAGTCACCCTGCTCGGGCAGATCGTCAATTGCTACGGGCGCAAGGAGTTCGAGCGCATTGACGGGATCAGTCCCTTTGTCCAGTTGCTTGACGCCGTCCATGAGGTGGAGGGTATCGAACGTCTGCGCTTTACCTCGCCGCATCCGGTGGGTTTCCGGGAGGATCTCATTGAGGCCTTCGCCCGCCTCCCGAAGCTCATGCCGCACGCGCATTTTCCGCTCCAGAGCGGGAGCAATCGCATTCTCAGGCTCATGAAGCGCGGGTATACCCGGGAGAAGTATCTGGGGCTCATTGAGGCGATGCGCCAGGCGCGGCCGGGCATGGCTTTTTCCACGGACATCATCGTGGGTTTCCCGGGCGAAACGGATGAGGACTACCTGGAAACCCGCGAGCTGGTCGAACGGATCGGTTTTGAAAACGCCTTCATTTTCCGCTACTCACCACGGCGCAATACGCCCGCCGCGGAAATGGGCGAGCAGCTCAGTGAAGAAGTGAAAATGGCGCGGAACCAGGACCTGCTCACCGTGGTGGATGACTACACCCATGCCCAGGGCCAGGCCGCGCTCGGTACCCTCGTGGAAGTGCTCTGCGAAGGGCCCAGTAAAACCAACGCGGAGCGGCTCAGCGGGCGCAGCCCCACCAACCGTATCGTCGTCTTTGAGGGGGCGCCCCGGCACATCGGTCAGCTCGTCCCCGTGCGCATCACGGATTCCACCGGATACACCCTTTACGGGGACCCCGTCATCTGCGATTAACCCCGCCATCATGCTGTATCCCTTTTCTCTGCAGGCCGTCGGGCTGGCTGTTGGCGCCCTCTTGATCGCCACCCACCTCTACGCCCTCGTTCAGCCCGTCACGGCCAGAAAGCTCCTCCTCAAGACCCCCCGGGATATCGGCCTGGGCACCGTCCTCATGCTCATCGCCCTGCTCTGGTCCCTGTGGGTCCTCTACCAGGCGGACTTTGGCGAATACAACCGGCTGAAAAACATTCTCGGCCTCGCCTTTGTCGCGATCTTCTTTGGCAGCGTGACCCTTCTCCAGGAACACCTCACCGCACGCGCCCTGGGAGTGATCGCCCTGCTCGCCGCCCAGCCGCTCCTTGATGCTGCCTTCATGCGCCCGGAAACCAGCCGCCTCCTGCTCGTCGTGCTCGCTTACGCGTGGATCGTCGCCGGCCTGTTCTGGGTCGGCGTGCCTTACCTCTATCGTGACCACGTCAACTGGGTCGCCGCCGACGGAAAAAACTCCCGCTGGAAAGCCGCTGCCCTCGGCGGGATTCTTTATGGCGCCGTCTTAGTGGGGTGCGCAATTCTTCTGTACGGCTGAGCTTTTATTGGTATACATTTGCGCTAAAGCTGCAGAATCGTGGAGATGCCCGAAGAAACACAAGTCTATGATACGGCTCCAATCATTGAAGCGATCGTAGATATTGAGTGTACTATGCCGCATGGGTTCTCTCTCGACGCGGTCAAGCAAGACGCTCAGAGGAAATTTCTCGAGTCCTATCCTATCGAGCGGCCACACTATGTTGATGAGCATAGATTTGAAATACAGAAGGACGATCAATCTGAGCACAGCAGAAAGCAGATGCTTGTTGGATTTCGATTCTTCTCCAAAGACGAAAAACAGATCGTTCAAATTAAGCGGAGCGGATTCTCTTTTAATCGACTCGCTCCTTACAGCACATTGGATGATTATCTTGACGAGATAAAGCGCAGGTGGGAAGAATTCGTTGCCATTGCAAAACCGCTGTCCCTCGTTCGAGTTGAGCTTCGCTATATAAATAGATTCCTTCTTCCCATTGAGAATCAGACCGTTGATTTATCCAGATACCTGACATACAGCCCGCGACTGCCCTTCGAGGATAAGGTAAGTCTACGTAACTTTCTGCACCAATACACATTTACGGACCCCAGCACGGCGGCAGAAGCGACTACGGTGCTCGCTTCTCAAGCGATCAAGGACGCGGAGATACCCATCATCCTTGATATTCAGGTTTCGAAAAGCATGGAGCATAAACCGGATGACTGGAATGCAGTTTTGAACCAGATCAGGGCCTTGCGAAAATTCAAAAATCAACTTTTTGAAAACAATCTGACAGAATCATGCAAGCATCGATTCAAACAGCGTTCTCTAGAGCCAATACTTTAGTGTTAGGCAGCCCAAGCACGCAGAATTGCAGTGCGGTTTCTCTTGAGGCTCAGTTTGTTGGGCATGCTCTAGGTATAATTCAACGTGAGACCGAAGAGGCCCACTCCTTGTTTGGCGCCAGGATGAAGCTTATCTCAGAGCTTGGTCAGCTTCAGGATGAATGCTCAATCCCTAATTGGGATGGCGAAGAGTCAGCGCCTCTTTCTGAGTCTGCGGTAAGAAATGCAGAGAAATTAATACGGTTACTTCCTGAAAATTTGCCAATGCCTGAAGTCTCGCCGGAACCTGATGGCTCTATTTCACTCGACTGGATGCCGTCACAAAGGCGCATCTTATCGTTAAGCGTTGGTGATGACGATTACATCCCATTTGCCTGGCTTAGAGGGATAAGCAGAGGAAGAGGGGTTGCCGACTCACGCTCAAAAGAGTTTCCCGTGGAAATTCTCGGGCTCCTTCAGGTTATCCTGCAAAAATGAATTTTCTTCCATCAGGCTTGCCCGAGGTCGTCGAAGGGAACGAGGAATTGGCGCCATTCATCAATCAGAGCAATAAGTTTAGCTCAAGCGGTCCAAAGCCAGCCGCATTCTTACCAAATCCTAAGTCCCGAAATACTTCAGTTTTCCGATTCAACCAGCAAAACATCGAACGGGTAATCGATGCATACCAATCACACAATACAACCGAAAGGCCCCTTAAAGCAGTGGCTTTTGTGCTAGCCAAAGCTGTCCGCCATGTCGGATTGGAAGTAATAGCTGAAGAGCCGCCTCCAAGACACGCAAATATCGAGCACTGGCCTTGGAATGAGGGGGATCTGAATGATCAGAAATCGAGGCAGAAAGAGATCGCTGTCACACTGGTGGGTGAGGCGGATTTGGTTGTCCTCGGAATTGAATAATCATGCCAGCCCGCATTCTAGTCATTCGAGGAGGAGCGATTGGGGACTTTGTCCTGACCTTGCCGGCGCTGCGTTTACTCCGGGAAAATTTCGCCGACGCGCATATTGAGATCCTCGGGTATAAACACATCGTGGCGCTCGCGGATGGACGTTATTATGCCAATGGTTCGCGCTCGATTGAGTACGGGCCGCTCGCCACTTTTTTCACCGCGGGCGGAAAACTCGATCCGGAATTATGCGACTATTTTGCGAGCTTCGATCTCGTTATCAGTTTCCTTTATGACCCGGACGAGGTTTTCGAGACGAATTTACTCAAGGCGCGCGTGCAGAATCTGATCAAAGCATCACCTCAGGTGAATGATGAAGAATACGCTGCTCGTCAATTGGCGCGCCCCCTGGAACGAATCGCGCTTTTCCTGGATGAACCCGCTTCGTACACGAGGGCTGATAACCAGACAGAAAGCGGTCATCCCGCACACCCTCGCCTTTTTCCAAATGAAGATGACGAGCGCGCGGCCGGCGAACTGCTCTCCCGGGCGGGGGCAGAGGAAAGAATAATCGCGCTGCACCCCGGATCGGGAAGCCCGCGAAAAAATTGGCCGCCCGAACGCTGGGCCCGAATCATTGGAGAAATTCTGCGGGATGATTCTCTCATCCAGTTAATCCTGCTCTCCGGCGAAGCGGATAATAACGCGGTGAGTGAACTGAAGTTCACCCTTGGCCGCGCCGAAGCCGAACGGGTTTCCGTGATCCATAATCAGCCGTTGCCCGTCGTGGCTGCTCTGCTGCGGCGGGCGCGGCTTTTTCTGGGTCACGACAGCGGCATTTCACATATCGCCGCGGCCGTGGGCACTCCCAGCATCCTCCTTTACGGGCCTACTTCAGCCACCACGTGGGGGCCGCAAAGCGCGAATGTCACCATTATCTGTTCTGCGACAGATGACATGGCCGAAATTGACGAAAACGCCCTACGTCAGGAAATCCGTTCCCGCTTGCGTGGGGAGGACGGTTCCGCTCGGCCTCACCAGGGTGAGGTCGGCACATAAATCGTGTCACCCGGTTCCAGAATGATATCTTTGCGCGGGTCATTACGGATTTCCCGGACATCCACTTTCATTTTGGTCTGGCCCCGGGTCAGTTCCACGCGCTTTTCCGCGGCATACGGGGTGAAGCCGCCACAGGCATTGATCGCGGTGAGCAGTGTCATATCCGCCGTGAAAGGAATCCGGCTGGGACTGCGCACCTGACCGGACATATTGATGAGGGCGGAGGTCGCATTGGCGGTCACCGTGATGGTGGGAGAAAGATAAATCTGCGCGGAGATGTAGGCATTTTCAATGACGCGTGCCAACTGCACCGGAGTGTTGCCCACGGCGTCGATCGGCGTTTTGAGATAGGGCAGCTTGAGCTTTCCGTTGCTGTCGACCTGATACTCGCGATTGATCGCGCTCTGTTCTTCACCGCCCACCCCTGCGATGGTGATAATGAGCCGGTCACCGGCGCGGATGCTGCCTTGGGCAAAGACGGATTGGATGGAGCCCAGCAGCAGGAATGCGAGGGCCAGAAGGGCAGCGGCGGGTAGATGAAGGAGTGCGTGAGGCTTCATAAAAGGCAAAGGGAATGGCGTGAACAGAGATTTGGGTGGTGCATTCGAGCAACCCTTGAATCTACTGGCAACAATGAGTCTTTGCAATGGAAAGCTGTTCAAACAGGGTCGGACAGGGTCCTGCGGGCCGGTTCAATCCGCGCCCGGCAGCCGAATGATGGACTGGTGGATGGTCGCCGTTTCTTCGGTGGGATCGAACCGGAGAACAATGCGGAATGGAACCCGGCGGTCAGGCCGAGGTGGAATGGGCGCCTCAAGGTTAAAACAGACCGGAGGTTCCGTCAGGCGGAAGCGTTTATTGTAAAAGTCTGAGAATTGATTGGGCCCATAGGATATCTGCGGCCAGACAATCTTTTCTCCAATCTTCGTGTAAAGGACTAACTGTAGATCGTTCCGGGCGGTAAGCAGTGAGGTGAGATAACAACCTTCGGCCTTAATTTTCTTCTGCGCTTTCTCACCGTCCACGGAATCAATGAGCTGCCAGGTTACTTTTGCTCGGGGAACTCGGATAAATTCACGCCGGTTAAAAAGAAGGAAGTGAAGGATGACGAAGATCCAACCTGTCGGGGCGAGAAAAGCGGAGGTGATCAATACGGCCCAGGGCAACCATTTGCGGTATTGAGTCTCCAAAGCCGGTTCGGCAAGAGCCAAAAGTTCGGTGCCGGATAAATTGCGGGAAAATCTGTGAGTCAAAATTGATTTTGTGGAGAGGTGGATCACGGCAATGATAAGAGCGGGCCAGAGAAGAAGTGGGGGAAATGAGGCAGCACCCAGGGCCAATAAGAAAAACAGAATCTCCGACCCGAGCAAGATGGGTTGAATTCGAAGCGCGAGCGGAAGACCTAATCTCACAACGGCAGTGCGACAGCCAGCCTTTAAATCATTCTCATAGTCACCGATCTCATGCCGGAGAATGGAGCGAAGGCCGGCAATAAACTGCCAGGCGACGGCAAACGAGAAAACGGGCCAGATAGTATTACCTGTTGCTGATGAAGAAACGCAAAGAGGCAAAAGACAGCCGATAGAAAAGGGAATGACATGTGCGTAGAGCGAATCAACGAACAATCCAACCGTGGATTCCTTCAGCCGCAACGGCCGCAGAGAATATGCAAGGAAAAGGACGATCTCCAGAATCACCAGCGCCCAGATGACAAGGGCTGCCGACGCTAAGAAAAGAAACGGAATGGAGGCGAGCAAGAGCAGTCCTCCGATCAGAACTGACTGACAACTCGAGAGACCCGCGGCGACGTTCCTTCGTCCGGCTTTTTCATCGGCTTTGCGGTCACCGAGGTCATTGATGAAATGGCCGAATGAGGCGGTGAAAAAGAAGTAACCGAGCAGGCCAAAGAAAATCCTGAACGCCTCCGCGACAGACAGCCCGAGAACCGGCAGGAGAGCGTAAAAAGGAATGAAAAGATAACTTACTTTATAGAGCCACCAATCCGGGTAGCGGCTCAGAGAGATCAAATCTGAAAATATGCCGGACCGCCCTTTCATAAAACAGGAGATGGAGCTCCGACGAAGAACGGGCGGATGTTGGGCATGATCATGAAAACTGGAGATGAACATTGTCCGGCCGTCTGACCACAAACTGAGAGCGCAAGGGGGCGGGCCCGTGCGCTGGATGGTAGTCGATGCGATCAAAGATTTCGACCATCAGTTCCAGAATAATTTTTGCTTCCAGCCGGGAAATCGCCATGCCCGCGCAGGCATGCGGACCCCGGCCAAAGGCAAGGTGCCGATTGGGTCTGCGATTGTAAATGAAGCGTTCGGCAAAGGGGAAAACGGCCTCGTCGCGGTTAGCGGAACCTAACAACAATAGAAGAGATTGTCCGGCAGGAATCTTTTGCCCGGCGACCGTCACGTTAGTTAAAATTCTTCGGCCGACGCTCTGTCCCGGCGATTCGAAACGAAGGACTTCCTCGATGAAGCCTGGGATCAATCTGGGATCAGCTTTCAGCAGTTGAAATAAATCCGGTCTTCCCGCCAAGATGTAAGCACAGGTAGCGAGTAGATTCGTCGTCGTGACTGTGCCGGCAGAGAGCAAGACCACGGCAATCTCCATTTTCTGATCCAGATCAAGGGAGAGATTGAGTTCTGCAGGAATATCAATTACTTTCCGTAACGGGCTGCCGGATGGGATACTCTTTTCATCCGCGACATGATCGCGAAAGAACTGATGACATTCTTTCAGGGTTTCACGATCCTCATCGGCGAGAACATCTCCTTTGGCATTTGCCGCGAGCAATTCAAGAAGTTCGCCCCATCGTACGAGGGTTGGCCGCATTTCATTCTTCACGCCGAGGAGGAAACAAATGACCTGCATGGAAATAGGCATGGCGAGTTCCTCCAAAAACTCACCATGGCCGCGGTCCTTGAACTCCCTAAACAGGGGGCGAACCCATGAGCGCAGATTGTTCTGAAGGAGCGAGAGACACTCCTGATCAAACATCGAACGAACCAAGCCATGCACGGCGGTGTGGGACGGGGCATCATCATTACCCATCAGAATATTCTCAAATGAATTGGCCGCGGAGGAAAAGGTTTCGCGCGCTTCAAGAATAAAACCAATGTCGCGATAACAACTCACCAGCCATTTATCGGTGCGCTCATTGTAAACCACGGGATAGGTCTCGCGCAACTGGCGAAAATAGGGGTAGGGATTAAGGGTAAACTCTTCAGAATCAAAATCAATATCGACGGTAGGAACTTTGGATTTGAGATAAATCTCACAGGGTCCCTTGATTGAATCATGAGCCCCACGCGCATCCAGCAGGCGGCTGATACCCTCGACCGCGAAACCTGTGGTTAATTCTTCTGATCCCCAAAAAGGCGACCCGGGCGGGCCGGAATAAAAAGGACCACGGGGCCAGCTTCCATCACCGGCCTGGGCATCCAGCAATCGGATAAATCCTGCTTCGATCAGGGGAGAGTCAGGGTTGAGAGCGGTGAGAACGCAAAGAGCGAGGGCAAGATTCAGAGGGGAAACTGATGGGAGATCAGACTCAAGACATGCTTCAATGCGCTGAACCAAAAGTGGGGCGACTGCTTTCAGCAGCGCGGGCGAAGATTCAAGGCCGGCCCGGGTAATCATATAGTAGGTCGCCATCGGATCACAGTAATACTCCGTCGATTCCGCCTCCCGATTGTTTCGAATGACATCGATCAGAAAGGAAATTGCTCGCTCAGTTAATTCTGTCTCGCCTAAATAAAGAATGACATTGGCGTTTACAGTGGCGTCAACTTCGCCGGCTGGAACGGGATCGTTTGGCGCCATGTAGCGGGGATTGTTCCTGAATTCCGCAGGTTTCTCCGGAGCACATTGACTGGCAAGTTTTCCGAGGGCGGCGAGATAGCCATGGAAAGCGATATTTTCAGACTGCTCCGGCAGAACCCAGGTCAGGAATAAACCTGTGCGATTGCATGTCTCTTCGAAGATCCACGCGTTATCAGGCACGGGGTGTCCACATTTCCTCAGAATAAATGAAATGCTGGAGGTGTCATCCAGATCAGGCGGGACCCGGGGATGCTTAAATGATTTATTGGAATAATATCTCCACACCCCTTGAGGTTCCATCTGGTCGAGGAGGAACTCAAGAGCCCGCTCGAGCATGGGCGTGGCGCGCGGGCCGCAAAAGGTCAGGCTGTGGGAAATGAGGCTGGTGACGAAAGGTGAAGAATCAAATTGCACGGACCGTGGATCGTCACCCAGCCAGATGTAGGTGGGAAACTCTCCATCGAACTGCTGACTAAAGGCCAGAAACTCAAGTCCACGCCTTCTCGCGATTTTCAGTCTGGATTCGGACGAAAGGACGTTATCCGGTTCCTCCCCGGTAATCTCCGACAGCTCTGGATAAATAGGACGGGGAGCAGATGAAGGGGCAGCGATTCCTGAGGTGACAGATTCTTTGCGGTTGATCTGCGGTAAGGGCAGGGGCTTTTCCTGGAGAATCCATTCGAGAATGACTTTGGCATAATTTGAATAGTCAAAGTGCTTTGAAATGTATTCCCGCCCGGCCGGGCCCAAACCTTGAGGAAAACCATCTTCACCCAGAAGGTGCTCAACGGCGAGAAGCGCTGCTTCATTATTCTGATAGGGTATCACCTGGCCGAAACCGGTTTGCCTGATCAACTCAGAGATTCCATGGTCACGGTCGAAAGCGACGACTGGAATTCCTTCCGCCATAGCCTCAAGCACGACACTGGGAAATGGATCAATGCGGGAACATAAGAAGAAGAGGTCAGCTTCCTGCATGGGCAAACGGACATCGTCAATCTGGTCCAAATGATGGAACTGGCCGATGCCGCCAGCCCGCCGCAGATCATGCAGACTGTGAAAGAATAATTCCTCTTCGTTGATCGGGCCGACCCAAAGGAAATGAGTCGTGAAAGCATGGGGCGAACGCGCCATATAGAAGATAATAAAACGGGTAAACCAATCAAACCCTTTACGGCTGTCAATCGTGCCGCAAGCCATGATGAGGCGATCCCTGCCTTTCAGATGATTGATTTCGCGGAATTGAGCGGAAAAAGCTCTCGCGATATTCTGGTCTAAGGGAGGTTTTTCGAGATTGTAACAGCCCTGCGGCTGAATGAAAAATGAGCAATTTTCCTCCGGATGACCGGGCCGGATGATTCTTTCCCGGAGGAAACTGTCGTAGACATCCTGCGAAGGGAAAGTGATGCTTTGCGAAGAGGAAATCAGTTTTTGGCACCAATCCTTCTCAAAAGCATAAGGATATTCATGAAGTAACGTATGCACATTGAGGCCGGCCTGAGAGCAGGCTATGGCGATGTCCGTTGAACAGAGGGAATTAACGAGGGCAACGGGATGAGTTAGGGAGTTTTTGAGAAAACCTAGGAATTCATGGGTTTCCTGAGGGGCGAGCGCGAGGCAGGCACCAAAATGCTCGACCAAGTAAGAACTCTGTTCGCGAAACTCCTCCTGCAGATTCTCCCTGGCACCCAGACAAAGAACGAGGATTTCCTTGCCGTGTTGCTCCCTGAACTTGCGAATCAGTTCGAGCGCAATGAGCGGAGCGCCCGTCCGGGTCATGGCGTGGATGGCTACGATAAAGTCGAGTGGTCTGGAGCGCTGGGACAGCTCTCGGGTGAGCCTGCGAAGGCGGGCGGCTGATCCAGGGCCGGATTGCTGATGTTTACCCATGGAGCGCATCAGCTTTTCCACAGGGAGAGAGCGAGGCTCTTTGGGAAATAAGTCACCCGTTTCGACGACACGGAATTGAAACGTCATGCCGTCCTCCACCGCGACGAGCCATTCGCCCGGAATCGGAATGGAAAAACCATGACCATGCGGAATTTCCTTTTCCTTTGGACTCGGTTTATCCGCTTTAACGGAGGCGACAACTTCACCGAGAGAATCGATCAACTCCACTTCATAGCGGTGCCGCGGAAATTTCCCTGAGAAAATGCCTCCCGTCAGGGAAAGGCCGGAGAGGCCGAAATAGCGCTTTTTGAGTTTGGGATCAGACCTTGACCCACGCTTCAGAAAGTTGGTGGAAAACTTCATCGAAAATCGTGTAATCCTGTTAATCATTCCTCGGCCAGAACTGGAGGGGAAACGGCGCTCTGCGGCCGCAGGATTTAGCTTCAGGCAGACGGCGAACTGAACCTGAAAGAGGTGACACCATGAAGCAGGGTTGACGGCTGGGCAAGCGCCGGATTTTTGCCTCGACCGGTCACCGTCCGCCGGGTGATGGATATGCGAGGAGTGCGAGG
>CAZUPP010000017.1:0-77532 GCA_964622095.1 uncultured Verrucomicrobiales bacterium
GGTGGGATGCGATTGCGAGGCGGAGAGGCGGAGACAGGTCGCAGGAGGAGAATAAAAATGACCCTATACTTTAATCTAACTCAGAAATTGGACGGGCGCGACACGTCCGGGTCGTTCGGAACGTCCGGGGTGAAGAAAGTTGAAGAAAGTTTTGGAGCGGGCTCTCGGTGGGTTGGTTGAGTTGGTTGGCTTGACATCCATGTTTAAAACGGTGAGCTGGCTTGGCACCGTGTTCAACTTTTGCCCTGCCAAACCTACAAAACCACCCTAGCTTCTATTTTATCCAGCTCGTCTTCAAGAACATCCATTTCTTTTTCAGGAATCGCCCCTTCATATAGGCAAGCTGAGTAATCTTTGCTCTCTGTTCTTCCCGAAGTATAATCCAATAAATACTCGGAGATAGCTTTATAGCTTGCACTCTGCGTTCCAAAGCGCTTTTCGCAAAACGCAACTATCTCCGAGACAAACTTAACAAATGGATCCTGCTCCATTTCCTCACTGTGCCATTGCTTATCCATTACAATCCCTTTAAACGAGCAAAAGCTAACCTTAGGAACTATCACTTGGCACTGTCTGAACTCAACCTTATCGAAATAACATTTCTCAAAAACTGGCATATTAAAGACGCATTTATCGAACAGAAGCATACCGCCTGACGCGTCAAGTTGCTTCAACCGACTACCACTGTTCAAAACTGGGCGGCAACGCATACCCTCAATTCGTATTCTATCAAACTTACAGTTCTCAAATAACGTTTGATACGGCCGATAGCATATTAAGGTGACGTCAGAAAACTCACAACCCCTAAAGACGTTCACAGGGGAAACGATGTCGAAGAGCCGAACCGATTTAAATTTGCAGGACTTCCACACATTTCCTCCTCCAAAAAACGTATAGTCCGCATTAACTTTTTCAAAACTACACTTCTCGAATTCACAAAGATTAAACTTTATCCCAACAGAAACTTTACGCAGTTTCATTCTGTGGAATTTTATATGCTCGATATTGAGATCAGACCTTTTCCAGTCATCTGCACTAATGTCGATGTATCCGTCTGCGTCTTCTTCGAGGCTTAAGATGGCTCGCGCAACCCCGGATCGCCTGACTAGCTTTTTTATAATCACCATCTTGGTTGGGTGCCTGAGTCGGCAGAATTGTGTCTATTCGATCATTTACGCATGTTTTGGATCCTATCTAAATTTCGAAGAAACGTTCAAGAAGATTCTCGATGCCGGGAGTGAGACGACGGGCCGGGATGATGCTTGATCGGGGAGGCCGGGGCCGGGATGATGGTGGGGGTTGACGATGGAAGCTTACATGGTGGCCGGACTGGTGGCGGCGGTGGCGAGTGCGCTCCATGCCTCGGCGGGGATCGGGTATGGGCTGGTGCTGGGCAGTGCGTTGATTTATCTGGCGCCGGATCAGATTCCGGGGGCGGTGGTTTTGTCCGCGATGATCCTGCTGGCGGAAATGATGCGGCACAACCGGGCACACCTGGATGGGCGGATGCTGAAGTGGCTATTGGCGGGATCTTTGCCGGGCCTGGTGGTGGGGACGCTGCTTTTGCGGGTGGCATCGGGGCCGGTCTTCACGCTGCTGTTTGCGGTGATGATCCTGATTGCGGTGGGTCTGTCCCTGGCGGATTGGCATCTGCGATCGACGCCGCGGAATCTGGCGATCGCGGCTGCGCTGAGCGGGGTAATGAACATGACCGCGGCGATCCCCGGGCCGGCGGTGGCGCTGGCGGTGCAACGCGAGGCGGGCCCGAAGATCCGGGCGGTGCTGGCGGCGTTCTTTTTCATCAATGGACTGATCATGGTGGGGCCGCTGTGGTGGGCGGGCCGTCTGGATGGGTCTCACGTGCTGACGGCGCTGATCCTGGCGCCGGGAGTGGTGGCGGGATTGCTGGTGGCCCCGCGGCTGAGCCGATGGATGGACCGTGGCCGAACGCGCGGGGTGCTGCTGACCGTCTGCGCGGTGACGGCGGTGCTGGCGCTGGTGCGGGCGCTGCTGGCTTTTTTCCCGCAGACAGACTGAATAGGGCCTGAGAGGGTGGCGTCCGATGGATAGCAACGGGGCGGCGGGAAGGAATTTCCGCGGCAAATCATCTTGGGACGCGGCGGCATGCTGTGCTTAACTTTCCGTGGTGACAGAGGTGAGGCGAATCCCTCCCAGCACCGCTGCCTTTTCCTTTTGTCTTCCTTTCCCTTCTCCTGATCCTGACTCAAAGATCCGCCCGGCCATGGCAACTGATCATCATCCTGACGAAGATGACGCGCTGATCCAGACGCTGGTGCACACGATCGGCGCGGGACCGGGGATGGTGGTGCCGGTGATCGGGCCGGACCTGCTGCAGGTGGAGGTCAGCGGGCGGAAGGTGGGTCTGTACGCATATGTGGCGGAAGAACTGGCCCGGGAACTGAACATCAAGGTGGAGCCTCTGAATGGCGGTGGGCTGTCGATCGATGATGTGGTGGGGCAGTATTGCGCAAAGGGCGAACCGCTCTACGTGATGTATCCGATCGTGAAAAAGATCATGAACACCCTGGAAGCGGAGCCGCCGGAGGCGCTGCGGCAACTGGCGAGGGTGCGTCATTTCCGGCTCTTCGTGACGACGACCTTTGATTCCTTCATGCAGCAGGCGCTGGATGAGGTCTATGCACCGCCGGAACGGGCGTGGGAACCCTACACGCCGTGTGTGCCCTATGCGCATAATCAATCCAATGATCTGCCGGTGGCGATCGATGAGCTGGAAACGCCATTTGTGTATCAGCTTTTTGGCGCGGTCACCAGCCGGCAAAATGATTATGTGCTCTATGATGAAGACATTCTGGAATTCATGTGCTCCCTGCAATCTCACGGGAAACGTCCGCCGAATCTATTTGATGCCCTGAGGCAACGTCATCTGCTGCTGATCGGACATAATTTTTCCGATTGGCTGGCGCGCTTTTTTCTGCGCACGGCGTGTTGCGAACGGCCGTCGGACCTGCGGTTCATGCAATTTGTCGTCGATAAACGAATGGCGCAGGACCACGATTTCACGATGTTTCTGGGTCGGTACAGTAAACGCACGAAACTGGTGCGGACCACGCCGCCGGAGGAGTTTGTCGAGAGACTATGCGCCCGGTATTTCGAGATGTACGCGGAGGAAAATGAAGAGGCGACGCGGACGGCCTCCGGCCCCGCAGCGGAACGTTTACTGGCGGAAGTGCGCGGTGATGTGGAGGGCCGGACAAAAACCCCGAAGACCGAGCCGGCCAAGCCGAAACTGGGCCCGGTATTTATCAGCTACGCGAGTGAAGACCGTCAGCACGCGGTCAACGTGCACGAAGCGCTGAAAGAAGCGGGTATTGCCGCGTGGCTGGACAAAAACCGGCTGGAAGGCGGGATGGATTATGAAGACGAAATCAAGCGTCACATCGAAGGTTCCAAACTGTTTATTCCGGTGCTTTCAAAGAATACACAGCAGCGCGGCTACCGTTTTTTTAAGAAGGAATGGAGCTGGGCGATTGACAAGGGTGCAGGCTTTACCGATGACGAACCGTTTATCATCCCTATCTCCGTTGATGAAACCCAACCGGATTCCCCGCGGCTGCCGGAAGATTTCCGGCGGGTGCAGTGGAATTTTCTTTCTCAGCCGGATGGTCTGCAGCAACTGGCCTCACGGGTGAAAGTCCTCTGCGAAGAACTGGCGGCTTGCTGATGTTTTCTACCCCATTTCGTCATGGCCAGCGAAACCAAAAAGACATTCGACCCGCAGACCGAAGACCTCCCGATGGTTGACCGGGAGAATCCGTGGCCGGGGCTGACTCCTTTTGCGGAAGAGAGTAGCGCCTATTTCTTTGGGCGTGACGGTGAAGCGGATGAATTAACGCGCGCGATTCTAAGGTCTCCGGTCACGGTGCTGTCGGGAAAATCCGGCCTTGGAAAAACGTCCCTCCTGCGGGCAGGCGTTTTTCCACGGTTACGCGAGCAGGAATGTGTGCCGATTTATCTTCGGTTAAATCATGTCGAGGAGGCCGGCGAAGATTTGCCGCTGGTCGAGCAGATGTTTGCCCGGCTTCGAGAAGCGCTTGAGGCAGCGGAGATTGATCACCCGGATTTTGACCGTCACAGAACGCTCTGGGAACTGTTTTATCATCAGGACACAGAATTTCTGAAGGACGGCTACATTAACGTAACGCCAATCCTGGTGTTTGATCAGTTTGAAGAAATATTCACGCTGGGACGCCGCACACCCTATTCCCGTGAACAGAGCACGGCGTTTCTCCGGGAATTAGCGAGTTTGGTTGAAGGCACTCCACCGGAAGCCATCCGGCAGCGACTGGATGAACATCCGGATGACGCGGCGGACTATGTGCGCTCCTCAGACACCTTTAAAATACTGATCTGTCTGCGCGAAGATTTCCTCGCGGAGTTGGATGATTACTCCGCAATTATTCCTTCCCTGCGACACAGCCGGATGCTCCTGCGGCCCTTTAACGGAGAACAGGCGATGGACGCGGTGCGACAGCCGGCGGGGCATTTAGTGAGTCCGGATGTCGCGGAGCGCATCGTTCGTTTTGTGGCCGGTGAAGAACGAGTCAGGGCGACAGCGGTCACGAAGCGTTCACACCAGATGATTCCGTTGAAAGATCTAAGGGTTGAACCTTCTCTGCTGAGTTTATTCTGCCGGGAGCTGAACGGACTGCGCATCGGACAGGGAGAAGAACAGATCACCGCAGGCTTACTTCGCGGGAGCCGCGAGCAAATTCTGTCGAATTTTTATGCACGGACGATTGGACAGTTGCCGGAAGTCCAACGGAGATATCTGGAAGAAAATTTAGTAACAGAAGAGGGCCACCGCAACAGCCTGCCCCTGACCAATGTCATGTCCTTCGGCGGTTTCACGCGAGAAGGCATCATGGACCTGGTGAATAAACGCATCTTGCGTTTGGAGGAATCCGGTGATCACCGCCGGGTAGAATTATCGCACGACGTTCTTACCAGTGTCGTGCAGGATTCCCGGGCGCAGGCGCGTTCGCAGGAACAAATTACGCGGGAGCGCGAAGCGGCGGAGAAAGAGCGCGCCGAGACGCGGCGCAAAATGCGGAATCTGTCCATCCAACTGGTGGCTGTCCTGATTGTGATTGGAGCAATTCTTTTCATTTACGCGCAGCAGCGGCTCAAGCGTCAGGATCTGGAGGTGCGTTACCAGAGGGAACGGGCGGCCCGTGCGGACGATGAACGCGCCCGCTTTGAAGAAATGAGCGGCAAGTTAGCCCAGGAAAAACTGCGCGCGGAACGGGCGGTCGGCGCCCTGCTCGATTTTACCGAGAGCCTGATCAGCGAAGATTTCCAGTTTAACCTGAACGTCCCGCCCCGTCAGGCTTTGAAATTGCTGAAGGCCGTGGATGAATCATTTCTTCTGGAGTCGAACAGCCTCATTCCCGGTTTCGAATTCGAGCGCGGGAGAATTCGCGTCTCGTATTATCAGGCGGAAGCTCATTTCTGGCTCGGTGAGTGGGATGAAAGCGCGGAGAAACTGCGCAACGCAATTTTTCGTTGCGAGATCAACGTCCAGGATCTGTCGGCTGCTCTGCAGAGATATGAGGAGTTGAAAGCTCTGGAGCGTAAGCTGGCGAAAGAAGGCCGTACATCATCCTCCCGGATGGACTTTCTGGATAAAGGCATCAGTTTTGTTCAACTATATGGGGGTGGACAGAGCATCGTGGAGAGAAATTTGAGAGAGGGAGAAGCGGAAATTTATCTGTCAACCCGGGCGGACCGGATTGCTTCCAAGCTTACGAAAATTCATCAGGACCTGCGCACCGTCCTGGTGGAGTCGTACCTCCTGCTGGGACACGGTCACTACTGGAAAACCCAATTTGACCATTCGGACGATCCCATCCGAGAAATTGCCCATGCGTTTACCAACTACCAGCGCTGTGCGAGATTTAATGAAGCCCAGCTGTTAACGCAGGAAGATAATGCCATCGCCCAACTTTTCCGGGGAATCGCAAGGACCGCCTGCGGCCGTGCTTTATTGGCTCTCAACCGGGAAAGTCAGGCAGAGGAATTCTTGAATCTGGCCCGGACGGATCTCGGACAGAGACGTCATCGCGCCATTGTGAACGCGATCAAGCGTCAGGGAACTGCCAGTGATCAATCGAGCGAAGTTTTCTCGCCCGGTTCTGAGACCGATGAAAAAAGCTTTTCAGACAATGCGACACCCAGCATCGGAGCGGAAGCAGACGCCTCGCCCTCGGTGCCGGGAGACGCTGCGCAAAAACGTGAGGCAGACGCCATGCTGTTTCTGGCACCAGAGAGTTCACCCATCGACAAACTATCCTATACACTCTGCGCGGATATTCATAGTGTCGACGCGCAACTTCACCTGCAACGTTACGCTTTGCACAGTGATCCAGAGGATCTGGAGCGGGCGGTCACGTTTGCCCGGCACGCGCTTCATCTGCGAAGAAATCTGCAAAGCCTGGAACCGGCCTCGGCCTACTACAATCAGGCGGTTTGTGATGATCTCCTTCGACTGAGCAGGATTGAATATACGGCTGCAAGTAACTGGGATAAACTACCGGTCGAAACCCGGCGGAAAATGAATTTCGACCCAGAGGATCGCGTCACGGCCGTGATGAGTGCGCTGGAAAATGCGGAAACACTCGAGCGCTTCAGCAAGGATTTATTTGCGAAGGATAATGCAAATTATTTCTGGCGTCAGAATGCGGTAGGCAGCTCGGCCTGGTTGGGACAGCTTTACTATGACGCGGTCGAACGCGGCCTGGACGTGTCTACGGAAAGTGAGGTCATCGATATGTTTGCCGTGGCGGTGGACATGGCTTTTGCCCTCGACGTGGCGCACCCCGTCCTGCAACGGAACCTGGGCAAGTACGTCCGGCTTCTCGAAAAGTCCAACCATCCTAAAAGGTTGGAGCTGATTTCACAGGCCACCCACCTGAACGAAAAGTGGCAACCCGCCCCCGCCCCAGGTTCTCACACGGCTGATTAGCCGGCCAGAAGCAAGGAAAGCGCTTGCCGCCAAGGCGATCTTGAGGGACAATTTTCCTGTATAGGATCCGGCGGGAGAAATTAATGGAAGCGCATCTTGTGCTTCCTGGCACTTACTCCTGAAGCATGAAATCCACGATCTGTTGTTCTCTTTCCGGCAAAGCAATGGCGGGCACATGTCTGCTTTTTTTTGCTGCGTCGTCGCTGATTATTGGGGCGACTTTTTATGTTGACCCAAATGCAGGTCATGATGGAAACAGCGGCACACAGGGCGCTCCCTTTGCGACACTTTCCCATGCATTTTCCCAAGCGTCAGGTGGTGATGAAGTCCGGCTGCGGCGTGGCGCTGTTTTCCGTGAGAGCGAACTGTCGCCCCCCGAAAACATCAGGGTGACGGATTATGGCGACGGGGGCGACCCTCGCCCGCGTTTATTGGGGAGCTTCCCCGTGGCGGGCTGGACCAGGTGGCCGAATAATCCGGATGTATACCGGTCGACCGTAACCGGGCCGATAGCCGGACTTTATGTCAATGGTGAACGGATGACACTGGCCAGATATCCGAACGAAGGCTGGCTTTATACAGATACGGATCAGGTCCATGCCATCTTTGATGAAGCGCTGGCGGAACATCCTGACGCAGCGCCAAACCGCTGGGTTGGGGCTTTCGTGCGCTGGCGAAAGTGGTCATGGTGGTATGAAACGCGCCTGATCACGGGCGACGACGGCGCGGGAAATCTCACCTTTAATTCCGCGGACAGCAAAGGCAATAACAGCGATCCGGATTCCGGATACTACATTGATAATTCGCTCGCCGAACTCGATGCTCCCGGCGAGTGGTTTTTCGATAACACCACGGACACTCTTTACTTCTATCCGCCGAATGGCGCGGATCCAAATACACTGCAGATTGAGGCAGCAACGGAATCCCGTGCCATGAATCTGGGCGGAGACGTTATCGTCGAGAATATCGCATTCGCCTATTACACAGACTGCGTGCTGAACCTTGGCGGCAAAGCCACGGTGCGGAATTGCGTGATGGAGGATTTGCCCTATAACGGGATTATGGCATCCTGGAACGCAGGTGGAAGCCTGATCGAAGATAATATCATTCGTGACCTGCTTGGGGTCGGGATAAGCTGGAACGAAAATCCGGATGGGGCGAGCGGCACCATTATCCAACGCAATCTGATTCAGAATGCAGGCATCGTCCCGGGGCAAGGCGGGAGCGGCGTCTGGCAGGCGGCCGGCATTATCGTTTCGAATGGGAATCAGACACTGGTCCGCCGTAATCGTATAGAAGGAGCAGGCTATGCGGGCATTATTTTCAATACGAACGGTTTGATCGCTGAGCAGAACGTGATCATCAATGCTATGGCGACGCTGAATGACGGGGCCGCAATTTATTGCAATGCTGGGGAGAATGTGATTCGCGAAAACATCATTCTTGAAACACAAGGCGATCTGGTTTCCAGCCAGCCCTGGACGCCGCTCACTCACGGCATTTGGGTAGAATTTCTTGAGGAATTTCGCGATTCAGTGATCGAAGGCAACACAGTCTATGGCTCAAATGGCAGCGGGGTTTTTCTGATCAATAACTTTGATTGTACAATGCGCGGTAACACGCTGGTTTCCAATCGCAATCGTGCCCTGCAACTCGGCGGCTCAACCCGCGATCCGGAGGACAATCAATACGATCAAGGTCATCAGATGGAGGATAATCTGTTTGTTATTGGCGCGTATGGCTGGAATGGCCTGACGGCTTTCGAGAATCTCCGTCAATGGCCTGAAGTTCATCTTGCGGCAATCGGCTACGGTGTGAGCAATCAGTTTGACATGGACTATGGCGAAATGAATGGGACAACAATCGTGATTCCGGACAATCTGGAGTATACCCCCTTTTGGAGATCAGACTGGTCTTACCGAAATCTTGGAGCCTGGCAGAGTGAGGAATCCGATTGGGCTGATCCCGATCCCACCATGGTGGAGGGTGATTGCTTTTTGTTTATTAACGACACAGGAAACAGATTCAGTTTTCCCCTTCCTGATGGTGTTACTTGGGAGCTGCTCAATGGAAGCAGCGCAGGCACTTCAGTAAATATCGAGCCTTACCGCTCGATTGTCTTGCTGGCCGTTTCCGGAGATTATTCCGACCTGCCCGGTTATTTTCTTGCGAGTGAAGTAGGACAGCCGAACGGCGAATCACCCCCGGTAGTGAGCCATTTTTTCAGCATGTTTCAGAATGACACAGATATGGCGGTGGAGTTTCCTCTCGATCACTCGGGAGTAACCTGGTATCTGCCGGATGGATCAGATCCGGGCCCCTTCGTACGAGTGCGGCCAAGGCACAGCAGGTTTCTCTTTGGCACCACCAATCAGCCTGAATTCATATTTGCGAACAGTTTGTTTGAAGACTTCGATGAATGGATTTCCGGGGAGGGTGTTCCTGGAAACGCAAACGGGGTAGCCGATGACCCAAGCCAAAGCGGGCAGGATAATGGGCAAAGCTTTTTTTTCGGGGTCCCGGCGATAAGCGGGGATCGAGCCGAGATCAGATTGCGCCGAAGTGAAGATCCCGAATTCACACACGTGCTTCGCTTCCCCCGGTATAAATTCACGCAAAACGCCAACTTTGAAATTCTGCTCACAGAAAATCCCGAGGCCCCGCCCTGGAACTGGACCGTCCTGACAGATTTTAAGCAAGTCGTGATGCCGGACGAGAGTGATCCTTACCGTGAATGGGTGGAGATTCACTTTACTTCCAGCGCTGAAACGGCCCTGGCACGTCTGCGTTTGGATATCACCGAGTAGTCGTGAATGGACGTTGCAGCATCCGCCTGGCACTGCTAGAGAAAATCTATGACCGCCTCGCCCGCTCGCCGTTTCGCGCTCCTGCCTGACCCGGAACTCTCGGCGCATAGCTATCAGCTTTCGAGGCAGCTCGAGAACTACGCGGGCCGGATCGAAGCAGAGGATCTCGGCGCCCTCTTTGACTCCATTGCGGTGTCCCAGTTTGGGCAAATGCTGGAACGGATTGGGGCAGATTCCGGTACGGTGTGGCTGATCAATGACACCCGGACGAAACTGGTGGCGGGATTCAATCCGCGCGAGCCGGGAATCATCGGCCAGGAGCAGCCGCTGGACGAAGGGCTGATCAGCATGGTGATGGCGCATGAGAATGCGATCTGCGAGAACGCCGTCGCGCAAAACCCGGAGCATTCACCGATCATTGAGCAAGCAACTGGCACCCGCACGCAGGCTATGATTGCGGTGCCGTTTTACTTTGGGCAGATGCCTCGTGGAGTCATTTCGTGTGTGCAGTTTGTCCGGCCGGATGGCGAGCCGCCCGCGCAGGGATTCCGCGGCTGGCATCAGGCGGCGGTCGAAGAGACAGCCCATGTGCTGGGGCGTTTGCTTGATCTGCGCCTGATCCGCGTCATTCTGGATCTCCATGACTGAAAGCACCGTGACCGCGGCAGATCCCCTCACCTTTCCCTGGTTGAGCCCGGAGGAGGCTCGTCTGGCCATGGCGCGTGGCACAGGCAAGGGAGTGAAAGTGGCGGTGCTGGATAGCGGGATTGATACCGGCCATCTGCGGCTCGGCGGGCTGCGCTTATCGGATAGCGTGGCCGTGGAGGCAGACAACGGGCGCTTGCTGATCTTTGAGAACGCGGGCAGCGATGTCTACGGCCACGGGACCGCGGTGGCGTCAATCATTCACGAGACGGCGCCGGAAGCGGAGATTGGCAGTTTCCGGGTGCTCAATGCGAAGAACTTTTCGCGCACTGAAATCATCCGGGAAGGAGTGCGTCAGGCGCTGGATCGGGGATATCACGTGTTGAACTGCAGCTTTGGCTGCAAGGGCCTCGCTAAGTTTGTCATGGCTTATAAAGAGTGGGTCGATGAAGCTTGGATCAATGGCACTCATCTGGTGGCGGCCTGCAGCAATGTGAGCTTCACGGAGCCGGAATGGCCGGGACATTTTCCCAGTGTCATCACCGTCAATATGGCGACGAAAGACGCGGAGGGCCTCTACTATCGGCCCGGTAGCCTGGTGGAGTTTGCGGCTCGCGGGGAAGAACTGGAGGTGCCTTGGAAAGGCGGCGAGATCCGGGTGGAGACCGGCAGCAGCCTGGCTACCCCATTCGTTACCGGGTTGGTGGCCCGCATTCTGTCTCACTGCCCGGGGATGTCTCCTCCACACATGCTGGACGCCCTCCGCCGCTGTGCACAGCCGTGGGATGACCGTTTCCAGTGCAAGCCGGAAACGATGCCGGCTTGGGGCCCACCGAGCCGCTAGATCATACCATCAGGACGATTCTGTTCGCGAATCACGCTTCCAGCTTGCCTCTGCACGGCAGCTTTCAGTAAGAACCTGAAGCGCGATGCTTCGAGGCGGGACCACGCCGTAAAAATATTCCCGGTCCGCCCGATTTTTTCGAAGGAAAACTCTCTCACCCCCGTCTCATCCCACAGTTCGCGCTCGATTGATCGAACATCCGTTCAAAAAGTGGTCAACTAGAGCGCTCACCTTTCGTCAACTTTCCAACCCCTCTCGCGGCTTGTCCGCTTGACTCTTTCCCACCTCAACTCACTCCACACCTACCCGCTATGATCAGCGACGCAGGCATCTTAACGGAATCACTTCTTCCACAAACCAGCGCTGAAGCTTCCGCCCAGGCCCTGGGCGCTCGGCCAGCTCTGAATCTACAGAAAGATCCAGAACAATGGATCGCGCCCGAAGAATTCTTTAAAAACATCCGGTATGTCACCTTGAAGCTGACCGACGGATGTAACCTGAAATGCTCCTATTGTAATGTGGAGGCCGATCTCCCCTCCACGCCGAAAATGAGCCTGGAGACGTTCAAGCGCGTCGCAGATCTGCTCATTATGAATTCCGAGTCGCCCTTCGTCGGGCTCGAATTCCATGGCGGGGAACCGCTCATTCTGGAGGATGAATGGTATACCGAAGCAGTCGGTTACGCGCAGAGTCTGGCCAAGAAATACGGAAAACTCTGTCAGCACCCGATGCAGACCAATGGGACCAAGCTGACCGAAGAACGCTATCAGTTCCTCAAAAAACTGGGTATTCAGCTGGGCTTCAGCTATGACGGCCCGCCCCACATCAATGATCGCCTGCGCATGGCAGGTAAGCGCGTGGAAAAGACTTTGAAGATGATGATCGAGAACAAGCAGCCCTTTGGCATGATTCTCGTCCTCTCCCGCGCAAACTGTAATGATATGTATGAGATTATGGAATACTTCCGTGAATTCGGCATTGTCGATTTCCGGGTGAATTTCATGCAGCCCCAAGGCTGGGGCCTTGATCAGAATTTGCTATCCGGAGAAGAAATGTTCAACGGCATGCGCGCAATTTTTGATCACATGCACGATACGGATTGCTCGGTCAATGAGGCCGATATCCAGCTGATGGTGAATCGCTTCATGATGGGCCGGGTGGCCAATCCTCAATTAACCTGCTGGGAGCACGAGTGTCAGGCCGGGCGCAATTATTGCGCGATGAATATTCGAGGCGGCATCTATGCCTGCGGCACGGATATGTTCCATCACAAGCTGGGAGATATCTGGGAAGGGTTCCGCAAGGATCACGTCAATCGCTCCCTTTGCGAGCTGCATACGAAGGATCCCTGGTATGTGCGTTGCTTCAGCTGTGAGGCGAAACGCATCTGCAATATGAGCTGCTCCACGAGTGACTATAACAACAAGGACTATCGTGAATACGAATGTGATTTCACCCGCCGTCTGTACAAGTATTTTCTGGATAACCGGGAAAAAGTAGAGCGCGTCTTCAAACGCATGGGTGAACTCAACCCGGAATGCTATCAACTGCGCTGATGCCCCGCGTGAATTAATTTAACCAGACAGACAGACGATTTCCCTCTCCATGTTCTGCTTTCTCATTCTCCTGGGAAATCCAGGCCGGAGAGGATTCCAACCAACCAACACTACAGGAGAAAAAACAAATGGCTATCGTTAGAGGACAAGATGGTAAGTTCTATAACATCGAGGACAACATCCTCGAAGGTAAAGAGGTGACCGCGGAAAATGCTCCGGCTGAACTGCGTCAACCGAGCCCCGCGGAGATGCCACCCGCAGCTCACATGGGCGGCGGCGCGGAAGGCGCCCCGAACGGCTTAATCCAAATCGTCGTAAATATGCCCGGCGGTGGCGGCATGGGCGCTGCTCCGATGGGTGCCCCCGGTCCGGAAGGCGCACAGCAAGGCGAAGGCGAGGACGGCGAAGTCCAGGGCCGCACCTGGGGCTGGTACAACAATTGGTATAATAACTGGTACAACAACTGGTATAACTGGCGCAACTGGCGCAACAATTGGAACAACTACTGGAATAACTACTATCCCGGTTGCTGATTCCGGTTTGACTTAGATTGATTGCAGTGGTTCGCCCAGCCACTCCAGTCGTGAGGAAAAAAGCTTTCCGTTTTGCCCTGAGATAAAAAGTCATTCGTTGAAGAGACCATATTCTAGTCAGCGAATGCACCGAACCCAACCAAGCAAGCAAAAAGCAAAATACTATCTCAACCTAACAACCAATTATGGCAATTGTCAGAGGACAAAACGGTAAGTTCTACGAAGTCGACGAAAACCTGCTCACCGGTAAAGAGGTTACAGGGGAAACTGCTCCGGCAGAACTCCTGACTCCGGATCTGGGACCCGTTGCAGGACCTGGCGCGAGCGCACCCGCGAGCGGCTTAATCCAAATCGTCGTTAACGTGCCGGACGCACTCAGCGGTGGGGCCGGCGCACCGCCACAGGGAGCTCCCGCTCCGGACGAGGAAGCTGGCGAAGTCAGCGGCCGCGTCGGCTGTGGCTGGTACAACAACTGGCAAAACTGCTGGCGTAACAACTGGCACAACTGGAGAAATTGGCGCAATAACTGGCGTAACTGCTGGCGTAATTGCTATTGATTTGGCCCCAAACGAGCCAACTCAATCGACCAACCTCGATTAACCAGCGGCAGCAGACACTACTTTTCGTGCCTGCTGCCGCTTCTTTCTACAACCTGCCTCTTTTTCCACAGGCGGCTCCACCGCCGCGAGGCTAACCAACTACTTTTCCTCTCTGTTTCCAATTGATCAGAGAATGCCCATACCGGAGATATTCCCATGCCTATCGTAACCCGACTGGACGGCAAAACCTACGAAGTTGATGAAGAAACGCTGGAGCGCTGCCGCATTCCGGATGAAGATGTCGCTTCCTTTAATCTTCCCGAACTGCCCACGGCTCCGGCACCCGTTCCGGAACCGGTCATTCCTCGAATCGTGCCGCACCCCTTTGTCAATGTCAGTCAGGCTCCCACGCCAAACGGCTTCGTCATTAATATTCAGTTACCTCCCAAACCCGGGCAGCTCCAGGAAGGACAATTGATTCCGCCCCCCGCATTCAACCCGGGGGAAGAGAACGAAAAGCAGCAGACAGAACAGAAAGAAGAAGGCGGCAACTCTGTCTCCTGACCGGGTGCGCGAATTTGCCTCGCCTTACCGCCGGTCTTCCATTAGCCAACGGGAATGCCAGACGGCCCTTCTTCTTCATCCTCTCCGCCAACCCCACCCGGCGGCTCTGCTCCCCCACCCAGCCAGCCCACCGTGACTGGAGGTTATGATCCCGGCCCGCCTCCGGGCGTTGATCCCGGCCGAGATCCTGGCCCGCCGGATGGCACCAATGTTGACGATCCTGGTCCGCCAGCTGGTATGGGAGGATCTGGCCCGCCGGAAGATGTGCAACCGAAACTGGATTTCGCGACCGTTCGCTATTTCTGGAAATATGTTGAGCCGGATAAACGCAAATTTTTTACCGTCGCGCTCCTTTTACTGCTCCTAAGTTCCATCCCCGCCGTCATGGCGATGGTGCCATGGCTCCTGGAAAGTAATTGGCGTGAGGGATATGTGCATATTATTTATTGGGGTTTGGCCGGACTTTTTGCTCTCGGCCTTCTGGAAACGGTTTCGCAATTCTTTCTTTCCTACTGGCAGGCGGAAATTTCGCAGGGATTCACCCGGCGGGTGCGGCTGGATATGTTTCAAAAAATCGGCCGGCTCCCTGCCCAATCCATGAGTGAACATTCTGTCGGCACCCTGGCCCATCGCAGCACAGGAGACGTCATGGCTGTGCAGGAATTTCTCACTCCGCAACTGCCTCAAGCCTTCTCGAATCTGGCGCGCGTGCTTTTTATGTTTGTCGCGCTTTTTATTCTCACCCCTCCCTATGCCTTGCTCGTCCTGATCCTGACACCCATTATCTTCTTCGGTGTGCGTTTTGTAAATAAGCGCGTTCAACGGCTCGCACGCACTTCACAGGTAGAAAGTGAAAATATCATGACGCACCTCATCGAAGGCGTTTCCGGTTATCGCGACCTGGTCGCGGCGGGACGTTTCAAGGCCTCCGCGGCAAAATTTGATGAGAAACTCGGCCGTCTCATGCAGGCCGCAGTCCGGACGACGGTGTGGAGTTATATGGCGGGAGTTTTGCCTTACATTGGTTTTACTCTACTCCTCTTTGGTTATTATTTTACGATGACGACCAACCAGGAAATGGTCGGTGAGCCAGGCTACATCGGGCGTATCCTTTCTTTTGCGGGGGCCATAGGAATGGTCCAGGGAACGCTCATGGCGGTCATGGGCTTTCTGACCGAGGGCGCGATTGCGGCTCCCAGTTTTCAGGAATTGCGAAAACTGCTCGAATCTGAAGAAATCGCCGAGACGACCGACCCGCAAATGCCGGGTGAGCCTCAGGTGGAGTTTCGCGATGTCAGCTTCGGTTATGGCAATGGTGCCCCGCCAATCATTGAGCGTATGAACTTCCGGATTTCAGCCGGTGAATTCGCCGCGATTGTGGGTCAGACTGGGTCGGGGAAAACTACGGTTTTCCATCTTCTCCTGCGTCTGCTTGAACCAACGGGCGGTCAAGTCGAAGTGGGCGGCGTGCCGATTCATCGAATGTCTCATGAAATCCTGCGCAGTTATGTGGGTTTCATCCCCCAAAACCCCTTTATTTTTGACGCAAGCATCCGCGAAAATCTGCTCATGGGCCTGCCTCCGGAAAAAGTCAGTGAAAATGAAATGCAACGCGTGATTGAGCTGGCGCAGCTCCGCCGCCTGATCGAGAGCCGGCAAAGCGCCGGTGGAGTTGATGCCCCGGTTGGACCTGGAGGCATGACTCTCTCCGGCGGGGAGCGTCAGCGCATTGCCCTCGGCCGGATTTTCCTGCGCGACCCACAGGTGATCGTGTGCGATGAATATACCGCAAATATCGACAACGCCACCGCCCGCCTCATTCAGCAGGCCCTGGCCGATCATTTTCAGGGCAAAACAAGGATTGTCATCAGCCACCAGCTCTACACGGTGCGGGGCGCGAACCGCATCCTTGTCCTCGAACGGGGCGGCATTGGCGCGATTGGCAGTCATGAGGAATTAATTGAACGGCCAGGCCTCTACCGTGAGATGTGGGAAGTACAGAAGCTTTCCTGAGCTCACCTTCACCTGTTTAGTATTGTATGCTATTCCTCCTGGCCACTTCTGCCGTGACGATCTCCCGCGTCCTGCAGGACGCCACCACCCCGGTTATCCTCATCTCCGGTGTGGGGATTCTCCTGCTCGTCTTAAACAACCGGCTTACTCATCTCATTGATCGCATCCGGGGACTGAGTGAGGCGGAAAAGCGGAAGCATCCTCAAGAATTATGCATTTTGATTTCCCGCGCGAAAATTCTGCGTCTTTCTATCGGCTCCTTATGCGTGAGTATTTTCTCCAGCAGCCTCCTGACTCTCTGCTCAGTGTTGCAGGTCCTCTCGCTGGGAAATCACGACGTCATCTCCGCGGTTTTACTGATTGTTTCGGTAGGATCAATCGCCGTCGCGGCAGGAACACTGTTATCAGACGTCATCCGTTCTCTCCATGCTCTCCAGAAACATCTGGCGCTGGAAGCGGAAGAAAATTAAATCAAGCTGAGCGGCCGGAAATCTCCACCAGACGGTAGATGGGTTCTGCTCCAAAACGCTTGGCCGTTTCGAGTTTCCCGACATAAATCACCTCATACCCGCGCTCCCTGGGGTCACGACATTCCGTAAGGGAAAGCGAGGCAAAGGCTCCGCTTACATAAACCTGGCCGGGAGCGGTGACCGGTTCCATCCGCGCCGCCTGCGTAACATGCCCGCCGGTATAACTGAATTGACGCGTAACTGGATCGATCACGGAGAAAACCGGTCCGGCATGCAACGCGATGCGCAAACTCAGCTCTGAAGGCAAACCGCGTGCGGGCCAATCAATCTCCTGCATGGTGCGCAAAATGTGGAGGGCAAAGCGGCCCGCGCTCACCACCTCATCAAACACCAGATAAAGGGCGTCACCCCAGGTATTGACCACGACCGGAGGGGCCTTCGAAGCCGCTACCTGCTGGGAGATAGTGCCCAGGAATTCTCGGACAAAGGCAGGAATCTGGCCTTCACTGAGCGTGCTGAATTTTACCACATCCGCAAAAAGCATGGCTTTGATGTCCGCGTCCATTTGCCCTACACGGAAGCCCTCGGCATCTTTATTAAGAGCAAGGGTAGAAATTGCCTTCTCCGCGGTTGTTTCCGGCGCAGCAGGCGCCATGGCAAGCGGGATGAGAATCGTCCGTATGTCCGCTCCTGCGCGGGTCGCCGCGCTGAGGAATCCACGTAAAGGAAGGCTGAGGGCGGACTTTTCCACGCCATGGACCGGACAGGCCATGAGATCGAGATGCAGTTCCTGAGCGCGAATAGCAGCTGAGCCAGCAAGAACGCGATTATTAAACGCACCTGCAACGCTCAGGTTGTCCGGATAATGGCGGCTGGTCGCGGCCTGCTGCACGGGTTGGGCGAGGAGCCTTTCGAGGCGGTTGGCCCAGGTCTCTCCAAAAAGCTCCCGCCATTGCGCCAGACAGGCTTCGGGCGGTCCAGATAGGAGCAGGCGGACCTCCGCTCCAGACTGCAAAGCCGCCTCGCTGAGAAGCAGGTCAACCGGGGAGTAGATCGACAGGTAGCAGATCGGCACGCTTTTAAAGTCTTTCAGCAGTCTATGAAAGCTTTCACACACGGGACCGAGGAAGGGAGCGTCCGCCGGGAAATAGCGTGGCAAACCTTCAAGCCCGGAGGCCACTGCGAGCACAGGAGGGAGATTGAAGGCAGCATTGAGCGGATCAGGATCTACACCCCGGACGTTCAGGATGATTCTGGCCAGGCGGCGTGCGCTGGCCAGTTGGCGAAGTGGCAGGGCTGGCTCGGTGCTGGCGGCCTGAATGTAGAGATCAAAGGCTTGCTGGTAGTCTCCCAGCACCAGTCGAGCTTCGGCCTGGCTGATGAGATCCTGCGTCGCGGCAGTCAGCGGCTCATCAACCTGCACGCTGACGAGCAGATTCTTGGCAAGTGCCTGAGCCTGATCTTTTTCACCCGCCAGGAAAAGCATCACCGACGCGCTTACCCCAGCCTGGAACTGATTGCCGAACCGGTTGTGAGCATCCTGATACCAACGGGCTCCGTCCAGGGCGTGCCGCCGCCCTTCCGCGGTTTCCACCCCGCACTTCAGGGCTTCCTCACGATGTGCTTCGGCCAGCAGGAGAAAATAATCGGTGGACGGGAAACGCTTTGCCAACCCCAGCAGAATCTGGCGCGCTTCCCTGGCAGACCCACTCTGGACAAAAGACGCGGCTTTCTGAAATAGCAGGCCGCTGCTTTCCGGATGAACGGCCAGCCCCTCACTGACCAAATCCAGGGCCAGCCGAGTCTCACCAAAGCGCATGGCGCCCCGCGCGAAGGCGAGGAAGACGTTTTCATCATGCTCAAAGGATTCTGGCGGGTAGCTTTCCCGCAACAGGGCAAGCTCGGCGAGGGAAAGATTATCGTCGTGAAGGGAGGTGCTGAGGTGCTTCCGGTTGGCGGCACATTCATCTGCACTCCAGACCCGTTGCTCCCGGGCAGGATCAATGATCTGATAACCGAGAGCACGGATGGATTTGATCGCCTCCAGCGCCGTTTGGCGGTCATACTGTTTCTCGGCGTCGGGCAGGTCCTCATAGGGGATGAGGAGCGGGTGCTTTTTGCCATCATCATTTCGTTCGGGGCCATAGGTCCATCCCTGTTCGAAACGCAAAGCCGCCCAATGGTCGTGGGTTGAGCGGGCCAGATCCTCCGTGAGCCGCTCCAGGGAAGGACTCAGCGCGATGTGGTCCGTCTTGATCGGGCGCGGCTGATAGGTCATATCCCAAGTTTGGGCAAGCCAGGATATGCCTTGGCTAGACGGCGGCTTGTGCCTGCATCATTTCGTCCCGGCGGACGAAGGCCTGAAGCAGGAGATCGTTCAGGCCAAGTTTGATGTTGTTTTTGCCACACCGGCTGCCCTGAGAGACGAACATCTGCACATTGCTCCAGGCAACGATTTCCTTGGCTGCCTCCAACCCATTGAGATTCTCCGTGTGAGCATCAATCACCGTGCCGTCGACCACGTGGATCTGGCCCGTGCGCTCTGCCTTAATCACGGTGAGCATACAGTTCTTGCGTTCTGCCTCAAGGAGCTGCAGAAAGCCCGCAATGGAAACGCCGTGGAGGCTGCCCTCCACCTCTGAGGTGAGCGTATCCCGGACCCGCTCAATGAGCTGCTGCGGATTGGTTTCCTTCCGGTGAAGAATGTAATAACCTAGATTGCGAAGTGCGTCCTGCACGTCCTCCAGCGGGGATTCCGTCATGACGAGGACGGGCATCTTGATGTGCTGATCACGCAGATGGGTGAGCAGTTCGAAGCCATCCATCACCGGCATATCCAGTTCGGTGACAAGAAGGTCGACCGTTTTATGCTCGATCACCCAAAGCGCTTCTTTTCCGGTCCCGGCGACTTCGACCGAGATCTGCGGGAGTTCATGCCTCAATCGAACGGATAAACCATGACGGAACAGTTCGTCACTGTCGACGATGAGAATCGTCTTCCGGTGGTCACCAAAAGAAGCCGGAATATCCATGATGAGGTGAAGGCGCACCCGTCGTCCGCGTGCAGACAGCAACGAGGCTGACCAGTGTGAAGAGGTTGGTAATGCTGAATTTCTTGAGAACTGGCCGCCGGTTGATCAGGCAGACCGGCGGCATAGCACTTCAGGTGCCTGTAATTAACGTCGAAAACCGGTCAATGTCCATTCAATGAAAAGAAACCGGTTGAAAAGTTTGGCTCTCCGCTAGGATGGATTCCGCGTGAAACTGGGCGTGCGGGCAGAGGAAAGATCATCGTCATCATCCGCGGCAAACCTCCGGTCAAGGGTGGGTGGGTTGACCATGCGCGAGTTGGTCAGGCGCGGCCCATGAGCCTGCACGATCCCGCTGCCGCGAGAACCATTGGCCTGGGCAGGGTTCGGCCGGGTGAGATGAGATTCTCCCAGCTGGGGCTGGGGTTGGGGTTTGGTCCGCAGCCGCTCCAATTCCTGTTCCAAACGCTGCCGGGTGCGTACCAGGGAGGCGGCATACTCCTCAAACTGATCACACTGAGAATCGAGAGAATCCCTCAACGAGGCGACTTCCGCTTCAAGACGGCGGTTCTTGATGCGGACCTGCTCCATCTCGGCTTCCCGTCTCTCCAACAGATGACTACGTTGTTCGAGATCGGCTTCTAGCTGGCTGATCCGGTCTTCAAGTTCCTGAATGGTTTGGTCCTGCTGCTGCACGCGAACGCGAAATTGCTGAAGGTTGCGGCTGGCCATGGACGCGTCTGAGCCGGTGGGATTCTCCACTCCACCCGGGCGGACGGCGGCAGGCACCGGAATCCGCTCGGGCCGCCCGGAGACGGTCCTTCCGCCAATACCAGCAGGATTCTGGCCTGAATGCGGGCGATCTTTCAATAACGGATCCACAGGATTTTTCGGCTGAATGCGTTTGAGTAGAAGAGTGAGCACCCCGAAGCCGATGAGGGAGATCATGAGGAACGACATGATCGCCCAGAAGGTAGGTTCATTAACGTCTAGAAGTGCTCCCATTACTAGGGAAAATATATTTTCAATACTGATTAAAAAAGTAAAAAGATTGACATTTCGCCGTCACCCTCCCCAGTCCGGCCTCGCGATTTCTCGGATTGCATGGCCCCTCTTCCCTGTTATGCTCCGCCTCCTCACGGGCGGGGAATAGTTTGAACACAGGCAGCCGGCCAGAGTTCAGGGCTTTCTGCGCCCAAGTCTTGTGCTCAAGGCTGTCCGCCAGAGCCCTTCTTTCTCTCGCTCCGCTACAGAAAAAATCGACCTATGGCAACCACCACAGAATTGACTGAAGAAGTCCGCCAAGCTGGACACTGGGTAAAACCCTTGCTCGATGAAATCGGCAAGGTCATCGTTGGCCAGCAGCAGCTCGTGGAGCGCCTCGTGATGGGCCTTCTCTCCAAAGGCCATGTCCTCCTGGAGGGGGTGCCCGGACTGGCCAAGACACTCTCTGTCCGCACGCTGGCTGCGTGTATTCAGACGAAGTTCCAGCGAATCCAGTTTACGCCTGACCTGCTGCCCGCTGATCTTTTGGGCACGCTCATTTTTGACCCACAGCAGCGAGAGTTTCGCACGAAGCTGGGCCCTATCTTCTCCAACCTCATTCTGGCGGACGAGATCAACCGCGCACCGGCAAAGGTCCAGAGCGCCTTGCTCGAAGCAATGCAAGAACGGCAGATCACGATCGGCGACAAAAGCTACCCGCTGGATGAACCCTTCCTCGTCCTGGCTACGCAGAATCCGCTGGAGCAGGAGGGCACCTACCAGTTGCCGGAGGCTCAACTGGACCGCTTCATGTTCAAGGTCCAGGTTAACTACCCCAGCAAAGAGGAAGAAAGAAAGATCATCGACCTGATGGGCAGCAGCGTGCCGAAGATTGATGTCAACGCTATCACTCGCGTGGAGGAAATCATGCTGTCCAGGGAACTGGTGAATCAGATCTACGTGGATGACCGCGTGAAGGACTACATCGTGGATGTTGTGTGGGCCACACGTTCGCCGAGCGAATATGGGCTCTCTGACCTGGACGGGCTCATTCGGTACGGAGCCAGCCCGCGGGCTACCATTTTTCTGGTGCTGGCAGCAAAGTCCCAGGCCTTCATGCGGGGACGTGGCTACGTCACCCCGCAGGACGTCAAGGATGTGGGGTTTGACGTGCTGCGGCACCGGGTGATCGTCAGTTACGAGGCAGAAGCAGAGGAGATTACCAGCGAGCGTATCATCAGCCGCGTCTTTGCGGGCCTTCGCGTACCATAATTCAACGACCCGGTCATACTGTCCTCTCTGAGTCATGACGCCCCGCGAGATTCTAAAGAAAATCCGGCACCTTGAGCTGCGAACGAACCGGCTCGTGAATACCGCCTTCGCTGGGCAATACCACAGTGTGTTCAAGGGCCGCGGGATGAACTTCGAAGAGGTCCGGGAGTACGAACCCGGTGATGAAATCCGTTCGATCGACTGGAACGTCACCGCCCGGATGGGGCAGCCCTATGTAAAAAAGTTCACCGAGGAACGGGAACTGACCGTCATGATCATGCTGGACCTGAGCGCATCCGGAGACTTTGGGAGCACTTCTCAGAGCAAACGCGAGCTTGCTGCGGAAGTAGCCGCGATCATGGTCCTGAGTGCCATCCGCAACAACGACAAGATCGGTCTGTTGCTCTTCACGGATGAGGTTGAGCTCTTCATCCCTCCAAAGAAAGGCCGGTCACACGCCCTGCGAGTGATCCGGGAGATGCTCTATTTTGAACCAAGAGGCTATGGGACGGATATTGGGACGGCGCTGGAGTATCTGAACCACATCGTCCCCCGGCGCGCGGTCGTCTTTCTCTTGACTGACTTTGAATCGAAGGAATTTGAATCACCGCTGTCCGTTTCTGCAGCACGCCATGATCTGGTCGCGATTCTCATTCGTGATCGGTTTGAGTTAAACCTGCCGGACCTTGGTATGGTTATTCTGGAAGACGCAGAGACCGGTGAACAGGTGCAGGTGGACACGCGCTCCAAGGCGGCCAGAATCGCCTTTGAGGCCCTGGCCAATCGCCGGGACGAGACAATCGAGCGCCTACTGCGCCGCAACCGGATCGACGTCATCCCTCTTCTCACCGGGGTGGATTACCTCCCTGCTCTCCGTGCCTTCTTCAAGCGCCGGGAGAGGCGCATGGCTGCCGCATGATCTCCTTTCTTGCCCAGACCCAAAGCCCGGGGCAGTCACCAGCGGCCCCGGCCTTCGAGATAGAAGACATCGAAGGACCAGTCGAGCTGCCACCTTGGCCGGAACCGTGGATGGTCTGGCTTGCGTGGGGAATCGTGGCAGGGCTGGCCCTGCTTGCGCTTTTTCTGCTTGCCCGGCGCCTTGGTCTTTTTCAGCAGGCGATTGAAACAATCTCGCCCCGCAGCCGTGCAATGTCCGCCCTGGAAACGCTGCGCCAATCCACCGAAGAACTTACGCCTTATCAATTCAGCGTGCGGGTGGATGACGTCATCCGGGAGTTTATCGTGCAGACCTATGATATCCCGTTCCGGAATCAGACCTCTCACGAGTTTCTCCAGGCGATGCATCAATCCCGAAAGATCGAAGGGGAACGCCGCTCCCTGCTACGTGACTTCGTCCTGGCGACAGACGAGTTTAAATTCGCCCGGCGCACAGGAACTTCAGCGGATAACGAGGAGCTCCTGTCAAAGGCCGAAAAGTTTGTGCGGGGCGTGGGCGAACCCGTGGTAACCCCGAAATCCCAGCCTGAAGTGGTCTAAGATGCAGCTCCAGCTAGCCCAATTTGAGATGTGGAGAATGGAAGGCTTTCGCTTTGAAACGCCGGAAGCTCTTTGGCTGCTGCTTTTGGTGCCATTGCTGATTATCCTGAAAGGGCGCCGAGGCCCAGTCGCCGCACTTGGCTATTCTTCAGCCTCGATCATCCGCGCCCTGGCGAAGAAGCATCGATCCACCCGAGGGGGCATCCTCATCGGGTTATTCATTCTGGGACTTACCTGTCTCATCACGGCCATGGCCCGGCCGCAGGTGGGCGGTGGGACGCAGGTAATCAAGGCAAGCGGTATAGATATCCTTCTCGCGCTGGACCTTTCCAGCTCCATGAAAGCCGAGGACTTCAGTTCCCCACAGGGCCGGCTGAACCGGCTGCAGGCGGTAAAGGTTGTAACGGAGGCATTTATTGACAAGCGCACATCTGACCGGATCGGCATGATTGTCTTCGCGGCACAGCCCGCCATGATCAGCCCGCTCACCCTGAATCATGAGTGGCTGACCGACCGGCTCACGAAACTGCATTTTGATATGTTGCCGGATGGCACGGCCATCGGCTCGGCCATCGCATCCGCGGCGCGGCGCCTGAAAGACAACGACTCGAAGAGTAAAATCATTGTGCTGCTCACGGACGGGACAAACACCGCGGGAACGATCGATCCAAAAACCGCCGCCGAGGCTGCCGCGGTTCTGGACATCAAAATATACACCATCGGAGTGGGCAGTGATAATCCGTATCCTTCCAATCCGTATTTACGAGCCACGCCTCTTGATGAAGAAACGCTTCGCGAAATCGCCGAGATTGGAAACGGCAAATACTACCGGGCGCGGGGGATTGAATCCCTGAAAGAGATTTTCGAAGAGATCGACACCCTCGAAAAGACGGAAAGGCAGGTCGAACGCTTCCAGCGCTATGATGATCTGTATCCGTACGTAGCGGCTACCGGCGGGCTGCTCCTCATTCTACAGGGACTATTGAGTCAAACACTCTGGAGAAGGACACCATGAACTGGGCGAATCCAAATTGGTTTTGGGCGTTATGCATTATGCCGGTCATATTTGCGGTGATGTGGCGGGCGGAAGCAGTGACGCGCCGCCGGGTGAAGGAGTTTCTCCCGGGAGAAAGTGGACAGCAAATGCTGGCCAGCGTTAGCTGGTGGCGACGGCGGCTGCGCCACGGGTTTTTCCTCTGCGGCCTGATTCTTGTCATCCTGGCCCTGGCAGGGCCGCAATGGGGAAAGGAAGAGCGCAAGCAAGCCATCTCAGGCCGGGATGTCCTGTTTGCCCTGGATGTTTCCCTCAGCATGCAGTCCTTTGATGTCTCAGAAAACGAGGAACTGAATTACAGCCGCCTGACCAGTGCGAAACTGGCCGCGGTGGATCTGGTAAAGAGTTTGTCGCAGGACCGGGTCGGAGTGATTGGTTTTGCAGGCGGCGCGGTTTTGATGGCTCCCTTAACGGTTGATCATGGTGCAGTTATTGAAACGATTAAGGGATTAAATACTGATAGCATCGGCACTGTCGGCACGCATCTCGCCAGCGCAATAAATGAAGCGAAGGATGCGTTTGAAAAAAGTGAAAGTAATAGCCAGGCCTTGATTCTTTTTTCTGACGGTGAAGAGTGGACGGAGGAAACAGTGACCGCGGCGAAGGAAGCGGCGGAGGCAAATATCCGCATTTTCACGGTAGGCGTAGGAACGCTGGAAGGGGGACGTATCCCGGTGCAGGATCGGTTCGGACGTAGGGGATTTCACCGGGACCGTTACAATCAGGTTGTGGAAACCAAACTCGACGAAAGTCTTCTCAGGCAGGTGGCCAGCCTCACCGGTGGAACCTATTTTCGCCTGGAGAACAGCGTCGATTTACGGCGCGACCTGCGGACCTCGATTATGGAGCTCAGTGCAGCCTCTCAAGAAGGAAAAACGGTGCAACAAGTCGAACTCATTGACCGTTACCAGTGGCCCTTAGGTGCGGGCTTGTTTCTTCTGCTCATTTCTTTCCTGGTCACTGACAGAAAAGGAGCAGCCAGCAGGCGCCGTCAGGAAGCGGCTAACCGGCCGCGTGCGGTTGCGCCTACAAAACCTTCCCAAAATAGTTCCGCACCGGCAGGTGCGCTCGGCCTGTGGATGACAGGGTGCCTCATCACGGCGTTTTTCTCAATCGCCCCCTCCGCTGCATTTGCCCAGCGCGAAACGGATGAAGAAAAGAGAGAAACCGCGGCTGCCGATCCCGAGGTCGATTATCTGACGAAGGTGGAAAATGTTTCTCCGCTCGATCCCCGCCTGCACCATATGCAATTTAATGCCGGAGTCGATGCCTACCGGGATGGCAGCTATGATCAGGCCATGCAGGCCTTCAGTAAAGCGATACGCGCCGAAGATAAATCTCTCCAGGAGAAGAGTCACTATAATCTAGGTAACGCGCTGTTTCAAAAGGCACTGGAAAACATAGGAAGCCAAAGCGCGCCCACGCCGCAACCGGGCGCAGCCGAAGAACCGGAGATTGACCTAAAGGAAACACTGACCTCAGCGATCGAGCAGTATGACACCGCCCTGGAACTGAACTCCAGGAATGAAGCCGCCAAAGCGAATAAAGATCGCGCGGAACAGTTGCTGGCCATGCTTGAGCAGCAGCAGGAACAACAACAACAACAAGCGGGAGACAATCAGCCGGAGCAGGAAGAAAGCGAGGATAACCAGGACAAGCAGCAGCAGGAACAGGAACAGCAGCAGCAGTCAGGTGATAATTCAGAGCAACAGTCAGAAGAGCAGGATCAAGCACAGGAGCAGCAGGAAGAAAGCGAACAAGAGGAAAACCAGAACGAGGATCAGCAAGCCGAAGAGAAAGGTGAGCAAGAGGAGCAATCTGAATCTGGAGAGCAGGACGAGAAAGAACAAAACCAGCAAAGTTCTGAGCAACCCGAGGACCGGGAAAATGAGCAGCAGCAGGAATCGCCGGAGAGCCGTGATCAGCAAGATCAGTCAACCGAAAGCGAGTCTCAGATGGATCGTGAAGCCCAGGAGCAGGAGCAACCGGAACGTGATGAAGAAGCCGAGGATAATCAGGAAAAAATCGCTGACTCTTTCGAGCTGCCTGAGGAGAGCCCATCAGATACTGAACGATCTGCTCAGACCGCTGCGGCGGAAGAAACTCCACCCGATGAATTAACCGAAGAAATGGCCCGGATGCTCTTGCAGAATCTGGAAACAGAAGAAGCACGCGCACCTTATCTGGAACGCCGCCCCCGCGGAAGGCGGCCTCTTCATGATTGGTAAGTTTACAATCTGAATCGATCTGACTGATTGACCGCCACAACCTCACTCACACGTTATGACATTAAACCTGAAACACCCGGCGACGACATGGTCTCTTTTGGTGACTGCGACAATCTTTTTGCTTTCATGGACGCCAAAGGTTTTTTCTCAGGACTATGATATCCGTGCGGAAATTAGTGCCACCCAAGCCCGCGCAGGGACAACCCTGACCTATACCCTGACAATTTCCGAAAACCTATCGACGGACGATGCGCCGGAGATTGAGGTTAAAGACCTGCAAGTTTCCTTCGCGGCACCCGGTTATTCCCTCACTATCGTCAATGGACGCCAAAGCTCAGAAACTAAATTTCATTACCTTGTCCGCGCGTCTAAAGTGGGTAACTACACCATTCCGTCACAGGAAATCCGTTATCGGGGAAAAGTTTACCGCAGCAATCCTGTTTCCTTTGAGATTGTCTCCGCGGCTAGCGCCATCACGCGTCCGTCTCCAAGTCAGAGCGGAAATAATGCGAGTCCACAGCTCAGCACGCCGGACAGCGCCTTCCGTGAAATCAAAGGCCGGCTCGAACTCGATAAAGATACGGTTTACGTCGGGGAAGCCGTCACCCTCAAACTGCACATGGATTTTCCTACGACGGTGAATCCACGTAAACGCACAAGCCCGATTGATACGGACCTGCAGGGATTCACGAAGGGAGAGTGGGAACTACTCACGCGGCAACCGGTGAGGGTGCAGGTCGACGGAAAGACATATAATCGAGTGAGTTATGCCGCCCGTTTAACGCCCGTCAAGCCGGGTGAACTGACGATTGATGAGATCAGAATGGACTGGCTTGTAGAAACGGTCAGTCAGGGCAGTTTTGGTGATGACATCATCCAGTATCTTCTGACCAATCCAGATCCTTCCAATCTGCCAATGGGTCCTTCCATGGAAAATGTTACAGTGGAAAGTGAATCGCTGACCCTGGAGGTCAAAGCCCTCCCTGAGAAAGGTAAACCTGAAAGTTTCCGAGGCGCGGTCGGCAAGTTTGGTATGCTCGCGGATTGGTCGCCGCGGTCTGGCGAAGTGGGCGATCCTTTTGAGCTGAGGATTGAAATTACCGGAGTGGGAGATTTGAGCCGGGTCAGTGCCCCTGAGCTAAGGAATCAGGATGATTATTTCCAATTATATGATTCGCGTTCTGAGGTCGAACCAGAAGGCCGGCTGCACACCGATGGCAAAAAAACCTTTACCCAGATCTTCATCGCGAATGCTCCCACGCAAGAGGTGCCGCCGCTCGAGTTCTCTTACTTCGATCCTTACAAGGAAGAGTATGTCACACTGGAAGAAGGTCCATTTCCCTTGGTGATCACAGGCAAAATGCAATCCGGTCGCCCTGATGATAAGGCCCTAGCGGCAAACACAGAAGCTTCTGTCCAACCTGAAGATCCCAGCGGACTTCAGCCGCTGATCACAGATTGGGAGAGCGGCAAAGGCGCAAGCTTCCAACCCGTTTACAGGCAGCCCGTGTTCTGGGCCGCGCAAGGCGTTCCCGTGCTGGCCCTCGTTTTACTGGTAGCAGCACGAATCTACGGCGCGAATGAGGATACCATTTCGAAAACCCGCCGAGAACGGCAACTTCGCAGGAGGCAACATCAGGTCGAAGCGGAAATCGGCCGGGCTATCCGCGACGGAGCTTCCGCTCAACTATTCTCCGTCGCAGCGGAGCACTTGCAGATTTCCTGTGCTCTCGCAGATAAAGATAAAAATGACCCTGCCTCCATGGATGATCGAATAATCCGCCAGGCGGTCCATGCGCAACCGGAGTTAACAGATTTTGTAAATCTGGTGCTTGAACAGAGAGATGAGAATCTCTACGCCGGGGCCGGTCCGGGTAAACCGGTTCACGCAGGAGACGAGCAGCATCTCATCTCTAATCTACAGATTTATCGCGACTATTTGCTGAAGAAATAATCCTGAATTTCCTGGAATTTTACGCGGATGATCATTTGTTTCTGCTACCGGCTGTTTTCCCAGTCAATCCTCGTCCTTGGCCTGATGTCGACCGGAACATTGGTTTTTGCGGAAGCAAATGCCAAGGAGGAAGAGATCGCCACTGATTATCTTTGGACCGCAGGCATTGAATACTATGGGAAGGGCGAATATAGCGAGGCCCTGGCCGGTTTTTCAAGAATCCCTCCAGAGGAAAGAACCGCCGAGGTATACTATAATTTGGGCAACACCTATTTTCAGCTTGGCGACTACGGACTGGCCAGCCTTAACCTGGAGCGGGCGCTCTTACTGAAGCCGGGCTTTCAGGAAGCGGCCACCAATCTCGACCTGACCTGGGAAAAGGCCAAAGCGCTTCCCGCCCGCCGACAAGCCCTTATTCCGGACGGATTCCCTATCTCCCTGGACGCAGCCATGGTCACAGGCCTGACCGCCTTTTGGCTGGTCGTCCTTCCATTGACCTCAGCCATTCTTTTCCGCCGGATGCGGGGCGCGATGCTGGGACTCGCTTCCCTCGGTCTAATTCTCTTTGCGGCCAGCGTGATCGCCATTCTTGACCTTTGGCAGGGACGCGCCCACCCGGACGCGGCGATTGTTTTGACCAAGGATACGGCGCTGCGCGAAACACCTGTGTCGTCTGGTAAAGTGCTGAACCGATTGACCGCAGCAACTCGGGTGAGGGCTGATGAAGAAACGCGCGGTGACTGGCGGTGGGTCGAGGCTCCCGCCGGTGAAAGCGGCTGGGTGATGGCCTCGGCGGTTGAACGAATTCGCCCGGCTGACGATGGCGAGTGAGGCGGCCTATAGCGCGGCAAGGTAGAGCTCACTGAAATCTGCCTCGGACAGTGGCACCGGGTTGTGTCCTCCGGTCCATTGCTTGGAGGCCAGCGCTGCCAGCTCCGCAATGGCATCCGGCGCGATGGGCACCTCGCTGAGGCAGGATTTCAATCCCGCTCGCGCAATGAGCGCCTCGAGCGCTTCGATCAGCCGTCCGGCGTCGTTGCGGCTGCCGAGCGCGCCTTTGGCAAGATCATCGTAAATCGACCGGACATCATCTGAGCGCTGACAATTGAGGCGCATGACGTGCGGTAACATGAGGCTCACGGCCTGCCCGTGAACAACGTCAAATTGAGCGGTCAACGGATTTGCCGCGGCATGCGCAGCGCCCAGCATACTGTTCTCAATGGCCACCCCGGCGAAGGCTGCTCCAAGCTGGATCGCTCCTCTTGCTTCCAGGTCTTCGGGGAATTCAAACACCCGCGGGAGCCCCTGCCAAAGCTGATGAAAAGCTTCTTTGGAAAAGGTCCGCGAGTAAAAGTTGCGCGTACGGGTGACGGCCGTTTCCAGGGCATGCGCCAGAGCATCCAAGCCTGTGCAAGCCGTGACATGAGGCGGACAGGTCAGCGTCAATTGCGGATCCAGAATCGCGGTGTGCGCCAGAGCCTTGGGATCGCCACAGGCCATTTTACGATGGGTGATTGAATCGGAGATGAGCGCGTAGGACTGGACTTCACTGCCGGTGCCGGCCGTGGTAGGTATCGCCACGAGCGGCAGCATCGGTTTGGAGGCATGACCGTAGCCTTCATAGTCGGAAATCGTGCCGCCATTGGTGTAGATGAAATTACAGCCCTTGGCCGCATCAATCGAGCTTCCACCGCCGATTGCCATGATCACCTGCGGCTGGGCGTCGCGCGCAAACTCCAGGCAACGCGCCAGATCGTCACTGGTCGGATTCTGATGAATTTCTTCACAAACCGTAACGATGCAGCCAACAGACTTCAGAGCATGCAAGACTTGGGTAGCATGGCCAGCCTCAAAAACACCGCGATCGGTGACCAGCAAGACACGCTTCGCCCCCAATTCATAGGCAACCTGGCCAGCTGACTCCACTGCGCCGGGCCCGTAGATGATTCGTGGCAGGGGCCTGGAGGTAAAGGGCGTGAGCGGCATGAGTCCATTCAACACCGTCCGCTCCATCTGCCAAGCCTCACCTTTTCCTCGCCGCTTGTCACCGGTCAATTCTCAGGGAGCTCGGCTTCCTTCACCAAAATGGATGAAAACGCGACTGCCACGGTGGCAGTGACCATAACGATGACCAACAGGGCGAGCTTCGTAAAAAAGTCCTTCATTGGATAGGTGTGACGTGTCCGCAAGCGGCACAGACGCCGCTCAATGGATTCTATAAGAAATAATTCCGCTGCTTCTCACTGACCGGCAACCCCAGATGCTCCATGACTAACAGCAGGTCTTCCCAAATCTTCCGCTTCTCAGCGTTGGTGGGATTACGCAACAGATAGGCCGGATGGTAGGTCACCATGACCGGGCAATCTGCCTTCACGTCGGGCAAATCATAAAACTGACCGCGAGCACGGCCGATCGATTCCTTGATGCCCAGTAACCCCTCCATGGAAGTTGAACCGAGCGCAACGATGGCTCGCGGTTTGATCAATTCAATTTCGCGCAGGACAAAAGGCCGGAACTTGGCGATTTCCTCGGCCGCCGGTTTACGGTTGCCCGTTTCTGAGCCATCCGGCATGCGCGGGCGATACTTAACGATGTTACTGATGTAGACATCAGTCCGCTCAAGACCCATCGCCTTGATCATCTGGGTCAGTTTCTGACCGGCACGACCCACAAAGGGCTCGCGCTGTTTTTCCTCATCCGCACCGGGAGCTTCGCCTACAAACATGAGTTGTGCCTCCGGGTCACCTACCGCAAAGACCATTGTTTCACGCAAGGTCTCGAAACGCTCGCTCGCATAGAATTTCTTCACGTCTGCATAGATCTGACTCAATGCATCAAATCTCGGAGACCCAGGCTTCCCAATAATTTTGCCCAGGTCGGTCATTTCGGTGTCTGACCCTGCGTCCGTGGAATGTTTGTTTGTCGCCTGAGATTTGCTCACTTCGTCCGGCTCATTTAAAGATTCCCGCAATCTGGCGAAATTTGGTGCTTCCACCCTGACCGATTTACCAATCGGATCCCCATCACCGGTGGCTAATGCGTTGAGCGCTCCCGCCGAAATGGAAATGCGATTGACCCCACGCTCTTTCTCAGCCTGAAGGTAATTCAGCAAGAGGGCAGCGATTTGACTCCGATCCATCTCAACCGGCATACCACTTTTCATTCATTTAGATTTTCGGATGAGTGATACCAGTCTGGTGCATGTATTTACCCGCACGGTCCGCATAGGAAGTCTGGCATAACTCGTCTGCAGCCAGGAAAATCACTTGAGCCACGCCTTCATTTGCGTAAACCCGGGCGGGCAGTTGTGTGGTATTGGAGATTTCCAGGGTGACGTGGCCCTCCCACTCAGGCTCCAGAGGGGTGACGTTGACAATTAATCCGCATCGCGCATAGGTGCTTTTACCCAGACAAATGACCAGTGTGTCGCGCGGGATTCGGAAATACTCTACACTGCGTGCCAGGACGAAGCTGTTTGGAGGAATGATGCACACATCCGTTTCCATGGGGATCATAGAGCGTTCATCAAAGGCCTTCGGATCTACGATGGTGTTATAAATATTCGTGAATACCTTAAACTCCCGGCTGACTCGCATATCATAGCCGTAACTGCTCACTCCAAAACTGATTACCCGGGAACCGTCTTCCGTCTTTTGGCGAACCTGTGCCTCAGCAAACGGCTCAATCATGCCGTGCTCCAGGGCGTGACGGCGAATCCATTCATCATTACGAACTCCCATACTACTATTGCTTCTGCGTTTAAGGGTAACTTCAGCGTCGCCCCGCGCTCCGGTCAAGTTCATTTCCACATATAAAAACTGTTCCTGCCCGGAAAAGGTAGCGGCGGCGCTGACGAGAGCCAGACACCGCCGCCTTGTTGAACGTGTCCGGGGCCTCAATCCGGACACTCTCACCACCAAAATTATTTAGGCGCTGCTATTACTTACCATTCCAGCATGCCGCTGTTCTGGTATTCTGTGACGCGCGTTTCGAAAAAGTTCTTCTCCTTATTCAGGTCAATTGTCTCACTCATCCAGTTAAAGAGATTCTTTCCACCGTATTTTTTCGCCAGACCGATGCGCTCCAGCCTACGATCCGCAATGTAGTGGACGTACTCACGGAACATCCCCGCATTTAAACCAAGGATACCGTTGGGCAGACAATCCTGCGCATACATAATTTCCAGTTCGACCGCGTGATCGATTAAGCCCTCGACTTCCATCTGGAATTCCTGAGTCCACAGGGCTGGATTCTCCGCCTTGATGCCGTTGATCAAATCAATCCCAAAATTCAGGTGAATCGTCTCGTCTCGGAGAATGTACTGGAACTGTTCGGCAATCCCGCACATCCGGTTCTGTCGTCCAAAGGACAGGATCATGGCGAACCCACTGTAGAAAAAGATCCCTTCCATGATGACATAATAGCCGATCAGATTCTTAAGGAACTTCTGGGCCCCTTCAGTCGTTGCCGTGGTGAATTCCGCATCAAGCAAACCTTCGGTCAACTTCATCTCAAAGGCGTCCTTCTCACGAATGGCTGGGATCTCATTATACATATTGAAGATTTCACCTTCATCAAGATCCAGGGACTCTACAATATAATGGAAGGTATGCGTATGGACGGCTTCCTCAAAGGCCTGCCGAAGCAAATACTGACGACATTCCGGATTCGTCACGTGTTTGAAGATGGCCAGGACGATGTTGTTGCCGACCAGACTCTCTGCGGTGGCGAAAAAGCCCAGATTCCGCATAATCACCAATCGCTCGTCCGCGCTCAGACGGTTGCTTTTCCAAAGTTCAATATCCCGCTGCATGGGGACTTCGGTCGGCAGCCAGTTGTTGGCGCAGCCATTGAGATAATGTTCCCAAGCCCAGGCATATTTCAGCGGCATCAATTGATTAACGTCCACCGCGTTACAGTTAATCAACCGTTTATCATCGGCATTGACGCGTCGCATAACAGCTGCGCCCCCTGTCGCAACGGCGTCCGCATAATTGAGAGTTTCTGGCAAGGTCTTCATGATTTTGCGCTCCTGATTTATTCAGTTGGTTTCGTCGAGAGAGTTTGAGAGTTACTAGAGCATCCCGTCTCGCCGGAATTGTTCTACCCGGCTAACGGGATAAACGTCAACATAAGTTGCACGTTTTTATTAAAAAAGAGTCATTTGCAATTCAACCGAAGCAGGGGCCATTATCGTGGCTGGTTTTGCCACCTTTTTAACTTTCTTCCTTGAAGTATTTTCCGAAGCAGAAGTGCTGATTTGTTGCTTCTCCTCGTCACGTTTTCGGCGGCGTTCGCTCAACTCCAGGTCGCGTGCCAGCGCTGCGGCGTCGTAGCGTTGAAAGGAGTTCATTAACTTGGCCAGCGCCTCATCGGTAAGGAGATTAATTCCTGCAGATGCGGTTTCGATGTCGGAGGTAGCGGTCATAGGACGGGCGGATGTTTAGGCTTTTTCTACCTGAGAATATTGGCGCGCCCAGGTCGTGGCGGGAGACCGAAGGGATTAACAATTTCCCATGAAGCAACCACCCGCCGGTGTTTGCCCCGGTGCGGTCCCGTCAGTTCTGTGGCGGCAAAATCAAAAAGGTAGAGGATCGTGGCACGGCCGCTTTGGCTGCGGGCATCTCTCGTTAATCCTTCCGATATCAGCCAGGCCTCCAGCATGGCAGCGTCACACTTATTTCCAGAGTCAATCCAGCGATAGGTGTCCTCCAAAAGATTGACGCCGTGCTGACGCAAAACGCGCTGCACATTTTTTGCGACGCCTACCTGCCAGTCACAACGGGCAGCGCAGCGCGTATCAACGAACGCAAGCAGCACGGCCGCAATCTTTTTCAGTTCAGGCGTCATCAGCTTTATCCTTGGATTTGTTCTTCTTAGTTCAATTACTGGCAGCTCTCGCAATCAGGATTATCAATCGAACAACTCTGACCGCGCACATCCGTCGCGGGCAACGGATTCTGTTCATGGCGCCCATGGCCATTACCGTTCCCGTTCTGATTTTGTATCAGTTTGTCCGGACCCGGCGTCTCTGGCAGGTGGTGATCGCTGCCCTGGCCATTACCATTTTCCGGCATGACCCCGCGTTGGACGGTGATATCACCACTGGCACTGCGGCTTTTCATCCACCGCGGTTGCAGCCCACGCTTATTGATATCCACCGTGCTTTTCTCAATTTGCGTGGCACTGGTTGTGCGCAGATAATAGGTGGTCTTAAGCCCTTTTTTCCACGCATGCAGATACATGTCATGCAGTTTGCGTCCACTTGGCTGCGCCAGATAAAGGTTAAGGCTTTGCCCCATATCAATCCATTTCTGGCGGCGGCTGGCTGCCTCGATAATCCATCGCGGATCGATCTCAAATGCGGTCAGATGCACGGCCTTGATCTCGTAGGGAATTCGGTCAATTTCCACCACGCTGCCATCGTAGTATTTCAGATCTTCCACCATTTCCGCGTCCCAGAGATTCGCCTCTTTTAAATCACGCACCAGATACGGGTTCACCACGGTGAATTCCCCAGACAGGTTGGATTTCACGAACAGGTGCTTATACATCGGCTCAATGCTCTGGGTCGTGCCCGCGATATTCGAAATCGTGGCCGTCGGGGCAATGGCCATTGTATTGCTGTTGCGCATTCCGTGATGGCGGATCGCTTCGCGAACCGGGGTCCAGTCGAGCCGCGCAGAGCGGTTGACATCCAGATAGTTTTCACCGCGTTCCTGAGCGAGTAACTCCACCGTATCGATGGGCAGCAGGCCGCGATCCCACTTGGAGCCTGGAAATGAACTGTAGGCACCACGTTCTGCCGCGAGATGAGAACTGGAAAGAATGGCGTGATATGACAGCAGCTCCATGCTGTAATCCGCAAACTCCACGGCCTCTTCACTCGCGTAGGAAATGCCTAGTTCATAGAGGGCATCCTGAAATCCCATCAATCCAAGTCCCACCGGCCGGTGGCGCAGGTTGGCGCTTCTGGCTTCGGGCGTCGGATAGTAATTAACGTCAATCACGTTATCCAGCATGCGCATCGCGACCCGCACCGTTTCCGCGAGTAATTTTTCATCGAGACCATCTTCATTAACGTGACGGCTCAAATTCACTGAGCCCAGATTACACACCGCGATTTCATCCTCCGAGGTGTTCAATAGGATCTCAGTGCAAAGATTGGACGAATGCACGACACCGGCATGACTTTGCGGGCTGCGGATATTCGACGGATCTTTGAAGGTCAACCATGGATGGCCCGTCTCGAATAAATAGGAAAGCATGCGTCTCCACAGCTTCACCGCTTCAACTTTACGAGCCAGGGGAATTTGTCCGGCTTCCGCCATGCGTTCATACTCTTCATAGCGCTTTTCAAAAGCGGTGCCGTAAAGGTCGTGCAGATCCGGCACTTCGTTGGGGCTAAACAGCCACCAGTCACCCTCCTGCGCGACTCGCTTCATGAACAGATCCGGAATCCAATTCGCGGTATTCATGTCATGCGTGCGCCGACGTTCATCACCGGTGTTGCGGCGCAGCTGAATAAAGTCCTCAATATCCAGGTGCCACGTTTCGAGATAGGCGCACATCGCGCCTTTCCGTTTCCCTCCCTGGTTAACCGCCACAGCCGTATCATTGGCTACTTTCAGAAACGGAATAACACCCTGGCTGGTACCGTTGGTTCCTTTGATGTGGGCGCCCGTTGCGCGCACGTTGGTCCAGTCATTGCCCAGACCTCCCGCCCACTTGGACAGTTTTGCATCGTCCGAGACAACTTTGAAAATGTGCTCCAGATCATCCATCGTCGTGCTGAGATAGCACGAACTCAATTGGGGATGACAGGTGCCGGAATTGAAGAGCGTTGGGGTGGAGGAAATAAACCGGAAGCTGGAAAGGAGATTATAAAATTCAATCGTGTGCTCTTCCTTCGCACTGCCTTCATTCAGAGCGAGGCCCATGGCCACGCGCATCCAAAACCATTGCGGGGTTTCAATCCGTTTTCCCTGATGGGATTGCAGGTAACGGTCATAGATGGTTTGCGCTCCCAGGTAGGTAAAAAGCTGGTCACGCTCCGGACGCAGCGCAGCACTCAGTTTGGCCAGATCGAACTCGAGCAGTTCCGGGCTGAGACGCTCAAACTCAACTCCGCGCTTGATGTAGTTTTTGAACTGAGTTTTCTGCGCGACACCCGCGTTATCGAAAAGTAGGTCGATTCCCAGCACCTCTTCGTAAACACGGTCAAAAAGCAGTCGAGCGGCCACATAAGTGTAGGAGGGCTCCAGCTCTACGCGCGCCTTTGTCGCCATGATCATGGCCTGATGAACTTCTTCCTCCTTCACCCCATCGTAAAGGTTACGCAGGGTCTCATCGGAGAGTTCTACCCAGCGGCAAGTCTCCTCGAGGCCCCGGCAGGCTTTCATCATGGCGCGCCGAATCCGTTGCGGATCAAGCGGCACCACTCTGCCGTCGGCCCGGGTCATGCTGAGCTGCTGCTGGAGCTCCCCTCGATTGTTGCGCTCCCCGCGCAGGGCACGCGCTTTGCGGCGCTCTTCCCGGTAAAGGATGTAGCTGCGCGCCACCTGATGTTCACCAGCCTCCATGAGGGTGGTCTCAACCCGGTCCTGGATGCTTTCGATTTCCAGCTCCTCACCTTTCACGACCAGCGTGACGAGCTTCTGTACCACGTGCGCGGTCAGCCGCTCGACTTTCGTGGTGGTCTCTGCCGGCAGCGGCTGATCTTTTTCGACGCCATGGACATCCCGAAAGGCCGCTTCCAGAGCCAGAACGATCCGTTGATCGTTAAAGGGCTCCACGTGACCGTCCCGTTTGCGGACGGAAATCTCGAGATTGGCCAGCGGGTCAACGCCGCTGAGGGTGAGCTGTTCTTGGGCTTGATCGAGCATTGGAACGGAAGGGCTAGAGGTGAAGTCCCAGTTTCCCGTCCGCAGGCGATGACCGGTTTCTGAATGGATCATGAAGGCAGGACTGGCTTCCGGCGTTCCCTGAGAGATCATTCAATCTCACGGAGCGGGTGGTGCTGAAGTGTTGGGCAGCAGACGGTTTTCGGCCGGAAAGCCGGACTGATCCATGGGCGGTAAGGGCGAAGCGGAGGACGGAAAGTGGGTGGATGGAATGTGGACGGAGTGTGAACAAATGTGAAGACGTGGTGAATAACGCTCCACAACATCTTGTGGTTGGTGCGGTTTGTTGCTCCGTATTTTGTGTTTTCCTGGAAAATTGTCAAATGACAAATGTCACAGATCTGACACAAACGCGGCACGGAAAAGAGCTAGAAGCCTGAAACTGAGGGACTCGCATGCTTAACATGTATTAAATAAAAAATTTATGACTAATCAAGAGAACTCTGTTCTTTAGAACATACCTCAGAGCCGGTGCTCTGTAAAGTTTGCCGTCTCCCAGCCTCCCGCGCGGCGTAACTTATGCGGTCAGGAAAAGATCGATGAGTCCCACGACTTCCTCAGCCTCAACCGGTTACCGTGGCTGCTTCACTGAAGCGACCATCGAGGTACGCTATGACCGCGGCGTTTTTCTGCCGCAGTTCAATCTCTGGCTGGATCCGCAGAAGCCGGTGGACTTCGCTTTCGTTTCGCACGCCCATTTTGACCATATGGGATTCCACCAGCGCATCCTGGCATCGTGCCTGACGTGCGAGCTGATCAAGAAGCGCTTCCCGGGCCACGGTGCGGAGCTGTTTCCGCTCGAATTCGGAGAATCGCAAGTGCTTGGAAATGGGGACGCCACCGTCAGGCTGCTGCCGGCAGGGCATGTTCTGGGCTCGGCACAACTGCTTCTGAGGTGGCCGGAGATGAATGACAGTCTCGTGTATACCGGAGATTTTAAGCTGCGTGAGGGAACCGCCAGCGAAAAAGCCAAGGTTGAGCCGGTCAACACTGTCATCATGGAGACCACCTACGGCCGTCCGCACTACTGTTTTCCTCCCTCAGATCAGGTGATTGAGGACATCATTTCCTTTTGCCGGGAAGCTCTCGCGGAGGACGCGGTGCCCGTGTTGCTCGGCTATTCCCTCGGCAAAGCACAGGAGATCCTGAGCCGCCTGACCGGCGCAGGTCTTAAGCCGATGCTTCACAAGAGCGTCGCGAACATTACGGGCGTCTACGAGGAGCTGGGCGTGAAGTTCCCGGACTATGAACTTTTCAAGGCTGACGAAGTGAGCGGCCGGGTGCTGATCTGTCCTCCAAGCGTGAACCGCAGCAAAATGTTGCAGAAGATCAGGAACCGGCGAGTCGCGAGCGTCTCCGGGTGGGCGATGGATCGCAACGCCATCTATCGAAACCAAGTCGACGCGGCATTTCCGCTCAGTGATCACGCGGGTTATGATGATCTCCTGCGCTACGTGGAACTGGCTCAACCTCAACGGGTCCTAACCCTCCACGGCTTTGCCGCGGACTTCGCCCGGGATCTTCGCCAGCGCGGTTATCAGGCGTGGTCTCTCACACAGACCGATCAACTCGAAATGGAGTTGGGCCTGCCTGATGCAAAGGACGCGGAGACCGCCAAGGCCAATCCTGAGGTGGCTGATGACGATGCCATCCTGCGCTCGGAGTTCGGGCGATTTGCTGCCACCTGCCGCGCTCTTGGTCTCACCGGCAGCAAGTTGAAGAAAAGCGAAATCCTCAGCGGCTACCTCCCCACCCTGAGTGACGATCAGCTCACGCTGGCCGCGACCTACCTCAGCGGCGGACCTTTTCCGCAAATCGACGCCGAGCCGCTCAATGTTGGCTGGGCGGTGGCTCGACGTGCTATCGTGTCGGCGTCCGGGTTGCCGGAGCCTGAAGTCCGCCGGATTTCTCGAACGGAGGCGGATGCCGGGCGCACGGCTTACCTTGCATTGCAGGGCCGGACGAATCCCGAGCCGCTCACCCTTGCAGCCGCCAATTCCTTTTTCCGGGAACTGCGCGGAGCTCGCGGCCCACTGGCCAAGGGCGATTTACTGCGCAGCATGTTGCAGCGCCTCACCGGACTGGAAGGCGAATGTCTGATCCGGCTGGCGACGGGAGGTTTTCGCATGGGCCTGAAGGAAGGCCTGCTGGAGGAAGCGATCGCGGCCGCGTTTGAACGCAGGCTTGAGGCCGTTAAACAGGCGCACATGCTTTTGGGTGATATCGGGGAAGTCGCGCGTCTGGCGAGGCACGATCAACTCGAGGCGGCCGAGGTCCAGGTTTTCCGGCCGGTCGCCGTTATGCTGGCCGGGACCGCTAACACGGCCGAAGAATTAATCGAGCGCGCCCGCAAGCAACAGGGCGGCGAGATTGATCAACCGGAAATCTGGCTCCAGGATAAATTCGATGGGATCCGCGCACAATTACACCACGCGGCGGGACGCGTGGAAATTTATACTCGCGACCTTCGACCGGTCACCGATACCTTTGCCGAAATCGCGGAAAAGGCACGCACTCAGTTGAGGGCCGATGTCATTCTGGATGGAGAAATGCTGGCGCGCGCCGAAGGCAGGCAACTCAGTTTTTTCGATCTGCAAAAGCGGCTCGGCCGTAAGGAAGCCGACTTATTTCTGCAGGATGAGGTGCCGCTCACCTATATTGTCTTTGATATTCTGTGGCATAATGGAACACCCCTTACAAAACGCCCCCTCTCTGAGCGACTGGAAATCCTGCATTCCCTTAGCTTGCCCGATTCATTTCAAACGGCCAAAATGACGTCCTTTGTTCAGGCGGACGACATTGAAAAGGAATTCAAAGCTGCCCGCGCTCGTGGAAATGAGGGTCTGATGATGAAAGACCCGCATAGCGCCTACACCCCCGGACGGCGAGGTTACAGTTGGATGAAACTCAAAAAGGAACTCGCCACCCTGGACTGTGTCGTGGTGGCGGCGGAGCAGGGGCACGGCAAACGTTCCCATGTTTTGAGTGACTACACCTTCGCCGTGCGCGACGAAGAAACGGATCAGCTTGTGGTAATCGGAAAAGCCTATACCGGCCTGACCGATCTCGAGATTGAAGAACTCACTGAACATTTCGAAAAAACGACGCTCAAGAAAACCAGCCGCATCCGGGTCGTCGAGCCCACTATCGTCCTCGAAATCGCCTTCGATTCGCTCAACCCTAGCAAGCGCCACAACTCTGGGCTCGCCATGCGTTTTCCCAGGATCAAAAGCATTCGCCGGGACAAAGCTCCCCAGGACGCCGATACCCTGCAACTGGCCAGAAAAATCGCGGGGAATTAGTATCTTTTCGCAACGATTCGTTAATTAATCATAGTCCCATGACCACAATGATCGGACGGTGATCACTCATTTCCCTGAGTTTCTCCCGGGGCTCACCAATGATCCTGCTGTCCCCGGGCAAAATCTTCCGCCGCAGGGCCTTGTTTACGAGGACATGATCGACTGCGGAATAAACGCCGCCGGGCTCCCAGAAATAGGTCCATACCTCACCCTGGTCATCGGCCAGTTTGAGGCGATCAAGAAATTCGTCCGTGCCCGGAATTCCCTGCACCGCTTTGAAAGACGGGCTGTTGCGCAGATCATTGAAATCGCCGTAAACCAGATGGAGTCCGCGCGGCCAGGTCTCGCTTCTTTCCAGGTGCTGACGGAGTTCCCCGGCTTCATAACGCCGAATAATTTCCGCCCCGAGATAATGTTCCCTTGGCGATTTCAGGTGACACAAGGTCAGGCGCAAGGCCAGCTTCACCCCGGCTGGGTTTGGCGGAAGCGCAAGCGTGACGTCCAGAAAACCGCGGCTGACATACAAGGCGTGGCCGTCAAGTTCAAAGGGCACCCACCCCGCCGATTGATCCAATGCGATGGGAAAGCGGCTGAGCAGAGCGAGTCCCCGGCGCTGATCGGCCCCGCTTAAGAAGAGTGCATGCGGTAACTCCCAGCCAGAGGCCTGGATCCGTTCCTGCAGAGCAATCAAGTCCGCCCGTGTGCTCACCTCGCAAAATCCCGCGACGTCCGGCTGCTGCGCCGAGATCAAGCCTGCCACCGCCGCGGCCAGTTCCTCATCCAGCGGCCGGCGCTCTTCCGCTTCCGCATCGTCATCATCGACCGACACCACCGCCACGCCGGGATCCTGATAATTGCGGAGATTCCAGAAAAGGAACCGGACCTCCGCTACCTCATCCCCGGCCAGAACAGTCAGGCCGCCGGCAAGGAACAGCCCGAGGGAAATGATCATTGTTCTCATAAAACAGCAGATTCCCCTCGCTCAATGAGCAGCTCTTTCTACATTCCCGGTCCAACCCACTATTATGCCAGAGCAAAGAGATAACGGCCATCAATCGCAAGCAAACTCCACCCCCTCACGGCCGCTTTCCCTGCGCCTCGCCCTGAGACATCCGCGCAAATTTGTCTTTCGCCTACTGGGCCGCGAAGAGGATTATCACTTCGATCAGGGACCGGAAGGTCTGCGGGCTCGAAAGTATCGCAACTACGACGCCTATCTGCGTCATCAAGCGTCCAAATATGATAAGCTCCAGCGGCGAAACCCGCATTTTCGGGAGGACATCATCCGTGGAAAGCGCAACCACATCGTCGAACACGTGCCGAAGCTGGGGGTGGTTCAGCCCGGGATGCGTGTGCTATGTCTCGCGGCGCGGGCGGGTGGCGAGGTCCTCGGGTTCTGGGAGCTGGGCTGTTTTGGCTTTGGAACCGACCTCAACCCCGGCGAAAGCAACCCGTATGTCTGTTACGGAGATTTTCATGAGATTCAGCTTCCGGACGCATGCTGTGACGTGGTTTACTGCAATTCCCTGGATCACGCCTTTCAATTGGCCAAAGTGATATCGGAGATTCGCCGCGTGCTCGTGCCCGGAGGCTTCGCGATCATTGAGGCCGATGCGAACTCAGACACGGGCGGGAATATGCCGGGTCCCTGGGAAGCAACCGTCTGGGAAAGCGCAGAAGATCTTGCCCGTGTCTTCCATGAGCAGGGCTTCAGCACCCGCCATGAGATCATCACGGGACGCCAGAAAATGTTCGCGCTGGAACTCGACGGACCAGCCCGTAAACAGTCAGGGGCCTCAGGCCTTCTCTGAGGAAGCCTTCTCTGAGGGATGAACGATCGTGTCCTGTGGCTTGGCGGCATTATCCTCCAGTTCGAGGGATTTTTCCGCCTTCTTGACTTCGTCATCGAACTCGCGGCGAGCCTTCTTGAACTCGACTGCGCTGCGGCCAAGAGAACGGGCCAACTCCGGAAGGCGTTTGGCGCCAAAGAGGACCAACACGACAAGGAAGATCAGGAACATTTCGCCAGGACCTGGCATGCTGAAAGCTAAGATGGAATCAATCGTCATACTGAACTGTGGGGTGGATAGGAGGGTTGTGCAATCGATGATTTCAGAGCAGAAAGGCGGCAATGACGCCAGTGGGCAGTTGTCTGAATGTCACTAATGGAACGCGCTTGAGGCCGATTTGTTTCACATTTTCTCGCCCGGGCCAAATGAACGCAGTCCAGGGTTGCCGAGTCAACTTCCTGAGTTAGTATCAGCTCCCTATGACACCGCAGCGCTTTCTGTTCACCTTTTGCATCACCGCCCTTCTCAGCGCGATTTTCACCGGGCACGCTTTTGCTCAGGATGATTCCACGGCGGCTCCGGCCGCGGAAACTGCCCCCGCCACGAATGGTGAGGACGTCGAGAAATTTTACGATAACCCGGTCGAGAACGCCCGGTTTTATTACCGCATCGGCCGCCACGAAAAGGCTCTGACCATTGTTGAAGAAGCGTTGGCCGATCCGGAATGGACAGCCGATCGGGAGGGCTATCCTGATTTGCTCTTTATCAAGGCCAACATTCTGGCCCTGCGTAAAGATTGGGCTGAGGCCGCCGCGATCTATGAGCAGCTTCGTGAAAAATGGCCCGACGCCTCCACGGTGGGCGGCCTGCAGACCCGCTTCAATCTTGCCGAAGTCTACTATGTGATGGGGGACTATCAGAAAGCACTGCCTCTCTACAACGAACTTTACGGGAATGAGGAGCAGAAGACGAACAAGACCTTTGAATATCTCAAATTTAAACTGTTTCTGACCAATCACCTGTTGGGCAATGCGGAAGAGTCCAACCAGGTCTATGAAACCTTTGATGAAATGGATCTCAATCCCTCCTACTATTATGCCTCGGCGGCACGTTCGCTTTCCGCGGGCAATGTGGAAGAAGGGCTGGAATACATTCGTTCTGCCTGGAGCATTTACAATGAACGCTCCAATAAGGCCTACACTGATGCTCTGCGTGAGTCCGGTCTTCTGACCGAGGATATTATCCAGCCTTGATCCAGGACCATCCATCGGGGTCCGGATTGATCCGGGCATCCCATATTATTATTTCTTCTCCATATGACCACAAAATCCCTGCGACTCTGGGGCGCCCCATTTGCGGCAGCCGTTCTGTTGGCCGTTACCCTCTCGATCTTTTACTCAGCGCAGAACGATTTCCCGTTTCAGTATCACTCTGACGAACCGCACAAAGCACAGCAGGTTCGGTCAGGGAACTATAATTTTCATCACCCCATGCTTCTGCTTGGGACCGCTTCGAGCGCCTGCCGATTCCTGCCGGAGGAAAAAGCAGAAAACCTGCAGACGATCACAGAAACTGGCCGAACGGTGGCCGCCATTTTCATGTCGCTGGCCATCACCGCGGTGGCCGCCTCTTTCTATCTCCTATATGGCTGGATCGGATTTATCTTTGCTGCTGGTTTTCTTGTCGCTTGTCCGGATCTCTATGTTTTCTCGCATTTTTTCAAAGAAGATACCGCCCTGCTTTTCGGCTGCGGGGTGACTCTATCTGCTTTGGCCATTTTTCAGAAATCGGCGAGTGATTGGGCTGTCTGGCTTATCGGCGCTGGGTGTGGGCTCGCCATCAGCGGAAAATACATTGGCGTCCTGATGCTCTTTGCCGCGCTGCTTTCAATGATGCTGGTCGCAGCGCCTGACTCTCAAAGTGTGGGAAAATGGAAAATCCGCAGGCGGTATCTGGGGATCATTTTGGCGGGAACGGCCATTACCTTTGTCCTTGTTAATTCGCTCGCGTTGACCAACCCCAGCCAATGGCAAGCAGCTTTCAGCCGCGAAATGTCTTTTGTTACGGCCGGGCGCGAAACCCCACGCGAAGCCCTCGTTAACCCGCGATTTTATCGGGAACTCTCTGAGGCACTCCCCCGCGCCATTCTTATTCCAGCCGGTCTTTATCTGATTCTATTTTTCACGCGGCGCCTTTTCCGCCAGCCGCTTCACCTTGCTCTCCTGATTTTTGCGGGGCTTTATCTGCTGCTCCTGCCATTCTCCGCGATCTACTCGCAGCGCTACCTTCTGCCGGCGCATTTTTGCATTCATAGTATAGCCGCGCTCGGGTTCCTGGAGCTGATCCGGTTTGTTCTTATCTGCCTCTCCGGGCTGCACGGCAAGTGGAAGGCTGTGAAGTGGCCGGTGGCGGGAGCCCTCACCCTTGGCATGGCCTTTGCGCTCTATGATCATGGAGCCCAGGCATTGCCAAAGGCTTTTATGCAATTCGAAAACGGCAGCAGGGAGAGATTGGCCGAATATATTCGTCGCCATGTGCCGGTTGACGCAAAAGTTCTCCAAACCTCCAGCGTGAAATTCGGAGCACCGGATTATGGCTTTCTTGCCGAGGTAGAACCCAGTTTTCCTCAAGAGCTTCGCACCGTTCAAAGACTTTATCAGATCCGTGACCTCGCAGAACTGCAGGCAAAGGGATTCTCCTACGTTATTTTCACCAACAAAGGCGCCCGGGACATTCGCCGCGCTCGCGCTCGGCTGAAGCATCTCCAGGAAAATGAAGGACTCAGTCAAAGTGACGCTCTGGTCGTTCTGGCCCGCGAAGGCCTGCTTATTCATGCGGAACTGCTCACAGAGGCTGAATTAGTTTACGAGGACAAACCAAGGCTGTCGCCCCCCGTTCATCCTGATCTCTTTCTCTACAAAATTCCGGAAATCGACAATTAGTCGAGCACGCGGTACCCCACCCCATGCACGGTGGCAATCACCTCCGGATCCGTCCCGGTTTGCTTCAGCTTTTTCCTGAGTTGCGCCACCGTTTGATCCAGCGTACGCGTGGTGCCAAAATAATTCACGCCCCACACTTCCTGCAGGAGCCGTTCCCTGCCCAGCACCACCCCGCGGTGTTTGGATAGATAGCGTATAAGATCCATCTCACGCGGCGTCAGATTCACCTCGCTTCCTTTTCCCTCCATACAGTAGCTTCCTTCATTGACCAGGCTTTTACCGATCAGAAACGTTTTCATTTCTTCCGCGGCCTGTGCCAGTGATGCCTTTTCCTTTTCTTTTTCCCGGGCGCGATCAATTTCCGTGGCCCTCCTGAGAAGTGCACGCACCCTTGCCACCAGTTCCTTCACTCCAAAAGGCTTCGTCACATAGTCATCTGCGCCTAATTCTAGGCCTACCACTTTGTCAATCTCCTGACTTTTCGCCGTCAACATGAGCACCGGCATTGAGCTGTTCTTTCTACGCAACTCACGGCAGATATCGTAACCGCTTTGACCTGGCAGCATGACATCCAGAATGACCAGGGCCGGTTGGGTGTTCTCGATCGTTTCCATCGCGTCGTCGCCCCGTGACGATGAACTGACTTCGAAGCCTTCCTGGCTCAGAATATCTTCCAGACCCAGCAGAATATGCGGGTCATCTTCTACAACGACGATGCGATTATTTCCCGGTTCCATCTTCTCAAACAATCTATTCTTCACCCGCCCGGCGCGGCAATTCCACGCAGAAACGGCTGCCTCCGCCTTCCCGCGGCTCATAATAAATCCGCCCTTCATGGGCATTAATGATCTGTGCGGCGAGGGTCAAGCCAAGGCCAGTCCCGCGCTGCGCGCAGGTCAGGGAGTTATTGGCCCGGAAAAACTGCTCAAAGATTCTCTTCTCCATGCCGCGGGGAATTCCGGGACCTCGGTCCAGCACACAGAGGCGCACCGTTTCGGGTGTTCTTTTATCCTCGCTCAGAGTGATCTGAATTTCCTTTCCTTCACTGGCGTATTTCTCGCAGTTAGACAGAAGATTCACCAGCACCTGAGATAACGCATCCCGGTCTCCCTTGACGATATACTTTTCGCCCAGTTCATCCTCCTCCGGTAGATCGAGCTGCAACTGTAAACCGCTCTTCTCCAGACTCGGCTCATGCATCTCTGCCGTCTCGCGGACAACCGAAACTAAGTTCACGGCCGCCAGTTCATAGTCTTTCTCTCCGCGCTCAAGCCGGGCAAAATCCAGCACATTGTTGATCAGCCGGGTCAACCGGCTGGACTCGGACATGATGATGCTCAGATAATCCTTTTGCCGTCCCTCGTCCTTCACTCGCCCTTCATGGAGTAACTCGGAAAACATCCGGATGGATGTGAGCGGCGTCTTCAGCTCATGTGACACATTGCTCACAAAGTCCGTTTTTTGCCGTACCACCCGGATCGCTCTTCGCGCATAGGCATAGACCACCATTCCGCCCAGCGAAATGCTCGTAATAAGAAATCCAATCAGTGCCGCCGCTGTGAGATAAGATGCACGCGCCGTTCGCTCCAGACTTCCCGGATCTGACAGGTAAATCGCAGCTTCCCAAAAAGGCAGAATTTCTCCGATCTCTGTCGCAACAAAAGGCAGCTTCCAGTCACCTTCATGATCCGTCCCGGTCTGGGTGACAGGTTCTCCCCGATGATTTACAAGCGCCAGACAAATGTCATCCTGCATGCTTTTGGGAACAGACAGCAGGGACGCGAACTCACGGGTCAGTTCTTCGAGATCAATCTCGGCCCCAAAAACATATTCAGCTGCTCCTGTATACCGTGGCCGAGACCACATCATAACGTATAGACGCTCACCCCTCATGCGCGCCAGAGAGCCCTCCCGCGCATTTCTGGCAAGCTCCGTAAACTCCGCGCGCACAACCTGCAAGGCAGATTGCATCTTGGGCGGAGCCGCCCCATTCAGTTCGATGGGAAGTTGGCTGGGCTGCAGAAGTCTCCCCTGCCATTCACCGCGTAAATATTGCTCGTCAACATCGGCTTCTGATTGATCCAAAGTTTCCCGCGGCGGCTGTGCCTGTTCAAATTGACTCTGAACATTCAGATTTCTCTCAATAATCGTCTGCTTCGTAGCTGATCGATTGTAGACTTGAGGTGTACTTCTCCATTGTTCTTCCTTACTCTTCCGGTTAATATCCTTAGACTTCCCGAGATAATCGTTTTCTCGGGCCAATTCAGGTTCCGCCGCCCTCTCTGCCTGCACCACCTCCTGCAAGGAATCCTCAGCCTGCGGCATCGCTTCATTTTCCGCAGAGCTACGCCTGACCGGAACGGAGGACGGCATTGTCGTGGCTGTTGGGGAGGCCGGTCTTTCGTCCGTAAAATTTTCGGCGACGCTCCTCGCAATTTTTGATTCTCCGCCCATCTGACTTTTGTCTTCTAGCCCGGCAGCAAATGAATCATGCTCCTGAGATTCCATCTCTACTGAGCTGACTTCAGATTCCTGGCTCGTAACCTCCGCCCGTCGCCCCAGGGGTGAAGGTGCTTCTTCTCTTGAACTGATCATTTCCGAGCGACTATCCCTTTCCTCTTCGTCTGCCAGGGAATCAAAGCCCCGAATAAAGAGGGCGTTCGAGAATATCTCCGTCGGCTGATCGCCCCTTAAAAAACCAGAATTCGACTGAATGAAAACCTGTGCCTGCGCGGAGTCCGCCGCGGTCGGCGATATAAGATCCCCCTCCGCATTCAGCGCAAATCCCACCGCGACCGTTTTCATTTCCTCGCGAATACGCTGATGAAAACTCGCTGCCAATTCATCGGGCGCCTGTCCGTCCGCCAGTAAACGATTTACCGTTTCCTGAAATTCATCCTGCACGTCCAGCATCCGGTTGTTCAGGTCGACCGCCAGACTGTCCGTGATTCCCTGGTAGGTCGTAACCGCTTGTCGCTCGATTATGATGCGCTGGTCCCGCAGTGAACGTAGGGCGAGATACCCCAGTACTAGGCTGGGAATAAAAACGGCGAGTAAAAAGATGGTCGCTGCTTTCTTCAAATCCCGTCTACCCTAGTCCTTTCTGCGGAACCAGCACCTTGTTTTTTCCAGTTTGCTTCAGCTAACTATTATTTAGATTGCTTGCGCTGCCACGCATCGTTGCGGAATTGCTTGGTCGCCGCCTTCGCCTCCTCACCGCCCACCGCCTGTCGGGCGACTTCCGCATTTGAGCGGAGGGCATCAGTATCCTCGGCCAGAATGGGAGCCTGGGACGGCGCAATTTCGTTCAACTGCTCGACCGTCACGCTGTTAAAGGCAGCCTGATCATACAGGACTCTTTCGGCTTCATCCTGACGGCCGGACTCCACCAGTTCCGCTGCTCGGTCCATTGCCAGATCATTTTCCATTTGCTGTTTGCGCACCAGCACCTCCGGCACAATCGATTTTTCCGCAACTTTCTCATCCGCCGTGAGCGCGACTTTGGCGGCTTTGCTTAATTGCGCGAGCGTTCCGGATTCCAGTTCATTGGCATATTCCAGTTCCACTTGGGTCAGCTCAAACTTTTCAGCTTCCTTCGGCTCAATCACCCGGCAACGCACAAGCAGATCTCGGGCCTGGCCGGAATTAAAATGCGCGAAACGAACCATTGCTTCCTGTCCCTCAAATTTCTCTGGCCGCCCCATCACTTCGATTGGCTCGACGCCTCGCGGGCAGATGATGCGCACACGCACGTCGCGCGCCACGATATCGCCCAGGGTATCGAGCTCTCTCTCGAAGATTGACGGCAGTTTTTCCACGTCCTGCACGTAGTAATAATTCGCGTCACTGGCTTCCGCGAGCGCTGTCATCGTGAGCTCATTATAGTCCGCTCCCAGACCAATCGTAGAAACGGATATCCCACGTTGAGCGAGCCGTTGTCCCAGCCGGGCAATCTCACGCGGGCTGCTCGGACCGACATTTGCCAGTCCATCCGAAAGCAGAATCACCCGGTTGACCCGTTTATCACTGAGAAACTCTTCCAGTTGCCGTCCGCCTTCCTGCACCCCTTCGTAGAGTGCCGTGCTGCCGCCTGAATAGATTTCACGGATCGCACTTCTGAATTCTTCCCGGGAGTCCCCTACCCTGCGGGCTGATTTTACGATCTGCACCTCCGTATCGTAGGTCACCAGTGAAAGCACATCTTCATCGCGCAATTGCCGCACCACCTCCAGGGCGCCCTGGCAAGCCTGCTCCAGTTTGCGTCCGCTCATGGATCCCGAACGGTCCAGCACGATTGCGATGTTAAGAGGAAGACGGCGGCCGCTGCGGTCGGGCAGGGCTTCCACATCGATTTTGATGATTACTTCTTCTCCGTCACGCGCCACAATCGCCTCTCTTTCCGGCCTCACTGTGATGGTTAACGGATCGGAAACAGTTTCACTCTCGCCTCGCACGGGCGGGCCTAGAATAATAATTGCCAGCAGGACCTTCATCGCTACCAGCCAGTTGATACAAGCCAGTCTGTTGTTCTCTGTCTTCATGGAAATATGGAGTTCGGTTTATGGATTCTCGTTTCGCAACAATTCTGACGAACAATTGAAGTTTGCCAGCATCGTCCTGCTCTATTAGTCCACGAGATGGCTTGGCAAGTGTCAGAGCGGCGTGCCTGAATTGTAAATTATTTGTCAGCACATTTACTCTCGCCGTCAGCCATCTTTGAGGTAGGCTGCCCCATGGTCTCACCGGAGTTAAAGGAAGTGGTTATCGATCTCATCACCGCGCTCGAAAGGCGGCACGAAGTTATTGCAGACCATGCTTTTCGTGACCGGGACCCGCAGGCCCATCTCGCGGCCCTGCGCGATATCTCGGAGGATATTGAGAAGCTCAGCGCGGTCATCCCGCGGGAGTTCGATCCCATGCTCGCACACTACCTGGAGCGCCGCAGCTACGACAAAGCTCTCGCCCATCTGCGTGGACTCTACCAGTCATGAGACCGTCGTCTGGCCCTGACGCAGGCGGGCCCGTACCTCGGAGGCAATCTGACGGTAGGCATCGACCACCGTCACCGGCTTGAGCTCGTCCATCGGCGCAACTTTGTATTGCCGGAAACTGAATTCACGCAGCGGCGCAGCCTGACCAGCAGAGGCCACCGCCGCCCGGCCTGAATCTCTCACTCTCCAGTGGAAAGGGTTCGTCGGCCCGTAGAGACCGATCACCGGCGTGCCCTGGCTCCCAGCCAGGTGGACCGCCGCGGAATCGACGCTCACCACCAGAACGGCCCGTCTGACCAAAGCCAGCGTCTCCAGCAGGCTGGTCCCGCCACAGAACATATGCGCCTGCACCCGCAGCGAGGGCGGGAGTTGCGCGATGATTGCTTCCGCCTGCGTGCGTTCCACTGGTTCAGCTGATCCCGTGAAGATAGCCGCCCCGCCCGTGGCGCTGAGAATCGTTTCCAGTGCCTCCGCCCAACTCGCCTCCGGCCAGGTCTTCTCCACCCTCGCCGCCCCGGGTTGAATGATGACAAACGGCCCGGCTATCCCAGCTTCTTCCAGCTTTGCGGTAGCCGCCTTTTCCGCTTTATCTGGCACTTCCAGGATTCCATGCGGAGGCGGATAATCCTTCCATGGTAGCCCTTTTGACGCCAATTCCCACTCCGCATGCCCTGCCGCAAGGTCACAGTAGCGGTCAATCGTATGACGCTCTTTCACCGGCGAATTCACCAGCTCCGTGTAGGCTAGACGTCGTGCGCTGTGCTTGCGTACTCCATCCGGTGCCGGTTCACCTTTCTCGCGATTCTTTTTGAAAAACCCGGGCAAGGGCAAAAGTCTTCGCAGCCGGTGCAGAGCCGACTCCTTTTTCCGGGACAGACTCCGCTCAAAACCTCTTCGGACCTTGGCCTTCGCCAGGAGGGTGATAAAGGCACTCCGGTCGTTGCCAGTGAAATCCACCGACATTCCATAGCGGCCCAGAATCAGCTTTCGCCACAGTCCCGCCTTCAGGCTGCCCTTGTCATAGACGTGCACACGGTCCACCCCGGAAATCGCGTCTCGCAGCCCCGCCGCATTCTGATCGATCAGCAGTTCGATGCGTGCCTCCGGGTGCAGATCCCGGAGCAAGACCAGGGCCGGAGTCGTCAGGACGAGATCACCGATTCTCTTAAGCTGGATGGCAAGGATCTTCATGCGCTGTTCCGTTCCTGCTTAAGCCGTTCGTTCCGGGCCACGGCAAGACGGTAACTCTTTAAAAGCCGGGCATAGAAATGGTCCCAGGTGAATTCCTTCTCGATACGTTCACGGGCAGCTCGCCCCATCTCAGGAAGCATCGCGCGGTTTTCGTAGGCCTTGCGCAACGTCTCAGCAAGGGCGTCCGGATCGTCCGGCGGAATCGCATAGCCGTTCACGCCGTCCTGTACGAAGTCGCTCGACTCCCGGGTCGCAATCAGTGGCAGCCCGCAGGCGCCTGCCTCGAGGATGACTTTTGCGCTGCCTTCCAGTCTGCTGGGCAATACAAAAACCGAACTGTTCCGGTAGTATTCCTGCACCCTGGAAGTGAAGCCGACCACCTTGATGGAAGGATCCCCTGCCACACGCTCGAGGGACGGCTTGATCTCATCATGGACCTGACCGACGAGGACCAGCTCGGCCTGCGGAAGTCTGAGCTTTTCCCACACTGCCAGAAGATGATGCACGCCCTTACGCTGGATTAGCGCTCCCACAAAGAGCGCACGAAAAATGTCTGAGGGTGGTTCACCCATCCTGAAGCGCTCCACATCGACGCCTCGGCCCAGATTGATCAATTTTTCTGCGGGCACGCCCTGGACCAGAAAACTGTCTGCCGCCAGCTCTGACTGCACGAGTAAAACCGTGGCGAGTTCATACTCTTCCAGAACTCGTTGTCGAGAGATGAGCAAATCATTGAGCCACTTTCTGGGATAGCCCTCCGCAGCCCGTTCCCTTTCACTCTTGGTTACCAGCGGTTTGATCTTGCCCTTGTTCCGGTGCCAGGTCGGAATGTCCAGCAGGCTGGGTAATCCATGGTCGCGGGCCATCCGCAAAGTGCGCAGAGCTTCTCCGGACCAGCCATGAAAGCTGTCGTAGCCTCCATTTTCGAGTTCACGACGCGCTACCCGGTCGACTGCGTGCTTTTTCGCCCCATAGTAATGGTCCCGGCTGATAAAAGATCCCAACAAACGCACCGGGTGCCATCGTAACGACTTTATACAATCCTCTGGAACAACCTCCTGCCGATTGGCAAAACTGATTGCCCGCCGAAGAAATCCCGCCTGGTGCGAGACGCTGGTCGCCTGCGCCGCCACCAAGTCCAATCCGCTCCCGCCCAGCCGGGCGGAGGTGGCATAGAGCAGGCTCTGGGGCAATTGCCCGGTCGCTCGAAGGGCTGAGGTATCCCCACGGATCAAGGCAAGATCCGCCTCTTCCACCGTGAGCAAGGATGTGTTCTGTGGTCGACGGTCAGTCAAGTCAGGGGTCTGATTCTTCGCGTTCGGGAGAGCAAAGCTGAGGCTAGGATGGTTTCTGCCCGAGGTCTACGCTTAGAATGGAAATTCAGCCAATCTTCAACCACCACCCATACAGCTGTCAGTCAGAACCATGCGGATCGGAATTGCACGACGAGGCTACTCTCCCACGGGCGGAGCCGAAGCCTATTTGAGCCGCCTCCTCCGGGGCTTACGGGATGCTGGACACGCGACCGTCCTCTTCGGCGCTCCAGAGTGGCCCGAAGCCAGGCTTTACGGTGCCGCACTCGTCGCCCTGGACGCCCGCCAGCCCGGCCCCTTTGACCGTCAGCTGCAGGCTGCCCGCCGTGCTCACCCCTGTGACGTTCTTCTCAGCCTGGAGCGAGTCAGTGACTGCGAGGTCTTCCGCGCTGGGGACGGCGTCCATCGCGCCTGGCTGGAACGGCGCAGAGTAATTGAGCCGCCTTACAAACGTTTCTTTCGCTGGACCAATCCCAAGCACCGCGCCACCGTTGATTTGGAGGACCGCATGCTTTCCTCCCCCAATCTCCGGCGGGTCATCGCAAATTCAGCCATGGTCAAGCAGGAGCTGATTCAATGGCATGGTCTCCCGGAAGACCGCATCACTGTCATTCCCAATGGCCTTCCCCAGGATGCTTTCGGATTCGATGCCGCCTTACGGGAACGCAAGCGTCTCGAACTCGGCTTGCAGGAAGGTCAGCCCGTCGCGCTCTTTGCCGGTTCAGGCTGGGAACGCAAAGGCCTGCGCTGGGCTACGGAAGCCGTCCGCCGGGTCACCGCTTCTTCTGAGCCGGAGCTGGTCCTCCTTGTAGCCGGGAAAGGCCGGCCGCCCCGCCATCCTCATCCCGCTATCCGTTACCTCGGTCCCCGCCAGGATGTGCGTGATCTCATGATGGCAGCAGATCTCTTCATTCTCCCCACCCTCTACGATCCCTTTTCAAACGCGACTCTGGAAGCACTCGCCACCGGTCTGCCTGTCATTACTTCCCAGGCAAATGGTTGTTCTGAGATTACAGAGAATGGTAAAACTGGCGAAACGGTGCGTGACCCGACCGATCTCGACGCTCTCTCCCGCGCCCTCCAAGCCTGGTGTCGCGCCAGATTTTCCATTCCTCGAGACGATATCATTGATCGTGTCCGGCCTTACACCCTGGAGGCCAACGTGCAGCGAACCATCGAGGCCTTGACCGATTGAACCCTCTCCCCAGATCACCAGACATGCCGGACTCCGCGGCCAGCTTTCACTTAGCCGTCCTGAACCCGGGCGGCAAAGATCCCCCTCAATCCTTTCCTGACGGGGCGCCTCCGCCTGGCTCACATGGGCATCCGCCGGTGAATTTCCATGCCTACGCGGCCTGCACCAGAGGCTGGTTCTGCCGGACGGTTAAACAGGTTCTTAAAGAGGGTCCCAGCGCCTGCCTGGTCCTTCTCCGCTCGGACCTCAGGCAGGCACTCAAGGCCGTCCTTCAGCTTAAGAGCGCTGGAGTGCCAGTCTTCGTCAGCTTTAAGGAAACCGGCTCCTTTCAGGTCGCCCGGCAGCTCTCTGATCCCGCTGTCCTTGATCGCGCCCGGGAAGCCATCCGCCGGGCCCACGGAGCGATCGCCGCCACCCCCTGGCTCGTCCCTTTTTATAAGAATCTCGCTGGCCGCCTCAACTATCCCGCGGAGTTCATCCCCACGCCCTATCCTGTCGACCAGCCGGCCTGGGACTTCGCCATTCCCTTTGCTGAACGCCGAGGCATATTCCTTGGTACTCGCGAGCCCGCTACCCCTTCCCGCCAACATCTCGCCGCGCTCCTCGCTCTGCGCTCGATCCTTGGGGCCCGGAAAAATCTGCCTCTCACCCTCTTCAATCTCGAAGGCCGTCAAGGGCAGCGCTGGCTGGAAAATACCGGCCTGGACCTTGAGCGGCCCGGCGTCCAGATCCTTACCAGGCGACTCGCCTATCCGGACTATCTCAAGGTGCTGGCCACTCACCGGATCGTCTTTCAATTGGACCAGAGCCACGTCCCAGGCCAGGTCGCCGGGGATTGCCTGCTCACTCGCGTCCCCTGCGTGGGCGGCAATGGCGCGATCGAGCGGGTCGCCTTCCCGAATGTTTCCGGAGATCTTAATGAGGCCGAAACGATGTGCGCCTGGGCCGCCGAGCTGCTTCGTGACGATGATCTCTACATGCAATTCATCAGCCAGGCCGAGGAACGCGCCCTCCGTGAGCTTTGCTTTCCTGTCGTCGCTAAGCGGCTTAAGGACTTTTATCGATCCCTGCAGCAGCCTTAATGCAGCCGCTTGCATTGGCCCGCGCGAAGTAGTAAGACACTCTCGCATGCGCCGGCACCCATACCATCCATCATCCGCGCCTACGGCTCAAGGCCCGGGCCACCTGATCTTCCGCTCGCCGTTTCTTTTCCTGGCTTTCCTTCTTTTGGCAGGCTGCAGCGGCAACGCCTCACGCACCGGTCTTATCATGGAGCCGGGCCGCACCAATGCCGAGGCCGCTCAGCGCCCACGCGCCATTGACCGGATCGAAAGTAAGGATGGCGGTTACATTTATCCCTCCGGTGCTCCTTCCATACACGCCAAGTCCGCCATCATGGTGGACGCCAATTCCGGTAAAGTCCTCTATTACAAAAATCCGGATATGGTCGGCCCGGTCGCGAGCACCCAGAAAATCATCACCGCCATGCTGGCCATTGAGGAGGGGCTGAACGATCGCGTCACGATCGCCTCGTCCGATACGTGGGTGGAACCAACCAAACTCTACCTGAAGGCGGGCGATTCTTACACCCGCAGCCAACTGGTCAACGCCATCCTTGTCCGCAGTTCCAATGACGCTGCCGAGGCCCTCGCGCGGGACATCGCGGGCAGTCGCGCTGCTTTCGCCGCACGCATGAATGCCTACGCCCGCCGGTGCGGAGCCAACAACACGCGCTTCGTCAACCCCCACGGTCTCCCTGCCTCCGGTCAATACAGCACGGCGCGGGACCTCGCCAAGATCGCCTATTTCGCTTATCGCGACCCTACTCTACGCCGCATGGTCAACCAGCGCGGCTATCGCTTCCGCTATGCGGATGGCCGGACGAAGTATCTTGAATCGACCAATCACAACCTCGGCGTGACCCCTACGATCAATGGCATGAAAACCGGTTATACCCGGGCCAGTGGAAAATGCCTGATCACTACGGCCTCTTATCAGGGTGACGACATTATCCTCGTACAGTTGGGCAGCCGCACTCAGTATATTTTTAAGGACGCGGAACGACTCATCACCTGGGGATTTCAACGCAACCGCTTTTTCGCGACAAACTGATTTAATTTCTGCCCATGAAACGCCGCTCTACCTTCATCATCTTGGCCGCCTTTTTTGCCTGCTTGAGCTCTGCCTGTCAGCGGCATGAGCCCTCTCAAACCATGGCCTTCTGGAATTCCGAGGTGAAATATGAACTGATCAAAACAAAGCAGGTCCCGCAGCATGAGCGCTTCTACTATGACGGCGCGAAGGGTCCGTATTATCGTGATGATAACCGGGCTGAGCCTGAAAAGTATTTCAGCAGTTGGCGCCAATACATTCTGCTGCCTGAGCCAGGTTCCCAGGAAGACTTCTATAAAGTAAAGCCCGCTTTCGCTCTTTAGTCACGTTATGCCGTGTCAGTCCAGGTTCGTTATCGAACCTTCTCAAGCCGTCCGGCGCTGACGAATTGAGTATACTCTTCCTGGAATTTTTCAGGATGAATCGTGGCCGTCAGGAGCCTTACACCCTCCTCAAAACGTGGCCCCGGCACAAATAACGGCGCGCCATCGATAAGATATAACCGGTTTTCACGAACCGCGGGCAATGCTGCGAAAATCTGATCGTCTTTCTTTCGCTGGCGCAGCTTCGCGGCTATCTCACCGAATTCTTCTTTCTCGGCTGTCACGATCAGAATCTCCGGTTGCAGACCAACGACTGCTTCCTCGGATAACTGTGGCCAAACTGAAGGCGCGGTGGCGGCTACATTGTTTCCGCCTGCCACCTGTATGAGCTCATGCAGGTAACTACCCTTACCGCCGCTGTAATAATCTTTCCAATCCAGACTGACCAGCACCGCCGGTTTCCTCGCCTTACCCACCTTATCCGCGATAGATCGTTCCAGATCTCTCCAACCCTTCAACATTTCCGACGCATTTTCCTCAGCCTTTTCCCCAAGGATCTGCGCAATCTTTTCTGTCGATCGGTAAACATCATCAGCCGTGGAAAATTTCACGATAAAAACTGGGATGCTCGCCTTCTCAAGCTTTTCGATGTGTCCGCTTTCCAGAAACTCCAGAGCAATCACCGCGTCTGGTTTCAAGACGATGATCTCTTCGAGTGACGGTTGGTCGATCGCCCCGACGCTCGGCAACTCCGCTGCTTCTTTCGGATAAACCCCGAACTGGCTCCGGGCTACTAACTGGTTCGTCCCGCCGATCGCAATAATCGTCTGCGTGACGCTCGGACCTAAAGAAACAATTCTCTGCGGATGATCCTCAAAAACGACTTCCCGGCCCAGGTCATCGGTCAGCATGAGTACCTCTCCGCCCGCCGCGACTCTCAGCCCACACCACAGAAGGAGAAGCGATACACACACGGACACGTGCATTCTATTTCCCAAACACGGCATACCAAAGAATCAGAATGAGAATACCAACTCCTATCCGGTAATAGGCAAATCCATTAAAGGAATGACGTTGCACAAAGCGGATCAGCCAGACGACCACAATATAGGCGGAGATAAATGACACCACAAATCCAGCCACGAGGACGGCGATATACTGGACTTCCAGCAGGTGATAGCCCTTCACCAGGGAATAAATCGTGGCCATCGTCATGATCGGAAATGACAGCAAAAAGGAAAACTCGGTCGCGGTGCGGCGGTCCAGCTTTGCGCACAGTCCGCCCATAATCGTCGCACCGGAACGGGAAGTTCCCGGGATCAAGGAAAGAATCTGCACCAGTCCGACGGTCAACGCCTGACCATAGGTGATCTCCCCCGTATCCCTCGCCGACGGCTCAATTTTCCGGCTCTCAATAAATAGAATAATCAGACCGCCCACAATGAGCGCGATCGCTACCGTCACCGGGCTGAAAAGATAGTCCGTGATCAGATCGTGAACAAGGAACCCGACCAGAGCCGCAGGCACCGTCCCTAGAATGAGCTTAAGCAGCAGACGGTTCCCTTCCTCCGCAAAGATCGATTCCAGCATGCCCTGCTCTTCCGATGAATTTCCTTTTCCTTTACGATACTTAATGAACCATCTGAGCGGAGCAAGAAATGCGTTAATCAGCTTTTGCCGGTAAATTATCCCCACGGCCAAGATGGCTCCCAACTGGATACAGACGACGAAAATATCTTCCTTGTCTTCGCCGCCCAGCGCTTCAGAAAACTTCAGCAGCCAGCCCGCAATAATCAGATGTCCGGTGGAGGACACCGGGATAAACTCGGTCAAGCCTTCGACCAGTCCCATTACAATCGTGATAATCCATAGATTAAGATCGCCCATATATCGGTAGTTTAGTGACTTAGTTCAAACTTCAGTAAAAGGTGGACTCCCCATCGCCGCCCCTACTCTCGTGGCTTTCCTCGTCGGCCCGGCGCGTCCGCTCCATCTGGTGCACAAGGCGACCCGCTATCCGGTTGGCCCGTGCGAGAATCTGCTGAAAGCGGTATTTGAAAAAATAATAAGAAATCATTGCCGGAATTCCTACCGCCAGTCCGGACGCCGTGGTCAATAGTGCCTCATTGATATCACCCGCAAACAATTCCGGACGTCCCATTCCTCCCAGGGCAATCGTTCGAAACGCTCCAATCATTCCGCTTACCGTTCCCAGCAGCCCGATCATTGGAGAAATGACCGCGATAATCGAGAGGCCATTGACCGGAAGCATGGCCTTCGCCACTTCTTCGGTCGCGGCTTCTTCCATCCCTGCTTTCACCGCTTCGATCTCAAGAAGCTCTCCGGAAATTCTCTCAAATCCGGCGCCCAGAATATTGGTCAGCAAGGCCGGATTCTCCGCCGCGGTCTTCGTCAGCAAATCATAATCCCTCCTCCTGATCCCATCCTCCAGCCGGTCCTGCACTTCGGGCGCGAGCATTTGTCTTCCCCGGATCATCATCGCATTATAAATCGATAACCCCACCCAGATAATCGAGCAGACCAACAGAGGCCACATCGCCCAGCCGCCCGCCTGAAATGCCTCCACTAAATTCATCTCCAGGGGACGATTCTCCGCGCTCGCCCTTTCTCCCTCCGGCGCACCCTCTCCATCAGTCGCCCCGCCAGGTCCTTCACCCTCCGCAACCTCTTCGCTGACCGGAATGGTGATTAAATCCATTTCCCGCTCGTTCTCTTCCGTTCCACTCTCCTGACCCCAAATGCGCAGAGAAAAACCCGCCAGCGCGATCACCGCCAGCACCACAAAAAATAGTCTTCCTGATTTTACCGTGGCCCTCATCTTTTCTGCGCGCCAGCGTGGCCGTTCTTTCCCAGCCTGTCAACATTCCTCAGTTGAGCAGGGCTTCCAGTCGTTCCTGTCCCAATTCATACTCCCGGTGCTCTGCCAATTCGCTCTTGGATTGCATTTCCATGAGCTGCCGAATGGCGTCTCCCGTTAAACCCAGTTTTACGGAGCATTCTGATGCTCGCAAATAGGCTTTTGCGGTAATCTCACTATATTCCGCATACAAAATATAAATCCGCTGATAGTAGGCGAACGCTCGCTCAAATTTCTCCTTGCCATAGAAGATATCTCCCAGCATGAGCAGTGCTTCCGCCCACAGCTTGCCCCGCCATTCTCTCACCGCCAGAAGCGATTCCAGTTCTTCAATCGCTTCTCCGGTCCGTCCGGCTTTCCACAATGCCTCTGCCCGTAATCTGGTCGCCTCACCTGCCATGACTTTTTGCGGAGAAATTTCGCGTACCTGAAGCAGACTCTTTTCCGCTGCGGCAAATTTCTTCTCGCGCAGCTGCGTCCGGCCCAGCGCAAAATATAGATCGCTCCGGTACGTAGATTTTTCGAAGCCCTGGATCGCTGCGTGCAGTTGCTTGAGGGCGTCCTGCCCCTGATCCTGCTCCAACAGTTTCTCCGAAAGCCAAATGACCACCAGCGGGCACCCCAGCTCAAAATCCTGATCGCTCTCCGTGACCGGAAAGTCTGTTTCTCCGACCTGTTCCAGCGCATAGACCAGTCGCAGATATCTCAGACGCTCTCCGCGGTCATTCGCTGTCCTTGCCGATTCTTGCAGCTTCTTTACTCCATCCGTCCCCTGCGATCTCAGGTAAATCACCAGCGTTTCCGGCACCGTTTCCGCCGCCCGTTCATTTCCCCAGCGTTGAATCGCTTCCCATCGCACGGCCCGCGCATCCGTTTCTCGCCCCAGCTTTTCCAGGGCCTGCGCCTGTTTCTCTAAAGCCGCCGCGGATCTTGGCCGGTCACGATATTCCAGCACATACTTTTCAAACCACTCTGCCATCTGCAGATAATCTTCATGCGCCGCCATCGCCTCGCCCGCTTTGAACCACGCATGATCTGCCAGCTCATCATCATGACTCAAAAGCGCGGCCTCGCGGAAATTCATGATCGCCCGGGTCATCGCCCCCGTCGCACCATAACATTCACCCAGCAAGGCCATCACTTCCGCCCTTTTCGGGTCGTCCGGATAACGCACCAGGATGCTCTCAAAGGTTTTTGACGCTCCCCGGTAATTCTCCGCCGAGTATTGCGCAAGCCCTTCACGAAAATGCGCCTCCGCCGTCTTTTCATGATCGGGATGGTCAATCTGAAACTGACCAAATTGCTTGGCGGCCACTGTATATTCGCCTGCCTCAAACTCGGTCATTGCGTGCCAGAATTGCGCCGAAGCCGCCGCGTCTGATTCCGCGAAATCCGCTGCCACCGTCTTGAAGACCTCACGGGCTCCATCAAAATCGCGCGTCTGAAGCAGGCTGTAGCCTTTCTGCAATTGCAGGTCCGGTGCGGCTTCATGTTCAGGCGCCCGCTCCAGTAACATTTCCTGCAAATCAATCGCTTTTTGATGTTCACCCCGGCGCGCATAAATTGCTCCCAACCGCCGCGCCGTTTCTCCCCAACGCCCTGCCGGTTGCTCATACTTTTCGAGATACTCCTTTCCGGCAGCGATGGCGATTTTATCGCTCCCTGATTTATCCGCCGCGCTGAATGCCCGGTAACACGCCTCATTTGCGTATTCCCCTTTTTCATCCTCCCGATAAATCGCCCAGAATGTCTCGGCTGCTTCGGCATAGCGCGCTAAATCATACAGCGTTTGCGCAATCCCTACTTTCCGCAATTCATCATAGTCAATCGGGGAACGCACCACTGCTTCCAGCCGTTCTTTGGCCGATTGATATTCATAGGCCACAGCAAGCCGCTCGTGCAGCGGCGCCTGTTTTGCCTTCAGTGCATCACTCTTTTCCCGTAATGCTTCAATCGCCTTCGTTTGCCCGGCCACGATTTCTTCTTTCGAAATCGCGAACTCATAGAAAAACAAAGCCAGCTTCAGTTTCCCAGCCGCGCGCATTTTTTCCGCCGTATCAAATAGCAATTGATTGAACCCGAATTGCCTGCGTGCCGCTGGCTGAATCTTTTCAAGTGCCGGTTGTAGTTTCTCTACCTGCTTTTCCTGCCCGCTGCGGATTAATGCTTTGCACATCGCGACCAGCACATTTTCCCGCGCTGCTTGATTTTCCGCGTCCTCCAGCAGGCTCCGCAGCCTGATCAGGGTGCGCTCCCATTTACCTGCCTTTTCCGCCGCACGGACGTAACTGGCGGAGAGTTTGGTGAACAGATTTTTCTCCTCGGTCTCATCTATCCCATCGCTGTATGCATCCCGCGCTTCTTCGTAAGCCACGGACGCCCACGCGTAGTTTCCTTCCCCGAAGCGGGCATCTCCCAGTAATTCCCAAGCCAGCGCAATTTCTCTTCGCCCCTCTCCATCGCGCGCCTGCACCGGTTGCCTTTCATAGGCTACCCGCAGATAATGCTCCAGCACGGACGCCGCCGAACTATATTCGGCAATATTCAGGTAACTCGTGCCGAGAAAAAACCAGATCCTCTGCAGGCGTTCGGCAATTTCCTGGTCCGGCGATGGCCCCAGGCGCCGCGCCAATTCTTCCAGCACCGGAAGCGCTCCCCCAAAATCCAGCGTCTGCAGGGCGGAGGTTGCGCGCAGCTCCAGTTCCCCGGTGCTCTCATTTTTCAGCGCGGGATCGTTCTTCCCTAAGTCAACCGGCAATTCACCCTTCGCCGTTTCCGTTCCCAGGGCGGCTGAAATGAAAAAGCCTGCCACCAGCATGGCGATCACTGGTTGCAGCCATCTCCTCTGACCGTTTGCCAATCGCATCATATCCTTTGCTTGCCGCACTTCGTTAGTTTCAGTGATTCGTGGATATGCCTGAGCGTCCCCCAGCTTCCAAGTCTCTCCTGATCAGCCCCGGCATCTGGCTTCGGATTGCCGCCGCTACCGGTGCCCTGGGAGTTATCCTTGGAGCCTTTGGCGCTCACGGCCTGGAGGGCCATGTCACCGCTGAGCGCTTGGAGGTTTGGAAAACCGCTACCTTCTACCAGCTCATCCACGTTCCCGCACTGATTTTCCTCTGCGTGCTGCCGCGTTTCCTGGCCGCTGCCGCCTGGCTTTTCCTGTTCGGCATCCTCATCTTTTCGGGCAGCCTTTATCTCCTCGTCATTCTCGATCAGGGCTGGCTTGGAGCTGTCACCCCCATCGGGGGCAGCAGCCTCATTCTCGCCTGGCTCTGGCTCGCCGTCCGCGCACCCGCAGCCTTGCGCTCCCGTGCGGATTAGCCGTTAATCACCCACCCGGCCTCCTCTCCGGCCTGCCCTGACCTACTGATTCTCAATCCGCTCCATCATGCCCGCTTCGGCATCCTCAGATCTTTCCACCGCTTCTTCCCCTCCGTCTTCGTTTGCCGCCAGGGAACAAACGCCGCCCACCTCCTCCTCCTCGGAATCCAAAGAAGCGGCAGCCTCCCCTTCCACGGCGGATTCTGATTCCGCCTCCGGCGATGAGCCGCCCAAGAAGCGGATCTCCAAGTCTGAGCTGAAGCGCGCGGGCCGTCTTCTCACCTATCTGGCGCCCTACCGGAAGAAGCTCTACCTTGCCCTTGGCGCTCTCGTTCTCGCGACCGGTTTTTCTCTCGCCTTTCCGTGGCTCATCGGCCTGCTCCTGGACGTCGCCGGAGGTAAAGGCCCGGAGTCCGGCTGGCTCAGCACCCTCAATGGCGTGGCCACCCTCATCCTCAGCCTGCTCGCCCTCCAGGCCGGCATCTCTTTCTTCCGCATCATGTGGTTCAATGAAGTGGGAGAGAAAGCCGTCGCCGCCCTGCGCCGGGATACCTACAGCCACCTCATCCGGCTGCCCATGGCCTTCTTTAATCAGCGCCGCGTGGGTGAACTGACCAGCCGTCTCGCCGCGGACATCACCCTCATTCAGGAGACGCTCATCCGTGAGGTGCCCATGGTTCTGCGCCAGCTCATCACCGCCACCGGCGGGCTCATTCTCGTGCTGGCGCTCTATTTCAAGCTCGCCCTCGTCATGCTCGCCACCCTGCCGCCTACGATCATTGTCGCCATCATCATCGGCACGCAGGTCCGCAAGTTTTCCCGCCTCGCTCAGGACCGCCTCGCCACCACGAACGTCACGGTTGAGGAGACCTTGCAGGGCATTCAGACGGTCAAAGCTTTCACCAGTGAGGATTTCGAGACCCGCCGCTATGGGGATGGCCTCACGGATTTCGTCACCGCCGCTCTTCAGGGGGCCAAATACCGCGCTGCTCTCGTTTCCTTCATCATCTTCGGACTCTTCGGCGCCATCACGGTTGTCATCTGGTTTGGCGCCAGCCTCGTCGATCAGGGCGCGATGAGCGTCGGTGATCTTACCCGGTTCGTCCTTTACACCATCTTCATCGGTGGCGCCCTTCGCGCCTTCACGGAGTTCTACGCCAACCTCCAGAAAACTCTCGGCGCAACGGAGCGTGTCCAGGAAATGCTGCGCGAAACCCAGGAGACGGACCAGGCCGTCGCTTCGGGAGATGTCGTGGAGCATCCCGCCCTTCAGCTTCAGGGCCGGATTGAGTTTCAGAACGTCCGCTTCGCTTATCCCTCCCGGCCGGAGGTTACCGTCCTCGAAGATATCTCCTTCACCGCCAAGCCCGGCCTGCGTGTCGCCCTCGTCGGCCCCAGCGGCGCCGGTAAATCCACCATCATCAACCTGCTCCTCCGCCTCTTTGATCCGGACTCCGGTCAGGTCCTTGTCGATGGCCAGCCGGCCCGCAGCTATCCGCTCGGGCAACTTCGCGCCCGTATGGCCCTCGTCCCGCAGGATGTCGTCCTTTTCGGCGGCAGCATCCGGGAAAACATCGCCTACGCCCGCCCCGGCGGGCACGCCACCCAGGACGAGATCGAATCCGCCGCGCGCCAGGCCAATGCCCATGATTTCATCTCCGCCTTCCCCGACGGCTACGAAACCATCGTCGGTGAACGCGGCATCAAACTCTCCGGTGGCCAGCGTCAGCGCGTCGCCATCGCCCGCGCCATCCTTCGCGATCCCGCCATCCTCGTCCTCGACGAAGCCACCAGCTCCCTCGATGCCGAAAGCGAACGCCTCGTCCAGGACGCCCTCAACACCCTCATGCGCGGCCGCACCTCCTTCGTCATCGCCCACCGCCTCTCCACTATCCGTGATGCCGACCTCATCCTCGTCATCCGCGACGGCAAAATCGCCGAATCCGGCACCCACGAAGCATTACTCAACAACAGTGATGCCGGCATCTATCGCGCCCTCCTCGAAAATCAACTGGCGGGGTGAGGCGCCCTCCAGAAACACGGTGACGTTTAAGCTCGCCATGCGCGGCCCTTTTTCCGTAAATCGCTCCCGGAGGCGTCTCTCATCCCATGAAGCAGATACTATTTCCGTTCTTCTTTCTCGCCTGCGTCACACCACTGGCCATCGTTCAAGGCCAGGGCCCAATCGATCCCGAAAGCGCCCCGGGCGAGTCCATGAAATCCCTGCAGGAGATCTGGGACCGGCTCGGCGAGATCGAAACTAATATCCAGACCCAGGCTCAACAGATCCAAGCTCAAGGCCAAATCATCGAAGCCATCGCGCAAGGATTCGATATCGAACTACCCTGGATCATCTATGACGTGCCTACTTTTGGTGGGGTCCTCGGAAATAGCGCAATGACCGTGTCATCCAAAGGCGAGCCCCTTATTGCCTATGTCGGTTTCGACGGAAATACCACTCTCGGCTACTCTCGATATCGCCACGGACAATGGGCCCTTAATAGAGTGGAAACCAAGACTGGCATATTCCTTCAGGTAGGCCGTGGCACAGCCATTGCCATTAACGCCCATCAAGATATCAATGTTCACTCTCCGGGATTTGGTCGGTACCAAATCAATAATGAAGACGGGATCATCTCAAAGCCTGCTCCACGCGATCAATCAGCCTTAGTCTCTGACGAATTTCTGCTCCGGTTTTCTCCTGAACAAATTCTATTTTCCTTTGCACGGAAAGCTGGAGATTCCAGAATTCCTGGTCTTCATCCCATCACGCTTCAGCAGGAGCAATCCGATGGAAATTGGCTTGTTGAACCGCTTGAAACCGCCGCGGCTTACGTTTCGGACTTGTCCTTCCTTTCCGATGGTCAGCCGCTCTTTCTTTACGGCGGCACAATGGGATTCAATAAAACCGTCCCTACGCAACCCCGTGAGTTTTTCAGACTGACGGAACTCACAGGGGAAAACTGGCAACAGACAGACATTCCATCCGTTCCGGGTTATTTACCCGTGGACCATGGAGCAACCGCCGCTTGGGTTTCCCTTGATATAGATTCTCAAGGAAATCCAGCGATTGCATACTCAACTGGCTTGAATCACAGTTTACACTTTGCATACCGCCGCAATGACGCATGAACTTTCGAGGTAATTTCTAACGATAGCGGGAGAACTCTCGTCTCCGCCTACGTCTCCTTCAAATTCACTTCCAAGGATGAAGCAATCGTAGCCTATCAAGACCCCATAAACTCTGATGTCATTGTTGCTTCTCGCGAATCAGGCGGCTGGAACCACGTGATTGTTGATTCCTCGGAGAACGCTGGTTTCTTCTGCAGTCTCGAGATACTCCCGAACGACCAGCCTATCATCCACTATCAGACACGTAATGAATCGGCCGAGATAAAACTCGCCACCCGCGGCGGCCTCTAACCTTCAACCTCCCATTTCTCGCCACTCGCCGCGCGCTCCTACCGCCTCGCCTACCCTACCGCTTCACGCCGCGCTCCTATTGTTCCGGGGCCTCCTCTCCGTCTCGTCAGGCGCAGCCGATACGAAGCCCATCCGCCCGCCCGCCTCCGGACACAACCGTGCGCTTAGAACCCGCGCAAACACCAACCAACCTTAAAATAACGACCCATTCATCTGTGATGAACGAACGTTCATTTTGTGCTCCGCGCCGCCGGTCCATCTCGAACCCTCCTCCGGTCCTCTAAAATTATTTTTCACTTTTTTCTCCCCGGACGTCCCGGACGTCCCGGACGTCTTGCTCCCCCCTTTTTCCTGGGCTATGTTGAAGTATGCTTTGAAATTAGAGTAACGATCGATCGAACCTCCAACACCCAAACCTACCCGAAATTCCAAAGCATCTTCCATCTGCCTTACACCCACCGGCAGACCGGCTGTTGCCGGACACACTCACTCACTGACACAAGGAGTGACTGACCAACCCAGCAGCCAGCCAACCGCAGAAACAATCATAGACAGGCCCCGGACGGACTTATCTCCCAAAACGAAAACATTAATTCACGGCACACTCCACCTCGACGGGAAAAACCATTCCTCATTCTTTATCTTCCCTTCTCCCATACCTCCTATTCGCGAATAGCAGCTAGCCAACATCCTCACCTCCTTCCAGCCACCCCCGGCTGATGCCCCTCTCACGCCCAGCCCATATCCATCACGGACTTCATCCGATCCATCCCCGCCCGCCAGCCATTGCCCAAACAATCTCATCCATTGATGAAGCATGGTCCGCCGGCTTATCCCATTGGTCGGTCCTTCTCCGTGATCATCATACTAAAACCGGGCAATTACAATTACCCGCGTGATCGAGCCCTCACCATTCTATTTAAATAGAAACAAACCGACGATATCTCCTTTTTTATGACCTGATCGTGCCGTCAGCATCTTCTTCCGGGCGCGCGCCCCACATCTTCTTTTTCTGATTCTCTCCTGATTTCCCGTCCTTCATCCACCCGTCCGTGGGCCTGTCTTTTTCTGCCTGATTTTCATCCTCCCAAAAAAAAACAAACCCAACCCTTAAACCCTTACCCATCAGCTAAATCCCACCACAACGCCACGCTACCAGATCGCCCATTAACCGCCAGTTAACAGACCGTCGTCACCTTCACCCTCCTATCCGCTTTTGATAATGACTTCCCACTACTAAGTGGCCCCTTCCTCCCTCCCTTCTCCTTCCCGTTCCCCGCCGGTTACGGTTACTTTTTTGTTTCCGGCTTCTCCGTCCTTGTGAGTTCGCTCGCTTTTGCTAGCGTCCCCCCATTCGTATTATCGGGAGGGTTCCAATTCGGACCCATCCGCCTTTCCAGAATCATCTTCCATCATCGCTGAATTATGAGCTCCACAACTGTCCTCGGCTACGCCAAACAATCCGCCACGGGCGCCTTTGAGCGTTTCGAATATGAGCTACCTGAGCTCGGTTCTCACGAGGTCGATATCCAGGTCCAGCACTGCGGCATCTGTCACAGTGACCTGAGCATGGCGAATAATGACTGGGGCTTGACGAATTATCCCTTCGTTGGCGGGCACGAAATTGTCGGCACCATCACCGCCAAGGGCGATCATGTCGATCATTTGCAGGTCGGCCAGACCGTAGGCCTCGGCTGGTTCAGCCACAGCTGCATGTATTGCCGTACCTGCATGGGTGGTGATCATAATCTATGCGCCAGTCGCGAACAGACCATCGTCGGCCGCCATGGCGGTTTTTCGAATAAGGTGCGCGCCTCCTCCGAATGGGTTTTACCCATGCCGGAAGGCTTGGACGTAACAAAAATGGGTCCCATGTTTTGCGGCGGCATCACCGTTTTTAATCCCATTGTCCAATGCAATGTGCAGCCCACCGAACGTGTCGGCGTGGTTGGCATCGGCGGGCTCGGTCACCTTGCCCTCCAGTTCCTCCGTGCCTGGGGCTGTGAAGTGACCGCCTTTACTTCGAGCGAAAGCAAGGCAGAAGAAGCAAAGCAGATGGGCGCCCATCATATTCTTAATTCGCGCGATGACAGCGCCTTGGAAAAAGCAGCTCTGGGTTTTGATTTTATTCTGAACACCACCAACGTCGATTTGAACTGGGCGGCCTACGTCAATTTACTCGGGCCCAAAGGCCGCCTTCACACTGTCGGAGCTGTTCCGAACCCTATGCCTATCGGCGCCTTTGATCTGCTCTTTTTTCAGCGCAGCGTCTCCGGGACACCCCTCGGCAGTCCAGCCACCAACATGGATATGCTTGAATTTTCCACGCAACATCATATCGCGCCCGTCGTTGAGCGTTATCCCATGAGCCAGATCAATGACGCTTTCGAGCATCTGGAAGCGGGCAAGGCGCGCTACCGGATCATCCTCGACGCCGACTTCTAATACTCATTGCGATGGAAAATGTCGCGCCGACCACCGATCATCCAGGTTATCTGCCCGGGGATTTTGAGCCCGGAATGATTCATCGGGTCCGGGAGCGGGCTGCCCTGTTTTCTGACGCGATGACTCCGGCGATTGCCATGTGGGACCCGAAATACCCGCATAATGTTGGCGCTGCCGTGCGCGCCGCTTCGTGTTTTGGCGCACGCGTCGTTATTTTCAGCGGCCGCCGGGTCCCGGTCGCGGGCGGGAAAGACTACCGCTTACCGCGGGAAGAACGCATGCGCGGATACCGCGATGTCACCATTCTGAACGATGATTATTTTTTCGAGCGCTTCAGCGGCAAGGTTACCCCTGTTGCCGTGGAGGTGCGGGAAAATTCTGAGCCCCTGCCGAATTTCGTCCACCCGGAAAACCCTCTCTATGTTTTTGGACCGGAGGACGGTTCCATTCCGCAAAGTCAATTGAGGCACTGCCACCGCTTTGTCAGCATTCCCAGCATGCATTGCCTGAACCTGGGAAATGCGGTCAACGTCGTGCTCTATGATCGCCTCCTGAAATTGGGGGTCGTCACGCGCGATGATGTCAAACGGGTCGCGCCCTGGACGGTCGGCGTGCCCGGCAGTTCGATCCGGCAACCCGCGGAATGATCGCTTTACGCCGAGGGTCTCTTCCGCTATGACCTGACCTCATGGCCGGTGATCATTCCGAAGGCAATACGAAAAAATACCCCACCCCCTTCCAGCAGCAGGCGCTCTGGTGGGGCCTCACTGCCCTGGCCATCACAGGTATCACTGCCACTGCCCTGACCGGCGGATGGCTCGTCCTGCGGGGTATCAGTTTTTTACAGCCGCTCATCATCCCTCTCGTTATCGCCTGGGTCCTGACCTATTTGCTCGAACCCGTCGTGGACAGGCTCAATAAACGCGGGTGGAGCCATTTTCGCGCCGGGCTCACCGTCTTTATCGGCTTCATGCTGAGTTTGATTATTCTTCTTGCCGTTATGATTGTCCCGCTCGTCGGCCAGATCCGTAATCTCGTGAATAATTACGAGGATATTACCACTCAATTTGAAGAGTTTTTGCAGCAGAGTTTTTCTGAAGAAAAGGTTTCTCAACAACTTGAAAACATCGCGGACTGGCCGTTTATCGGTGATATCTTAAAAAGGGGTGGCGATAATGATGCCTCTGGTGAGACCGCCCTTCCAGAGAACGGTCCCGCCACTGAAGGAAACGAAGCCACTCCAGATAATGAATCATCCACCTCAGACGAGGCCGATGATTCTCCCGGAGAGAATGGCAATCAGGATCCGGATGGTGACCAGAGTAATTATGAAACGGTCGTGGAGTGGACCGCCGCCCAGGTTCCGGCGGTAGTCGAGCAGTCAGGTAAGTTTCTTCGCTCCAGTATCGGCGGCTTCTTCGGCGCCTTCGGATTATTGATCTCCCTCCTGATCACCCCGATTTATCTGTTCTTCTTCATGACGGACGGCTCCCTCACCCGCACCCAATGGAAAAAACTGATTCCCCTGCCGGAATCGTCCTTGCGTACGGAAATCATCAGCCTCTTTGAGGAGATTAATAATTACCTCGTAGCCTTTTATCGCGGCCAGATTCTCGTTAGCCTTATCGACGGCGCCATCACCATTTTCTTGCTCAGCATTCTGGGTGTGAAATACTCACTGCTTATTGGCGTCATGGTGGGCATATTGGGCGTCATTCCATATCTCGGAGTGACCATTTCCTATATCCCCGCTCTGATTATTTCGATTGTCCAGGCCGCAAATGGTGAGTGGTATCTCGGCCCTGAAGCGCCCGTCTGGGTCTTGCCCGTTCTCGTCACCCTGGTTTTTGTTCTCGTCAATAATCTGGATGGCGTTTTCATCGCCCCGAAAATTGTCGGAGACGCCGTCAGCCTTCATCCTTTTGTCGTCATTCTGTCCGTCTTCGCCTGGAGCATTATTCTCGGCGGTTTGCTCGGAGCCCTTATCGCCGTCCCTTTGACCGCGACTCTAAAGGTTTTGATGCGGCGATACATCTGGGGTGCCGGCAAGAACGATCCTGACGATGAAAACGATCACAATTCGCCTGCGGAGAGAATCACCGGATCAAATTCCGAAGCTTCCTCCGCCTGACGTCATCCTGAGATAAAATTGCAGGAAGATAATAAGGCGGGTGCCGCCGGGCTGTAGAATCTGCCCCCGGCCGCAAAAAATCCTTTCGTCACTCTTCCCCGCCGCCCGCGGAGTAGCCGAGTTGTTTTTCTTCGGCAGGGAGGAACGCTTTGAAACGGTTTTTGTCGATCGCTTTCATATAGGCTTCGTGAGGGGAGACGATGCCCTGCTGAAGGAGGCGCCAGATGTTGTCATCCATAAATTGCATCCCTTGAGATCGCCCGCCGACAATCACATCGAGCAGTTTCTGCGTCGACCCTTCTCGGATAATGGCGGAGACCGCGCTGTTGGCGATGAGGATTTCGTTGACTGCGATCCGGCCGCCGGTGTCCTGCCGTTTCAATAAAAGTTGCGCCACCACGCCACGGAGAGAAGCAGCCAGCATGGTGCGGACCTGGCTTTGCTGATCGGCGGGAAAAGCATCGATAATCCGGTCGACCGTTTTCCGGGCATTGTTTGTGTGAAGAGTGCCAAAAATGAGAAGGCCGGTTTCCGCTGCGGTGAGAGCGAGTGAGATGGTGTCAAGGTCACGCATTTCCCCCACCAGCACAATATCAGCATCCTCACGGAGACTGGCTTTCAGGCCCTGGGCGAAGGTGCTGGAATCCGTGGGAACTTCGCGTTGGGTGACGAGACAGTTTTTGTTCTTGTGGACGAATTCGATGGGCTCTTCAATGGTGATGATGTGCCGCTGAAAGGTGGAATTAATATAGTCCATCAGAGCAGCCAGAGTCGTGCTCTTACCCGATCCCGTCGGGCCGGTGACCAGAACAAGCCCGCCACGCTGGTCACCAAAACCTTTGATCACCTCGGGAATACCCAGTTCTTCCAGGCTGGAAATGCGGTTGGGAATCAGCCGGAAAACCGCCGCTTTGCCGTGCACCTGCTGAAAATAATTGCAGCGAAACCGGCTGTCCTCGTCCATTTCATAGGCAAAGTCGAGGTCACCCGTCTCCGTGTAATGTTCCCAGCGATTTTCATCGCAGATGGGCATGAGAAGGGAATCCATCATTTTCCCGGTCAACCGGCTCTCGCCTTCAATCGGCCCGAGTGATCCGTGAATGCGGATCTTGGGAGGTTGACCTTCGGATAAATGCAGGTCCGAGCCGCCATTCGCGACGACCTGTTTGAGAAAATAATCGATGTCAGCCATCAGTCAGTTGGTCTGGGGGAAAATCAGAAAAATGCGCGCGCCAGGTTATGCACCATCATTTATAAAGGGCCAATGTCTTTTTGATACTGTCTTTATCGTTGGAGTAGAAATAGGCGTCTTCCTTGGAAATCAATCCACGGCCGTAAAGTTCCGCGATGGAGTCATCCATGAGGATCATGCCCTGTTTGGTCGCGATCTTCATCTGGTTCGGGATGAGATAGGTTTTCCCCTCGCGAATACCGGCCGCGATCGCGGGGTTATTAAAAAGAATTTCCAGAGCCAGAACCCGGCCTTCCCCGCCCGCCCGCGGAATGAGTTGCTGGCTGATGACCCCACGAAGGGATTCACTCACCATCTGCCGGATCTGCGCACGCTGATCTGTGGGGAAAACGTCCAGAATCCGGTCCAGGGTCCGTGCCGCGCTGGCCGTGTGAAGGGTGGCCAGGACAAGGTGACCGGTTTCCGCGGCAGTGATGGCAAGCTGAATCGTTTCAAGGTCACGCATCTCCCCGACCATGATGACATCCGGATCTTCCCGGAGCGCCGCACGAAGAGCGGTGGGGAAACTGCGGGTATGGTGCAGGACTTCACGCTGATTGATCTGGCAGCTCTTGCTTTCGAAGATGAACTCAATGGGATCTTCCAGAGTGATGATGTGGTCCTGCCGGTTCACATTGATGTAATCAATGAGAGCAGCCAGCGTGGTGGATTTACCGCTGCCCACCGGGCCGGTGACGAGAATCAGACCGTTATGGTATTCCGTAAGCGGCTTAAGCGTTCCCGGAAGGCCAAGTTCATCGAAGTGTTTGAGCTCCGTATTGATGATCCGGAAGGTCAGATCAATGCCCAGACGCTGACGGACGGCGCTGGCCCGGAAGCGGCCCTGGTCATTCTCATACGCGAACTCGACATTCCCATTATCCTGAAGAATCCCCCATTGCTCGTCATTGAGAAAACCTTCGGCGAGGCGCTGGGTGTCCCCGGCACTGAGCAGAGAACTGCCATCCCAGATGGACCCAAAGTGGCCGTAGCGCCGCCACATGGGGGGAGCGTTGACGGCCAGATGAATGTCGGAGGCGCCATACTCGATGCCGACGGAAAGATATTCGTCGACGTGCTTGAGATTTCCGGAGAACTCGAGCTGGGTCTCAGCGGGTGCAAGGGAGGTATCCTCTGCCATTTGTCTAAATCAGTGTTCTAGGGACGGCAAGTGCTACACTTGCCAGGGAAAACGCAGCCCTCAGCGGAAACGCTCCTTCAGCTTTTCCACGACCACGTAGCGCAAGACGGGAGCGCCAATGGACGAGGCGAGCTTCACCACTGGCTTGAGGATGGCACCCTTGTCAACTCTGCGGAGGGCCTTTTCTACCCTTTTACGCACGCGTTTATCTTTGCTTTCGGCTTCGACTTCCTCAAGCAGACTCGCCCGGATCGCGTTGGGCAGGCTGACGGAAAGGAGGATGCCGACGAGCACAGCGGCGGTGAACCAGCCCGCCGGGTTGTCGCGAATGGACTGCTCCAGGGTGTTCAGGAGACCATCGGCAGGCGCAACCCGGGTGCGCTTCCGGAGAGCCTTCACATTCTTGAGAATCTCCTCGCGGCGGTTTTCCAGCTCACGGGTTAGGCGCTCGCGCGGGCTCAGCCCGGTTTCTTCATCTGTTTTAGCCATTGGCGATCCTTTTTCAGCTCAGCCATCGTCCCGCGAAAGCTTTTGCGCGTGAGGCGATTGAAGGCGGCGTAGGCCTGCAGGGCGAGCAGGAGAAAAATGATAACATGAGCCACCGCGACGACGCCGAAGACCCCGACGAAGCTGGGCCAGACGCTGTAAAGGAGGAAGGCAAGAAAGGTCACGACGGCGAAGTAAAGCACGAGCAGAGCGATAAGCAGGCCGGTGATAAGAATGGCGAGCTTGATCATGCCGCCGATGAATGAGCGCGTCTCCAGCCCAAAAAGCTTGCCCCGCGCATCCAGGTAGCTGACCACGCTCTCCGCGGTGGCGGCAAAGCTGCGGCCGGTAGCGCGGAAGCCGCGGCCGGCTTTTTCCTCGCGGTCACCATTCACAGCGCCATCGGGCGTCTGCGGGGAGCCATCTTTTTCCTCATCCATGCTGGGTTGATCCATAGCAGCAGTGCGCGCTCATGAAAACGGCTTATCTCATCTACCCCGCCGCAGGATGAGCCCGGTGAGGAGGCCCAGACCAAAGGCGAGCAGGATGGCGCGGGCCGGACGCTGCCGCATGTAACAGGCGGCTTCTTTCTCGAAGAGGCTGACTGAATGAGCAGCCAGATCCAGCCCGGTGCAGACATGGCGGCTGAGACGATCCGCGGCCACTTCAAGTTCGCGGCGGATGGCCGGGGCGTGCTCGCTGTCTACTGGTGTGCTTTCCGCCGTCATAAGCTGATGGGATAATGGAAGGTTCCGTCGAGGGGCCCGGGAAAGGAGGCGGATCAGCGTTTACTGCGGTAGACAATGCGTGCCTTGCTCAGGTCATAGGGAGACATCTCGACCTCCACAGTGTCACCAGGAACGATGCGGATAAAATTTTTGCGCATTTTACCGGAAATATGGGCCAGGACCGAGGCGCCATTTTTTAGCTCGACCCGAAACATGGTGTTCGGGAGGACGTCCGTAACAGTTCCTTGAGTGACGATAGGTTCTTCTTTTGCCATGAAGGTACAGGTCAAATGGGGATAAAACGCGCATGATCAAAGGCATGCGCAACCAGGGAAAGAGACGACTGATCCGGGAGAGGATCACCGCCAGGAGAAACAGGAGTATATCAGCTTCCGGCGGCTTAGCAAATAGAGCAAGCATGAACCCTTGGCACGGCTCAGGAGGCTTTGGTCCTGCGCCCCTTGCCGCTGCTGGTGGATTTGGCTTTCGACTTGGCGGGGGCTTTCTTTGTGCTGCCGGCTTTGCTTTCCCCGCTCTTTTTGTCGGAGCCTCCGGTTGATTTTTTCGCGCTGCCTGCGGCGGCTTTGGCCTTGGGCCGGTCCGGGAAATCAAACCCCACCTCCCCGCCCTCTTTCAGGAGGAGATAGGCGTCAAAGGGCTTGTTCGTTCTCCTTGAGATGAACCTCGCGATGAGATCGGTCTTACCATGCTCAAGTAACTTCGCGACCTGATCCAACTCGATATTGCGCTGGAGAATCGTCTTGCCGATGCGAAACCGGTTGTCCTGGGCATTGGGCAATTGCGTGTCCTCACAGAAAAATGCTTTCTCGGATTCATAGATCTTCCAGCGGTCAGCGACGATGAGGACCGGTTCGCCCTTGGTCGCTTCCTGCTCTTCCTGACCGGAGGTATCCTCACCGAAATCAAATTCAACTTTGAATTCGTCAGTCAGTTTGAGACTGGCGGAAAACGGTTTGCCAAGTTTGCTGATAAAATCATCAAGGGGCCCGAGGGTGCCTTCCCGGATAAGGGTCGTCATTTCCTCCGGAGTAATCTGATGCTGAGCCATCATTTTGCGCGCAGAGAAATCACAATTCGCACAGCGGAAAAAGCTGTAATCTTCTCCAACTTCTTTTTCGCCGCACTTCGGGCAGGGGACATCAAGGTCCTTATAATCACCCTTGATTTCGCTGCCGTCGAAGTTCTTGGCCTTCTCGACCACTTCTTTTGTCAGCCGCCGGATTTCACTCATGAAATCTTCGCGCTGCAGATTACCGGATTCCATCTGCTTGAGTTTATACTCCCACTCCCCGGTCAACTCGGGCGAGCACAAAACATCCGCATGCAGATTCTGGAGCAGATAAATGAGGGAAATACCTTTGGGCTGCGGAATCAGTTCCTTACCCTCACGCAAAAGGTATTTATCCTGAAGGAGACCTTCAATGATGGCGGCACGCGTCGCGGGGGTGCCGAGCCCCTTTTCTTTCATGGCGTCAGCCAGATCATCATCATCGACCAGTTTACCCGCACCTTCCATCGCGGAAAGCAGGGTAGACTCCGAATAGCGTGGCGGCGGGGTGGTGACATTTTCACGGACCTCGATTTCCTGACAGAGCGCTTTTTCATCTGGATTGATCGCGACCATTTCCTTACCGTCTTTTCCGACGGCTCCAGCGACGCGACCGTAAACTTCCAGCCAGCCTGGCTTAACCAAGACTCGGCCTTCAGTCTTGAAAGTATCCTCACCCACTTTCGTGAAGCGGGTGGTTACTTCAAACTCGGCGGGAGGATAGAAAATTGCAATCAGGCGGCGGGCGACGAGATCGAAGATTTTCTGGTGAATATCATCCAGACTCTTCGGCGCCTGCCCGGTGGGGATGATGGCGCTGTGATCACTGACTTTGGCATTATTAAAAACGCGTTTGGTGGGTTTGACCCAATTATTGGAAATCGCCTTGTTGCCAAATTTTTTCAGCTCGGGATCCACAAAGCTGCCGAGGACTTTTTTTACTTCACCCACATAATCTTCAGGCAGGAAACGGGAATCTGTTCTCGGATAGGTCAGGACCTTGTAGCGCTCATAGAGGGCCTGTGCGATCTGCAGGGTCCGGCGGGCCGAAAGGCCGAAGCGCGAGTTGGCTTCGCGCTGCAGGGAGGTGAGGTCAAAGAGGAAGGGCGAACTCTGGGTGGTGGGTTTTTTCTTCTCGGTGATTTCACCGGGCTGACCCTGGCAGCGGTTGGCGATTTCCTCCGCGACAGCGCGGTCCCAGATGCGTTCGGCCTTTAACTGATCATCGTCAGGAGATTTCTTGAATGCCGTATCCAGCCAGCGCCCGCGGTAGATCCCGCTGTCCACTTCAAAATCCGCATGCACCTCAAAGTAAGTGCGAGGAACAAAGCTGCGGATCTTCTCTTCACGATCAACGAGAATAGCAAGCGTGGGGGTCTGGACACGGCCGACGGGAGTTTTCTGGAAGTTGCCGCCATTCTGTTTCGTATTAAAGGCGGTCATGGCGCGGGTGCCATTGATCCCGACGAGCCAGTCACTTTCTGACCGGCACACCGCGGCATCGGCGAGAGGCGCCATATCACTTTCATCGCGCAATTTATTGAAAGCGTCCTGAATGGCCGTTTTGGTCATGGACTGGAGCCAGAGCCGCTTGACTGGTTTTTTATTATTGGCAAGCTATT
>CAZUPP010000018.1:0-73777 GCA_964622095.1 uncultured Verrucomicrobiales bacterium
GTGCCGAATTTCTTTATCCAGGAAATGTTTCCCTACCGGGAGGAAGAATATGTCGGATTTACCGGGCAAATGGTTGAGCGCCGTATAAAAAATGGGTTTCTGCACTACGCCGAAGAAGCACCCGGCCTGGGGGTGGAGCTCAAAGATTCCATGTTCGACTCGGCGAAGATTGAGGTAATCGAATGAAATAAGCGTGGAGCGGGTGCCGGGGCGGGACGATAGATTGGTCCCAGCAGCAGAAAAAGAGGAACCAAAGGCTCATGGATCAATTAAATCAGGAGAAGGATGAGCGGAAGGCGCAATAACGCTCATGGCCGTGACCGTGATTAAAATCAGACCCATCCCAATAATCTGCGGGCCGATAAGGGTTTGGTTTAACACGAATACACCAAACAATGCGGCTGTGACCGGTTCCACCATAGCCACAATAGACGCCACCGCCGGGGAGCTATGCTTCAGGCCGATGATATACAGAACGAACGATAATCCTGCGCCAAAGACGCCTAACGCGGCGAACAGGGGCCAATCCGCCGTGCTTAGGGCTTCGGCTTTCTGGTCAACATCGCCCGGCCAGAACAGGACGACCGCCAAAACAGCAAACCCTATGCAAAGGATCGCCTGAGGACTGCCGTGTGGAGCTGCGTATTTGAAGCCAAAGATAAATAGCGTATAGGATAGCCCGGCGAGGAGTCCCGCGCCGACACCGACGAGAGTCACTCCACCTGCTCCTGTCTGGTAAATCTGGGTCAGAAGTATAATCCCCAGCATGACCACTCCGATGCCCGCCCACTTCAGCCCAGTTGGTTTCTCCAGCTTTAGGGTGAACGAAACGAGATAGACAAAGACGGGTGCAGAATACATCAGAGTCGCCGCAATAGCGACGCTGCCCTGTGCGATGCTGACAAAGTAGAAGGCAAAATTTCCCGCTACACCAAGCCCGGCCAGCACCGACCACAGCCAGAGCCGGTAATTGCCCAGGCCGCTACCCTTGGGCCGCACTGAAAGCCAGAGAACGACAATGAGCAACCCAATCACCCCGCGGTAGAAGGACACCACGAAAGGATCCCAGCCATCCGCCATGAGGAGGCCGCCAATCCCTCCTGATACCCCCCAGCACAATGCGGCCAAGGCTACGAAAACGGTGCTCACGCGCATCCCTCCCACGCGACCGGGCCTGAGGCAATGAAGATCAGTAAATCAAAGCAGGATGAAAGCGGCAACGTGACCGACGGGGAAGGAGAACCGGTCAAGCACCTGATCGCAGACTGACTGATTGCCGTTGACGGTTGAGGCGGCTTCCGCTTCCATCCGGGCAGCATATGGCCTCGGCAGAATCAGCACTCATCGGGCACACGGGCTTTGTGGGCGGGAACCTCGCCCGTCAGCATGCTTTTGATGCCACCTTCAACTCGACGAACATCGGGGAGATTGCAGGACGTGAGTTTGGGCTGCTGGTGTGTGGTGGTGTTTACGCGGTAAAATGGAAGGCGAACAAGGCTCCGGAGGAGGACTGGGCTTCCATCGAGAAATTACTGGAACCGCTGGGTAGGGCCCGGGCGGAACGCGCGGTGCTCATTTCCACCATCGACGTCTATCCAGAGGTGAACGGGGTGGATGAGGAGACGCCGCTGGATCCTGAAACGCTGGAACATCATGCCTATGGTTTGCACCGTCTCAGGGTGGAGCGAATTTTTGCGGAGCAATTTCCGGATCATCTGGTCGTGCGTTTGCCGGGACTGTTCGGGGACGGCCTGAAGAAAAATGTCATCTATGATTTGCTCAATGACAACGTGCTGCAGATGATCAACCCGGCCAGTTCATTTCAGTACTATTGTCTGGACCACCTGTGGAGGGATATCCAGATCGCGCTGGACCATGATATGCGGTTAATTAATTTCGCGACCGAACCATTACCCACACAGACGATCATTGACCGGTTTTTTCCCGGCAAAGAGGTCGGGCAGGAACCGGCTCCAGAAGCACATTATGATTTTCGAACCCGACACGCTGCGCGTTATGGTGGGGAGAATGGTTATATATATAGTCTGGATCAGGTCATGCAGGACCTGGCGGGATTTATTGAGCGCACCAGAAATCTGCCATCATGAATCTTTGCGCTTCAGATATTGCCTGGCCTCTCGAGAGAGAAGAAGAAGCTTTCGCGATTCTGCAGGAGTCTGGTCTGGAACGGATTGAGTTGGCGCCAACCCGGCGCTGGTCCGATCTACAAAATGTTCCTGAGGGTGAACCCGATAAGCTGGCTGAAAAACTGAAGGCTTTCGGACTAAGGCCGGCGGCTTTTCAAGCGGTTCTCTTTGGAAAGCCAGAGCTCACCGTTTTCGGCGAGCAGCAGAGGCAATGTCTGGAATATCTGAAGGCAGTCACGGAACTGGCGGCGAAGCTTGGTGCCACGCGTATCGTTTTTGGATCACCGAAGAATCGTCAACGCGGGAGCATGCCGGAAGAAGAAGCCGAATCCCGGGCCGTGGAATTTTTTTCAGAGCTGGGCGACCACGCTGCTCGTCACGGAGTGATGCATTGTCTTGAAGCAAATCCTCCGGAATATCATTGTGACTTCATGACGCGGATTCATGAAGCGGCCGCCATCGTGGAGAAAGTTAACAGCCCGGGAATAGGTCTTCAATTCGACGCAGGTGGGATAAGAATCTCGAACGATGACCCGGTCGACGTGATTCCGCGTTTCGGGCCGCAGATTAAGCACTATCACTGCAGCATGCCTTACCTGGAAGAGCCGGAAGATGGCATGGCTGAGTTTCACCAAAGCTGTGCGAGGGAATTGCGTAAGCTTGGATATCGTGAGAATGTCTCCCTGGAAATGCGCACCCCGGCCGAAGATCCTCTGGAACGTCTTCGCACGGCTCTCCTCCGATTGCAAGCGTGGTATGGTTGACTCTGGCAATAGCACCATGACAACCGGACTGCCTAACCTGGGGGTCCATACATCGTCCGGCCTCTCCACGGAGGTTGATTTTCTCATCGTAGGTGGTGGATTTTTCGGCTGTATTCTGGCCGTCGAATTGGATAAGCGCGGGAAGAAGGTCATGCTATGTGAGCGCGAAGAGGAATTGCTTTTGCGCGCCTCCTACAATAATCAGGCACGGGTGCACAACGGCTATCATTACCCGCGCAGTCTGCTGACTGCACTAAGATCCCGCGTGAATTTTCATCAATTTATCCGTGACTACGAGGATTGTATTTTTCGAGATTTCAACAAATACTACGCTGTTCCATATAACTTTTCAAAAGTATCCGCCGTGCAGTTTCGTCGCTTCATTGAGCGAATAGAGGCGCCGATTTCAGACGCGCCGGAAGAGGTAAAGGAGCTGTTCAATGAAGAACTGGTCGAGGCGGTGTATTCGGTGACGGAATACGCTTTTGACGCGGCAATCTTGCGTGAAATCGTAAAGCGTAAGCTAACTGCATGCACTGTTGACCTCCGGATGAAGACGGACGTCTGTGAGCTGCGAAAAGCCGAAAATGGCAACCTGCGAGTTGGTATAAAGGACCGACAGACTGGCGCACAGAAGGAAGTGCTTGCGCAGCGAGTCTATAACTGCACCTACAGTGAGATCAACCGGCTCGTCACGAGCGCAGGTCTGCAACCGGTTACTTTGAAGCATGAATTGACGGAACTGTCGCTGGTTGAGCCACCGCCGGAATTGCAGGATTTCAGTATCACTATGATGTGCGGCCCGTTTTTTTCATTTATGCCTTTCCCGGACCGCGGTTACTACACCCTCAGCCACGTCCGCTATACTCCGCATACCTACTGGCATGATCGCGGTGATTCGACTTACCGGAGCGCATACGGTCAATTTGAAGTGCTGAAGAAAAAGAGCAGATTCGAACATATGGTGCGGGACGCTTCGCGCTATGTGCCCGCCCTGAGATCGGTTCAATATCGTGACTCGCTCTGGGAAGTAAAAACCATCCTGCCACTCAATGAAGCGGATGATGGCCGTCCCATTTTATTTTATGACCATCAGGATTTGCCAAGGCTCACCAGTATCATGGGTGGGAAAATTGATAACGTTTACGACGCGATTGAGGAGATGGACCGCCTTCATCTAAGTTGATCTCTTGTGGTCTGCCTTTTTCAGCAACAACTGACATGAGTGCCTCACCGCCACGCACAGAATTGTTCGTCTCCGTCATCAGCATCATGCCAGAGAACGCAGATGCTCTAGGCGGATTTGTTCGGAAAGTCGCCGGAATTCTCAAGGAGGAGTATGCCAATTACGAGATCGTCATCGTAAACGACGGCACCATGATGCAGGGTGATCTCAAAGCTGTCTGTGACGAGTTACTGGACAGCATAGAGTGCCTGCGTTTCCTTGTCCTCTCACGAACGTTCGGAGAGGAAATCGCTTACCTGGCAGGGATGGAATCCAGTGTAGGTGATTATGTCGTCCTGATAAATGCGGAATTGGATCCGCCCGAGTTGATCCCCGAAATTGTTGATAAATGCCGCAAAGGAAGCGGAGTGCTGCTGGGCCGCCTCGATCCGCCCCCCGAACGAGGTCCTCTGCTAAGACTAGGCAGCTACGTGTTTCATGTCTATTGCCGCAAGGTCCTGAAGATGGATTTTGTTCCTTTCGCTACCGGGTTTAATGTGCTCTCCCGCGCTGCATGCAATGCTATTACGCGCATAAAGGACCGGGTGAGGTATCTGCGCTTCCTCTCGCTGGTCGTAGGTTATCAGCCGTCGTTTTTTTCATATCACACAGAATTCCGTGCCCGGTCACGGCAGGGTAATCTCTTGGACGCATTCAATCGTGCCATCGATATTGCGGTAGCAAGCGGCATCCAACCTTTGAGATTTGTTTCGATGCTTGGACTGATTGCCAGCGTTGTTAACATGCTCTATGCGTTTTATGTTGTTCTGACATATATCTTCCGCGATGATGTCGCGCCGGGCTGGACAACGCAGTCCCTCCAGATGAGTGCCATGTTCTTTATGATGAGTCTGATTTTGGCCGTGATGGCTGAGTATGTCGGGCGCGCACTGCGTGAAAGCCAGATGCGGCCGCCGTACTTTGTCATGGAGGAAAAAAATAGCCGGGTGCAGATCTCTGATGAGTCGCGTCTCAACGTCGTACGAGTGTCAGAGTAGAATAAATCACCATCTTACCTATCCCAATGAGTGTTGAATCTCTTGAATCTGGGGTCATGCCAAGGGAGGTCCCTGCTTACAGGATTGATTTACTTTCGGAGAAAACGAGCCGGTTTCTGCTGTGTGTATTCGTGATCAACGAAGGCGAAAGAATTCGGCGGCAACTTCAAAAGATGCAGCCCTTTTTGGAGGGCGTTGACTGCGTTATTGCTGACGGAGGCAGCACCGATGGTTCACTGGAATTGGGGTTTCTGCGGTCGCAGAGGATTCGTGCGCTACTCACAAAGACTGGTCCGGGCCGCTTGAGCGCTCAAATGCGCATGGCTCTTTCATGGGGTCTGGAGCAAGGTTATGAGGGTTTTATCGTGATGGATGGTAATGATAAAGATGACCCCTCCGCTCTGCACGATTTTTCCGTTAAACTTTCCCAAGGTTATGATCATGTCCAGGGTTCACGATATATCCCAGGAGGGCAAGGCATCAATACTCCCGCCGTGCGGCACTGGGCCGTGAAGCTAATTCATGCTCCACTGATATCTCTTGCGGCCGGGCGTCGATGCACGGATACGACTAATGGCTTTCGAGCCTACAGTGCAAGAATGATAAACGATGCGCGTATCGCGCCTTTTCGCGATGTGTTCTCAGACTATGAATTGCATTATTATTTGTGTATCCGCTCTGCACGGCTCGGTTTTTCACACATCGAGATTCCCGTTACCCGTGAGTATCCAGCCGGTAAAAAGGCTCCGACCAAGATTTCTCCTTTGAAAGGAAATCTGCGCGTCCTGAATTGTCTATGGAAGACATGCATCGGCGCGTATAATCCTTAGGCCACCCTGGCAGTATGAATTCCGAAGATGTTGCGACTGTGAAGAACGGCCTGGTTATGAGAATTCTTGGCGTTCCGGCCAGGCTGATCCTTGCGATCACCGATTTAAGGTTTGCACCATTGATTCCCATGTTCGCCGTCGCTCTGGCGAGTATCTTTCTTATCCTCGTTCTGCCTGACAATCTACGGTATCCGGACGAGTTCATTTATTCAGAGCTCGCAGAACAGCTTCTCAAGGGTAATGGCTTTGCGGATGAAGATGGGAATTTTACGGCATCTCGCCCGCCTGGTTATGTGTTTCTCATTGCGGCATCTCAAGGCTTGATAAATTCACCGGAATTCGTTCGCATTGTACAGGCCATTTTACTTGGAGGCACCGTTTCATTGCTTGCCCTGCTGTCCTCAGGTCAGATTGAGGTGAACCGCCTCGTATTTTTGCTCCTCCCGGTTTTGGTCTGTCTATATCCTATTTTAGTTTACACGACCAATACTCTTTATCCGCAAACGCTGCAGTCTTTTCTGCTGGTTTCCTGTTTGTATCTTCTACTACGATTTCCTGAAAGAGTGTGGGCAGGCGCCGTCGCAGGCGTGACAGGAGGATGGGTCTGCCTCGCCGTTCCCAGCATGATGTTACTCTTTCCTATCCTGGCCGCTGCGATTTGGCTGCTCCGCCTTTCCAAGTTCCGGACAGTTCTGGTCTTCGGGATAGTCACAATCCTTGTCGTTGGAGCATGGAGTGCTCGAAACACGCTCGTGATGGGAGAGTTTCTGACTGTGTCCACCAATGGAGGAGTTAATCTTTACATGGGAAATCATCCAAAGGCCCGAGGAGTTTTTGTATACAAAGATTCCGCCGAGGTGCGCTCTGAAGTATATTCGACGATTGAAGATGAAGTAGAGAGGGATAGACGCTTCAAGGAACTTTCTCTTGAGTGGATTACGGAGAATCCAAGCGAGGCTGCGCTACTTTATGTAAGCAAGTTCTTGAACTATTTTGCGTTTTATAATCGGTATGTGGTAGAACAGGACGGTGGACGACAGAATATTCAGGCTTTTGCATATGGACTGATTCTCTTGATTTTGGCCGCCCGACTGCTTCTAGTTAGTCGTTTCCCCTTGACGCGGTTTGAGATTCTAGTTCTCGTCGTTTATGTTGCCAGTGGGCTTGTGCAGGCTGTTTTCTACTCCAAGATACGTTACCGTATACCGTTTGACCTGATGCTGCTGGTCATCAACGCCATGTTTCTTTCGCGTCTTTTAGCTCCTCTTTTGAATCGCTGTGCTCAGTTTCCAAAAAGGTCAGCTTTCGTAGCTCAATAACTTTCGCAGTGTCCGGTAATCGATTTTCGCGTTATGGCGCTTGTCAACTGGGATTTTCCTAACATAGCGAATACCGGAGATTCCTGCCCAAGGCATGACGTCATCCAGCAAGGATGTAGTGAGTGAAGGGCTGGGCTGGCCTTTTCTTTTCTCAACGCAAAGTAGTCGAGCTCCGCTCTCCCTTGATCGCTCAATAACCGCACACCGGCATAGATCAAAATTCAGCATCGCCGCGGTTTCTATTTGAAGAGGATACAGTCCATCAGCGAAACGGTGTTTGCAGCGGCCGGAAATCCAAAGGCGCCCTTGATCATCCAGGTACCCTGCGTCGCCTGTGCGATGCCAGACTTTGCTGCCAGATAGCCGGATTTTATGCTGAAGGGTTTCCGCGTTGTTATGGATATAGGAAGGCACCACATGCCGCCCCGTCACAACAATCTCACCGGTCTGACCAACTGGCAAAATCCAGGCAGCAAAGCTGTCGTCGTTCAGTATGGGCTCCGAGCGCGCATCTTGATCAATAATTTTCATGCCAATTAATAATGAAGGCAGGCCCACTAGTAGGCCGGCGCCTAGCTTCATCTGCTCTAAGTCTGCTTGAGTTATATTATCATAGTCCAGCTTTGAGATGGGCTCGGCTTCAGATGAACCATAAACGGTGTATATCTTCGCTTCCGGCAACGAGTTTCGTAGTTGCTTCATCAAACTCGGGAAGACAGGCGCTCCGCCAGCAAAAACCTTCGTAAAAGCGGGTAGGGTCTTTTGTCTCTGTAATGCTTCATAGAATGCAGGAGAGGCCGCGCACCGAGATGAAGGGAAGCGTAGCGCTTGCGCTTGAATCCTTTTTCCGTTGGGATAACCAGGTTTCTGAAGGTTTGTGTCGGCAATCACGCTTGTTATTCCGGACGCAAGATTTGAAAGGGTAAAGACGGGTAAAGTAATTAAGTCTACCTCCCCCATCGTATGATCGAGTTCATCCCGAAGGGCTTCATGCTGGTTAAGCAAAAATCCATGCGAACGGCATATGCCCTTCGGCTGACCCGTGGTCCCGGTGGTGAAGGTGATGAGAGCTGGATGATCCTCCGATAGATCCAGGGGCGGTGAAAACCTGTCATACGGCTCGGGCACGACGTGGAACAATTTAGTGCCGGGGAAAGGTTTCGTACACCAGCACGGCTTGACCGATCGCAGCTCCCGTTTTAATACAGAAAAGAGCGCCCCCTTTAGCGAAAGAAAAGCTGCCTTAACCGGTTGTATTCTCAATGCAGATGACAGGACTCGTTGTGCTGCGGAAACATCAATAAATGTTGCAGAAATGCCGGTTCTGAAACAGCCCAGCAAAGCTATATACATAGCAATAGAGACGTGATGCAGAAAGAGAACGCTATCACCTTTGTCTAGTCCGGCATCATTAAGCAGCTTTCCGGCTCGGGCCGCTTGCGCAGTCAGTTTGGAAAAGGTAATTGGGCTTTTGCCTTCCACGAGGGCAATCTGGTCCGGATGTTCCCGTGAGTGCGCTTCAAGTAAGTTGACTAAGTTCATAGATAAATCGTCATCAGACCGTATTTTCTGAACTCTCGAGCACCGAATCGCTTGCTGATTCGCTGGGATTGATTCGCTTCGTGTTTCAAAGCGTGGATAGAGGAAGTCAGTCCATTTTGGAGTGCTTGCTGCTCAACTCGATCGACGAGGTATGTGCCGAGCCCTGAATAGGCAGCTCCTGGTTTGACGGCCAGCGTTTTTACAATCAGGGAGATCGTGCGCTCCTCCCTTTGCGCCGCAAAATCCGGATAGGCAAAGACGAACCCCACCAGCTCCCGGCCGTGCTCCGCGAGTAAAACGTATTCCGGCTCAATCAGTTTCTTGATGGGCTGATACAGCCGTAGAAATTCGTCCAAGCAGATCGAGGTATATAGAAAGTTCGATGCAAAACTTTCAACACTCAGCTTATGAATGGCTACCAGGTCCCTGTGAAACGACGCAAGTGAGATAGGTCTAACGACAATATTCTTTTGACCAAGGAGCCGTTCTTCAAGTCTTCTTATTCTATTAGCGTTTCGTGTCTTTTCTGCTATGCTAACGATGCTGGAACTGTATTCACTGCACAGGCGAAATCCCGCAGACTCAAAACAGCGCCTCCACCACAAAGGAGTGACGTGCTCAAGGAAGAATGGTGGGCTTCCATCTGACAAAAGCGTTAAGCGATGGGTTTGCCATGTATTGCCGTCCATCGGCGCTATTACTCTCCTTCGTTCCCCAGCATACTGCGCAACGGCCGCACAACAGTTCTTCAGGAACGCTATGCCGGGCTCTTCCATTTCCAGAGCTCCGATAGTGATGGTAACCTCCCCATTCCATGTTGGCGTATTCGATAACCAGACACCAGCCCTTGAATTACCGTCCCTCAAAAAGAGATCGGCACCCTGTTGAAAAGCCTGTGCCGCTTCAGGGCTGGCCGAGGACTCGTGAGATTGTTGGATTTCCATAAAACATGAAATGAAGTAAAGCTGTTCCCGCGAGATTAAAAGCGCCCAGAAGGACCCAGTCGTCCCGCCGATGAAGCTGCCGGTAAGCTAAGGAAAGCATGATGGCCCATGCCAGCGTCACCGCGTAGAAAGATAAATGCGCATGCAGAAGCGCCGCGGGTGAAAGGACGAGTGCCAGTTTAACCGGAAGAGAAACTCTAATCGCGCTTCGCTCAAGCAAGGCATTCGTTCCGCCATGCAGTATGCCGGCGAGACAAGCTAGTGAACCAACACACAACAGTGGCGGAAAGTCGAGGAGGAGGACGCCTACTGGGACAAACATAATGGCGGTCATGGCGTCGAGGCTGTGTTTCACATTAAGACTTCTTGGAATCTGACGCGTTACAAAAAGCGAAATCAGGAACAGCAAGAGAGCAGATAACAGACATGCCGGATGCCCTAGAAAGAATAAGCCCATCCCGAAGATTGCACCCGCCAGAAGAGAACCACCATCCAAGGTTGTGGCGCGGGCAGATAACAAGACAAGAACTAGCAAGCTAAGAAAAATGGCAATGCGAAGCGTAAGGGCATCATGATTAAGAGAAACATAAAACTCCAGAAGATAACATGCCCCAACAGGCACAAGAAAATTATCCATACCCGCTCCGCTGAGTCCCTCCACATACGTGAAAAACAACGCGATTCCTAAGGAAACCAGCGCCGCGGAATAGAAATCGTGATCAAAAACCAGGAGACTGAGGAAGCAACAGAAGAAGCTCGTGCAAAAGAAGACCATACAGCCTTCCAGCGACTTAAATCCTCCCGCCGTCTGAAAACGGTGGACTCCGTAGCGTTGACCAGCCAGCGCACCCAACGCGTCGGCCAGGGTCAGCAGTAGAAGAGGAATAATGTAGAGTACCAGATTTCCATGCGCTGCGGTAAACACCGTGGCGACAGCCACAGGAAAAAGCAGATCACCAAATGACAGGCGCTCGACGGAATGCAGAGTCTGGCCCAGAGAATGGCGAAGAAACCTGGAGCGTAGCAAAAAAAGGATCAGGATGGCGAGGCCTGCAAGTATCCAGACATACAGACGCGCCTTCTCCCAAGGTGGAGGGAAAATCCATGGAAAACTTAAACAGATGAGTCCCATGCCGGTATGCACCAGTTTACGGGTCCCTTCAGCATGCCAAAAGCCGATCCTCTGTCCGGCGCGTGCTCCCAAAACCAGGGCCGTAAAAAGCAGGAGTGAAATCAATAGTCCACTCATCCTAGATCACTTCTTCCACGATAAACCTTGAGTAAAAGAACGCTTTGTCCATTGCGAACAGAGCAGACGACAATTCATCAAGTGACCGAATTTCTGTGGCAAGTTGTTCAGGGCAGCTTCGAGGCGCCAGCATATTCCAATAAGCAAGCCGCGCGCCGGGCCGGCTAATGCGCAACAGATCTTTGAGCAGCTTACAGTACCCTTCGGGTGACATGTACTCAAAAATATCGCTTAAATTGTAGGCCTCATAATGATCGCCATGAGCTCGTTTTGTTCTGCTTAGTTCTTCAAGGGTTGTCTGTAAAATCGAGAGACGTGGAAGGTTCTCGCGAACGAGCTCATAATTATCTCGTCGTAAAGCATGGGGCAGGGCATCTTCATAGCTTCCGCGCAGGATGTAGCGAAGATAGGGATTCTCGACCGGTAACAATTCACTCAAGGCGTGTTGAACGCGTCCAAGAATTCTGTCTGCTACCGGTCCCTCAACAAAATCAAAAAATGCTGGTGAGCGTCCAGCCCAGCCCATCACCGTCCGGGAGAAGAAAACACGAAATAGAGCGCGCCAGCGCCAGGTGTCCCAGCGCTCGCGATAGAACACACTTGGGGTCCTGTTATTATGCGAAAGAAGAAAATCAATACGCTTTTTGTTGTGAACCAGCGGCAAAACAAACCTTCTGAAAATATGAAAATATCTTTCAAACTTTCCCGCATGCTGAAATCCTCTTCGAATTACGCTTCTGCGATGTGCCCAGAAATCCTGGCTGGATTGGGAAAGATCGCTCAAACACTTTTCGTAAAGCGAAAGCCGGTCGGCTGACCGTGATCCGAGCAATCCGAGAAAGTCATCGTACTCTAGGTTCTTGTAGGCAGCAAGTCGCAACTCAATACATGCTACCTGCGCAGGATTCATCTCGACGACATCAACCGACTGCGCTCCTGCAGCCAACAGAGAAAATGAGTTATCTCCGGCCGAACCAATGCTTAGACAGCGCTTGCCGGCCGGTTCAAGTGCTTCCAAAAGAACATCCGCATCCTCCCAGCAATTGGCATAGCGCACTTCAGAGAACTTCGCCCGGCTCTGAATCTCACTCTGCATTATCTGCTTTTGTTATTAATTTTATCGTACCCGCACTCCCATTCACGGATACCCGATCTCCCGTAGCCAGTAATCGCGTAACGCGGGGAACAGAAACCACGCAAGGGATTCCCATCTCCCTCGCGACGATCGCAGAATGTGACAACATGCTTCCTCGCTCAACAATAATCGCAGCTGCAAGTGGGAAAAGAACGACCCAGCCCGGATCCGTTTGCTGCGCAACCAAAATCTCCCCGTGCTGCAGCATTGTTCGACGTGGGTCATGAATGACCCGAACGACACCGTCAACTGACCCGGGACAGGCCCCCAGTCCTTTCAGTTCATCGATTGAACGATCGCATAATTCCTCTTGGAGGGGCGAATCTTCTGTGAAACTCGAATACCGGTGTAGCGGGCCCTGACTTTGAAAGCGATCCGGAGGAGCCTCACGCATAGAATCAATTTCAAAAGATCGCCTTCGCGCTTCGATGACCTCAATGAGTTCATTCCCGTTCCCTGCTCCGCAAAAAACTCCGAGCAGTTCATTCTTCTCGAGAAAAAACACGTCTTGAACTTCATGCAAAATATTATCAGCGACAAGTTGCTCCCCTAGATGACGGAATATTTGTCGAACGCGACCGAATAGGCGCGTTCGCTCAAAACGCAGATTCTCACGATTCCTTACTAAGCGGCGCGAGTTCTTGAGAATGAAAGTGAAAAAGTGTCGGCGAAAGAATGGCAGGCAAGACCAGAGATCTTGACTTGCATCGTCCGCTTCAGTCGAATTCTCAGGAGAGGTGCTCGAGGATGAGTCCTTTCTGAGGGCTAGAGTGCCAATTGCGGTCAATAACGAGCTGGGATCCTCTGCGATGACTGGACTCTCTAGTTTCAGTTCTTCGAGACAACGATCCCCAAACTCTCTTAGATAAATGTTAAATGCCGCGTCCAATTCAGGTGCCGACTCTAACGCCGCCATCTTTTCCTGAATGGATTTGGTCTCACTGATCAACACCTGTGCGACCATGGTCGGAGTTAATTCTGCCATGACCAATAATCGACGCGGTAGTTCCGCGGATATGATGTCACCGGTATCAGCCAGCAACTCATTCTCCATGCCCGGCTGCCTCAACCATTTTTCCGACAGTGCCTTTAGCACTCCCACAAAAATCATGGCGAAAAAATCGTTTACCAATGGTGCGTCCCACTTCCTGAGTAACCGGGTCTCCAGCTCTCGGTAATGCTGGGCTAATTCATTGCCTGACATCTCAGCCCACGGGATGCCCGGAGAAGCGAGCGCTTTGGAGAGCCTTTCATAGAATCGCTTGATCTGGCGCGGCAGGAAAATGTAGCTTATGAGTAAGCCCCACATCATTCGCATCAGCGAGAGCGCATCAGAAAACTTTCCCTTGTCCTTGTTTTCTCGCGCGATCTGTTCAACAATATCTTCCGGCATGAGTGTTTTCACCCCCATCATTTGCTCCATAAATGACCGGTTCAGGCGATATCCCGGAAGAACTGCCAGGACGCGATACCAGTTACATAGGTTGTAGTAAACCCGGTGCCTTATGTAACCAAGCATTTCTGGGAAGACCTGATCAAGCCGGGCCAGACGACTTGACGGGACTTTCAGTAAACGGCAGAATTCTCTGTAAACGTGTTCATAAACATGGCGGGCAAATGAAAATGTCAAAGGAGAGGTGAGCCCAGGATAACTCTCGGCGATATTGCTGTTATCCCAAACCACCACAGGATCATCTGGATCAGGTAAATTCGAAAGCGTCGTGATCGGCCGACTTTGCAGAAGATAGAGTGTGTCATGTTCAATTGCCCATTCGATATCCTGCGGCCGGCTAAAGTGCCGCGCACATTCCTTCGCCAGCTTGCCGACGCGCCTTACCTCCTCGTCCGTCAATAGCGAGTCTCCAGAATCACCCCTTGACTCACGGATTGGATTATCACGAAGTGACCATCTCCATTGCTCGCCGTCTACTTCACCAGATACTAATCTCTCTCCCGTTCCCGCTGTTGCGGAGATCAGCACCGTTTTTCTGGAACCGGAAATCGGGTCCGCGCTAAATGCCACGCCTGCCACCCGGGGATTAAGCATTTTCTGCACAATGACCGCGGGCGCAGTTGTATCTGCTATACCATGCTGCTTCCGGTAGGCTTCGAGACGTTCGCTGTGTGTTTCGGCTTGCACTGCGCGAATGTTTGAGAGCACGTCGTCTGCTTTTACATTGAGGAATGAACTATATTGCCCGGCGAACGAATGCTGCGCCCCATCCTCCGCCTTCGCGGAAGAACGCACCGCGAATCTTTCGCCTCCCAGCTTCTGCAATGCAAAGTTGAGTTCCGCGGCATTGAGCTGGCTGTCCGTCGTGACAAACCACTCCGGCACCATGAATCCGCGCAAGCTCTTCAGGGCGGCTGCCTTCCCGCCAATCTCCTTTGGCGGAGCGTCTTCAGGAAAATAGATCATGGCCGAAAAATGGAAAATACGAGGGGTATCAAACCTAAAAAGAGATAGAGCGCCAGCGTCCACAGTCCCGACCAGACTTCAAAGCGCTTGGCGGAGACTTCACTCGTGATGAACTTAAAGGTCTGCCAGCCGCTCAGCAGCAAAAATATCCCGAGGCCCACCAGAACCGGTACGAAGAAGGCAATCTGAATGGCCGCCACCGTGGCAAATCCAAAAGTTGCTGCCATGCACGCCAGCCAGACCACTGCCGCGCGCCTCACACCCCAGAGCTTACTGTAGGTTGGCACTCCTTCTTCCTCGTCATCCCTTACCCGAATTTTCCTGCCGATTTCAATAACGAGACCATTACAAAAACTTGCCGCCAAAAAAAATACAAGCAGAGGGGGCGCTGCCTTCTCAGGTAGCCAATAGCACGCCGTGGCAAAGAAATCGACAATAGGCATGATCAGCATATGTGTCCATAGATAGGTCAACGGCCGGGCCTTGAGCCAGTCCCGGGCGAAGAACTCGACGCTCATCAGGCCAAGATAGATCCAGGCAATAAACAGAATGAAAATGAGTCCGGGAAACAGTAGCCAAGTCAAAAACACCTGAATAGTCGCCCCCATCGCAAAAACGATACGCAACTCTTGGAGTGAAACCAACCCGCGCGGCACAGGCCGGTAGGGACGATATGTCCGGTCCTCTTCCGCGTCCTTGAACTCATCGGCAATTCTCAGTTGCAGGAAGAAAATAAGGCAGACAATAAAGGCCGTCAGAAAAGTCATGGAGCCAGGCGCCTGGCCTTTGCCCACCAGCAGATACGAGAATGCCACCGCGCAGGAACTGAAGGCCGCGACTAAGGGCGTATGTTGTACGAGAGGAAAGCGTTCCCGTTGATAGATCCACCACCGATGAAGAAAATTTGATGAATCATTCCCGCTCATCAGAATTGTGAGATCAGACGTCCTCCTCGTGACACCCAGCGTGGTCCCCCTGAAGCTGGCGAAGACGCGCCAGCTTGCGGTGCGCACGTGTGAACTCACCAGCTGCCAACGCGCCGATGATTGATAACTCACCGCCCAGGAGCGCACCGGCCACCACTTCTGCCAACGCCTGGCTTTTTCCTGGACCGCCCAATCCCATCAATTGCAGAAACTCACGTTGAGACGGTAGATTTGTGCCTCCGCCTACCGTGCCGACCATTATTCCAGGTAGCGTCACTGCCGCGTAGAGCGAGTTATCTTCGCGCAATTCAAAGCGAGTCACTCCGATGGCCGACTCGGCTACGCATGCGGCGTCCTGGCCAGTCGCAATGTAGATCGCAGCGAGGCCATTGGCGAAATGGCCGTGTATCCCCATCGTGCCGCTCAATACTCCGCCAATGGCGGACATGCGCCAGTAGTCAACCAGCTGCGCGGGAGAGGCGTGCAAGAATTTCTGCACCAGCTCCGCCGGTATTACCGCCTCCGCCGTCACCTTTTTTCCGCGAACAGAGGTATATGCCTGTGCGCTAGCTTTTTTATCACCTGATAAATTTCCTTCTACATAACTTGCCACCGGGCGCACTGGAGTCTTTTCTTCGATGTAATCACAGATTGCCTGCGTCGCAAGCGTCACCATGTTCTGCCCGGAGGCATCACCGGTGCAATATTCCAGATTCAGATAAACATGGTTGCCTTCCAACTGAACTCCCATATCGAGTAGTTTCCCGTGTGAAGTTGTCGTCCCCGTCACCGCCTGGAACTGCTCAAAGTTTTCCATCGCCCACGCCACGAAGCGTCCTGCTCCGCGCATCGATTCAAAAGCAAAAGCAGGCGCTCGATTTACTGCTTCATAAAGCAGCATCGCTGTGCATCCTCCGGCCGCGGAGATTAAACTGATACCCCGGTGGTAGCACGCCACCAGTGCCGCTTCCGTCGTCGCCAGCGGCACGGGAAAATCTCCCTGAGCATAGAGCCCATGGATGCGCAGCGGACCCGCTACCCCCACCGGCAGTTTGACGGTGCCGATGCAATTCTCGATATTATTAGAGAAATCGGCTAGGTGCGTCCGGGACCACTCGTCAAGAATTTCTTCCGGCACCGGGAGTTGCTCATTATCCATCGCCTGCCCGTAGATTTCCTCTGCACGGGCCACCGTTGCCCGGGTGCTGGGCCGGATGGCGCGGACCGGCGCTGCCGTTTCCTTGGGCGACAGCCGCTCTTCCAGGTGCTCAAATGAGTATTTTGAGCACAGAGAATCAAGATGAAGATTCGTGAGGGAACGCTTTCCGGGCATAGGCTGGCAGGAGACACGAGCTCGTGAAGTGGCGGGTAGACACCCCTTTCATCATCCGTGTTGAGTCGAAGTTAGGCAGGGTTTGACGTGAGTTCAGGAAGATCTATTTACCTGGGAAGAGTCGCGTTCTCAAAGGTGCACCACAGGTATGCCCGTGCGCTCACTGATCTGTGCAGCCATTTCCCCAACATGACCGACCCCTTCTTCCGCACGGAAAAATAAATGCTGGCCATCCTTTTCGACTATCCTCAAAGACGATCCTTCTCCCGAATAGGCGGTTTCCACAAGGTTCCGAATCCTCACTTCAATTTCCGAAAACTGATCTGGCACAAACTCCTCCCGCTCCGTGTGGCCATCCTTGAACCTGTGCGCCACAATGATTGAATCAGCGGAAAAATAGTAAATTAATTCGGGAATGTTGCCTCGCCACGCCGTGAGCACAGCAAGGGAGCCTCCAAACATAAACAATCCGCCGATCGCCACCAGAAACGCCGCGGCACCCACTGGAATGACTGCTCCACCACTTGACCCGGAGGAATCCGTTCCTGTCGATTGCCGGACCACCACGATGGTGAAAATCAGCCCAAGACCGAAGGCGATGCTGCCCAGAATGATCAGTTGCCCTCGAGAGCTCTTCCCCGTCGTCTGGTGAATCGTCAGGGTCTCATCATTCCCATAAATCCTCATACCTTCACCTTACTTGATCTTCTCCACTGCTGTAAGATCAAAACAGGCGAAACCTTGCGATCTGAATGTTACCTGCCATGGCATCTTAGGTTACTTCGTCAGGCTAACGGTAAAGCCACTTTTGTCTTGCTCATTTAGTAGCGTTCTCCCGACCACGCGCGTTTTCTCTGCACCTGGCGCTTCCGGCTGCCTTCTGCGGGCCTCGAGATGATCTCTCGCCTCAACTGTCAGGCTCTCCCATTCCCCGTCTGCAGGAGGTCATTTTCTGTCACACCATGAAAACTGCCTCAGCGCTTCCGAGATGACATTGGAAGAAACTTTCTCATAAACTCTCCTACTTTTAGGTGGCTCGAATATGAAACCGTCTAAAGATTACATTTGCTTAAAACTAGCCTTCTCCTTCATCTCTGGAGGCATCGCCTTCTTCGGGCCTGTCTGCGCGTCAGCCAGCGAGGAGATCAACTTCGACGAGCAGGTCAAGCCGCTCTTTGAGCAGTATTGCTTCCCTTGCCACAATCTGGACGATGCCAGTGCAGGGATTGACATGCAGTCCCTCCAATCCGCCCAGGAATACATGGCGGCTGAGGAAGGCCATCTGCTCGCGGATCTGGAATGGGTCATCGAAGAAGAGGAAATGCCGCCCAGTAAAGCGCAAAAACAGCCCACTATGGAGGAGCGCGAACTCATGCTCACTTGGGTTCACGACACCCTTGTGGAGCTGGAAAACGCCGTCCCCAATGACCCGGGCGTGGTCGTCATTCCTCGTCTAAACCACTACGAGTATGACTATGTTATGCGGGACCTGACCGGGGTGGAACTGGAGATTGGCCAGTATCTCACCGCGGACAGCGCCGCCGGTGAAGGATTTCTCAATGTCGGCGCGGCTCAAAACATGACCACCGGTCAGTTTGAAAGCTTCCTCGGGGCCGCAAAGAAAGTGGTGAATCACGCACGCATCATTCCCGGCGCGGATATCCAGTGGTCAGACAATCCCTACCCGCCCGCCACTTCTTTGGAAGACATAGCGACCTATTTCAAGGATGCATGGGAAGCCTGGCACAACCAGGTCCAGGACTCGCTCATTTCCACTCATGAGCGCCAGATCAGACGGCAGATCGGCGATATTAAGATCGCTTACCTGGAGGCCGCCTGGCAGTACCGTTACCGCTCCGAGTTGGGGTTGCCAGATGCCGATTACAGAGAAATCGCTGATAACTATGAGGTACCCCTTTTCCATAGCTCATTGGAAAGGGTCCTCATGGTTCTTAGCGGGAAACTGGATGCAGATAAGAACGAGCATCGCCAGTTTATCAACAATCCTATCTCCAACGAAATGGTCAAACGATGGATGGAACTGGGACCACCTTCGAGTCCACAGGACAAAAACAGCCAACGCGAAGCGATCAAGGAGATCGTCGATTACGTCAATATTGCCTCCGAGATTAACGAGTGGGGACAGGATTCGAAAGATTTCGAAATCCAACCTAAGGATCGGTCAGAGAACCAGCAGATTCGCGGGCAGTATCATGAGTCCCGTCCGGTCTTGAGCATTGATCTTACCAAGGTCGATACCGGTGAGCTTTACCTTGCTGCCTCGGACATGTTTGATGGTCACGAAAATGATTACATCCTCTGGAAGAACGGCCGGTTTGTCATGGCGGATGGTTCCGAAAAATCATGGGAAGATCTGCTGACAAACTTCACGGATCAGGAGGGTAACATCCGCGAGTTCGGCACCCGTGGTGACGGATCGGCGATGAAAGACAAAAGCCAGATCGGACACAAAGCCCCGGGCTATCTGAAGTTTGTTATTCCCGACGGGGCGGAGAAATTTTTTGTGACAATGAATTATGACCCGGAACTCGGCACCGAAGGTTTTGTGAAGATTGCTCCGTTTAAACAGGAACCGCCTGATTACTTTGAAGCCTTTGAGGGACGCAAAGTCCCGGGACAGAAAGAGCCTTCACCCCCGGGTGCACGTCGCGGCCACAGCCAGATGCTCACCATGGAGGTGTGGACAACAACCAACAGCGGCTACACGAGGATGCGTGAAAACATCCCGTTCGAAGGGATTCCTCAGGAAATGGCTGAATTCTACGGAATCAGTCTGCCCAATGACAAATGGGCCCGCTTTCACTGCCTGTTCTCTCTGAGCGCGGAGGACGTCCGCGGGAATGCCGATGAAGAAGCTCTCGAAGAACTGGAATCGATCAAAACCATGATGGCAGCGTTCATGAAAGGCTCGCAGATGGATGACGATCAGATGCGCGCTGATGCTGAACAGAAACTGGAAGCCTTTGCCTCTCGCGCCTGGCGCCGCGATTTGACGGAGGACGAGATGGCGCGCCTGATGAAGGTTTATGATTATGAGCGCAGCCACGAGCGGTCCTATGAAGACAGCGTAAAAACCGCCTTGGTCGCGGTCCTTGCTGCTCCGAATTTCATCTATCGTTACACGCAGAGTCTCCAGGCCGAGGAGCCGCACCCCCTGACCGGGCGTGAGTTGGCTACCCGTCTCTCCTTCGCCATCTGGGGAAGTATTCCGGATGAGGAATTATTGAAGCTCGGGGAAAGCGGCAAACTTCTTGAGCGGGATGTCCTGCTCGCCCAAGTCGAGCGGATGATTGCCGATGAGCGCAGCATCGCTCTTGGCACTCAATTTGCCGGGCAATGGCTCAGCTTTTCTGAATTTGATACCTTCAGCGGTCCGGATGCTGAGCGTTTCCCGGAGTTCACCGATGAACTCCGTAAGGCCATGTATAACGAAGCCATTTATTTCGTCATGGATTTGATTCGTGAAGATAAGTCCATCCTGCTGGGCATTAACGCGGATTACACCTTCCTCAATGAACGCCTTGCCAAGCACTACGGAATCAAAGGGGTAGAGGGTGAGGAAATGCGCCTGGTCCAAGTCCCTACAGATCAGCGTGGCGGGTTAATCGGCATGGCTGCTTTTCATACCAAGTTTGCAGCGCCTTTGCGCACCAGCCCGGTTCATCGTGGAATCTGGGTTTACGAAAAACTTCTTAACACCCATGCACCGCCCCCGCCGCCCGATGTCCCTTTGCTTTCCGACGAACCGGTGAACGAAGAAGGCATGACCATTAAAGAACAGCTGGAGATGCACCGCAATAAACCGGCCTGCTTTTCATGCCATGACCGGTTTGATTCCCTCGGTATCGCCCTGGAAAACTTTGATCCCATTGGCCGCTGGCGCACTGAAAACTATGCTGGTCAACCCGTCGATTCTCTCGGTGAGTTTGCCGACGGCGTTAAGATCGAAGGCTTCCCTGGTCTGCGGGATTACCTCATGGAGCGGTCGGATAAGTTCGTGGAAGGATTCTGCAGTAAAATGCTCGCCTATTTCCTCGGACGCAGCCTTGCCCTGACCGACCGGCCTCTCATTGCCGAAATGGTGGACGCAATGAAGGAAAATGGTTATCGGCCCAGCATCGCCCTTTCCATGATTGTAACCAGTCCGCAATTCACCATGCGCCGGGACGAAACTATCGAACTTTCTCAAAACTGATCTGATCAACCTACCGCCGTTCAAGAAATGAGCACTCCTATTGACAATGTTCGCACGGTTACCGGTGATCCTTACCGGTCTACCCTTTCGCGCCGTACCATCCTCAAAGGGCTGGGCGCTAGTATCGCTCTCCCCTGGATGGAAAGTCTGGCCTGGGCCGCGGAGAAAAGCGGGCAGGCCATCATGTCCGGACCGCCCCGCCGCTGGGCTGCCCTGATTTTTGCCAACGGCGTCAATACGGAGCACTGGTGGGTCAAAGGTGAAGGGGCCGGGATGGAATTATCGAAAAGTCTCAAGCCGCTCGATAAATTCAAAGAGGATCTCCTTTTTGTCGATAACCTCCACATCTTCGATGACACCGTCGGAGTTCATACGCCCTATTTTACAAACTTCCTCGCCGGCGAGAAAGTGCGTCACGGCAGTGTCCCGGATCTGGCTGAATCCGTTGATCAATTTATGGCGCGTACCGTCGGCAAAAACACCGCCGTGCCCAGTATCGTTCTGGGAACCGAACCGACTGGCTATGGTCTCGCCGCCGGAAAGCCCGGAATCTATAATGGCACCATGTCGTGGAGTTCACGCACCACCCCCATTCCGCCGGAGATCTTTCCGCGACAGGCTTTCGACCGCCTTTTCGATACCAGCGAATTACTGCGCGACCGCAGTATTCTCGATTTTGTTGGGGAACAGGCCAAGAGTATTCAGCGTAAACTCGATTCACGCGATCGCGATAAGCTCGAAGAATATCTGACTTCTATTCGGGAAATCGAACAGCGCATCGAACTCGCCACTGCCGAAGGGCGCCTCGAAGGCTGGCAGCCTTCCCTGGACGCTCCAGATATCGACCGTCCGCCGGAAGGCCGCCCGCAAAACGTTCGCGAACACGTCAAGCTGATGCTGGATATTATCGTGCTCGCCTTCCAGATGGATCAGACACGCATCGCTACCTATCTCTTTGAGAAGGATGTAACTGGCATGTCTTTTAATTTCCTCGATGGCGTCAGTAATACTGGCATGCATACCATTTCCCATCACCGGAAAAAAGGCTCCACCCTTGAAGAATATCAGAAGATCAATGAATTTCACGTGGAGCAGCTGGCCTATATTCTGGATCGTATGTCGTCTATTGAGGAAGGGAACGGCACAACGCTGCTGGATAATACCATGCTCATGTTCGGCTCCACCATGCGCGACGGGGATGTGCATGACGCTAATGACCTTCCGCTTATTCTCTGTGGCGGCAAGACCGCCGGACTGATCAAAGGAAAGGCCCTCCGCTACGAAAGCCTGGAGGATCGGCGCCTCTGTAATCTGCACCTTGCCATGGCTCAAAAAATGGGCTGCGAAATCAAGGAATTCGGCAACAGCCATTATCCGCTCCCGGGTGTTTTTGAGTCCTGAAGCGGCTGAGGTGACCTACCCTGTCCACCACTCCAGAAACCAGTCGCACACTTCTCGCACCGCGCCGTTCCCGCCTTCATGGCAGGTCCGGTAGCGGCCGATGTGCAATACGCTGTCGTGCGCGTCCGCTACAACAATCGGAAGACCCACTTCCTTTAACAGCCCCGCGTCGTTCAGGTCATTCCCGACAAAAGCCACCTGAGCAAAGGGCAGATTCATTTCACCGATGATTTCCCGCACGGCGGATACTTTATCCGTGCAATCATTTACGCAACGCAGACGCAATTTTTCGCAGCGCGCGAGCACTACCGGATTTTCCTCACGCGATACCACCATCATTGGTAATTCCTTTTGGCGGAGCAGGGTGATGCCCATCCCGTCCAGACGGCTGCATCTCACTGCTTCCGTGCCATCCTGAAAGACATAAACAGCGTTATCCGTAAATACTCCGTCGAAATCCCACACCAGCAGACGGACCCGCTTGATCTCCTCCGGTGAAGGAGGCTGACCCATCACCGGGATCAGTTTGACGCGGCCAGCCCGGTTGGCTTCGTAGGAAGAAGAGATCGACGGGTCCATAACGGAACTGCTGTTTATTCTCAGGCCGCGTCACCCGGTGCTTCGGGTTCTTCCTCCCCTTCCCAGTCAGATAGCTCGATCTCCAGCGCTTCATAGGGATCGCGCGCGTGCCTGAACCCCATCAAGGTCGGGGCGCCATCCATTTCCTGGTCCAACGCAAGAAACTTAAAAGTCGTTCCCATCGTGTCAGGATGCATCAGAGATTTAAATGCCTGGATCTGATCACGATCCTCCGCCGTCAGATCTCCCCGTGCTTCCATTTCCAGCAGATCGTCCTCTCCCAACCCGATCATAAACCGGTACTGATCCACGTATCCGGTCAAATTCAACCCGTGCAGCAGGCCCTGCTCGACCAGTGTCGTGAAGTCCACGTGCGCGGTCAGGTCACAGTTTCCCGCATACATAAAGTAATCATCGATCCGGCGGTGATTGTAATAGCAACTCAGCGTCCCTTCATAGCGTCCCGGAATCAGATACTGCGAGCGGGGCATTCCATAATCACAAATCAAAACATAACCGCGCTTCAGGATCCGTGCCACTTCTTCAATCCATCGCAGCGCCAGAATATTGACCTCCGTGCGGTAAGGTTCATTTGGCATCTCCTGCGGCATGCGCGTCCGCAAATGATCACGCAGCGGCGCGGTGGAAGGCTCGCCTTCAGTCAGGGTGAAGACCCTGCTGTCGTGATCCACGTAGGTTTCGCACCACCCGTCACTGCGCCATGTCACCAGATGCACCGGGAACGCATCCAGTAATTCATTGCAGAAAAGAACCCCATAGAGCGTCCCGTCATCGATCTCCGCCATGTCTTCATTCCACTGCAGCCGCTCCTTACCCCAGCGCGGAATGAGGCGCTGCCGCTGCATATTCCGCAACTTTTCACCCGGTTCCACGATCCAATAGTTCACCGCCTCGAAGAAGTCCGGATCACCTTCCTTCAGCCATTCCAGAACATCATCCGCGAACTGTCCGTCATGTGCCCCCTGCTCCATGATGCTGAAGGCCGGCGGCTGACCCATCATGCGCCAGATCTGCCCGAACTGCCGAGCCATCATGTAGCCGTAGGTCTTCCCGATCGACACATTCGTCACAAAGTCCCCCTTCTGCCCGATGGGTGGCGCACCTACCGCGTAATAGCCGAACTTCGGGTGATAAAGGCATTGCTCCATGTACCATTTGAAGGAGACCGGGCCATACCTTCGAATGGTTTCGGCAACATGAGCTATCAGCTCGGAATTCCATCCGGCTGACTCCGAGGGTGATCGGCTAACGGGCGCTGGCACAATTCAATGCGAGTGCGACTTCAGGTGTGAGGGTGGTCCAGGGGCTGACGCTCCCACGCCGTGCCCCTTGTCCGTGTCTTATGGAAATCATGACATCTCTGACGCGTGGAGGCAACCTTTTGCCTGACGGATTGGTGCTGACATGCTAAAGGCCCTGTTGTAATTTAATGTTATGAGTGAGGATCAATCACCTTCCAGCAAACATGGGGCCGATAACGCATCGCACGGTAACTCTTCCCGGGTTGCAGACCTCGGCGCCGCCAGCCAAAACGACGGCGGCCAAAAAAAGAAAAAACTCTTTTTCCTGCGCTGGTGGTTTTATGTTCCGGCTGGTCTGGTCGCTGTCGCCGCCCTGGTCGGCTTGATCGCCCTCTATCTTTTCCTTCTGCCTTTCATGAAAAAGGCGGAGACCTTCGATCTCGCGGAGCTGGATAAGCTGCCGTCCGCCAGCCGCATTTATGACCGCAACGGTAAGGAAATCGGCCAGATCAAGATCGAAAATCGTGAGGTCATCAGTCTGGATGAAATGCCGGACCACCTGAAGAATGCCGTCCTCGCCCAGGAAGATGCGCGTTTCTTCAACCACAACGGGGTGGATTTTCAGGGCCTCATTCGCGCCGCCGTGAGGAACTTCACTGCAGGTGAACTCCAGCAGGGCGGCAGCACCATCACCATGCAGCTTTCCCGCAACACCTTTGCGCTCTTTGATCGCACCTATGAGCGCAAACTCACGGAGATGTTTCTCGCCATGCGCGTCGAACAGGAGCTCAGTAAAGAGGAGATTCTTTCCCTTTACATGAACAAGATTTACCTCGGCCGCGGCTTTTTCGGAGTGCAGGCCGCCGCCATCGGTTACTTCGGCAAGGAAGCCCAGGACCTCACCCTGTTCGAGTCCGCTGCTCTTGCCGGGCTCATTGCCAGTCCGGAAAACCGTGAACCGTGGGGTAACTATGAGCAGTTTAAGGGTAATGCCGAGCGCGTCGTAAGAACAATGAAGGACCTCGGCTTCATTGATAAGAATCAGCGCGATCAGGCCCTCGCCTCCGGCCTGACGGTGATTGATCCGGTGCCCATCAGCGCCCAATCCTACGTGCTCGACTACGTCCGACAGAAGGTCATTGATCAGGTCGGTAAGGAGGGTGCTACCAGCGACGGTTACAACGTTTACACCACGATCGACCTCTCTCTTCAGGATCAGGCCAAGCGTTCCCTCAACGAGCACCTCACCAAGGTGGAATCACGCACCGGCTACACCCACCAGACCATGGCCGAATACACCGAGGACCGAAATGTGCGTGTGAAGGCTGCTCGTATCCGTCTCGAAGAAGAAGCAGGTGAACCACTCGAGTTTTTCAACCCCCACAAATATGTCGAACCGCCTAAATATCTGCAGGGCGCCGTTGTCGTGCTGGACAACGAGGATGGAGGTATTCGCGCTCTCGTGGGCGGCCGGGAGTTCACCCACAGCGAGTTTAACCGCGCCGTCCAGGCCAAACGCAAGCCCGGCTCCGCCTTCACCCCCTTTGTCTTCGCCACCGCCTTTGAGCAGGGCATCTTCCCGGGCACCACGGTGCTCGATAACATACTCGACCTCCGGAAGGTCATGGTCGGCGGCGAAGAGGGACTCCTCGGGGAGTGGAGCCAGGAAAAAACGGAGGGCTTGTCTTATGATGGAGACATTCCCCTGCGCCGCGCTCTGGTCGAGTCCAAGAATGCCGCCACCGTGCGCGTGGGCTTTGAGGTCGGTCAGGACAAAGTTGAGAAGATGGCGCGGAGCGCCGGGATCCAGTCTGACCTGAATGAATACTCCAAGACGTTTCTTGGCGAGAGTGACATCACCATGATGGAGCTGGCGCTGGCTTACACGAATTTCCCGAACGGTGGCTACCGCTCCAAGGAACCTTACATCATTACCCGGATCGAAGATTCTGAGGGTAAAGTGGTGTTCGAGCACAAAAATGAAAAAGTGCGTGCCATGAAGCCCTCCACCGCTTTCCAGGTGCATGACTGTCTGGTCGAAGCCCTTCGTGATGGCACCGGCAAAGCCGCCTTTACCAATTACGGCCTACGCCAGCCAGCGAACGAATCCATCTTTGCGGGCAAAACCGGCACCGCTTTTGATTTCACGGATACAGTCTTCGCCGGATACAGCAGTGATGTTACCTGCGTGGTCTGGGCCGGTTTTGACCAACCCCAGACGATCTTTCCTTACGCCTTCAGTAGCCGCACCGTCCTGCCGGTGTGGGTGGATGTAATGAACGCCAGCCTGGAAGATACGGAACCCGGCACGATCCAGCCGCCCGATGGGTTGGTCCAGGTCGAGACCTGTTTTGTCTCCGGTGAACTCGCCTCGGAAGATGCGTGCTACATTGACAAGCCCCTCGAAGGAGGAGGCACCCGACGCGTTCGCAGTACCTATCGCGAGTGGGCCTTACCTGATCAGAAACCCACCGAAATCTGTCCCATTCACACCGGTAAGGGACTCAGCGGCCCCGACCGTTATAAAATCCTTAACATTCCCCCCGGAGCAATCCCTGTTACCCATGAGCCTCAACGCCCCGTCAAAATCGTCGCCAAGACGGTCGGAGGTCTGATCGAAAACAACGATCCATGGCAGAGCGTCAAGCCGCTCGATAGCGACCTGAGGGACTTCATCATGGAACAGGGTCGGGGCACTACCGTCAACATGGCCCCTAAAAAAGTTCTCAAGGCCCAGAGGGTCGGCCCGCTCGATATTGAAATGCGCACAAATGAAAATCTGCAGAGGCTCATCCTCATGGAGCCCAAGCCCTTGGATTTCGATACCCTGGAGTAGGCCCTAGCCTCTTTCCGCGCCGCCTGACTGCTCGTCCCGGCTTTTCTTCAGCAGCCGTTGCTGCTGAAAGAAATCCACCAGGAGCGTCCGGCATTCTTCCTCCCGCACTGCGCCGGTCAGTTCACACTGGTGATTGAAGGCGCTGTGCTGGACCAGATTCAGCAGTCCCCCCGTCGCGCCCGTTCTCGGATCACCCGCTCCGAAAACGATCCGGCCCATCCGCGCGTTCACGCAGGCTCCCGCACACATCGGGCACGGCTCCTTCGTCACGTAGAGGGTGCATTCGTTCAGCCGCCAGTCATTCAGCGCACTTTGCGCCTGCGTAATGGCCAGCATTTCCGCGTGCGCCGTCGCGTCTTTGAGCATCTCCACCTGGTTAAAGGCCCGCGCAATGATCCGCCTTTGACGCACCACGACGGCGCCGATCGGCACTTCCTCCCGGCGATACGCCTTCCGCGCCTCACGCAGCGCTTCGCGCATGAAGTAGTCATCACTGACCAGATCAATCACCGGATCTGTAGCCGCTCCCGGGGTCTCTTCCATTAACCGCCACTTTACGCCCAATTCTGGAAAAGCGCCTCAAATCAGCCGGTTATCTGCCCAATCCGGCTGATCAACGCGAGTTTCCTCCACTTTGTGCCCCACGATTCCACCACCATCATCGGATAGATTCCGATAGCTTGCTGTATTACGTTAGATGTTCATTATGAGATGTTAACAAAAGAAATAAGATAGCATACAGTGTTCACCCTAACAGGCCGCCTGCGGCGGAGCGTGAACAAAATCAAGCCAAATCCGGGAATAATTTTGCTCAAAGTGGGGCAAAGTGGAAGATTGACGCAAGTAGTGGTATGAGAGGGTTTCAGTTCACAAGCTCAACTGCGCTTCAAGCCACCCAAACCCCTCGGGGGTATTGCCCCCGCAGGTCCCTGATCTCCCGCCTCTTCCACTGCCGCCGCCGTTTCTTTTCCGCTGGATTTATTTTTCCACCCACGAGGCAATGGATGACGACAGCCAGTCTGCTTCTGTTTCGGCAGTTTGCTTCCGCGGACGCGCCACGCACTCCGTGGATCCCAAGCACCGCTTCGTTATCCCTGCCAAGTGGCGTGACCCGAATCTCAGCGAATATTACGTCGGGCTGCACAGCTCCGAAAAATATCTCAAGGTCATGCCGCAGGCGAAATTCGATCGCGACGTGCATGAAATCAGTGCGGATCCATCGATAAACGAAACCCTGAAACAGGCTACGATTCGGCATCTTAATTACACCTTTCAGCCCATGCCGGTCGACTCCCAGGGCCGCATGGGCATTCCAGAGGAGGACTATGAAAAGCTCCAACTGGAAAACAAAGTTCTGCTCATCGGGACGAATGATCATTTCGAAGTGTGGAATCCGGAAAATTATCCGGGCGCCCATGCCCTGAAAGAGCAGTCCATCCAGGACATTCTGCTCCGCTATAACATCTGATCCAGTCCAACAAATCCCGGCCGCGTACAAGCAAAATCAGCCAGATAATTCATCCGAATTTAATTTTTGGTCCTGCCTGTTCCAGCCGCCCCAACCCTCAACCAATCGCTCGCTGCCAAAGAAATTTCTGCCTCGTCCAAAAAAATTCTGAACCGTCAGAGCCTGTCCTCTGCCTATTCCCATGAAGAATCGCCCAGACCTTCACTCGCAATCTACGCGCTTTGCCCCGGCTGAGGTCTCCTTTGGCTCCGCCGCCGTCGCTGCACGGCGTCTCAGTCAGGCGCCCTCGGCTCCGCTTTGTTTTCAAGAGGGAATCCAGCGCCAGATCGTGCAAGTGCAGAAGTGTCAACTCCAGCCCAGCCGCCACCCGGCGGACCGGCTTATCCATGCGATCATGACCTCCATGGCCATGACCGCGGCAGAGGATCAGGCTCACAACACTGAGACCGATCCTGATACGATGAATCATCACGAGCCTGTCATGCCCCGTGAGGTGCTCGACGCCCTCGCTCCCGCCGATGGCAAGCGCCTCCTTGACGGCACTTTCGGCGGCGGCGGCCATACCCGCTCACTTTTGGAGGCGGGGGCTCGCGTCGATGCCTTTGACCGGGACGCCGGCGCCCTTGCCGATGGCCGCGATCAACTTCACGACTTCCTCAAGGCCGGTCAACTCGCCCTGCATCATGCCAACTTCCGGGATGCCGCTCAGGTCCTCGGGCCGGATGCCCAGGGAGCCTTTGATGGTATCCTGCTCGATCTCGGCATCTCCTCCATCCAGCTTGATGATCCGGAGCGCGGGTTCACCTTTCAGCAGGACGGACCACTCGATATGCGTATGGACCAGACGAAAGGCCCGACCGCCGCTGAGCTGGTGGCCACCCTCGATGAAGAGCAGCTCTCAGAGATCTTCTACAAATTTGGTGAGGAAACCAAAGCCCGCCGCGTGGCCGCGGAAATCGTCAGGGAGCGTGAACGTCTGCCGATCAAGACCACCCTCGATCTGGTTGAGGTGGTCGAGAAAGTCATCCCTCGCACCAGCGGCAAGCATCCGGCTACCCGGGTTTTCCAGGCCCTCCGGATCGCGGTCAACCATGAGCTCGGTGCCCTGGAGAAGGCCCTCGAAAGCCTGACCACCCTGCTCAAACCCGGCGGCCGCCTTGCCATCATTTCCTTCCATTCACTGGAGGACCGCATGGTGAAACAATTCTTCCAGGAACGCAGCCGCGCCTGGATCGACCGCCCGGAATGGCCGGAGGCCAAGCCCAATCCGCTCCACCAGTTCCGTCTCCTTTCCCGCCGGGCCATCAAGCCCAGCGATATCGAAGTAGATTACAACCCGCGTGCGCGCAGTGCCCGCCTCCGTATCGCCGCCCGCCTCTGATCGATCTTCGACTCATTGAAGCAACTAACTCATCGCCTGCCTGCCATGAATACCACCACCACATCTTCCCAAAAACCGGGCCGGTCTTCCCGGCGCGGACGGCCCAATGAAATCCGTTTCCCTGTCATTTTCCGGCTGGTCATCCTCGCCTCAGTCGTCGGTGTGATCGGGCTCGCCTACGTTTATCTGCGCATCCAGGTCTACGCTAAGCAACAGCAGGCTGAAGTCCTTGAAGAGCGCGTGGTCGATCTCCGTGAGCGCAACCGGACTCTCGAAGACCGCATCCAGAAATATACTTCGGTCCCTTTCCTCCGCGAACGTCTGGCTGCCGGTGACTTTGACCTGGTCAGTATCGATCCCGGCGCTCTCGTCTATTTGGACGATGCCGCTCACTCTCCCGCCCCGGCCACCATCGCCAGCGTCACTCCGGCCGAGGTTGCTCCCCTTCAGCCCGCCACGGGTCCTGACACTGGAAATATCCGCCGTGCCCAGGTTATGCCGTGATTAGTCGATCGTCTGACTGATGATTCATTCCGCTCGTGGCGGCCAATTCTATCTGCCCGAGTCATGCCTCGCTCTTTCCTTAAACAGAAACTAGATTCGGCCATCCAGCGCGAAAAGTCCCTCCCGGACAACCCGGCCCCGCGCAAAGTTCTCCAGAAGCGAGCTGCCCTCGCGGTTGTCGGCGTGCTCCTGCTTTTTCATATCTACAGTCTGCGGCTGCTCCTTTTTTATTTCGACAGTCTGCAGGATGAAGAAATCATTGAGCAGCGCGTTCGTCCCCAGCGCGAGGATACGGTCACGCTCTTTGCCCGGCGTGGCAGCATCGTCGATCGTCAGGGACGCATTCTCGCTTCAGAAAACGCGGTCACCCGGGTAACGGCTGATCCTTCCCAGATGGGTCTGAAATGGGAGGAAACGGCTGAGGTCGTCGCGCGCTGGCTCGGTGAAGATCCGGCGAAACTCAAACAGATTTTTCAGAACAAAGGCTGTCACTATCATCTTCTCAGCAAAAAGGCAGACGCCCTCACGGTGCTCGAGATGTTTTCTGAATTACAGGAACGCGGGCTGCGCGGGATCAGCACGGAACGCGCTTACGACCGGAATTACGAGTATGAGGATTTGCTCGGCAAAATCGTCGGGCGTATCGACCACGAGGGCAAAGGCACCAGCGGGGTGGAGCGTTCATTCTACCGGGAGTTGGCCGGGCGCGATGGCAAACTTGAGCGCATGGTGGATTACCATGGGCGCGAAGTTCTCGATGCGCCCAGCCGCCAGACCTCACCTCAGGACGGTTTCTGTGTGCGCCTGACCATCGATGTCGAGGTGCAGCAGCTCGTGCGCGAAGAATTGAATGCGGTCCGGTCCGAACTCGACCCGGACAAGGCGGTCATCGTGCTGATGGATCCTCACATGGGTGACGTGCTGGCCATGGACTACTATTCCGCCGAGGAGATTCATCGTTTTCCTCCCACGCAGGATCAGTTTGAGCCGGGCTCCATCTTTAAGTTCGTGACCGTGGCCGCCTCGGTCAATGAAGGGCTGACCAATTCCCAAACCCTGATTGACTGTGAAAATGGTCATTTTACCTATTATGAGTCGGAGTTGGGTGATCTCGGAAGTTATGGAGATATTCCTGTCGAAAAAATCCTCATCAAATCCAGCAATATCGGCACCTCCAAGCTCGCCATCCAGTTGGGGCGCCAACGGCTGCGCGACTATTTGGGCCGCTTCGGTTTTGGTCAGCGAACGGGTATTCGGCTTCCTGCCGAGCATGCCGGCCAGGTGCGGTCCGCGGAAAAATGGCAGCGCGCCAGCCTGCTCTATTTGCCCATCGGTCAGGGCGTGGGCGTGACCCCGCTGCAGATGTGCGCGGCCATGAGCGTGGTCGCAAACGGCGGATTTTACATGGAGCCTCGCATTGCTGACGCGATTCTTACGGAGGAAGGGAAGGTGATCGACCGTCTCCCTGCCGTTCAGCGCCCGCGGGTTCTGCGGCATGATACGGCCGTTGAAGTGCGCAAAATGCTCACCAAAGTGGTCATGGAAGAAGGCGGCACGGGACAACGCGCGCGTGTCCCGGGATTTCGGGTGGCTGGGAAAACCGGCACGGCACAGAAGCCGATTCCCGGCGGTTATTCCTCAACAGAATTCGTCACGTCATTTCTCGGTTTCATGCCCGCCGATAAACCCGCTTTCGTTATGCTCGTCATGATTGATGCGCCGAAGGTAGAAGATCCCCGGGAATACTTCGGCGGCTTTGTTGCCGCTCCCGTTTTCGCTCGCCTCGCCGAAAAGCTGGCCAAACATTTTGAGCTCGAACCGACCGAGCCGCTGGACATAGAACTGCGCACCGCATCCGCTCATTGACCTATGTTTGATCACCTCGGTATCTTTGTCACGGATCTGGATAAGGCGGCCGCGTTTTATGAAGCCTGTCTCGCGCCCTTGAACATTTCCCTTCAGCAGCGCCTGCCCTTTGGCGCCGTGGTTTTCTGGAAGACGGACCGCACCAGCGGCTGTCCTTTCTTCTTTGTCGGCACGGCGCAGGGTGACTATTATGGCACGGAGATTTCTCCAGTGAATACCCGGCCCAATCATCTCGCTTTCCGGGCGGATTCCAAAACGCAGGTGGACGCTTTTTATAAGGCCGGTCTTGCCGCGGGAGGAAGAGATAATGGTGCGCCGGAAAGCGATGGTGAAAACTGTTATCACGCCTTTCTTCTCGATCCGGACGGGAACAATATTGAGGCCGCCTACCGGGAGGGACATTGATTCATCCATGCGCCTGGAGAAACTGATTCAGAATCTGGACGGTCTGGGGGAAGTCATCCTTCCGGAGGACCTCTCCGCGTCTGACATTGAGGTCACCGGCCTGATGTATGATTCGCGGAAAGTACGCCCGGGTGACGGTTTTCTCGCGATGCGCGGCTACCAGACCGACGGCCATCGTTACATTTCGCAGGCCGCGCAGAAAGGCGCGGTCGTCATTTTTGCGGAAGAAATCCCCGATCCCTGGCCGCCGGTTTCCGAGATGGAAGATCGAGACGCAATCGAAAATCCTCATGAAGCGACCGGACAGGAGCCGCCCTTGCCGGAGCCTGCAGAAACGAGAACGACCCCCGCACTTGTTCTTCTGGAAAATACCCGCAAAATTGCCCCGGAAATTGCCACGCGTTTTTACGGTCAACCCTCCCGTCAGCTTAAGGTCGCCGGTGTCACGGGGACGAATGGAAAAACCACCACCGCCTGGCTCATGCGTCACCTTTGTGAAGGCGCCATGATGCGCTCCGGCCTCATCGGGACGATCGGCTACTACATTGGCGAGGAAATGATGTCCGCTGACCGCACCACACCGGAAGCGGTCGATATGCAGCGGCTTCTTTCACGGATGGTCAATGCAGGCTGCCGGGCAGCCGTCTTCGAGGTTTCTTCGCACGCTGTCGCCCTTCATCGGACGGACGGCATCGAATTCAATGTGCTCGTTTTTTCCAATCTTTCCCAGGATCACCTCGACTTTCATGGGACGATGGAAAACTATTTTCAGGCCAAGGCCGATGCTTTCCGGCGAATGGCCGAAAACTATCTTCCGAATCCGTCCGGTAAAAAGAAACCACCCGTCGCGCTCATCAATGCTGATGATAACTACGGGAAACGCCTTGCGAAGGAACTCAGTGAAAAATATCACGATCGCCTGCGCATCTTTACTTTTGGCATGGGTTACGGGTTAGATTTTCGTGCTTCGGATATTCGCGCAGAACGCCGGGGCACCAGTTTCTCTCTGCAGGCCACCGGCCGCAAATACCTCGTGCGTTCGCCGTTGATTGGTAAGTTCAATGTCTTCAATGCACTTTCCGCGCTCCTTGCCGTGCATTATCTGGGCGTGGATTTACGCACCGCCATCAAATCGCTCGAAGAGGCGCCCCAGGTCCCTGGCCGGTTGGAGCTCGTCACCTCTCGTGAAAAATTCAGCGTCTTCGTCGACTACGCCCATACCGATGATGCCCTCATCAACGTCCTTCGTGCCTGCCGGGAGCTGCCGCATGAGCGCCTGCTCGTCGTCTTCGGCTGTGGCGGTGACCGGGACCGCGCGAAGCGCCCGAAAATGGCTGCCGCCGTGGAGGACGGGGCGGACTATGCCTTTGTCACCAGTGATAATCCGCGCACGGAAGATCCGGAGCGAATTCTGGATGACATCGTGCAGGGTTTTCGCGGGAATAATTTTGAAGTCATCGCGGACCGGCGTGCGGCCATTGAGGAAGCCATTATGGAGGCGCATAACGGGGATATTGTGCTTATCGCCGGGAAAGGTCATGAGACCTATCAGGAACTCGCCACCGGCCGGATTAATTTTGATGATGTCAAGGAAGCCAAACGCGCCCTTGTTCGCCGTCACGAAGAATACGACCGGGAATACTGAAGCTCTCTTTGCTGAATTTTTCTTTTGTCATTTCTATGGAACCCACTCGCCTTGAGCAAATCGCCGCATGGACCGACTGCCACCTGCAGGGCGGTCACGGCGATGCTCTCGTGACCAGCCTTAACTTCGACACGCGTAAAATGGTGCCCGGCGAATTATTTGTCGCCCTCGAAGGCGCGCGTGATGGCCACGATTTTGTTCAGGCCGCCATCGAGAAAGGTGGCGCGGGCGCGATCGTAAAAAATCATTATTCGCGGCCTCCGTCTGCGCCGGAGAATTTTGCTCTGCTCAAATGTGCCGATCCCCTGACCGCCCTGCAAACCCTGGGTCGCGTTTACCGCCGCAGAATGCCCGCAAAGATCATTGGTATTACCGGCAGTAACGGCAAAACCAGTTGCAAAGACCTGACCGCCGCCGCCCTCAGCAGTTTGGGGCCCACCCAGAAAACCCAAGGAAATCTCAATAATTTCATCGGAGTGCCGCAATCGCTTCTTGCCCTCGACTCCGGACATCAGTTCGGCGTCTTTGAAATGGGCATGAATCAGCCTGGGGAGATTGAACTCCTCGCCAGCATCGGAGAGCCGGACCATGGGATTATAACAAATGTCGGCACCGCGCACATCGGAATGATCGGTTCGCGTGTGGGGATTTTTCGTGAAAAAGGAATGCTGGCCGAAGCGCTGCCCATGCACGGAGTGCTTGTCCTTGATCCATGGGATGATTTTACCCCGGCCATGCGATTGCGCACGAGCGCGCGGGTGGTACTCGCGGGGCTGGATCACGGGGACGTTTTTGCCACCGGCCTTCGCCCGGTGGACGAGGGCACTCATTTTCAGTTTAACCAGTCCGGCTCCGGTCTGCCGCCCCGTGAGGTATTCATTCCGCTTCACGGTCAGCACATGGTGCAGAATGCTACCATGGCCCTTGGACTGGTCACCGCGATCGGGGGCCACGACGCCCTGGATGGGGCGATCGCTCAATTGCGCGAACTCCGGCTCACCGCTGGACGGGTCGAAATCAAGCAGGTCGGCCCTTATCGCATCCTGGATGACTCTTATAATGCCAATCCGGAAAGCATGATCGCCGCTCTCCGTGCCCTGCCCGGACTGGTCCAGCCTGGCGGCAAAACAATCGCAGTGCTGGGCGCCATGGGTGAGCTCGGAGAGTTTGAAAGAACCGGTTACCAGCGTGTGGGCCAACAGGCTGGTCAAAGCCGGATCAGCGCACTCATTGTTTGCGGGGTTGTCCGTGATGAACTTGTGAAAAGCGCTCGTGACTCCGGAGTGAAGCTGGTAAGAGAAGTCTCTTCCCATGAGGAAGCTGCGACCGCCCTCCGCGATCTGGCCGAGCCCGCGGATATCATCCTGCTCAAGGGCAGCCGGACCTCGCGCATGGAGGCGATCCTGCCTTTTCTGGAGTCAGCTGGCACCGCTTTGAGCGAGCCGGCCCCCTGACGAAGAACGACCGACCGACCGACACGAAACGACCCACTCCTTTTTATGCTGTATTTCCTGCACGACTTTCATCTGCTCCTCCGTTCTCTCGGTGCGCCGGATTGGCTCTCAAACCTCGCAGAGAGCGCCCTCAATATCTTCCAGTATCACACCTTCCGCGCCGGCGCGGCTGCCATGACGGCCTTCGTCATTTCTATCCTCGTCGGAGACTGGGTCATTTTACGGCTGAAAGCACTCAAGCTCGGTCAACCCATCCGCACGAAGGAAGAAGTCCATAAACTGGCTGAACTTCACGGTGGCAAGAAAGGCACCCCCACCATGGGAGGGATCCTCATCATCGGATCCGTCGTCATCTCCGGCGTGCTCTGGGCGGACTCGACGAATCTGCTGGTCTGGATCGGCCTGGCTCTGCTGCTCCTGCTTGGGTACCTGGGTTTTCTGGATGACTACGCCAAAGTGAAAAAGAAAACCTCCGCCGGAGTCAGCGGCAAGGTCAAGCTGGCTGTGCAGTTGGGCGTGGCAATCGGTCTCACGGCGTTCTTCTACTTTTATAACAACTCCGCTCAGGACCAGGATCTGGTCGAACGCACCACCCTGGCTGAGTACCCGGGCATCTGGCAGCAGATGTCCAGCCTGCACGTCCCTTTCTTCAAAGAAGCGCTCATCCCGACGATGGGCATCTTCACCTTCATCTTTTTTGCCCTCGTCATCATGGGCACTTCCAACGGCGCCAATCTGACCGATGGCCTGGATGGATTGGCGATCGGTTGCACCATTACCACGGCTGGTGCTTTTGCCGCCCTGAATTATGCCGCCGGCAATGCCAAAATTGCTGACTATCTCCAGATTCCCTACACGCCCTACTCGAGTGAGATCGCTGTGCTGTGCGCCGCCCTCGTGGGGGCATCTCTGGGATTCCTCTGGTTCAACTGCTACCCGGCGAAGGTCTTCATGGGAGACACCGGCTCGCTCGCCATCGGCGGCTTTATCGGTTTTACGGCGATCACCTGTAAGCAGGAATTCCTCCTCGTCATCATCGGTGGTATTTTTGTGCTGGAGGCTCTCTCGGTCATTCTTCAGGTAGCCAGCTTTAAGCTCCGTGGCCGCCGCATCTTCAAGATGGCGCCGCTCCACCATCACTTTGAACTCAGCGGCTGGAAGGAGAGCACGGTGATCGTCCGGTTCTGGATTATGTCCGCCCTCTTCGCTCTTCTGGGGCTGGCCACATTGAAGCTGCGCTGACCGTTTTGCGTCATAAGTCTGGCATGACTTTTCCTCACACCCGAGCCAACCGCGATTATACCCGTCAGGACGCCGTCGTCTTTGGCCTTGGCCGGAGCGGCCTGGCGGCGGCGCGTCTGCTCGCGGCCTGCGGTTCGCGTGTTACCGTGGTGGACGGCGGTCACAACGAAGCGCTGGTGGAACGGGCGCGGATACTTTCGGCCGAGATAAGCGGCGTAGAGGTTATCCTGGGGGAACCGGCCGCGCTGAATCTGCCCGCGCGTCGCTACACCCTCGGCGTGGTCAGCCCAGGCATCGATCTCAAGGTCCCGATGATGGAGCGCTTTCATAAAGCCAACCCGGAGGCCCCGATTATTGGCGAAATGGAACTGGGTTATCAGTTGACGGAGTATCCACTTGTCGCCATCACCGGGACGAACGGGAAAACGACCACGACCGAGCTGGTTGATGCCGGGATCAATGCCTGCGGCCTGAAATGCGCCGTTGCCGGAAACATCGGCCGCCCCCTCAGCGAACTGGCCCTGGAACGGGTGGAGCTGGATGTGGTGAGCGTTGAGGCCAGTTCCTTTCAGCTTGAGACCCTGGAATGCTTTCGCGCGGCCGTCGCGGTCTGGCTGAATTTTGCTCCCGATCACCTTGACCGTTACCGCTCGGTCCATGAGTACTTCGAGGCCAAGCTCCATATCTTTGAGCGCCAGAAGCCAGAAGATTTCGCCGTGGTTAATGCCCATGATCTGACGAAAGTTGGCCGTCTTCAGGCGCGCCTTATCAGCTTTAGTGCTTATCAGGACGAGGCGGAGTACACTTTGCGTGGCGGGGTCATCATGCGCCGCGGCCAGCCCGTCCTCGACCTCGCTCAGGTCCGTCTCAAGGGCATGCACAACGCGGAAAATCTCATGGCCGCTCTGGCCGTGCTGGAAGCTCTCAGCCTGCCCTTTGCGCAGGCGGTTGACGTCCTGCAGGACTACGCCCCCCAGCGCCACCGTTACGAGTTCATCGCCGCGGTGGAAGGGGTCAGCTACATCAATGATTCCAAGGCGACGAATCTGGATTCCCTCGAAAAAGCCCTCAGTTTCCAGGAAAAGCCCGTCATTCTGATCGCGGGCGGGAAAGACAAAGGCTTTGCCTACAGCTCGCTGGCAGAGATCGTTGAGCGGAAGGTCTCTCAATGCGTCCTACTTGGTGAGATGAAGGAGCGCATCGCGGAGCAGTGGAGCAGCACCGGCGTGCCCTGTCACCGGGCGGATAGCATGGAAGACGCCGTCCGGCAGGCCCATGAACTGGCGGCCCCGGGTGATCAGGTTATCCTCAGCCCGGGAACCTCTGCCTTTGATATGTTCAGCGGGTATGCTGAACGCGGAGACCGCTTCCGCGAGGCCGTTCTTTCTCTCTCTCAACCCTCCTCGTCCATCTCCTCGCCCGCCACCTGAGCCTGCACGCCTCATCTTATGAAACGTCAAAAGGTTCTCCAGGTTACCGCTGCCCCTGGTGGCAGCGCCCCCTCTGCTTCCCGCAAAAGGGGGCGGAAGAAAAAAGGCGACCCGGCCACGGATGCCGGTACCAGCCCAAGCTCCACTTCCGGCCTGTCCCAGGAAGAGCTGGATCAACTCGAGACCGACGACAGCCTGAAGCGTCCACTCCTCCTGGTTTTTGCTCTGCATGTCCTCGCCATCGCCGGGCTCCTGATCTTTACCTGGACGAATTTGGACACCCCTGAAGATATGGTGGGTGATCCCAGTGACGACGATCTCTATGTCCAGCAGGACCCGGCTGGCCGGGGAAATGACCGCGACAGCCGCGAGAGCGCTTCCCGCTTGCCTGGAGTCAGCCAGCAACAGATCGTTCATACGGTGCAGCCCAGTGAGTTACTCCCCTCCATCGCCCGCCGTTATGATGTCTCGCTCACAGAATTGGCTCGTCTCAATAATATGGGGCCAAGTGATTTTCCGGAGATTGGACAGGAGTTAATCATTCCAGGATCCGGCAGCGGCGGCGATGTCCTCTATGATGATGACGATGACGAAAACAATCGCGAAGAGGAAGCGCTGGAGAGCAGCGAAGATTTCCTTGAGGTGATTGATGCCGCTGAACCCGCGCAACCGGTTGGCAACCCTCTCTTCGATGCCCTGGCGGATGAACCAGCCGAAGCTGAAGAAGTCGATCTCGAAGAAATTTCCGCGGAACAGCAACAGGAAGAAGAGACTGACGAAAACGAAACTCAATCAGCGCCGGAAAGCGAACCGGCGGAATATGTCGTTCAGCCGGGCGATACGTTGTGGAAAATTTCCCGCCAGTATGGTACGACTCCCGATAAGTTGATGGAGCTTAATTCGATTGATGATCCCACCAGGGTGCGCTCCGGCCAAAAACTGAAGATCCGATGAGTTTATTTCGCAGCAGCCCCTACGTTCTTCTGACTACGGTGTTGCTGCTCCTTTCCCTGGGCATCATCATGCTCTTCAGTACTGGGGCGTTTGCTCAGGACTCCGGTGGAGATATCTACTACTTTATCCGGCGCCAATCAATTTTCATGGCGGGTGGTCTTGTGCTCTGCGCGGTTCTCGCTTTTCTTGATTATCGCCTGCTGCGTTATCTTGCCTGGCCGGGTTTAATTATCGCGGCGATTCTTCTTGGCCTCTGCTTTGCGCCCATCGTCAAACAGCCGCAAAATGGAGCCCATCGCTGGATCGGACTGGAAAACATTTTCATCTTTCAACCTTCAGAGCTGAGCAAACTGGCGCTTGTCCTATTTCTGGCCGCCTACTACAGCTTCAAACCGGAACGCGCGAGACAACGGCTGCAGGGCGTAGTGATTCCATTTGCCGCCGCGGGATTAATTGGTGGGCTGATTCTGATTGAGCCTGACTTTGGCACAGCCGCGCTCGTCCTCTTGACTGCCGTAGCCATCGCCTTTATTGCGGGAGTGCCAGCGATGAGAATTATAGCTCTGGTTATCATTCTCGGACTGGCCGGAGGAATTATTCTGACCAAAAACGATGAACGCCTGCGCCGGATCGATGCCTTTTTGAACCCAGCCAACTATCAGAGTGCCGAGGCGTTTCAGACCGAGCAAAGCAAGGAAGCTTTCATGCGCGGTGGTCTTACCGGGCAGGGCCTCGGCAATGCCGAACTTAAGAAGCATGGGCAATTGCCCTACGCTCACACAGATTTCATTTTCCCGATCATCGGCGAAGAAATCGGCCTCCTCGCTACCCTGCCTCTCCTCATCCTCTACATGATTTTTGCCATCATGGGCTTCGTCATTTCCTCACACGCCCGGGACCGTTTCGGGCAACTCCTGGGTTATGGAATCACCCTGTTCGTCTGTCTGCAGGCCGCCATCAATATCGGCGTGACGACTTCACTGTTGCCGAACAAAGGTTTGCCCCTGCCCTTCATCAGCTACGGGGGGACTAATCTGATCGCATGCCTCGCGGGGGTCGGTCTCCTCCTAAGCATTTACCGGATCGGCATTGAAAAAGCCCGTTTGAGTGAGCAGCAACTGTTAAACTTACAGCCCAGTCTGAGAATCTAGCTCTGAAAGATAGCGCCGCGGCAATTTGCCTTGTCGATAAATTGGCATCTGCTTGTCAGCAGCGCGTGCCCGGTTAGGGTGGGGCAGAACCATAGCATGGACAGCGACGGAACAGACAACGGCAGGGCGGAGCCGGAAGAGCAGAACAGCGCGATTGAACGGGTCATGGGGCAGCTTCGTGGGAACCTTGACGAGCTTCAGGGGATCGCCAACGCGGTCGAACTGGTCATCCGGAACCGGCCCGGCGGAGAAGGTGAGGACAGCTACATCCTGCCCATCTTTCTGCGCTCGATCAGGCAGTGCCAGGACCTCAGCCAGCAACTGGAAGAAGAAGTCCAAGCGTTACTTGATTTAATGAAAGTTCACGGAGAGGTCCCCCCGCCGATTCCGGAAGAAGCACCGGCGCAAGCCGAAGCGCGCGTATCCGTCTCGTCACCGCTCGTCGATCCGAATCTGCTGGGCAACGGAGAGGTCATTCTGGCGGTTGATGATGAGCGCAACATCCTGCTCCTCGTTGAGGTCATCCTGCGAAATGCCAACTACCGCATCCTCAAGGCGCACTCCGCCGATGAAGCGCTGGAGCTCTACGAGGCTCAGCATCAGGATATCAAGGTGGTCCTTCTCGACTATACTCTGGGCGAATATACCGGGGCGGATGTCTTTCACAAGATGCGTCAGATCAATCCGAGAGCGAACATCCTCATGACCAGTGGATATGCGGAGACTGATGGCCTCAATGAACTCCTCTCTGAGGGGCTACGCGGATTTGTGCCGAAGCCGTTTAACCGGGACAAGCTGCTCGTGCAGATTAAATCCGCGGTTAGGCGGTGACGAGAGCGGAGGCACGTTGCCATTCCCGCGCAGCCTGAAAGAGGCCATGGAAAATCAGTTGGCCGTCCGTGCTGCCCAGTCGGGCTTCCGCCGCACGTTCCGGGTGTGGCATGAGGCCAACGACATTGCGCGCTTCATTGCAGATACCCGCGATGGCGCGGCGTGAGCCATTTGGATTCTGGCCAGCGTAGCGGAGCAGCACGCGGTCCTCGGCCTCCAGCTGATCGAGTGTCGGTTCATCGGCGAAGTAACAGCCTTCTCCGTGAGCAATGGGCAGGCGCAGGATCTCTCCCGCGTTGCAATGGCGCGTGTAGGGAGAGTTTTCCGTCACCACCTCCAGGGGCACAATGTCACACACAAAGTGGAGGCCCGCATTCCGGATCAGAGCTCCCGGGAGAAGGCCGCTCTCGCAGAGGACCTGAAACCCGTTGCAGATGCCGAGAACCGGTTTTCCGGCGGCCGCGTCCTTTCTGACCGCTTCCATAACAGGGGAAAATCGGGCGATCGCGCCAGCCCGCAGGTAGTCTCCATAGGAGAATCCGCCGGAAATAATCAGGGCATCATAGGCGGACAGATCGCGCTCCGTATGCCAGACCAGCTCTGCCGGGACGTCCATCGGGCCGCGCACAGCAGCAACGCAATCCCGGTCACAGTTTGAGCCAGGAAACTGAATGACACCGATTTTCATAGGACGAAAGAGAGTCTCCGCGCTCAACGATGAAGAGTCAATGCGGAGGACCCGGCCACGGAGATTAAGAAGGGGTTTTCTTTTGGAGAATCAGCCGTAGATTACAGGCTCGGCCAAGATGTATTTGGGAATCATTTTCAGAGAAGGCCTTCAAGAGGTCTGGGGACATAAGTTTCGCAGCATGCTGACCATGCTTGGTGTGGTGCTGGGTGTCTCCGCCCTGCTGACCATGTTCGCCCTGACGGAGGGTGCCGCCCGCGGGCTGGATGAGGGCATGACCCTTTTTGGTGGCCTCGAGAAGGTGGGCATCAATGATCAGGAGCCACCGGACGAACAGCAGCCCTACCGCGAGATCAGCCCGGGCCGCACCATGCAGGATGTCAAGGCGCTCCGGAAATACGCGACACTCATCGAGACCATCTCCCCGGAAGTCTATGGTCAGGGAATGCGTATGGAAGCCAATGGACGGCGCAAATGGCACTTCGTCGCGGGCGTCGAGCCGGAATTCCTGAAAATTGACCGGCACGAAATCGCCCATGGCCGGTCCATTACCCCGCTGGATTTAAAATACAATAACCGGGTCATTGTCGTAGGACGCGGATTTGCCGATTATTTCTGGGGACGGGACTCCATCCCGCTGGGCGAAACAATCCTCGTGGACGATCAGATCTTCACCGTAGTGGGGATTTATAAAAACTATGAACTGGCTGCGGAAAAGCGCCGCCGCGAGAAAGAAGAGAAGCTTCGCGAAAAGCTCAAAGAAAAGAACGAGGATTCCCTCGTCAGTAAACGCCACCGGGGTCGCGGGCGCGGACAGGGCCGTTGGGCAGGTGCGACCTACTGGAAAAATCAATCGGTCGTCGTACCGTTATCCACCTTCATGACCTGTTTCCGGACGGCCAATATCAATCAGTGGACTCGGCAGGACGAAGGCCCGAATTTCAAGTTGGACGAAATCAGTTTCGAGGTCAAAGACATGGAGCGCTATAATGAAGCGCTTGAGGAAGTCCGCACCATTTTATTAAAAACGCATCGCGGTATTGAGGATTTCCGTTTTGATACACAGGAAGAACGGTTTGCCCGGCGGGATGAAGCGATCCAGAACCAACGGGTGACCGGGGGAATCATTGCCGGTATCAGCCTGCTGGTCGGCGGTATTGGCATCATGAATATCATGCTCGCCAGTATCTCCGAACGAATCCGGGATATCGGTATCCGCCGGGCGGTGGGCGCGAAACGATTCGATATCTTCGGCCAGATCCTCACCGAGAGCACCATGCTCGCAATTATTGGCGGGTTTCTCGGGCTCGCCGTTGGGATGGGCCTCATCCAGGTCGTGGATCTGATTTCTCCTCAGAATAATGAACCGCAGGTCAATGGGCTCGCCGCGATCATCAGTATATCCTTCGCCACCGTCACAGGAGTAATTGCCGGGGTTTACCCGGCCTTTAAAGCAGCCAACCTCAGCCCCATCCAGGCGCTGCGCTATGAGTAGAAGTGCTGATGGGGATAATTGCTGATACCCCGGCGAAGCTTCAACCTAGCTGGCGGCGTTGCCGGAAAATAATCAGAGCTGCGCCGAGAAACGCGAAGAGAAATCCAGCGGACGGTTCTGGGACGATGGATGCACTGTCGGGCGGATTGGAAAAATCAACCACGAACCGGGCTCCGGGGTTAAGATTGCTTGGAACGTCTTCGATCATGGTGATCATCTCAAAGGAATTGAGATTTGTCAGCATGAGGGAAACGGCGCCCTGCGCAGCGGCATTATCTACATCTTCATTGGTGTCGAAATTCGCGAGACCCTGAAACTTCGTGAAATCCGTGCCGTCGAAAATTCCACCATCGAGCTGTGCGACAAAGGTCGCGTCATCATCGGTATTATTGACATCAGGATCATCCACCGGCGGGCCCGCATAAACGTTATTTGTGGGGAAACCATCAAGGCCAAATCTCTGGGCATTCATCACGAGAGTGTCCGGAAATAAAACGGACTCTGTTCGGACTCCATTGCGCAAATCAATATCGTACACCGTAATGCGATAATCGGCCGGGGCGAGAAGGGCATTCGTCGTGGGATCGAGAAAGTCGAACCGGTAACGGGTAAAAAAGGTATTACCCGTCCCATTAACGTCGTCGATACCCAGAGAAACGTTGGTCGGAGGAACTTGAGGGACACCGGATGACTCGCTCTCATTATAGGTGAAGGAAGCCCCGCCGGTGCCGCTGAGCGCCGTCATCGTGACTCGTACCTTGATGTTGGTATCAACATCGGTCCAGTCACCAACGTAGGTGCCCACCGAGGTGGTATTACCGCTTACAAGGGTGAATTGATCGAAGTCAAGGCTCACAATGGCGGCCATGACCGGGTGGGAAAACAGACACGAAGAGATTGCAAGGGCTGCACACAAGCACAGCCCTCCGGAAAATGGAGAATTTTTCAATGTGGTGCCGTGGTTAGACGTTGGGAGTCAGTGTGGTCTGTGCTGAGAAGAGGCCCAACACGGAGTTCGTCGGCTCCGATGCCGCTCTGCGCAAGGAAAAATATCAGCAGCTGATGCTTTACGCAGGAGTGGACATCGCAACGCTGGCTACGGAGCAACCTGGCTTCGTTACCGGGGTCACGCTTTCAAAAACTCCGCCGCCCAATAACTCTTCCCCGCGATAAAAGGCGCAGATCTGGCCAAGAGCAAGGGCTCGCTGAGGAATCTCCCAGGTGACATGGACGTCGCCGGGATGGGTTTCATCCGGAATACTCACTTCGACTGGCACAGCGCTGGCGCGGTAGCGCGGGCGGGCAAGCATTTCCACAATTCCGCTGCCCGGAACCACGGGCGGGTCCTTTTGGGTCCAACTGATATCACGGATAATCGAGTGCCGCGCGTACAGCCCGGGCGTTTCTGGATCGTCAAAACCCACGACGAGCTCGTTGCTCGCGTGACGTTTTTCAATGACGACATAGAAGTTCTTATGGGAGTTTGAGGCCACTCCAATTCCGCGGCGCTGGCCGATAGTGTAAAAATGCAATCCGCGATGTTTCCCCAGCACGCTTCCTTCGAGATCTACAATCGGTCCCGGCTGCGGCTGAAGAAAATTATCAAGAAAATCGTTCATTTTCACCTCGCCGATAAAACAGATGCCCTGGCTGTCTTTCTTCCCGGCATTGATCAGGTTGTATTCCTCCGCGATTTCGCGGACGCGCGGCTTGGGCAAATGGCCAATTGGGAAAATAGCGTGCTCGACCTGATCAGGCCGAAGCAAAGCGAGAAAATAACTCTGGTCCTTGTTTTTATCCGCGCCTTCGTAAATGCGCGGGATCCCGGTTTCAGGCTCACGCCGAATCTGCGCGTAGTGCCCGGTTGCCACGGCGTCGAAACCATTTTCGAGGGCATATTGCAGAAATACCCCGAACTTGATTTCCCGGTTGCACATCACATCCGGGTTAGGCGTGATGCCGCGCTCGTAACCTTCGAGGAGATAATCGACAATGCGAGCGCGATACTCCCGCATTAGATTGACCACGCGGAAAGGCATGCCCAGGCTTTCCGCCACGGCACGCGCATCCATAATGTCCTGTTCCCAGGGGCAGTGACCAATGACATTTTCCTCATTGATCCAGTTTTTCATGTAGGCGCCTTCAACCACGCCGTAGCGTCCAGCTTCCTGCTCCTTTTTGAGAAGAGCGGCCGCGACACTGCTGTCGACCCCGCCGGACATGGCGACGAGCACGCGGCGGGGAGGTTTATTGGACGTTGTCGACGGTATTTCCACCTCAGACATCAGAGGTAGAAGGTAGCGCAACTATTTCTCAGCGTCCACCGGCGCGCTCGGGTGCCGGGCTTCTTCCGCGGCGATTTCGGCCGCTTCCTCCGCTTCTTCGACTTCAGATTCGGCGGCATCCACCCCGGCGGAGATTTCCTTCATCGAATCCAGATCACCAGAGGCGCGATAGAACATGAAGATAATCCCGCCGACGAAAGCCGGGGAAACAAACATGATCCAGTAAAGCGCGGAAATGGCCACCGCGATGGAAGCGGCCTGGGTATCATCGGCGGCTGAGCTCTCGCCGGGCTCCAGCCCGGGCGCAGGTGCAGCACCGCTTCCTTCATTTTCTGCGGCGCGTGCTTTATCGACATCGCCCAGGCCAACGAGAAGTTTTTCCACGAGCAACTCGCGGAACCCGACCCCGCCGGGGGTAAGGGGGATCGCCGTAAGCGCATTGGTGATCGGCGCGACGGTGAAGCTGTCCTGGATCTTGGGGGGTGGCGGTGCGGTGGGATCGGCCGGATCGATTTTCGGTCCGATGATGGCCAGAGCGGCGGCATGAAAAGCCATGAACAGAACGATGTGCCCGCCGATCGAGGTGAAAAAGGAAGCCGCGGTTCCTTTCCAGTTCTTCCCGTAGACGTGATAGGCGGCGGAGAGATCGATGAATTTGCTGCGCAGCGGGACCCATTGCGGGAGCTTGTGCACCCAGCCCATGATGGCAAAAAGCATGGAGATGCCCAGGAAGCCGAAGACCCCAAGGGCCAGAACAAAGAAACCGCCCACGACCCACTGGGCTTGCTGATCGAGCGCGAGGATGTCCTCCGCCCGGACGAGCACAATGCCGCTGGCAATGAGAATCAGGGAAGCGACGCCGACGAACCGGTCCATCAGAACGGAGAGAAAGGCGGCCGATTTCTGGCCAGTCTTGGATTCCCTGATCGCGTAATACATGCGGTAGAGATCGCCGCCTGTGCCGCCGGGGAGGAACTGACTGAAAAAATGCCCAATAAAGGTCAGCACCGCCGCGCGGCGGAAGGTCATCTCGATCTCCTGCACACGCACAAGCAGCCACCAGCGCAGGGTCATGATGACAAAGGCCACGATGAGCAGAGCGATTCCGGCAATCGCCCAAGGGACATCCGCCTGCGAAAGGGCGGAGATTGTCTGTTGCCGTTTCTCCTCATCCTTCAGGATCCAGGCGATGAGACCAATGGCCAGGAGAACCTGCAGGATGGTAATGACCGCTTTCTTCATAGCTAATCGCATACGCCGCGTGGCGCGCCGAGGGTCTTACGCGCTCACGCCACCGCGGTCAACGGTCATTCCTCATTCCGCAATCAGGATCCGGTTGCGCACGAGGGTGGTGCCCTCGACTCGGGCCAGCTCGGCGATGGCCTGATACCAGTCAGCCAGGGCGCGGAGTTCCGCCGTCCGCGCGACGGTGAAATCCGTCTGGAGCTGGGAAACGACGAAAGTGGTCGTCGTGCCGGCGGAGAGGCGTTCCTGCTCAGCCTCCAGAGTTTCCCGGGCCAGCACGGTGGCTTCCTGGGCGATGGTGTAGCGTTCACGGGAGGTGCGCACGTCGCGCACGGCGTTGTCCACTTCGGCAATGATCTCCTGTTCCAGCTCCTTGTATTCCACGAGCCGCTGACGGCGCTCCAGTTTTGCCCGCTCATACCGGGCGCGTTCCTGGCGGGCCCCGAGCGGAATGGTCACCACCACCCCGACCGTCCATTCCGGATTCTCCCTCTCCGAGACGCGGGCGAAACTCTGGCCAAAGGCACCATCCTGACCGAGCAGGTTGTAGGTGGCCTCCAGATCAACCGTGGGCAGCAGCTCGTTCTTGGCGAAGCGCAGGCGAATGCCGCTCTGCTCAATGCGCGCGCGCTGTTCGATGAGATCGTCACGCAACCGCAGGGCATTGCCGATGTTTACCTCCAGAGCGGGAACGGTGGCGGGCGGAGGGACCTCCGCCGGAACGATCTGCTGAGTGAGATGCGGGAGGAGATCCGCATAGATGAGCCGCTTCAGCGTGGTCTGGGCGGACTCCAGGTCAGAGCGGGCCTGCACGAGTTCCTGTCGCCGGGAAGCCGCCGCTGACCGCGCCTGGGTCACATCCAGCGAGGACATGCTGCCCAGCTCAAAACGCGCCTGATTTTCCTCGATCAACCGCTCCGCCAGCTCGAGTGATTCCTGACGGGAATTGAGATCGGCAATGCGAAAGAGCAGATTGTAATAGGCGAAATAAACATCAGTAATGATCTGCTTCACCTGCTCCCGGAAGTTCGCCCCGCTCGCTTCCACCTCTTTGCGGGCAATGCGCAGGTCCGCGAGATTCGCGCCAAAGCCCGCTCCACGCAGGAGGGGCTGGGTCACCGTGATACCGGAGGTCGCGTTGAAGAGCGGGTCGAAATCATTGAAGGTCGATTCTTCCCCCCTGGTGCGGGCCCGCAGACTCCACTCCGTCCCCGTCGGGAGCAGGCCGTTCACGCTCACCTCATAGTTCTCGGAGCGGGATTCCGTCTGGGCAATGCCGGTGGCAGCCTGGCTTTCCGCGTCTCGAGGCTGAGTCTGGTCCGTGTAGCTGGAGCGCAGGGTGAGCTGAGGCTCAAAGGCACCCCCCTGGAGCCGGACATCGGCTTCCGCGAGGGCCGGCCGCAAGGCCTCGATTTCCAGGCGCAGATTGTTGCGCAGGGTGAGGAACAGGCAATCCCGCAGGGACAGCTCAATGCGCCCTTCCCGGTTGGTGGCGGCGATCAGCTCGTCAAAGGCCGTCGGTCCGCCCGCGCCTTCTTCACTCGCCGTGGCTGGCGCTTCGCCGTCCTCCTGTCCCATCCCTGCGGGTATCTGGGTGAAGGTCACCCAAACCGTCAGGGTCACGGTCAGCAGCGCCGGAACGAAAGCTTGAGGGCAGCGAGGATAAGGGCAGGAGCATGGGAAGTTCAATCTGATCAAAACAGCGGGAGTCTCGGGTGAATGGGTCGAGTCAAAAGCACAGCGGGCGCATCCGGAAGCAAGCAATTCAGTTGATTCCACCGTAAAGGCCGGGGATTTATCAAGACGGCAGGGCCACGAAATACTATCGTTGTTTGTCGCGATTACCTTTAACTCTGGAAGCGTGGATAGATGGTTAAGCCCCCATTGGCCGGACCCGCTGACCAATTCCCATTTGGTAACAACTCATTGAGACGGAGGGATTTCACGACGCCGACCACCCGGGCCTGAGCGCCTGGATGAAATCGGCCTCCCCCATGCTCAAACCGGTTATGAGAACGCTTTTCATCCTGAGTATCATCGTGGCACTCGCCGTTGGGCTGGTTTACTGGAAGCGCGAGGAGTGGTTGCCATGGATCGCCTCAGCCACGGAAGAGGATACGGGACCCCCCGTGGCGGTGGTAGAGATTCGGGACATCCGTCAGGAAATCCAGTCCGCCGGGGACATCAGCGCCTATCGCATGATGGAGATCAAGAGCGAAGTCGGCGGGGCGATCAGTCAGCTTTATGTCGAGCCCGGAGATGAAGTGAAGCGGGGCGACAAGCTGTTGCAGATTGATGACACCGAACTGCAGATTGAGATTCAGCGCTCTAAAACGGAGCTGGAGGGGCGGCGCCTGCAACTGCAACAGGAACTCCAGGATGTGGAGCGGGTGAATGCCCTCGCCCAACGCGAATTGATTTCTGATGAGGAAGTCGAAAAACAGAAGCTCGAGCTGTCCATTGCCGAGAACGAATTTCAGAAGGCGAAGAACGACCTCGAACTGGTAGAGGATCGTCTGGACAAAACGCTTATCCGCGCTCCGATCGAGGGCACGATTCTGGATGTGCTGGTGGAGGAAGGTCAGGTTGTGGTCGCCTCGGCCAGCGTCAACGCGGGTACACCCCTCATGAACCTGGCGGATCTCTCGAAAAAGATCATCACCTGCCACGTGAATCAGGTGGATATCGCCAATGTGAAGGAAGGCCAGGAGGTGAGCTTTACGGTCAGTTCCATGCCGGATGAACAGATGGTCGGCCAGGTGACCTCCGTCGCGCCGGTCGCTACCGTGGTCCGTAACGTCAAAGGTTTCACCGTCGAAGTGCTCGTCACGGAGGACAACGGCGAGCTGCGCCCCGGCATGACCGCGGAGGTTGACTTTGAGGTCGCGGAAGTCAAAGGCGCCCTGTCCCTGCCCGTCGCCGCGGTCTTTCGTAACCGCGAGGACAATGAAGTCGTCTATCTGCGCGGTGAAGGGGACCGCATCGAAGAAAAAGAGGTGAAGGTGGGCATCACGAACTTTGATTATGCGGAACTGCTCAGCGGGGTGCAGGAAGGCGACGAAGCCCTGCTGACCCGGCCGGAGGATTTGGAGAACACAGACGCCGGGCAGCGTTCGTAAAGAAAACCGCGAGCGGTCGAGAAACGGCCCACCCTCTGCTGGCGATTGAACCTATACCACTTTGCCCCGGTGCTCTCATGGCACCATCTGCTGCATGGCACTTCTGGAACTTAAAAAGGTCACCAAGGTTTATCATGTGGGGGATCAGGAAATATCCGCCCTCGCCGGGGTCGACCTGAAGATTGAGGAAGGCGAATACCTCTCAATCATCGGTCCATCCGGGAGCGGTAAATCCACCCTCATGCATATCATTGGCTGTCTTGACCGGCCGAGTTCCGGTCAGGTCCTGCTTGATGGCCAGGACATCAGCCGCATGTCTGACCGGCAGCTCTCGCGCATGCGCAATCAGAAAATCGGGTTCGTTTTTCAGTCCTTCAATCTGCTCAACAAGCATAGTGTCCTTGGAAACATCGCGCTGCCTCTGGTCTATGCCGGCATGAAGGCTCGCGAGCGCAGAAAGCGGGCCCTGGCTGCGGCTGAAGCGGTCGGGCTGTCGGACCGCATTCACAACAAGCCGAACCAGCTGAGCGGCGGGCAATGTCAGCGCGTGGCCATCGCCCGCGCTCTGGTAAACGAGCCGCTCATCATTTTTGCCGATGAACCGACGGGAGCTCTCGACACCCACACCGGCGAAACCATCATGCAGCTTTTCCGGGACCTCAATTCCCGCGGTCATACCATCGCGCTCGTCACCCACGAACCCGAAATTGCCGAGGAAACGCCGCGTCGCATCCATATTCGCGACGGAAAGATCGACTGGGAAGAAATCGACAGCCCGGACCTTCGCCCAAAGCACCTGCGCACCAGTCAATTACCGGGTGACCGCGAATCGCCCGATGACGAAAGATCTTTGGCCGTCGCCGGCTAGGGAAGATTTGCTTCCGCTGAACCCTCATGCTATGGCTGCGGGCGTATCGCTCGCAGAAAGCGATCCAATTTAATTCGGGGGTTTTCGGGTGTTATGAAATCGTTCTCACGTTCTTTAGTTCCGCTTTCGCTTTTCGGTCTCGCCTTTCTTTTCTTCTCCGGATGCGCTTCGCGGCCCGTTGCAATCAAAGCGATTGATGACTGGAAAGAGTCCATCGCTCAGGCCCACGAAGCGCTGGAAAACCTTTCCACTCCCGGTGCGGATACAGAGATCGAGATGGTGCAGGAGAAGTTCGATGAAGGCCTGCAGGAAAGCCGCCGGGAAAATCACGCCGCCGCCGTCGCCGCTTTTTATGAGGTTGCCCGGGAATCTTATAATGAAGCCGCTGCCTCGGATGGACCGTGGCGTGACCTGCATAATATTGCTCTGGGTGAATTAATCTGGGAAATCCAGCAGGCGGACCCGCAGGTTTTCGAGGGTGAAGACGGGGTGACGCAGATCGGAGACCGCCGCTACCAGTTTGTTTCGCTCGATTCCTTTTGCAGCAGCCCCAATTATTTTGACGGGCTGAAGCCTTCCCACCGTTTCCGCCAAAAAGGGCTCAAGGAACGCTACACCCGGGAGGGCCTTGGCGCTCCCCTCGTCGCACACCGCGAGAACCGCGGGGAATATACTGCGGAACAATATAAACCGCCGGAAGGTATTTTCTATCCGGTGACCGCTACCCTCGGAGAGGAGAAAGGCGACGCCGTCACGATTGAACTGCATAATCTCAAGCAGGCTGAGGTCTTTGACTGGGACGGCCAGGCCTTGCCGCTGGCGGCGGATTACACTATGCCCTGGGCTGCTCTGCTGTCCCGCTCCGGCACGCTGAAGAACTACGCCATCAGCGCCATGCTGCGCCCGGACTCCGCCCCGCGTCAGGCGCGCCTCTACATGATGCAACCTTATGATCCGAATAAAATTCCGATTATCATGATTCATGGCCTGAAATCCAGCCCGCTCGCCTGGGTTGAAGTCACCAATGAAATTATCGGTGATCCGGAAATTCGCCGGCGTTATCAGGTCTGGCATTATTTATATCCCACCGGCGGTCCGATCCTTTCCAATGGCCGCATTTACCGGGAGAATATCGAAGAACTCCGCCGCCAGCTTGACCCTGAACTGGATGATTTTGCCACCAACCACATGGTCGTGCTCGCTCACTCGATGGGTGGTCTGCTCACACGCACTTTAATCACCAATACTGGCAGCACGATCTGGGACCAGTATTTCCGGGTCCAACCCGAGGAACTCAATGCTTCTGCGAAACAGAAGGAGAACATTCGGGAAGTGTTCTTCTTTGAGAGAAAACCGTACATTAAACGGGTCATTTTCGCTGCCGTACCCCATCGCGGTTCCAATTTCGCGGATAATCCACTCGGCCGTCTGGGCGCCTATCTCATCAAATCTCCTAAAGACGTCGCTGAATCCCAGCAACGGCTCCTCGAAAATAATCCCGGAGCTGTTCGAAATTACGAATTCTACCAGAAACTCGCCGACCGCGGCGGCCCCACCAGCGTCGATACCCTTTCGCCGCGCAATAAAGTCCTGGAGTTACTCACGGATGTCCTTGGGATCGACCCGGATGTGCCCCATCACAGCATCATTGGTGACCGCGGCAAAGACGGCCCGCTCGAAGATAGTTCAGATGGCATCGTCCCCTATTGGAGCAGCCACCTGGATTCCGCAGAATCGGAGATCGTTGTCCCAACTGGTCATGGCGCCTTCAAGCATCCAGATGCGATGAAGGAAATCAAACGAATCCTGAAAATGCACGCTGGCGCAACGAACCTGGCTGCGCGTTGACCGGCGAAAATGCGGTGTCGTTTTTTCGGTTTCGCGCGATGCTAACTTGCTCCGTGAAAACGAAAACGAAATCAAAATCGCCCAGCCGTCATGCTCATGAAGGTCCTCTGAGCCGAGAAGAAATGCTCGCAGCCTGGCGGGCACGCGATGCCGCGTATGACGGCCTTTTCTATTTCGGTGTGCGCACCACGCGCATCGTGTGCCGTCCTTCCTGCCCGTCGCAGCCGCGCGCTGAAAATCTTGTCTTTTTTAACGACTATCAGGGTGCCCTCGCCGAGGGATTTCGGCCCTGCAAACGTTGCCGGCCGGATCACTTTACAGGCACCGTTCCAGAATGGGCGCGTGGATTAATTGACCGCGTCCAGTCCGCGCCTGAGTTTCCTCTCCGCGAGCGTGATCTTGTTGCCATGAATCTGGAACCCGCCACCGTGCGTCGCTGGTTTCAGAAAAATCTCGGCGTCAGCTTTGCCCGCTGGCAGCGCGGCCTGCGTCTGTCCGCTGCCATCGGCGAACTCACCCAGGGCGAAAAAATCGAAGATGCCATGCTCTCCAGCGGCTACCGGTCGATCAGCGGCCTTAAGGAGGCATTAAAAATTAAAGGCCACACACATGGAGAAGTAGCTGAACTTTTTCTCCATCTCTTTTCCACGGAGATCGGGCAGATCCTCGCCGGTGCCACGCGCGATGCGCTCTGTTTTCTGCAGTTTATTGACCGCCAAAGCCTGCCCCGCCAGTATGCCAGCCTGCGTAAACAGTTTTCCGCCGAACCGGTTTTTCAGCGCACGGATATCCTCTCGCATACCGAGCGCGAAATTATTGGCTACCTTCATCGTGACCTCGTCAGATTTACCGTGCCCACCCGGTTATCTGGCTCGGATTTCCAGAAATCGGTCTGGGCCGCGCTCGAAAAAATTCCCCATGGCCAAACGCGAACATACCTGGAAGTCGCCACCTCGATCGGCAAACCCGACGCCGTCCGCGCGGTCGCCACGGCCATCGGTTCGAATCCGATTAATCTCATCATTCCCTGCCACCGCGTCATTGGCCAGGACGGAAAACTCACCGGCTATAGTGGCGGTCTCGCGCGCAAAGAAAAACTTCTCCGCCTGGAAGGCGCGATCATAGCCTGAATCGCAGCGCGCGCGCTTGGTTCTGCTCAGCCTGGCTCCGGTTTTTCTTTATGCCATTCCGTGGCCTGTTCATAGGCATGTGCCACGCGCAGAATTTCCTTTTCGCCGAAACCTTTCCCCAGAATCTGTAAGCCGATAGGTAATTTCTTCGTCTTCGAACGCGGCACCGGCGCAAAGCCGCACGGAATACTCACCCCGCAGATTCCCGCTAAATTCGCGGCAATCGTAAAGATATCACTCAGATACATCTGCAGCGGATCATCCACCCGCTCCCCGGCCTTAAACGCCGGGGTGGGAGAGGTTGGCCCAACAATCGCATCAATCCCCTGATCAAAGACCGCCTGAAAATCCTGCCGAATGAGCGTGCGCACTTTTTGCGCCCGCAGGTAATAGGCATCGTAATAGCCACTGCTCAGCACATACGTCCCTAGAATGATTCGGCGCTTCACTTCCGGGCCAAAACCTTCCTCACGCGTTTTTCCGTAATGATCGATCAGATCTTTCGGATTTTCCGCGCGATGCCCGTAGCGCACCCCGTCGAAGCGCGCCAGATTGGCCGAAGCTTCCGCTGTCGCGATGATATAATAGGTCGCCACCGCGTGCTCGGTATTGGGCAGGCTTACCTCGACAATTTCCGCGCCGAGTTCTTCCAGTTTCCTGATCGCCACTTCCACCGCGCTCCGCACGTCTTTATCAATTCCCTTCACATCGAAATATTCTTTCGGCATCCCGATCCGCATCCCTTTCAGATCCCGGCCAAGCGCTTCCGTATGCTCTGCTACCGGATGATTAAGGCTCGTGGTATCAAGCGGATCATGCCCGCTGATCGCGTCCAATAACAGCGCCGCGTCCTCGACATTTTTTGTCATCGGCCCGATCTGATCGAGACTCGACGCAAAGGCCACCAGACCGAAGCGCGAGACCCGGCCGTAGGTTGGTTTTAATCCCACAATCCCGCACAGGGACGCCGGTTGGCGAATTGATCCCCCGGTGTCCGTCCCGAGCGCGGCGATTGCTTCATGCGCCGCCACCACCGCAGCGGAGCCTCCGCTTGACCCCCCCGGAATGCGTGTGGTGTCCCAGGGGTTGCGCGTCGATTTAATGCAGGAATTTTCACAGGACGAACCCATCGCGAATTCATCCATATTCGTCCGTCCAAAGGGAATCGCTCCGGCCGCGCGTAATTTCTCGATTACGGTGGCGTCATACATCGCTTGGTAGGGCGCCAGAATTTTCGAGGCGCAGGTGCAGGGCTGCCCCTTTACGCTGATCAGATCCTTTATGGCGATCGGCACTCCGCCCAGCGGTTTTTTCAGGTCCGCTTTTTCTGCTTCTTTCTTCGCGGTTTTCAGGTCCCGGTTCAGATAACCTTTGATCTTGCGGTCGGCGCTTTTGATCCGTTCATCCAGCGCTTCGAGCACCTCCACCGGAGACACTTTCTTTTTCTGCAGAAGCGGTCGCAGTTCGCTGATTGATAATTCGTAAAGTTCCATAAAACGGGTCTTCCAAAACAGGCGGAGCGTTCCGGCTGTCACTCCACCACTTTGGTCACGATAAATAAATCGTTCGCCTTGGCCGGCGCATTCTTCAGCGCTTCCTTCGCTGTGAAATAATCCCGGGCCTTATCCTCACGCAACACGTTGGACACCGGCAGGGTGTGAGCCATCGGTTCCACGTCATCCACCTTCACCCCCTTGAGCTGCTCCACATACTCGAGCACCTGGCTCAGTTGGCTGTCGAAGGTTTCCATCTCCTCCTCACTGAGGTTGAGCCGCGCCAGATGCGCCACGTGTCGTATATTCAGGTCCGGTGCACTCATGAGTCTGCCTTTATGAGCACAGCATCCGTCCCATGACAAGCCCGCGGGCATCTGCTTTCTTGCCCCAGCACACGAAGATGACTCCGGAACTCACCACCGCCAGCCTGCCTCCCGCGAATGCCGGTGCCCCTGCCACCGTGGAGGGCCTGCTCCGCCAACTCCGTAACCGGCTTTTCTGGCAGCGCACCGCCCGGCGGCTCATCGGCTTCGGCCTTTACATCGCGTCCGTCACCCTGCTCCTCGCCATCGTCCAGATCTTCGCCGGAGCACAATGGATCAACGCCCTCTCGCTCGGCCTCATTGCCCTCCTCGCGATCCTCTGGCCCCTCCTCTACAGCGCCCTGCAGCGGCCCAGCCTGCTCGAAACCGCCCGCGCCGCGGATCGTGTCCTCGGCGCTTCTTCCAAGGATCGCCTGACCAGCGCGTGGTCCTTTTCTCAGCAGAATGGTGAGCATGACGCGGAAAGTCAGCCCGCCCGCTGGCTCGCCATCCAGGAGAGCGCGCGCTTCCTGGAGGGCCATGATTTCCATGACACCTTCCCGGTCGGCCGCCGCAACCAGCTCTACCTTCTCGGGCCAGTTGCCGCTCTGGCTGTCGGCCTTTCCCTTTTCGGTGATCAATTGCCCGGATTTTTCGGCCCCGGCCCCGGGGCGGGTGTCACAGACGAAGAACGCGAACGCGCCGATGCGATCGGCCAGGATCTGGAGAAAATGGCCGAGGAACTCCGCGAGCAAAGCGATCCGGCCCTCCATGATCTCGCTGATGAATTGGAGGATGCCGCCGAAGAGCTGGCCGAGACCGAAGAGGATCCGCAACGCGAAGCGATGCGTCAGCTTGCCCGCCTGGAAGCTTCCGTCCGGGAAAAGCTGCTCGAAAATGAAAAAGCCGCCCGCCAACGCCGTGAGATGCTCAACAAGCTGGCCAAAGCCCTCCAGGAAACCCGCGATTTCCAGGAAGCCGGCAACTCTCTCGCTGAGGGTAATGACGCCGAGAGCGCTCAGCGATTGCAGGATGCCCTTGAGCAGCTCGAGACCGATGAACAGCGCGCCGCCGCGGCCGAGCAGCTCAAGCAGGCCCTCGCTCGGCAGGATTTCGGCAATAACCAGCAGCCCGGACAAGGCGCCACTGGCGCTGCCCTCGATCCGCGCATGCAGGAGCTGATGAACCAACTCATGTCACCAGAGAACGCTGACGTCCTCCGCGCCCTCCAGGAAATGGCCCGTCAACTCCAGCAGATGCAACAACAGCAACCGCAGCAGCAGCCCGGCGGGCAGGGTGAGTCACCGGCGCAAGCGCAGCCCCGGCAGGGACAGGGACAGTCACAGGAGCAGCCGCAGGGCGGTGGCGGTGAAGGCATGACGGAGGAACAGCTTCAGCGCATGCTTCAGGCCCTGGAAAATCTCAAGGAACGCCTGCGCTCCGGGGAGAGCTTTCAGATGCAGTCGCCCTCCCCCTCCCAGCAGCAGAGCCCCGGCGGCAGTGAGCAGGATCAGATGAGTTCCGAGCCCATCCTCAGCATCGGGCCACCCTCCGGTCAGCCCGGCCTTCCCCTGCCTCTCCCCACTGGGACCCCCGGTGGTAATGATGAAAATCGCGATACCGGCACCTCGGATCCGCTCAGTGATGATCCCCAGAATCAACTCCGCGATGAAAACGAGGGATTCTCGACCAAACTCGACAGCACACAAGGTTCCGCTGGCGACGTTTTCCAGAGCCTCATCCTCGGCGGCCCGGATAATTCCACTGCCACCCAGGATTACCAGCGCATCTACGAAGCCAATCTACCCTCCATCGAACGCGCCATGACCCGCGAAGATATCCCCCTCGGCAGCCGACACTATATTAAAAAATATTTCGAAAGTATCCGCCCCTGAGTTCATCGATGAAAACCATTTCCGTTAAAGTCAGCGTGTTTTCTATGCTGTTTCTCCCTTTCGCATCACTTATTCAAAGCCGCCCCGCATCCAAAATACCGCCCGTCCACCCGTCCGGTTCCGGACCCGGCCCGTTTTGAACCAGCCGCTCGCACGTAGAACCCGAGCAAACACCAACCAACCTTGAGGGAACGACACATTCATCTGCGATGAACGAACGTTCATTTGCTGGGCCGCGTCGCGGATCGGCCAACCCCCCCTTAAAACTTTTTTTAACTTTTTTTACCCCGGACGTCCCGGACGCCCCGGACGTGTCGCGCTCCGCCTTTTCCTGAGTTAGGTTAAATTAGTAAGGACACCTCGCTCCTTCCACCCGCCCGCAGCCTTCCTTCCATCTCTCTCTCCTCGCCATCCCCTCCTTCAACCTCTCCGCCGTGCCCTGCCAGCCCTCCTTTCTTTCTCCTCGACCGATCGGTCTAAAGTGCAATCTTCATAACTCGCTCATAATCAAACGTCTTCCCTGTACAGATTTCTCCTGTTTTATCGAACGGTCAGTAAAAAAACGGACCGGCATTTAACTCTCTCTCGGGCGCTCCATTCGCTCGACTTTAAACAATCACAAAGCAGTGCAACTTTCGCCCCTATGCCGGTGTTAATGAAGGTTGAGGCAACGTCGCGAGAGCGACCGGCCCTCGCCGGTTTGAGCGCCCGGGAGGCGGTGCGGGTCGCATTGATGATGACCGGAATGGATCCGGTTCCCGGCCCGTGCACCGTGACAGGTGGCTCGCGCCGGCGGGACGAAACCCTTCGTTGGCCGCGCTTTGATTCGCTTATCCGTTTCAACCCCACTCCTCCACTCCTTCGTTTTCCCCACTCAACCCATCCCCCATCCTCTCATCATTGAAAATGTATTCAGAAGATCCCATTCACGCTCCTGCTGATCAACCGGCTGCGGAGGTCACCGGTAACCTGTTGCGTTCGCCTTTCTTCATCGGCGGCCTGGCGCTCCTCATCGGGGTCACGGTCGGTCTGGCGGCAGCGCCCCTTTTCCACGGTAAGCCTGAGCTGACGCCGGAAGAGAAGAAAGAGCTGGTGCGCGGTGAGTTGGAGCGGAGCGGTTTGCGCTATAACAGCAGCGGGCAGATCGTGCCGACCTCGGAGAACAGCGGTTCACTGGCCGGTGGCAACAGTTCCGTCCTGGGCGATGGCTCCGCTGCAACGGAAAATGTGACGCTCAGCCCACGGGACACCTTTGATCAGCTCCTGGCTGATCTGGCGGACGAGGAAAAGGAAGTGGATTTCCGCGAGCTGATGGGCCAACTCGAGCTGCTCAAGGCGATGGGCGAGCCCGGCATCCAGGTCATGGCGGACTATCTGGTGACGGGTGAGAATGTGGATTTCAGCGAGATGGACGGGCCGTTCCGCCGGGTGCCGGACATGCGGGCGGCGATCCTGGGGGCGCTGGAGGGTGAAGACAGCCCGGCGGCCCTGACGGCGAATCTTGATGTGCTGAACAACACCGAAACCCTCTCGGAGGCGGTGCTCGCGGCGCGCAACCTGGACGGGTCCTGGCCGGAGGAATATACCGGGCAGATCACGCAAATGGTCAATGCACTAGTTGAAAAGCTGCCGGAATCTGAGGTGCCGGATCAGCTGGCCGGCCGCGAATTTTACCTCGCGATGAATTACGTGGGTCATTATGACCAGCCCCAGCTGCTGGGGCCGATGGAATCCATGCTCAAGGATATGGGCAGTGAACGCTGGTCCAGCAGCATGTATGTGAATTCCCTCGCCCAGATGTCACCTGATGCCCAGGGCGAGTCATTGACCCGCATTGCGAACAAAGATCCGGACCTGGCCGCACGGGTTTTGAGCGAGAACCGGAGTTTTGAGGATTTGAATCTCTCTAATCCCGCCACCATCTCGACTTCGGCGAAAGTTTTCACTGAGTCTATGAACGAAGGACAGCAGCGTGATTTTCTCCGGCAATTGGAGGATGCGGGTGACCCCATGGAATCGTGGAGCGTCTTCGGTGGGCGCGAACGGCGTGAACTGACCCCGGAGCAGGCGATGGAGCAGATCAACGGAGCCCTGAACATTGCCGAGGCCATTGCGGATTCCGTGCCACAGGAAGGCGGCCTGGCCGGTCAGTTCGATCGCACGGTGAAAAGCCTGCAGGAGAAATATCAGAAGGCGCAAAGTGGAGAGGTGCCAACCGGGGGAGGCGGGCGCCGCGGCGGCTGATTAAAGACGACCCCCGAATACCTCTATTCTTCGTCCGCGCTCCCAGTGGCATCGTCACTGACATCATCCGCGGTTTCGCCATTGGCGCTGTCTTGCTCTTCTTGGTCTCCGGATGATTCCTGGCTTTCTTCCCGTTCGCTTGGCGGCACGTAATCTTCGTCTTGTGCCTGTGGAGTGAATTGCACCAGAACAATGGCCAGGATGATGCTGATGCCCAGACCCGCGGTCACCTTGAGAATGTCCTTGCCCATAAGCTTGCCGGCTTCCTTGAAAGTTTGGGCCTGGCGAATGGCAAAGCCGAGCTCTCGCCCCGCCAGCAGCCCCACAAAGACCCAGGTCGTGCTCATCGGAATGGTGCTCACGGTCAGTTTATAGAAAAGGAGGCAGGCATAAACGAAGTCAATGATCGTAGCCGACCGAATGTCCGCCGTGTTTGTTTTCTGGCGGACGATCTCCTGAATCTTGCCGCCTTTCTCCCGGAACATGAAGGCCTGAATAGCCAGCAGCCAAAGCAGACAGAGGCCCAGCACCCAGAGGGAAATGCTGCTGCCGAGATAGACGAAAATATTTGCCATATCCTGCGCCAGCCACATCCACCAGAGGAACCCGGTGGAGCACCACTGGGCGATGACCCAGCCAATGGGAGGTTTCTGGCTCTTGCCGTCACCTCGCCAGAGCTTTTCCAGATGAAAGACCACGATGGAGTAGACGAGCAAACCCAAGCCCATCGCGAGGCCATAACCGCCGACGGATTTCTTCAGAACATCCTGGAATTTGTCGTTGTCGATAACATTGCCTCCGCCCGCCTCCGCCAGAGCGAAAAAAGTGAGAATGAGGAAGGAGGTACTGACCGGAATCCCAAAGCGTGTAATGATGAGCAGAACCAGCGGGGGCACGACATAGGCCCAGTTAAAGACCGCCGGGTGGGCATAGTCCTCCAGCCGGTTCCAGGAGGGATCCCCATTATAGCGCACCCAGCCCGTGACGATGGCGGCCACCATGACCGTCCCCGCAAAGATGAAGAGAATCCACCACTTCCGGTCCTGGTTGGAGTACATGAAAGTCCCCAGCGTCTGAATGGAGTCGTTGGCGATAACGGCGTAGGCAGCGAGCATAAAACCCGCCACCATGAAGAGGCTACTCAGTTCCATGGCGCGGGTGTTGGAACATATGAGAGGTGTAAGCGCAAGAAGGAAGTACCGCTAACTTTCTGCTGATGGGCCGCTCTGGATGGGAACGCCATCCTTGAAAACGAGGGTGCGGTAGGGGAAAGGAATTTCGATGCCCGCTTCGTCGAGGGCCTTTTTGACCGCGGTAATCACCTCACCCTGGGAGCGGCGGCCTTCGCGCGGTCCGCTCTCCGTCCACCAGGAAACGTCAAAGTCTATGCTGCTGGAATTAAACTCCTTCGCAAAAACATCGACCGGATGGGCCCGGTCAACCGATTCGCATTTTCTGACCGCATCCTCAATCACGGCCGCCGCCGTCGCAACGTCTTCTCCATAGGCTACCCCGGCGGTGATGTGAATACGGCGCAAAGGTCTTTCCGTGACAATTTCGACAGCGTTCTTAAAAAGAGTCGCATTGGGAACGACCAGCAGTTCGCCGGTCGTCCGGCGGATGAGCGTATTGCGCAGTTCGACCCGCTCGACCCGGCCATCGAAATCCGTGCACTTAATATAGTCCCCGTCTTCAAAGGGAAATCTCCAGAGCAGAAGAATGCCGGCAAAAAAGTTTTCAAAAATATCCTTAAAAGCCAAACCAACCGCGACCGATAACAGCCCCAGCCCGCCCAGGGCACTGGCTGGGGTGAGCCCGGGAAAAATAATCATCGCGGTAAGGACGAGACCGATGACCCACACCACGATCACCGCGAAGCGCTCGAGCAATTGTTTGAGCGACCGGCGCATTTTCCGCTTGCGCAAGGCGCGCCGCACGCTGGACTCCACCACCCACGCGATAATCCACACGCCCACCAGGGTCAGCAGGCCGGCAATGAGGTATGGTAAATGCGCAACAAAATCCGCCCAGATATTACCCAGACTCTCCGTGAGCGCGGCCTGGACCTCTTCTACCGTATTGGGAGGGGAATTGTCTTGGCTTCCGTCCATTCAATTAAAATTACGCTCCAGAGGAATTTACGGCTGGCCTAAAATGGAAGTCATTATCCAAATAATCGCAAGGGCGGAGCTTCATTTTCTCGTGTGAGATAAATCAATTCTGCCCCATGAGGCGGAAGTTGCACGAGGATCTGGTCTGTCATCTCCCCACGGGTCAGCCTTTCATTCCCCAGGTGATTCCAGCGAAAGGCAAAAAATCTCTCGTCCCTTCCGGTGACCTGAGAAAGGGACACCATTTCCGTCAGCTTTGATTCGCTCCCATTGAAAAACAGAGCGGTGATATGACCGCGTTCACCGGTGCGGGTGAGGATTTTCAAGTCACGCTGGCCCGCATCGACGGCCACCTGCTCTGCCCAGGCTGGCACCTGCCCGGTGAAATGCGTGGCGGACGGTTCGATAAATTTCCAGAGCTTCAGGCGTTCCTCCGTCAGTAAATGCGGCATATCTGAAGTGGTCAGCGCTCCGCCCGTCATGGCGGACAGCAAGGCGAGGGCATAAACCTCTGCGTCACTCAAAAAGGTATGATAGTGCCGCAGATAAAGGACATCCGGATCATTCTGCCACCAGATATTATTAAAATACTGATCGCACAAAGCTTCCTGCACCATATTCCCGGCGGAACCCTTGCTCCAGAGGGCGGGCACATCATTCCCAATCCGCATGCCATCGCAGAAACCAAGCGCTGCGTTGAAAGGCAGAATGCAGCCCAGCCAATAACTGTCCTCACCAATTTCCTCGCGGATCATGGCCATGACTTCACGCATGTACTGCTGACCGGTTTTTCCCGGGGTATGCCGCTGGACCTGGGTGGAGTCATAAAGTCCCCAGTCCATAAAATCGGTTTTATAGAGGCGGATTCCCCATGCCCGGAAGGTGCGAAAAACCTCCCGCAAATAATCCATCGCCCCCGGATGAGAACTGTCCAGCACCATAATTTCCTCATCCGGCAATCCCCATTCGCGATCTCCCAGGTAGCGCAGCCAGCGGGACATCGGTTTTCCTTCCGCGTCTTTAAGCAGCCATTCCGGATTTTCCCGCACCACCTTGCTTCGATTCCCTGCCATCAATGGCGCGATCCAAAGGCCCGGCGTATAGCCGGTGGTGATCATGGCCTCGGCGGCTTCCTTAAAAGTGTTGGGAAAATTCGCGCTCGGCTCAAGCCAGTCTCCAATATGCGGAAAATAACTCGCATCAACCTGGAGTGCATCCAGGCGCGGTTTGGCCGGCATGGATAACAAACCCTCCAAAAGCTCGCGTACCTGACCCATGCCGAATGAGCTATCCTGATGATACCATGAACAATAGTAGTAGGCAGTCGGTTTGGGCTGGGGATTGATCACCGCGCCTTTGCCGCTCATTTCCTGACCGATTTCCCGGGCCAGACGCTGCAGGCCAGCGAACGGTTCGGTGCTCGCGATAAAATGCAGCTCCGGTAAAATAAGCTGACCACCGGCAGCCTCGATTTCCTCGGTAAAGAATGCGATTTCCAGTAGAAAATGATGCCGTTCATGACGATTATTGACCAGACCATAATCATAGTCACGCCGGCGGAAGGTTGTTTTCTGGATAAAATCGCGGTGATCGAGAGCGCCAAAAACGAGCGTTCGCTTTTCTGCGTCAAGCACGGCCGCGGTGAGATAACTGCTCAGCGGATATTTTTCATCGTTCCTGGATTGTTTCTGCAGGGGCGCTTTTGGATTCATGACCGGGCCATCGAGAGAGACGATCCCGCTCGGGCCACCAAAGCCGAGTCCCTGACGATAGATGGAAGCGGCGCTCTGCAGGTGGGCATCAAAGACCGGGGCCACCCGGTGTGGGGCACGTTCCCAGCCCTCAAGGGCCGTTCTCAGAATAAAACCATCTCCGTCAGGGCGGTTCCGCACGCTGAGGCGCAGGGATTTGCCGCCGGGCAATTGATAGGTGACCCCGTTGCCGTCCTCCACTTGCACAGAGAGCGGGCGAATGGCCTGATCATTGAGGCCGGGGGTGGCGCCGGAAATGACCAGATCACCAGCTTGCAGATGGAGCGAACCATCAGGGAGAAGTTGCCAGGAGAAGTTCATATGCTCATGAAAGGCGTGACAGAGTCAGCGTGGCAATCGTTTTCCTTCGCTTGAAAAGTGAGGGTATGGCGGGTTGACTGAACGTATCTCCCGCGAGGACTTTCCTATCTCCGGAAAGATTCACGTCTCAGAAAATGGGCCGGAGTTGCGGCCGGTTCTTTGCCTTATCTCTATGTGCGAGCAACACTTATCTCCGCGAAAGAAACTCGGAACAGCCCGGAGCAGGGTGTATCCTATGGTCGTGGTCCTGATTTTCCTGGCTGCGCCGCTGGTGGGGGCGGCCGCTCCGGCCACGCAGGAGGAACTGGCCGAGATGACCGCCGTGATTTACTCCACGCGGAATGCGTCTTCGGAAATTCTCGCCCGGCACTACATTGAGGCGCGATCCATTCCGGCGGAAAATGTGATCGGCCTGGATGTGCCGGATAAAGAAATCATTTCGCGCAAGGAATTCAATGAAGCAATCGCCCGCCCGCTGCGGCAGGAAATGATTGGGCGCGGTTTCTGGGTCCTGCGCGACGATGGGCATGTCATCAAAACAAAGATCCGCTTTGTCGCGCTCATTTACGGCATACCTCTGAAGATTAAAGGGGAACTTAAACCAGAAAAGGGTCAGAGTCCGGTGGCGGTGCGTGATGAAGCTTCCGTGGATCAGGAAATCGCTGCCCTCGCCGCGGCCGATTTCCAGCCCGCAGGCGCCTTGAACAATCCCTATTTCCGTTCCTTTAAGCCGATCGCCGAAGCCAATATGCCGCTCGTGATGCTGGTCTGCCGTCTCGATGCGCCCAACCCGCAAACGGTGAAACGCATGATCGATGATGCGTTGATCGTCGAAAACAAAAAAGGGCGTCTTTACGGCTGGGCGATGGTGAAGAAACATAAATTCAGAAAACATGAGCCGCTTTTTGAAGGGGAAGAAATGTTGGATCGCACCGCCAAACGGTTATTCGAAGCGGGTTTTCCCACCTGGAAATCCGGAGCGGGCTGGGTCCAACCGGAAAAAGGCTGGCCGGTAGGGGATGATCTCGCGCTTTATTTTGCCTGGTATACCGGTCACGCCTTCGGAGTTTTTCGGGATCCCGCGTTTCGGTTCAAACAGGGCGCGGTCGCGGTGCATCTCCATTCCTTCAGCGCAGCCACCCTGCGGCCTTCATCATCGCAGCCGCATTGGGTGGGGCCGCTGCTGGAGCGCGGGGCGGCGGCGTCACTGGGAAATGTCTGGGAACCCTATCTGGGGTTGACTCATAAATTTGATATATTTATCGATCGTCTTCTGTCTGGATTTACCTTTGCGGAGGCGGCCTATATGTCGATGCCCGCTTTATCGTGGATGGCGATTGCGGCGGGAGATCCGCTTTACCGGCCTTTTCCGATTCGCGATTTTCTCGATGAAATCGATCCTCCGGCTGAGGACGAGGCATTTGCTAAGGCCGAACCGCTCCTGCAGGATTATTTTCAGGAGCCGTCCGGAGAAAATCATCGGAAGATTCAGGCTGCCATCGATAATGAAAGGAACGCGGTGCTCGCAGAATTCGCCGGATTGCTGCTTCATCAGAAAGGAAAATGGGCGGCGGGTGACCAGTGGATTGATCAGTCGGCAAAGATCTATGAAAACCCGACCGATCTGGCGCGCATCATGTCCCAGCAGATTCTCATTTCCATCCACCGGCGCGGCCGCGGTTATATCGAGGATCTCTACGCCCGTGCGCAAAAACAACTCGCTGGTCATCCCTATCAGAAAAAGATTCTGGAATACTGCGAAGCCAAATTGAAAAATTAATTCATCTAATTACTCGGACAGGCCCAGCTTTTCCCGCAGGAACGGCGCGGTCTGGCTGGTTTTACTTTTTGCGACCTGCTCGGGTTTTCCGCGCGCGACGATTTTTCCACCGCGCTCACCGGCTTCCGGACCGACATCGATGAGATAGTCGCATTCGGCGATGACGTCCAGATTATGTTCGATGACGACGACGGTGTGCCCGTCATCGACAAGCCGGTGGAGCACATCGATGAGTTTGCGCACATCGTCCATATGCAGGCCGATGGTCGGTTCCTCCAACAGGTAGAGTGTGCTTTTGGGCTGCCGATTCTGGCGCAGGCGTGCGTTGGCCGCGCGATGGGCGCCCTTGGCCAGTTGCGAGACCAGCTTGATGCGCTGGGCTTCCCCGCCACTGAGGGTCGGGCTGGGCTGACCGAGCTGCAGGTAGCCCAGGCCGGTATCGACAAGGAGTTGCAGGGTGCGCTGAAGCTTGGGGTGAGCGGCGAAGAACTCGGCAGCCTCGGCAATGGTCATCAGCATGACATCCCCAATGGTGCGCCCGTCAAACTCCACCTCCAGAGTCGCGTCGTTATAGCGTTTACCGTGGCAATCCGGGCAATCGACCCAGGTCGATGGCAGGAAATTCATCTCCAGCTTGAGCATGCCATTGCCCCGGCAGGTTTCGCACCGGCCGCCTTCGGTGTTAAAGGAGAATCGGCTGGCATCGTAGCCGCGCATCCGGGCGAGCGGCACCTGAGAAAAGAGCGCGCGGATGTCATCAAAGATCTTCAGGTAAGTGGCGGGGGTGGAACGCGAGGTTTTGCCAATGGGTGACTGATCGACTTCATAGACCGTCTCCAGGAACTCCGTGCCGGTGATTGAGTCCCAGGTCTGCCGGGCCTGGAGGTCAGCGAGCGTTTCCTGCTGCTCCACCCGGCGGCGTTTTGGCCGGGACGCGGCGGCGGATTTCTTCGGCTTCTTCGTGGTGGTCAGGGCATCCTTCACAGCGGGCAGCAGGACCCCGCGCATGAGACTGCTTTTGCCCGCGCCGGAAATGCCGGTGATACCAACCAACCGGCCGATGGGCAGTTTGAAATCAACCCGGTGCAGATTATTGGCCCGCCCGCCGGTCACCTCAATCCATGCCAGATCTTTGCCGGAGGTCGGGCGGCGACTGCCATTAACCGGATGATCGAGGGGATGGGTCAGGCAAAAGGCCGTGCGGGAGTCCGGGTTCTGCATGATCTCCAGGAGCGGTCCCTGCGCGGTGACCACGCCGCCCTCGCGGCCGGCGCCCGGGCCGAGATCGATGACCCAGTCCGCCCGCTTCATGGTGTCCTCGTCATGCTCGACGATGAGCAGGCTGTTCCCTTTGTCGCGCAATCTGGTGAGCGTCTCGAGCAGGCGCCGGTTATCGCGCGGGTGCAGGCCGATGGTCGGTTCATCCAGCACATAGAGGACTCCACGCAGATTCGAGCCTAACTGCGCGGCCAGCCGGATGCGCTGGCTTTCCCCGCCGCTCAGAGTGGTGGCACCGCGGGAAAGATGCAGATAATCCAGCCCGACGGATTCCAGGAAGCTCAGACGCTGGTCGATCTCCGGGATGATGTCTTTAGCGATGGCTTCATCGCGGCCGCTGAACTTCAGGCCGTGCAGCATTTCGAGACAGCGGCGAGCGCTGACCCCGGTGAAATCGTCAATCCCCCAGCCCTGGAGCCGAACATTGAGCGCTACTTCGTTGAGGCGTTTGCCTTCGCAGCCTGGGCAGATGCTCACCTCCGTGGCATCGGCGCCAGCGAGGGAGCGTTCCGAGCGCATTTCGACTTCCAACTGGCTCTCGTTGCTTTCCTGGTCGTCACGTTTCGGGCGGCTCCAGACCACGCCCATCCCCCGGCATTCCGGGCACCAGCCATGGGGCGAGTTGAAGGAAAAAAGGCGCGGGTCCAGTTCGTCAAAGGAACGGTGACATTCCGGGCAGCTCATCTCCGTGCTGACGACCTGGAGAATGTTTTTCGGGTCCAGAAGGCGGGCCACGCCTTTGCCGATGCCGAGCGCTTCATCGACGATTCGACGGGCGTCGGCCCTGTTTGCTTCGCGCACCTCACCGACGACGACATCGATGGTGTGCTCACGGAACCGTTCAAGCCGCTGGAAGCCTTTGATCTGCTGAAGCTGACCGTCGACGAGGAGCTGCTGGTAGCCGCGTTTGCCGGCCCAGGCGGCTACCTCTGTATGGTAACCCTTCCGCGCGCGCACGAGCGGCGCGAGGACGAGGACGCGCCCGCCTCCCTTGACCAGTTCCCGGACGCGCTTGGCGATGGCGGCGGAGCTTTGCTTGACCACGGGTGTGTCCGGGTGGTCCGGGCAGTACTGGGTTCCCGCCTTGCTGAAGAGCAGGCGCAGAAAATGGTAGACCTCCGTCACGGTCGCGACCGTGCTTTTCACCCCGCCCCGGGCGATGCGCTGTTCAATGGCGACGGTGGGCGGCAAACCCTTGACGAGGTCGACATCCGGGCGCTCGAGCTGATCGACGAATTGCCGCGCGTAGGGCGACATACTATCGAGAAAACGCCGCTGGCCTTCGGCAAAGAGAATATCAAAGGCGAGGGTCGATTTACCCGAACCGCTCAGGCCGGTGAGAATGACGATCTCATTGCGGGGAATGCTGAGATTGATGTTCTTCAGGTTATGCTGCCGGGCGCCATGAATCTGGATCTCCGGGTGCGGAGGGCGTTCCGCCAGGGCCTTTTCCGGTAAGGGATCTTCTTCCTCGGCGACGCGCAGGGCCGGGACCGCGCTTTCTTCATAGAGAGGGGGGCTGGTCTGTGCCTTGGCGCGTCGGGCGGGGCCGCGTGCGGCGATCCGTTCCCCGGCGGTTGCCCTGGCTTGGCGGCCTGATTGGATCTGGTGACCGCGCTGCGCCCAGGAGCGTTGGAGGATTTCCTTGAGGTAACGACCGGTATGCGAGCCTTCGACGGCCGCGACTTCCTCCGGGGTGCCCGCCGCGATGAGTTCGCCTCCGCCCTCGCCGCCTTCCGGACCGAGATCGACAAGGTAGTCCGCGCACTTGATCACCTCCAGGTTGTGCTCAATGACGATGAGCGAGCAGCCGGTCTCGACCATGCGCTGAAAGGTGCGCAGGAGCAGGGCAACATCATCAAAGTGCAGGCCGGTGGTGGGCTCATCGAAAATGAGGAGCGGCTGACCGTCCGCGTTACCCTTGCCTTTGCCCACGCGACCGGCCAGATGACCGACGAGTTTGAGCCGTTGCGATTCCCCGCCGGAAAGGGTGTTGAGCGGCTGGCCGAGGCGCAGATATCCGAGGCCGACGCTTTGGAGCAGCTCGAGCTTGTCCGCGATGGTTCCCGCGCCTTCCACCTCTTCGCGGAAAAAGGACACCGCTTCATCCACCGTCTGCTCCAGGATGTCCGCAATGCTCTGACCGGCGATCTGGATCTGGAGGAGTTCTGCCTGATAGCGGCGGCCCTCGCACTCCGGGCAGGTGACAAAGACGTCACTGAGGAATTGCATTTCCACCTTCTCATAGCCGTTACCCTGACAGCGCGGACAGCGGCCCGGGCCGGAGTTGAAGGAGAAAGCGCCCCGGGTGAAACCGGCCGCGGCGGCATCGGGCAAGGCGGCGAAGAGATCGCGAATCGCGTCAAAGACGCCGATGTAAAGGGCAGGAGCCGAGCGCGGAGTGCGGGCGAGTTGCGCCTGATCGACGAGCACCAGCTCGCTGATGGGCGCATCGAAGGTGACGCCATCGCACGTGCCGGGTTCCTCTTCCACTTCCAGGCCGAGCTGCGGGGCGAGATGGCGGTAGAGCACCTGATGGATGAGGGTGCTTTTGCCCGAGCCCGAGACGCCGGTGATGCAGGTCAGGGTGCCCAGGGGGATCTCCACCGTGAGGCCCTTGAGGTTATTCTCGCTCGCCTCGCGGATGGTCAGGGAGCCGTGACCGGACCTGCGTGTGGGCGGGACGGGAATGCTTTGCCGCCCGCTCAGATAATCCGCGGTGAGCGACTCCTCTTCCTCGAGCGCCTCCAGTTCGTCACGCGGGCCGGTGAAAATAATCTCGCCGCCATGCACGCCACGCCCGGGGCCAACATCGATCAGATTGTCCGCGGCGCGAATGACCGCTTCCTCGTGCTCCACGACGAGAAGGGTGTTGCCGTTATCACGCAGGCGCTTCAGGACGCGGATGAGCCGGCCGACATCGCGTGCGTGCATGCCGATGCTGGGTTCATCCAGGACGAAAAGAGCGTTCACGAGGGAAGCTCCCAGGCAGGTGGTGAGATTGACCCGGGCCAATTCCCCGCCGGAAAGCGTGCGGGTGGAGCGGTCGAGATTCAGGTAGGCCAGACCGACCTCACGCAGATAGCTCAAACGTGAGCGCACCTCATCCAGGAGCAATTCCGTGGTGTGATCGCCCGCGGGCGCCTCAAGCCGCTGCACAACATCGAGGAGGCGATCGACGGGCAATTGAAAAAGATCAGGCAGCGTGTAGCTCTCGATCTGACTGAGCTGAGCCAGCTCACGGGATCCATTCAGCCCCGGGCAGAGGCGGTAGTTGAGGGCATCAGGCTGGAAGCGGCCGCCGTGACAGTCCGGGCACAGATGGTAGCCGCGGAAGCGGCTGAGAAAGACCCGCACATGCATCTTGTATGTGTTGGATTCCAGCCAGTGAAAGAACCCGTAGACGCCGTACCAGAGGCCCTGCTCCCAGGCTTCATCGCCATCGATATCCACCTCACCTTCGAGCACCCAGTCCTGATCAGCCTCCGGGAGATCCTCAAAGGGCGTGTCGACGTCGACGTTATTGCGCTCCGCAGCCCGGATGAGATCGCGCTGGGATTCCTTATAGGTCGAGCCGGTGAAGGCGCGGATGACGCCTTCGCGAATGGTCTTCGTGCGGTCGGGGATAACCTTGTGAATATCCAGCCCGATGACCCGGCCAAAGCCATTGCAGTTCGGGCAGGCGCCGAGCGGGTTGTTGAAGCTGAAAAGCGGCGGACTGGGCGGCCGGATATCAATGTCATCATGTGGATCATGCCAGCCGCGGGAAAAGCGGTGCTCCGCTCCGCCGTCATCGGGCGCGATAGCGACGAGCTTGCCTTTGCCGAAGCGAAAGGCCGCTTCGAGGGCCTCACTCAGGCGCGAGCGGTTCTCCTCCGTGATCGCGATCCGGTCCTGGATGACGAGGACCTGGCCGGGCAGCCGCTTGCGCCGGGTGGGCTCGTCCACCCGCACCGTCTCGCCCTCGAGCCAGACGCGGAGGTAACCTTGCCCCTGAAGAAACTCGAAAAACTCCGCCGGTTTGCGCCCGGCAGGGACCACGATCGGAAAGGTGATGAGCATGCGCTGCCCCTGGCGCTCTTCAAAGAGCGTCTGCATAACGGACTGGGTTGTCTCCGGACGGATCTCGCGGCCGGATTCCGGGCTGAAAGCGCGCGCCAGCCGGGGCATGAGCAGCTTCAGGTATTCATTGATCTCCGTGATCGTGCCGACGGTGCTGCGGGTGCTCTTGACGCTATTGGTCTGCTCGATGGCGATGGCAGGAGGGATGCCATCAATCGCGTCCGCCTTTGGCTTGTCCATGCGGTCGAAGAACTGCCGCGTGTAGGGGCTGAAGGTTTCGACATAACGCCGCTGGCCCTCCGCGTAGATCGTGTCAAAGGCGAGGCTGCTCTTGCCGCTGCCGCTGGGGCCGGTGATGACGTTGAGCACGCCGAGAGGCAGGTCCAGGTCAACGTGCTTCAGGTTGTTCTGGTGCGCGCCGCGAAGGCGGACGACCTCTGGCTCCAGAGTTTTCGTGGGCTTGCCCTTTGCGGTCGTCTTCGTTGCCTTGGCCATCGATGGATTGGATACGTCTCCCGGGCAATTCCGGGGAAAGTCAGGATCGCCGAGCGGCGTGAATTTTCAATTGATTGAGCCGGTGAAAAAGAACCAGCCGAGTCCGGTGGTGAAGAGCATATTACCCCAGAGCGCGTGCTCCAGGGAGGCCACGAGGGTCGAGCGGGTTTTCGCGTAGGTGTGCGCGAAGAGATAACCGGCGAAGAGAGTGCCGAGGGGTGCGATCCAATTATTAAAAAATAAATGTGAAAGGCCGAAGCTCAGAGCGCTGGTGATGGTCATGGCGTGCCGGCTGGGAAGAATCTGTGCGTAGCGGTTGAATAAGAGAGTCCGAAAAAACAGGGTCTGCGGGAAAGCGCTCAGGAGCGGATAGAGGAGCATGACCAGAATCCAGATCTGGGGGGCGCGCTGCGGAAAAGAAAAGAGACGCTCCGGCAATAAAATGAGGGTGGCGATGATCACGAAAATGGTTCCGATACCCCAGCGCAGAAACACCCATTTCACCTCGCGGCGGGCGGCGGGATTATTTTTCAGAGAGAAAAGGCGCTCGCCGGAGGCGCGGAAGGATTGGTCGAAGAGCAGCAGGAGAAAGCTGAGAATGAGCAGCGCGGCGAAAATAAATACCAGCACCCCGCGTATTTCCGTCCGGAAAACCCAGAGACTCAGCGGCAGCAGGAAATAGAGCACGGCCAGCTCCGCGTAGAGGTAGCGACTGCGCCGGGCTGGCGCGCGCTGGACCTGGGGGGGGTCAGGCAGGGGCGGGTTGAGCGCCATGAACGGTGAAAAGCGAATTCAGGTGAGGTGGTGGCAGGATCGGAACGATGCGGTTCAGGCGGGGGACGGCGGTTTTTTTATTTTACCGAACGTTCGGTAAAAAGAAAAAGACTGGACCCGGAAGGGGGAGAAGGATTGAGCATGAGGGAGTTACGGAATCCTGGGTGGTTAGACCGACCGGTAAAATGGGCATGGCAGACGGGGGGTATAACGGTGGAAAGAGGATGGAAGAGGATGGGAGGAGCTCATGGGCTGAAAGGGAGTGGCAAGAGGGGGCAGGAGGAAGGCAGGTGCGGCGGGTAAAGGCTGATTGATGGGCGGCGGTGAGATGGCGCTCCATCGGGTGGTCTCGATATCGCGTGGATTCTAAGATATAACCTAACTCAGAAATCGAGAGGGCGCGACACGTCCGGAGCGTCCGGGACGTCCGGGGTGAAAAAAGTGAAAAAGAGTTTATTGAGATAGGGTCGACCCGCGACACGGTCCAACAAATGAACGTTCGTTCATTGCAGATGAATGTGTCGTCATGATTTGCAGATTGGTTGGTGTTTGCTCGATTTCCACGTGCGCGGTTGTGGTCCGAGGCGGACCGCTATCGCCAGCGGCATCGCGCATCTCCCGCAGCATGTTCTCATAGAGACGGCTGAGAGTGTAGATCTCTTCGCTGGAGCGGAATGAGATTTCACCCACCTTATTGATGACGTCCCGCAGAAGGTAACCCGATTCCATTCGGTTTGAGACGCCTTTAAATACATTAGCCACCACCTCACGCCGCCCCCGACCTGTGGGGGAACGCAGGCCGCGCAGGCAAGCAAAAAGCCCAGGCCCGCGCACCCCATCAGGCCGCATGGCTTCATCCTGATTGATGAACTTGAGGAGGTCTTCCCCGGAGATTCCATCAGCGTCAGCCGCCCAATCCCGCCAGCGGTAGGGAGCATCGATGACCGGATCATAGGCTTGCCCGCCAAGGACGGCCTCATCCTCCCAAGCCCGCTCCATATCATCGAGAAACTTGAGAAACATCACCCAGGTCAAGAGCGGCAGGCGGTCCAGGTCGCCATTCAGCCCCTTATCCTTCCGCATGATCTGCCGGGAGGACTTGATGATGGCTGCAAGGCGCTGAGCCGTGGTCTT